>PAYY01000022.1 GCA_002715465.1 Fidelibacterota bacterium | reverse complement strand
TTGTTTGGTGGATTATATTTGCGTTTATAATTGACGAGGATTCTTAGAAATATTAGCAACGCTACCATACGCCAAAATAAGGGGGTGTGTACCCAATATTGTGTACCCAAAGTATATTTTTATTTTAAAAGATTCTCGACAAAAGTAAACTTACCAACGGACTCTTAATCCATTGGTTGGGGGTTCGATTCCTCCCTGGCGCACTTGCCACACCCCCCCTTTTTTTACTAAGGGGGGCTCTCGTCATATCAAAATACGTATCAGTTGTGCTAGGGTAATTCAGTTCGTAGCCGTTTGACTAGTACCAGCTCCTCCGATAATGGGAGACCAATGAGAAGCTCTCACTTTCCACTCACCGTTTTCTTTAACAAATACCTGTGTAACACGTGTCAAATAATGGCTTACCGGATTAGCACCTTCAGGAGTCATTGAACCTTCCGAATAATACATCGCTACCGCTGCCTTTTTTGGAACAAGAATAACTACTTCAACATGTTTAACATTCATATTAAAGCTGTCAAATTCATTAATCCTACCTTCTGCTCCAACCTTATTCAAAAGCCCTCCACTTGACCAGAACTCTAGAGCTCCATCTTTTGAATATATATCCATAGTTCTATTGTTTTTATTTGCATAATTATTCTCAGCAATAATCTGATTAACAATATCTTCTTTGTCCCCAGCAGATAAAATACCAGCAAAGAATAAACAAAAAGATATAATTAGCTTTGATATACTCATGCTATCTCCTTTTCTTTTTTAAGCGTCATAAACATCAATCCATAAAATCTATTAAAAATATTTAAGAATAGAATTTATAACTTTGTTATATATACGTAATAAGCCCCTGCTATATCCCCATCATCTCTTCCGTTTACAAACCATGCACTAAGTTTAGTGCTTCCTTTCATTAAACGGAGGCGAAAGTTCACTGCAGTTATTTCTCCATTTTCCGTTATGTCATAATTAATTCCAGCATTTCCTAAAATATTATCTGGAATATGTTTAACTAAATGTTGACCAGCAATATTTAACTGCGCTTGAGTAGCAGAAATCTTTTTACTTTTATCATTTGTAGACGCATAGGATGAACTAGAAGAAAAATAAAAAAAATCTTTTAGATCTACCGGTACTTGAGGTTGAGATGTAATAGGAAAATTAAACTCTCTTGGCCATCTTCTAAGACTTATATCGTACATTCCATCTGTTTCAACAAATATCTCCCAATAGCCTCCACATTTTTTGCCAGCAAGTACCTGATCATGGTTCCATACAGCACCTCCATGAAGATCATGAGACGTTATAAAAGAAGGGTTTTCTTTATCAGACCCAACAATGATTTCATATTTTTTCTTTGTGCTTTGATAAACATCTTCCCACCATATATCATAAATCTTACTTAGCTTCTCAACCACGACAGGAAAATAAGGGGAGACATTATTTGATTGTTCTGGATCTTTGTTAATATCATACAATTCTTTTCCATTAACCCATCTCCATCGATCAGTCATTACAGAAGTTCTACGGTATTTTATTGGATAGCTGACTCTTTGATTGTCGATTACAATTGTCCTCTCTTTCCATGAATTAACCCCACCATTAATAAGAGGTACTAAACTCATACCATCAAACTTTGGATGTTTCGTCCTTTTTAAATTGCATAATTCCACTAAAGTTGGAAGCAGATCCATGCCAGCTGTTAAAATATTAATATCTCTACCTGAGTTTATATTTCCATTAGGCCAGTACATAAAAAATGGTACTCTGTGGCCCCCATCCCATTCTGAGCCTTTTGTTCCCCTCATTCCAGCATTATAGACTTTAGCTCCTCGACTACTTCCATTATCAGTAATAAAAATAAAAATGGTATTTTCTGCAAGTTTTAGTTCTTTAAGTTTTTTTCTTAACCTACCGATGTTGTCATCTATATTAGTTATCATTCCATAAAATTCTAACAGGCCAGGTTCAATTCCAGTATACAATTTTTTGTATTTTTCAGAAACCACGTATGGTAAATGTGGAGCATTAGTTGATAAGAAAACAAAGAATCTCTCGTCCTTTTTCTTTTCAATAAATTTTATTGCTTCATCAAACCACACATCGGTACAATATCCTTTATATTTTTTTGGTTTACCATTGTGATAATAAGTGTCATCAAAATAATCATTAGCCCAGTAATCAGATGTATTTCCTATGCCACCTCCTCCATGAACCAATACTTCTTCAAAACCACGGTCTTGGGGACGAAAAGGATAATTATCTCCTAGATGCCACTTTCCAAATATGGCTGTATTGTATCCATTGTTTTTAAAAATGTCAGCACTTGTTATTTCATCACGATGAATTAAAGATCGGCCTTTTATTGAATGCCACACACCAGTCCTCTGTGGATAACGACCAGTAAGTAGTTGAGCTCTTGTTGGAGAACAAAAAGGAGAAACATGGAAATCTGTAAATCTTAAACTCTCTCTATACAATTTATCTAGATTTGGAGTTTTGATATGGGGGTTTCCATGACATGCGAGATCTCCATATCCTTGATCATCTGTTAAAATAAAAACTACATTCGGTTTTTGTTTAATGTTGCCAGATGAGGCTGTAACTGTTTCTGAAATAGCAAAAAGAAAAATTAAAGTTGTTCTATTCATAGAATAATTTTCCTTTCTAATTTTTATAAAGTTTAAGACCTAATTCTATTTAAGTAATTAGATTTCTGTTAATCCTAATTTTCATTTTTCGAAACAAAATAAAAAATATACTATTATTCTTCTTATTGATTTAATGACACTTTAAGTTTTATTATTATAATATTAAATTCCAATATTATGTTTAATTATTCACCTTTTCATAAAAAAGAGAACAAGAAACAGGAGAGCAATGTTATGGCACTTCCAATTAAAAAGCGCCGAAAAAACCTTGGCTTAACACAAAAAGAGTTAGCTTCCAATTTAGGAGTGAGCTTACCCAGTATAGTCAACTGGGAAAACGGCAAAATTGCTCCTCGGGGAAAAAATCTTGAAAAAATAGAAAAGTTTTTATCTAGAAAATCTTCTGTTTCGAAAAAGAAAAAGTCTGCTCGCCCAAAAGGTCAAGTAGGTAGACCTAAAAAGGTTGTCGTGGCAACAAAGACTAAAAAACGAGGTAGACCTAAAGTAAAAGTGCTGTCCCCAAAAAAAGAAATTGCTATTTCTAGGCAGTTAAGTCGTGTTGCAAAGGACCTTGGATTTTCAAATGTTGATGATATGGTAAAAACTATTATCAGAAAACATAAAATAGGAAAACTTGACCTGTAAACTATTTGATATTCATAAGATTAGATTTTCACCATATATAGTTTTGTTGCTTTTACAACTTTTACAATGAACTTTATTTGCTAGTAAGAGCCCATGAGCCATCCCAATCGTCACCAGGTGGATTTTTCAAATAATGTGCACATCTTGGGATATATATTCTGCTTGGGTTTGTTTTTCTCCCAGGAAACATATCTTCAAGTTCATTAGAAGTATTAAATGCATCGATAGCTTTTTTCCATTCTTGATTACGATATAATTGGAGGGCTTCATGATAAGCTGGAAGAAGTTTATCATAGCCAGGGGGCATATCATCTTTAACCGCTATGAGTTCAAATACCTGCGCTGGCTCAGTCTTTCCCATAACGATCACAAAATCAAGATCCCTCCATATAAACTTATCCTTACATGACTTATAAGTTTCATCAGCTACCTGAATATAAATTCCATATTGTTTCGCAGATGCTTCTAACCTCGCTGCCAAATTAACTGTGTCCCCCATCATTGTATAATTCATACGCATAGAGGAACCCATATTACCTGTAACCATAGAGCCTGTATTTATACCTATTCTGTTTTGCATATTATGAACTATTTCAGGCCATCTATCACCTTCTCCTTGCCATTTCTCTCGTAGTTCAGCTAATCTTTTCTGCATATTAATTGCTGTAAGACATCCCCAGTATTCATGATCATCTACAGGAGCAGGAGCACCATAAAACGCAACAATAGCATCGCCAATATATTTATCTAAAGTGCCCTTATTATTTAACAAAATATCTGTCATCTCAGTAAGATAATCATTTAATAATTCAACAAGATCTGAAGCTGAAAGTTTCTCTGAAAAAGCAGAAAAACTCTGAATGTCAGTGAAAAAAGCTGTATGATATCCCTCGTTACCGCCTAATTGAGGCTCTTCTTTATTCTCATACATTTGATCAATGAGCTCAGGTGAGATATAAGTTCCAAAAGTATTTTTTAAGAAACGTTTATCTTTTTCAGCTATCAGAAAATTATAGAGAAAAAACCCCAGATAACTCCCGCCCATAGCAATTACGGGACGGACAATATCCCACATGATTAGTTCACCAAAAAACTGACTGTAAGTAAAAACAATCCAGATTACTATACCTAGTATAGGTATGGGTAAAGACCAAAGAGGTCTTGAAGGTATACTAACGATTGAACCTAATAGAACACTTAAAATCATAATTGTAATTAGATTCGTATTATCACTAGTCGATGAAACAAATTCATTTTGTAATATAGACTGCATAACATTGGCATGAATCTCTACTCCCGCAAAAGTTTCCTGTACTGGAGTATTTCTTAAGTCCATTAAACCTGGTAAGGATGCACCAACTAAAGCCACTTTATCTTGCCAGTAATCTGGTGGAAGCATGTCAGGATTAACACAATACATATACGGCAAATAATAAAATGTTTTATATAGTCCATAATAATTCACAAACATACGACCTGCATCATCAATAGGGATTTCTCTAACTACTGTTCCAGTAGTATCAGAAAGCCGGAGGAGGTTCTCTTCAAAATCATAATCAAAACCTTCAGAGGGTATACCAAGTATATCCATCGCCGCAGCCATAACTAAAGAAGGGTAAACGTGCTGAGGTCCTTCAAAATAGATTGCGGTCGGAGCTCTACGAATAATGCCATCCTCATCCTGGGGAAAATTAGCACTTCCATTTCGCTTGGCAGCTGAAAGCAACTCAACATAGGTGTTCCCCATACGGTCACCCGTCGGAAGCTTAACCGCATCTTCTAGAGGAATTTGAATTGTATGGTCAGGTCTATCATAACCCTCTGGTTCTGAATCCATCCTGTAAAGAAAATTAAGTGAGTCTTCTTGTTCAAAAACCAGTGCGTGGTATGTTTTTCCACTGTTGGTTGTTGCATCTACGAAACGCGTCGGATCATTTTCTAATAGGAATCTTTCTGTTTCCCAAGCAATGGATTCATCTGAAGGAGGAGCAACAGAATTCATAGCATTTACCAAATCATAATTATATGTATTTTCCGGATCAAAAATTATATCAAATAACAGAGCTTTCGGTTCAATAAGACTTGCCGATTCAATAAAATAAACCTCTCCAGTGGAACCATCTGAGTATATGGGTACAACAGCGAAACTATAGCCTTCCCATTTTTTTCTACCTGATATAACAAACATTATATCATAGGCATCACCTATATATTCAAACTGAGCATTATTTTCATTTTGCGCTTGACGGAAAACTTGATAATAATCTGGAATTACATCACCTTCAGGCTGGTTCCATTGAATCTGCAAAGAATTAGTGACCACATCTATGAGCTTCCCATGAAAAGCTTGAGGCCAATTGAAATATCGCCCCAACCCCCCTTGCTCTATAGGTTTGACTGATTCTTGCTCTATATCAATAATAACTACATCATCTATAGATTGCTCTTCAACTCCCACTACTCGAGCACGCATTCTAGCATCATAAGATTGAAATTCATATCCATTCAATAAATTATTGATAAACCCAATTTGATATGTCCCCCAACCTACAGCAATTCCAACACCTAAACCGATAGAGGCCCCTATCAAAATACGTTTTAATATTTCAGGCATAATTATAAATATATTTAAAAGCTTAAAAAAAAGAAGATCCTAATATTAACAAAAAAGAATCTCCATCTTCTACTAAAAAGTTTGTTTCTAGTTATCCTGTTCTTTATTCCATTGGACCCAAGTATCTTGGGCGTCTGCTTCTTTATCGAATTCAAACATATGGTATTTCCCATCAGCTCGAAGGTTAATTTGCATACCTTCTACAAGAGTAATCCACTCCTCCAGAGTTACTTCGAATGGTCCAGCAACTTGAGTGGGAGCTTGAATCGTTTGAACTGGCTTAAGAGAAAATTTTGGTGCCCCACCCTGCTGTTGTCGTTGCTGAATATCTTCTTGTCGAATCTTGGACAAATTCTCAGGTGTGTTAATATCTACTTTTCCTTCGTAAACTAATACTTGACTTTCTTTTTCTCCAGCATTTGCACGATATTTTGTTCCGCGAATAGCGGCCACAGCTGTGGGAGTTCTAACCGCAACATTCTTTTTTTCGCCAAAAGCGGCCGTAGCAGCAACCCATACTTTCCCTTTATTAAGATTAGCATTAAAATCTTTTTTCATAGGAGTAACACTAGCTTCAGATAATTCAAGTTCGGAATTCTCAGCAATACGAACTTTTCCCCCCCCATTCAATGTAATCTCAGCACGTGATTTAGGTTTTGTTCTAACCTTGTCTCCAGCAAATACAGGTTGACGAACTTTTGCTCTTACCCAGTTATTTCCACCAGATGATTGAACTTCTACTATCCCGAGAGGTAGGGTAATCTTACCAAATTCAGTAGCTGCGGGTTTAAATGCCAGCAAGAAACATATAATAACAAGGAGAATAACTATTATTTGTTTAAATCTCATGAGTTTAGTGTTATAAGAAAATACATTGGGGAAGTGAGGAGAGCAAACCAGAATTCAAATAAAAAGAGCCTTTTCAAAGGCTCTTTTTATTTCTTGAAGATTGATTTTTATAAAAAATTGATCTGTAATTCCACTATTTTAACATAATAAGTTTTCGTGCATTTTGATAAATCGCTTTACCACCTTTGAATGCCTCCATTCTATAAAAGTATACTCCAGTGGACATAAGTTTGCCATTATAATCTCGACCATCCCATATAATTGCATGATTACCAGCACCATATATCATACGGTCTGAAAGAATCGTAATCTTTTCTCCTAGCAAATCATAGACGGTGATTGAAACGGAACTTTCTTCAGGCAAACTAAAACGTAAAGTCGTAACCGCATTAAATGGGTTAGGAAAATTTTGTGACAACTCATAGTCTGTGGGGAGAACATTATAATCATTCATTACTTCCTGCGTGTAAGATGGAGGGCCAGTAATAATAACAAAATCCCTTCCATCTTCATCACATGCACATGCAAAACTGTATGTTGAATTAGACCTTAAGTCCACTACTGACTTTAGCACCTTATCTACAAGAAGCAAATTCCAATCAGAAGGCAATGTCTCAGTCCATTCAAAATCAAGAGAAACATGTCCTTCCTGATTAGTTTTCACAACAAAGGGCCACTCATGACCAACATCTGTAGAGTTATGAATATCCGTACTATAAAACCCTCCTCTTTCTTCCCAATCAGAATTATCAAAAGAAACAGAAACATAGTTACCTATAACAGGAGGTTCATGTCGATCATTAGAATCCCATTCTTCAGAAGCATCAGGCATTGTTCCAAAAATATTTTTGCTATCATTTAATCCATTGACTTTTGCAATAATATTCCCCTGCCAATCAAACTGTTCTGGGATTGACTCACGGGCCAACGTTAAACCAACATCATAACCAACTTTTAATGAAGTAGAAGAATAAGCATAAATCCAGTATCCTTCTCCAGGACTCATAGTGTTGGAACTAGTATATCCGCTGCCAGTATATCGATAGAATGAAGGTTCCATTGCACCCTCAGGAGCATCATAAACATTAGGTGTGAAATTAAAAGGAGAACCAACTTGATTCCATCCCTCTTTAAGTGAAATAGAATAACCTCCATCAAGATTAATAGATCTTCCTGATCCTCCCGCTAGTTGCCAAGAATCAAGAGTTATAATCCAATAAGCTTCACCAGGACTCAAACTGGCAACACCAGTTTCAGTATAATCATTACCATTCCAGCGAAAAGTCCTGAATTCTGTTTCATTATCCTCTCTATTATCATCTAAAAGCTCTGTAACTAACCCATCTATAACGGATCTATTATCATCAAGTTTCCCAGGTACTGATATCATCCTATAAGTCTCTCCACTTGTAGAGCCAATAGACATCTCCTGGAATGACACTTCTATTGATATAGGTTCGGAAAGAACACCCTGGCCCGATTCGTCTTCCACAAAAATACGTCCGATTAAACCTTTACTTGTAATATCAGACCCTGGAATAGTTCCAGACCAATCCCCACCCTTTGGATCCCCATTTAAATCTATAATCTTCATAGAGGAGCTTCCACCGATAAAATATTCAAATATCGCTAATTGAATCCCAGCTTCAGAAGCAAGACCAACATTGATTTCAGCATCTTCTCCTTCAAAAGATGCAGAAGGAGGATCGATATTAACAATATCTGGAGGACTAAAACCACTTCCCAAAACTAAATCAACGAAAGCTTCAGAATTGTTATTTGTAAAAACATCATCTTCAAACACCCAGGGCTCATCAGAATCGGGAAAGAAGTTGTTATTTAAATCAATAAAAGCCTCAACCATATAGGGACCTGAATTGGCCGTAATTTTAGGATCCTGAAAAGAAAAGCGTTTTCCTGACGGAGGAAAGGGAGTGTTTTCTCCTCTTTGCAATGTTAAATCTGGATTCCCATCATTATTTCCAGCAAACCATAATCCAATATATAATTGAACAAATCCTAAATCTCCTTCAAAGTATACCGATCCCTCAACACGTCCTCCTCCTCCCGGACCTGGACCTGGATCTCCTCCACCTCCAGCAAAAGCATCTAAATCTTCCCAAACGCCTTCGCCATCAATCTCTCCATCATTTTCATTTCCAGAAGCATCAATTACAATATTTCCACCAAATTCTTCCTCGTCAAAATGCCATAGCATAACGGTCTCTTCAAAAGGTTCAAAACGCTGGTTAGGAGGGTTTATTGTTCCGCCCTTAGTACGAAGCATGAAATGTACTTCATCCATGGTATATGCTGATTCCTCTCCTCCGGAATCCTCATTCTTGGTGCCAAAAACAAATGGCTCACTGGACCCATGTAAACTTCCATTGGCGTTCTTTCTGGCATCAAGCATTGCCGTACCATTAAAATAAAGGGCTAACTCATTCCCATTATATTCAACATAGACCCAGTTAAAACCTCCAACTATTACATTTGCAGGTGCAATACGTAATTTTAGAGGCTCATCAACAGTTGTATATGGTTCCGCATGAAATTCAAGAACCATATCTGGAGCATTAGAGTCTTCATCATAATATGAATAAAGATAAACATCAGGTTCATCAGCATCAGAATCAGGGAATCGCTCAAAATAAACCTGGTCTTCCTTCCAACTTTCTCCATGATAGAAAACAAAAAACTCCATGCTCCATTCCTGAGCACCATTCAATTCATCAACTTCAACAAAAACCATGTCGCCAAGTTGAAAATCATATGACCCACCGATAAGTACTAAAGGAGATAAAAAAGAAGTTAGGATAATTGATTTAATCTTCGTTTTAATAACTTTAATCATAATTATCTCCTATTAATTCGAACCAGGTGCTGTTGGTGGATCAGGTGGCATAGGTAGATCTTCACCACCTCCATTTAATAATCCTTCAGAATAAGCATAGTAGCCACCACCACCTACAGCGGCAAGAAGAAGTAGCCATTTCAAGCCACCACCCTTTTTCTTCGTTGGTTTGACCTGATCAACCACAGCAGGCTCAGCAGCAGGTTGTGAAGCAACTGGCTGTTCTTCTTCTACAGGAAGACCCGCAAGATCCCTAGTAGCTAGCTTCAATAACCCAAGTAATCCTTCTACTCCACCCTGAAAGTTTCTACTTGAAACTTTACTGATTTCTCCAGTTCCAACATCAAACATCCTCACATCCAAAGTCCACATTGTTCCAAGTTTACCAATACTTCCTGTCGCCATAGCTTGCACACCAAGAAGCTTTCCCATCTCTACAGCACATTCAGCTGAGGTACAACCTGTTTGCTGAAAACCCTGTTCTTCAAGTAACATTTCCATTTGGCCACGTTCTACAACTTGAAACACTCCTACATTCACCATTTCAGACCTTAGTCGATCNGTAAGNGTTTGNGCTTCCATTGCNGANACCCCTCTACCTTCTAAATCCATTACAGCCACAGCAAGTCTATCTTGNCCTTTCACAGATACAGGNAATGATAAAAGGAAAACGGNCCAAGNCAAAAATATACAGAGTGANTTTTTGAAAAANNTCATACCTTACCTCATTATTNCTTGATAGNCACTAATTAACAAATGNCNCCTAATTTAGGATGTGATNANCATAACAATAGNTATATCTGAGTTCTTTTTCAAGAACATTCATTNTTTTNNTTNANACGTCACAATGCTTNTTANNAATAGNAANNAAATGAAANTAANNTTATTTTACNAGGAGAAGNTTTCTNCTCTGNGNTTTGATNGTTTTCCCATTNGNNCCNTTTATCCTTCCNTAGGCTAAATAGACCCCACTGGCAACAGGATTTCCATATCNATCTCTNCCATTCCAAATAAANGTNTAATAACCAGAAGGNCTNGATTCANTCTTTGCCATTACAGCAACACGNTCACCTAAAAGATTATAAATTTCTAAGTCAATNANNGCATCATCTCTTAATGCNATAATTAAAGAAGTTTGAGCATTAAANGGATTTGGNAAATTTTGTGACAAACTATACTCATCTGGNAAAAGNTCAATNCCAGCACTATTNGATTCAACATANTCACGTTTNCCNGCTGCAAAACGTAANTTNCGAACAGAATTNGGAGAAACAACATCGAANAGATATTCAGGNTTCCACTTAAGNTTTTGNGCAGTCTTAGTTGNTTTNTCAATNAGAAAAATTTCAAANTCCTCAGGNATNGATTCTAGACCNTCAAANGTAATCCAAGTATTNAAGTCNGGATCACCAGACACCACTTCNATATCCCAAACCTGNCCTTCTTCAGTAAATGANCTNATATCNTTTGNNTAAATATCATTATTCTCTTCCCAATCATCATGNGGNATNCTNAAGGANACTCCNCCNGGNAGCATGGGGGGTTCATAACNATCTAAGGGNTCATAACCGTCCTNTGCNNNATGTTTTANNCCTACNNGATTNAGATTGTCNGTTCCNAANCCATTATTNNCCGTNATATCNACAATCCACTCNCCTTCNGTAAGNNCATTNCTACCTTCNCGAGCAAGNCTAATTGANGAGTTAGGNGGNTCAATGAATAGTCGAGTNGATGANNANGATTTAAATGCNATNCCTNCCCAAGGNTNNANAGAAGANGCNGATNTCCAATCNCCATNGTAGGTATANACATTTGAATCTTCACTCAACCTTATACCATCATCTGTNNTNATCCTATCTAAGGAAATNGGNAAATCNAATGGATTCCCTANTANNGTCCAATCTCCNGNATTAAGAGNNACCTCNAAAGGTTTAGAAATACTTGCNGTCNTNCCAGCTTCCGTATCTATNACAANNNCNTCCTGAGNAGTAATAAGAAAATAAGAAAGNCCNGGNTNNATANTGANNCTAGGATANTCACTATAGTTTCCNCCACCNNTNTANCCATAAAANCGCCANATGGTATTNTCGTANGNNCCAAGATCATCTTCAAGAATNGCNTGAGCATTGGCATTATCNGGTATTATAGGAAANCTNATAAGCTGATAGTTNCTAACTTCTTTNCCNGANGGNACNCCAGAAGNCCAACGAGCATCACTTAGCTGACCNGNACCTGGAATAGTAACAATAACATCATAAGCTCCNTNTNCAGGAGATTTGGNNATGTTNCCAGCACGATCAGATGCTTCAATATAATAGGAAAGTCCCTCTGTNGTAANTTCAGTACTGGNAATAGAATAATTNNCTGATCTAATATCATAGGGNCCTTGCCATACAATATCGCCTCCAACCCTATACCAAAGNTTCAAGACTATTTATNCCAGAGCGANTATCTTGAGCANTTGCACNNATTTCAATAGTCTGNGCNANAGTAGCNGTGGNAACAGTATTATGAGTAANAGNNGGTGNNGTTTTNTCAACTTTNANGNNCNATTCNGGAGNTGTTTTAATATTNCCNGCTGANTCAATAGCTTCAACATACCACTTAATATTTTGNTCAGGNATATNNCCTGNTATGGNNGCTNTNATNNTTTTATTATTANNANTATTTGGATTAAANCCATAANTCTGGTTGCCAANATGTAATTCATANGNCACCAATCCTGATGTTTCATCNCCANTAGTTTCCCACTCAAAAAGAGTGGTNTCTCCNGNACTATACCAGCCTGAAGGAGATATTAAATTAAAATCATAAGGTGCTTCGTTGTCCCATTTTGCGATCACTTCACTAGAATTTTCCTCATCNGANTGNTGAAANTCATCTTGTAACCAAACCTTAATTNTATATTCTCCATTTTCTGANAAAGAAAATCCATCTATNCCNTCTATNCNNTTTTCANCAGGNAAAAANTGAGCNTCGGAGTCNTTATCNACCTTCAACCANGCACCATTTAANGCATAAACCCAATCAGGATTATCCCANTCAATAGTAAATGANTTTTCAGNANTCCAACCCTTAGGACTNANNGNAATATTTTCAGGGGCTGGAGGTGGAGCTTCAATTTTCTCCTCAACAAAAAAGCTTTTTGACTCTATAGGAATNTCTCCATNCAACAATACAACCACTCTAAATTGTGTTCCAGCTGTGACCTGAGAACCAACCTTCACAGTTACTTTTGCTTCTCCGTTGTTTATGGCTGAATCTCCCGATTTCACTGTTACACCTATATCATCCGGGGTTACTTCCCAAGTTATTGATGTCCCATCCTGAATAGGAACACCATTCCAATCTTTAACAGTTAAATTTAATTCTACTTCTTCACCAGAATCGACCACACCGCTATCCGGACTAAACACCACATTAAAGCCTAACCCTTCTTCATATGCACCAACATCTGGAGGACTATCAGGAGGAATCGGCCGAGCCTTCCCTGTAATATCAACTAATGGAGCAGAAAAACCTTCAAATTCAAGAGCTCCCTTTTCAATGGCATTACTGAAACTATTTAGAGAAAAATCTAGATTATCTTCTAGACTCTTAAAACCTGGATATGCATCAAAATTACTATCATCACTCATCATGATATTCATCCAAGTGTTTTGATAATCATCTAAATTCTCAATAAGATTGTGAGCTATAAAATAAAGATCCGAAACATCTTGGGCTCCATCACCTACACCACTATAAGCATGGATATCTAAATTATTTTCTCTAGACCCATTAATTAGGTCTTCTGACTCATTCCCATAAAAAATATTGTTAAATAAAACTATCTTAGTATTTGTCTTTGAACCCTGAACAAAAGAACCATCCATACCTATTGCAGTTGAGTAATGAACATTACCTTCATCACCATCAAGAAAGAATCCGTTCCCGACAAAGGTAGAATTAATAACTGAAGATTCATTACCTACCCACTCTTCTATATCATTATTCCACCAAGCAGACCATAAGAAAGCTGCGCCACCATAAAGATTAGAGCAGTTGGTATAAGTAGAACCATCTTCATTTGTAAATTCCTCACAAAATGCATCATAGTTCACGGCTGCATTGTTAAAAAAAAGAGAGTTAATAATATTTACTCCTCCGGAAACACGTATAGCCCCTCCGCTTCCACTAGATGATTTTTTTGCTTCAGCTTTGTTGTCTATAAAAATGCAACGATTAAATTCATAGGNAGTACCTGGGATATAAGCATACCCAAATACAGCNCCNCCNNNNCCNCCCCANTTATTNCCNTCATNGTTTGTTTTGTACTCNGCAACGTTGCCAAAGAACTGACAGTCATTAAACTTGTAGGAGCAATCCGTTTGNTCTTCATAACAATTCCCANATACAGCACCTCCCTGCCTTGCATTATTTTCTTGAAAAATAACATTGTTAAATTCAACATTAGCATTATACGCCTCTACAGCTCCACCATTCCATTCGTTCCTACCATTTTTAAGCGTCATATTAGAAATTTTAAACGTTCCCTGATCAATACGGAAAATAGATTCATTATTCTCCCCATCAATTATGGTAAATTCAGGAGACTCTCCTTCAATATTTATGTTTTTCTGACCCAAAGTAACCTTGAAATCACTTCCCTTATAAGTTCCTGCTTTCAGTTTTATGGTATGGCCTTCCTGTGCAGCACCTATGGCATAAGTCAAAGATGCCATTGGACTATTCTCACTACCTTCATTTAAATCACTACCATCCGTGGCAACATACCAAATTGGACCAGCAAAAAATGGTTTGGCCATGATTTCCGCACTATATAGTCCTGATTGATTGGAATTATTAACAGCTTTTACTCGAAAATAATATTGAGTGTTATTTATAAGACCGGTAACCGAATAAGTACTATCCGACGTTCTACCTACTGTATCCGCTTCTGTAGGTGAAAAGCCTGAAACTGTGCTAGCTGCTACTAAATAATAGGATATATCTTTCTCAGTATTAGGGTTCCAAGTAAGATTAACACCCCCACCAAATGACTCAGCAACCACATTTTTCACAGGAGAAGGATATGGGCTAGCACCAAGGGCACTCTCATAAGCACCTATATCAATATTTGTGCCACTTGGATTTGGTCGAACATTCCCTAAAATATCATTAGTAGGAGCAGAAACTCCATCAAACGTAGCAGTACCCGCACCAATAAGATGAGAGGCTTCTGAAAGTGAGTAATCACCTGCACTGGCATTAACGAAACCTGGGTCTATAACGGGTGAATGGTCGCCTCTAGAGGCATCATTTGATTTTCCCTTAATATTATTGTAGTCATTAATAAGCGTAAGATTATCTATATAAGCATCTAGATTCGGTTCATCGATGCTTTGTTGTGATGAAGTACTTCCCCAGACAATATTGTTAAAGGCATACAATTTTTCAGCAGAGTCACTACCCTGTACATATACACCTGCACCATAATGTCCCCCTGAATTAGCATTGTCACTTTTGATATGGTTGTCTACTATAGTGGAGTTTATAATTCTACCTTCACCACTAACTCCATCCGAAATAGAATTGTCATAGCTTCTAAGTCCATAACTATATATTGCAGCTCCATGACTACCATATGATTGAGTTGCATTGTTATAATTACTATGTGCAGTATTATTGTAGAAAAGACTATTTACTATATGAAAAGGGGCATAATTTATAGAGATGGCACCACCATAAGCCCCTCTATTGCTTTTTGCTATATTGTTCTTAAAAATACATCTAACTATTCTTGTAATCGGCTCACCCTGATAGTGATCTTGGGAAAAAATAGCGCCACCTCTAGCACTATTATTATTATCTGAATTGGTTCGGTCTAGGATGTTACCATCAAAAATACAGTCATAGAAGGAAGCTGAAGCCCACTGCATATTAACAGCCCCACCTCCATGCCATCGTTCATAATCATTATGCACATTGCTTCTAAAAATAACTTTCTTGAAAACAGGGTTTGATCTACTCGAAATATACACAGATCCTCCCCTCTCAGCTTTGCCATTGTAAAGTGTCAAACCAACTATCTGGTATGTAGAATCTTCACTATTGTTGAATACAAAATGCAAATCTCTTCCTCCAGCATCTAAAATGGTGCTGTCAGCAGGATAATCGGGGTCACCCATTATCACTAGTGGCTTCAAACCATCAAAATCTATACCCCTATTACTACTCCCAGAATGAGTCCCTTTTAAGACTACGATAGTATCACCGGCAACCGCTTTTTCCATGGCGGTGCTTATACTATTTAGGGGAGCTGTTGAACTGCCTGTATTGGTAGATATGCCTGAGGTAGAAACATACCATTTAGGACCCAAAAACTCAGGGGTTACTTTGATGGTGTCTGAAAAAATACTTGCCGCATCACTTGTATTAATAGCTCGCACTTTGAAATTATAACTAGACCCATTGGTAAGGCCTTTAATGACAGCAATCGTATCCGTAGTGCTGTCAACAACAGAAAAATCTCCATTTTTATCTTGAAAAACTTCGTAACGCTTAATGTCTGTTGCATTATCCGAAGAAATGAGAGAGACTTTATTTGGAGACCAGGTAAGCTTAGCTCCTTCCGTAACAGGTACCCCTTTTATTTGAGTAACAGGTAAGGGAGCGGTTGAAGAAGAAAGGGCATTTTCATAAGCACCAATATCAGGAACCGTGCCACGGGTAATTTTATTCATATCCTTAGTAGGTGCCACAATTCCTTCTTCGGTCCAGGTTGCTAACCCAGTACCAATTAAAGGTGAAGCATCATCAAGAGAAAAATCACTGTTATCAGAATCCTTAAATCCCGGAGTAATATCATAAATATGCGTGTCATCAAAATTTCTCCCGGTAGAGTTCTCTATATTGCTATAATTCACAATAAACTTATGATTAGTACCATCATCCACATCTACATGCAATTGATTTGCAGGAACACCGGCCCAATCACTACCATTCTGGATAGAACGACTACCCCAAATAATCGTGTTAAGCATATATATTTTTCTATCATTACCCCAACCAGCATGGATAGCTGCACCATCCGCTGATCTATTCTCTTCCTTAGTCTCTACATAATTATCTACAAACGTGCAGTTTTTAAAAGTCGCTTTTCCACCTATATAAGAATTATCCGAATTGTTATAGTACTGAATTTGAGCCCAGATAGCACCACCGTAGGCATTACCACAACAATCATTTGCACCAATGTTTATACCTCCTATGGCGCCATTATTATCAAAAAGGCAGTTCGTAAATTCAACTTCATTTTGAATGAAAATTGCCCCTCCTTTTGCCTCTTGTTTAGCTTTACTCTGATTGCCAATGAACTTGCATCGATAAAATCTGACTGTCTTAGTCATAAGTGCATTGCTATTAGGATACTGAGTATATATGGCGCCACCTTCACTATAGCCATCTGTATTTTCCGCCAAATTGTCCTTAAAAACACAATCCCTGAAAACGGGACCAACACCAGAGCCTAGGTATATAGAGCCACCATTGTATTCTTCTTTACCATTCCTGAAAGTAAAGCCGACAATCTGATGCGTAGTATCCTGTGAACCGTTAAAATATAAATGGCGGTTTTTTCCTTCAGCATCAAGGATAGTACTGTCAGGACCACCTCTGCTAATCAAAACAAACGTTTTACTAGAANTAATANCATCTCCGCCAAAATCATAATAACTAAGTGTTCCATCACTGGCCAAACTTGGCTTTACCTTAATGGTGTCACCAGAGGTAAGATTGCTATTATTAGATTCTATGGCTTTTTGGATAGTTTTAAATGAAGAGGCAGAAGCTTTACCATCATTGTCATCATCACCATCTTTTGAATCCACCCACCAGGTCCGAGAGGCCGTAATGCTGACAGCTGAAGATTTCGTGCTTTCATTGCTTGCATTATCTACCGCTGAAATTTTATAATAATATTTTGTGCCACCCGTAAGATCGGAAATACTTATGGAGTTTGTTGTTGGTTCAGTAGAATATTTTGTGTAGGTACTATTATCGGTACTTGTATAAACATAGTACTTCGCTAGATCACTTTCTGAATTCGCTGTCCATGAAAGGGATGCACCCTGATAGTAGGANGATACAGCTAATCCAGAAGGAGCTGACGGTGCAGTACTATCATATTCATAAACGCGAACATGGCCAGCATTAGACCCCCCATCATCATCCCCAATAGCCCCGATTGCTACTCGGTCACCATCGGAATCAAGAGAAACAGAGTAACCAGAATTATCACCTGAACCTTCCCCATCTATATCACTACCCAACTGACTCCAGCTTCCACTACTGTATCCATAAATGCGGACATGACCCGCATCCGCCCCACCACCATCATTAGCAAAAGCACCTACGGCCAGTCGGTCACCATCGGAGTCTAGGGAAACAGACCAACCGGAAAAATCATAGCTTGACTCTCCATTAATATCACTACCTAGCTGACTCCAGCTACTACTGCTGTATGCATAAATACGGACATGACCCGCATCCGTCGCACCACCATCATTAAGATAAGCACCTATAGCCAGTCGGTCACCATCGGAATCAAGAGAAACAGAGTAACCAGAATAATCACCCGAAGCTTCGCCATCAATATCACTGCCCAACTGACTCCAGCTTCCACTACTGTATCCATAAATGCNGACCGTACCCTTATTACNATCGTGNTNANNNCTTCCAATAGCCACTACATCGCCATCGGAATCAAGAGAAACNGANNNACCNGNATAATCACCCGAAGCTTCGCCATCAATATCACTNCCNANCTGACTCCANCTTCCACTACTGTATCCATAAATGCGGACCGTACCCTTATTACTATCGTGTCTATTACTTGCAATAGCCACTACATCCCCATCAGAATCAAGAGAAATACTGATAGCAGAATAATCATTCGTTGCAGACCCATCAATATCACTTCCGAGCTGACTCCAACTTCCACTACTGTATCCATAAATGCGGACCGTGCCCTTATTACCATCGTGTTTATAACTTCCAATAGCCACTACATCCCCATCAGAATCAAGAGAAACTGAGTAACCAAACTCATCCGAAGCTACTGCTCCATCAATATCAGTGCCGAGCTGAGAATACGCCTGACCCTTAAGAAAAAAAGGTGCTAGAAGGAGACTAATAAACAATAATTTTTTGTTGAGAATCATGATTTTTTACTAATTAGTTACCTGGTAAACTTGGAGGCTCAGGCAATTCATCGGTGCCCCCTTCAAGGAGACCCGAATCATATGCATAATATCCGCCACCACCAACAGCCGCCAGTAAAAGAAGCCAAATAAGACCTTTACTTCGTGCTTTAGGTGCTCCAGTAGTAGCTGGTGCCTGAGCTACAGGCTCAGAAGCTTCCTCCTGAGCCATCCCAGGGAAACGACCTGGAGGAGGTGCTATATCAATAAGCCGCCAGGAAATCATCTCTATCTCTGTAATAAGGCCATCAATGGGACCGCTGTAGGTTCGATTAACCGAACGGACAATAGCACCATCCTCAACGGCAAACATTCGAACATCTATAGTATAACTGCTACCAATCTTTCCGATAGA
>PAYY01000021.1 GCA_002715465.1 Fidelibacterota bacterium | reverse complement strand
ACAGGTCAAGATGTTACTGAATGTACAGGAGGACTTGAAAAAATCTCCGAAAACGATCTAACAAATCGATATCGTACTCACTGTGATCCACGCCTGAATGCAAACCAAGCAATAGAATTAGCCTTTTTAATTGCTGATGAACTAAGAAATAATGAACATGGCCGTTAAAGGTGAATTGTCCCTTCCTGGAGATAAATCTATTTCCCATCGAGCTCTAATGCTAGCAACTCTTGGTAAAAAAGAATCTATAATCTCTAACCTTTCTACTGGCGCTGATGTTCTCTCTACTAGAAATTGTCTTAAATCTTGCGGCATAGATATAAAAGATAAAAATAATTCGGTAATCGTTAAAGGTGGCTCATTCAAAGACCCTGAATCATTCCTTGATTGTGGAAATTCTGGAACCACAGCTAGAATGCTAATTGGACTTTTGGCTGGACAGGGAATAAATGCCACTTTCATTGGAGACAATTCGTTGTCCTCTCGCCCTATGCAGAGAATATTATCTCCTTTATCAAAAATGGGATTGAAAACTTCCTCAAAAACTGGGAAAATGCCTATCAATATTAAACAAAGCTCTTTAAAAGGAATAGAGTATGAATTGCCTGTTCCCAGCGCTCAAGTGAAGTCATCTATACTTCTTGCAGGACTTGGAGCAAGTTCTAAAACTTCAATTATAGAGAAGGTAAAAACTAGAAATCATACAGAATTGATGCTAAAATCATTGGGAGCTAATATTTTTTATGATGGGGAAAAAATAACTATTTCTAATTCTATTGATTTCAATTCATTGAAAATAATGGTTCCAGGAGATCCTTCAACTGCTGCATTTTTTGCGGCAGCTGCATCGATTATTCCAGGCTCATATTTAATACTAAAAAATATTTTAGTAAACCCAACAAGAATCGTATTCTTCAAAATTCTAAAAAGAATGGGTGCCAATATTCATTTTATTAACCGAGGAAAAAATGCCGGTGAATTAATTAGCGATATTCATATTCAATATGCACCTCTAAAACCTGTTAAAATTGAAGTAACAGAGATTCCAGGAATGATTGATGAAATTCCTATTCTTGCTGTAATTGCAACACAGATTAATGGTATAACTGAGGTTCATGGAGCAAAAGAACTTCGATTTAAGGAATGCGATCGAATTGAAGCCATTTGTTTCAACCTTAACAACATGGGGGCCCAAGTTGAGCAATTAGATGATGGTTTCATTATTAAAGGATCTTCAACCCTTAATGGATCCTTAATAAAAACATTCCATGACCATCGCATTGCAATGGCTTTTTCAATTGCTGGACTTATTTCCAAAGGAAAAACAACTTTAGATAATCCCAACTGCGCTGACATATCCTTTCCAGAGTTTCATTCAGTACTTCAAAGAATTGTAAAATGAGACAATTTGCGGTAATTGGTGATCCCATCGAACATAGCTTAAGTCCTATCTTACATGGTGAAATTTTTCGTCAACTTGGAATAGATGCTAAATATCAGAAATTCCACGTCTCTAGCAATTCTTTAGATTCATTTATGTCCAAAAATACTTTTGATGGACTAAATGTTACTCTTCCTCATAAAGAAAAAATTATAAATTATTTGGATGATTTGGATACTTCAGCATATTCAATTGGAGCTGTGAATTGCATTTTTGATAATATCGGATATAATTCTGATTGGATAGGATTTTTGAGAGCAATGAAAATTAATAGTATTGAATTAGAAGGAAAATCCTGTTTGATTATTGGGGCTGGTGGCGTTGCGAGATCAGTTGCTTATGCATTAATTATGGCTCGTGTCGCATCTATTAATGTGAGGAATAGATCTAAAGATCGAGAAAAAAACCTTATGATGTGGATTAAAGAGAAATTTCCAAATAATACCAACAATCCTTTTATATCATATGAGGCTATAATTAATTGCACCCCAATTGGAATGTGGCCAAATACTGAAAGTGTCCCCTCAAGTAAAAAAATGATTGAGAAGGCTTCAATTTTAGTAGACACGATCTATAACCCAACTGAAACCCAATGGCTTAAAGAAGGGAAAAAGTATGGAGCAAAAACTTTAGGAGGTTTAGATATGTTTATTGCACAAGGTCTAGCATCTGCTGATATATGGTTCCAAGAAAAAATTTCAGAAAAAATTGATCCAGTTAAAATCAGAAAAGAATTGGAGTTAGAACTATGTTAGCACGTATAAAGTTTCTTACGTCTGGTGAATCTCATGGCCGAGGTCTCTTAGGAATTATTGACGGCTTACCCGCTGGTCTTGAAATTGATGAGGATTATATCAGAATTCAACTTGCAAGGAGACAAATGGGTTATGGTAGAGGCGGTAGAATGAAGATTGAAAAAGATCATGCCGAGATCTGGAGTGGAGTTCGGCATGGAAAGACACTCGGTTCACCCATTGGATTACTTGTGCATAATCGTGATTGGGAAAACTGGACAAAGAAAATGTCCGTGGAGCCCATAGAAGACAAAATAAAAAAAGTTACTCTCCCTCGCCCTGGACATGCTGATCTTGTTGGTGTCCAAAAATATGGTTTCGATGATATAAGGAATGTTCTTGAGAGATCTTCAGCAAGAGAGACCACCATGAGGGTTGCATTAGGATCAGTATGCAGGAAACTTCTTGAAGAAACTGGAATTAATATTTGCAGTAGAGTCACTAAGATTCATGATGTAGAAGATGAAACACCTCTCCCCTCAAAACTGAAGACTAAAGAAATAAACAAAGTAGCTGACGAATCACCTGTTCGTTGTCTTAACTCTGATGTAGAAAAAGATATGATAAAAGTGATCTCTCAAGCTAAGGAATCAGGAGATTCTGTGGGCGGAGTTTTCGAAGTAATTGCCACAGGTCTTCCTTATGGGCTAGGATCATATACGCAATGGGACAGAAAATTACATGCCCGCATATCAGCACTAATGCTAAGTATAAATGCCTTCAAAGGAATCGAAATTGGTGGAGGTTTTGTTGGTTCAGCAAAATTTGGAAGTGAAGTGCATGATGAAATCGGATGGAATGGGAATAGTTATATTAGACACTCCAATAATGCTGGCGGAATTGAAGGTGGAATGAGCAATGGTCAGCCAATAGTCCTCAGTTTAGCAATGAAACCTATTCCAACTTTAATTAAACCTTTAAAATCAGTGGATATCCATTCCAAAAAAGAAAAAGACGCCCATAAAGAACGAACAGATTCCTGTGCCGTTCCTGCTGCATCAGTTGTAGCTGAAAGCATGCTTTGTTTTGCAATTGCAGATACAATGCTAGAAAAATTTGGAGGAGATTCAATAGAACAATTGGTTTCACATTTAGAAGTATCTGGAAAATATTAACATTCTGCAGTTATGGAATTGCACTCAAAAAATATTTATTTAATAGGAATGATGGGTTGTGGAAAATCAACAGTTGGGAAATTGCTCGCAAAGAATTTGGGTGTTTATTTTGCTGATATTGATTTTGAAATAGAAATGAAAAAAGGGGAAACAATAACAGAAATTTTTTCGAATGAGGGTGAAACTCATTTCAGAAATTTAGAAACCCAAGCATTGAAATCGACGAAAAATTCCATTGTTGCATGTGGAGGTGGAATAGTGTTGAGAAAAGAAAATAGAACTTTCTTGCGTTCAAATGGTATCGTTATACTTCTAATCGCCTCTTTGGATGAACTTTTCCGTAGGATATCTGATTTTAGTACTAGACCACTATTAAATAAATCTAAAGATGCTAAAGAAACTTTAAGACATATTTGGGATACACGGAAAACCAATTACAAGAGTATTGCTAATCATACAATTTTAACAGATGGACTTACGCCTGAACAAGTTTGTAATATTATAACAGATAAAATTCTTTAATGCATCAAATTAATGTCAAATTAGGAAAACGATCTTATCCCATTCATGTAGAACATGGACTTGTTGGGAAAGTATCCAAAATTTTAAACAAAGATGATTTTGGTCAGCAATGGATAATTGTTTCTCAACAAAAATTAATGAATCTATATGGTAATAAGTTAACCTCTGATTTAAATAAGGTCGGCTTCAATTGTAAAAGTATAATAATCCCTGATGGAGAAGAAGCAAAAAATCTTTTTGAATTTGAAAAAATTATTAAAAAAATGATTGAATTTAAATGTGATCGTAAAACTTCTTTAATTGCACTTGGTGGAGGTGTTGTAGGAGATGTTTCAGGATTTGTAGCAGCAAGTTTTCTTAGAGGAATAAATTATTATCAAATACCAACAACTCTTCTTGCTATGGTAGATTCAGCTATTGGTGGAAAAACAGGAATCAATACACCAGCTGGAAAAAATCTTGTTGGATCTGTCTACCAACCAAAAGCCGTTCTTATTGATTCAAATTTCCTTAAATCATTGCCAAAAAAAGAAGTTCGTTCAGGATTAGCTGAAGTTATAAAATATGGTGCTATTAGAGATATAGATTTCTTTAACAAGGTTTCTTTATGGTTAGATAATCTTAGTACTTTTCCTTATGACGATGCTATTGCTGAATGTTGTGTAATAAAAGGAAATATTGTTGCTGAGGATGAATATGAAGGTGGAATTCGTCGTCTCTTAAATTTTGGCCACACTATTGGGCATGCCCTCGAGGCTCAATTAGGATATGGTGAAATTCGACATGGAGAGGCTATTTCCTATGGTATGCAATGTGCTGCTTTAATTTCAGAAAGGATGGGTTTCTTACATGAAGATGAACGTTTACTGCTATCTTCTACAATTAAAAAGCTGTTTTTACCCACTCTTCCAAAAGTAGATAAAAATAGATTGATGAAATTTTTAAAAGTTGATAAAAAATGGGATAATGGAAGGTTACATTTCGTGTTACTTAATCAATTAGGAAATGCTTTTCTATCAACGGATATAACAGAACAAATTATTTATGAATCTCTGACTGAGTTAAAATGAAAATTTTAGTTTTAAATGGACCAAACCTAAATCTACTTGGTATACGAGATCCAGAAGTTTATGGATATGAATCATTAAATGATCTAGAAAACTGGCTTAACAAACAACCTGAAACAGATAATTGTACATTATCTTGGTTTCAAACTAACCATGAAGGTCATTTAATTGATAAAATCCACAGTGTAATAGGTAATAATACTGATGGTATAATAATTAATCCAGGAGCTCTTACTCATTACTCTTATGCATTAAGAGATGCTATTGATTCAGTTGAAATTCCAACCGTTGAAGTTCATCTTAGTAATATTTATGCTCGCGAAGATTTCAGAAAAAAATCTGTTATTAAAGATGTCTGTATTGGTCAGTTGACAGGCTTAGGGAAAAAAGGTTATCTTCAGGGATTTCAAATGCTTTTGAAATATCTAAATCGATAGTAATAATATATAGATTCTAAATTTTATATGATAAGTAAGGAATATAATTATGCCTAATCAAGATGAAAATCGTGTAAAAAACTTGGACAAAAATGAAAAAGACTCTTTATCAATAATAACCTGTGATATGGAAGGAAGAATTGAAACATTTGGTAAAGGCGCTGAAGAGATTTTTGGATATACTGCAGAAGAAGTAATTAATAAGAAACGAGTTTCAATATTCTCTCCTGGGAATGTAGTCCTAGGACATATAAATAAATGGTTAAATACCGCAAGCAAGAATGGTGAATTCCAAACCAACACTACTTTTGTACATAAAGATGGAAATCAAATTCCAGCATATATAAGAATTACACCAACCTTTAGTACTTCACGAGGTAAAAAAAAACAGATTGGTTTTTGTGGACAAACACGAGTATTAAAAGACGCTGATCCAGCAGAAACAATGCCTAAGGATCCTTGGTGGCTTAAATTATTATCATTTTTGGTAATTACAAGACTTCCATTCCTTTCAGCTACATGGATTCCAGTTATCCTTGCTTCAGCTTGGGCTCAAAATAATCAATTAGTTATTGGAACCTTTAAATGGGAACTTTTTGGCATAATATTTTTAGGTGCCTCTTTTTTGCATCTAGCTGCTAATACTTTTAATGATTATTTTGATTGGAAGTCTGGTACCGACAAAATAAACAATGATTATTTCTTACAATATTCAGGTGGTTCTAGATCCTTAGAACTTGGTATAATAAGCGAAAAGGGACTTTTTAAATTAGCATTTTCTTTTCTTATCCTATCTTCTTTCTGTGGAGCTCTTTTGATTTTTGGACCATGGAGTGTTGGAATTGATCTTACATGGTATGGATTAGCTGGAATTCTTGGAGGTTTTTGTTATACCGCCCCACCTTTCAGACTTTCTGGACGACGAGGTCTTGGTGAGCTATCTATTGGCCTTCTATTTGGTCCAGTCTTAACCATGGGAACTGTTTTTGCTCTAACGGGAGTTCATAGTTGGGAGGCCTTTGTTGTAGGAATTCCTATTGGTCTATTGACTACAGCTATACTTTGGATAAATCAATTTCCTGATACTCCTTCAGATATTGCTAGTGGTAAAGTTCACCTTGTCGCAACATTAGGTATACGGAACGCTAGATGGGGCTACATCGCTCTTATGATTACAAGTTTTNTTACTACAATCTATCTATATTCCTCAGATATTACTAGTAAGGGGATACTCTTATCACTTCTAGCAATCCCTGGAGCCGTGTTTCTTTCCTATAAAGTATTCCATGATTATGAAAAAAGAAAATTGTCGAGTACATGTGCAAAAACTATTTATTTCCAAATGTTAACAGGAATATTGATGACTCTTGGGATTTTATTTTTCTAGTAAAAGCTTTTCTTCAAATGTCGCATTTCTGGTTTTAAATAAGTNAAAAATGCTGGTAATACGAAAAGATCCGCTATTAGAGCTCCAAACATTGTAATAGCTGCAAGAAATCCAAAATCTCTAGTAGGTAAGAAATTAGAGGTAACCATTATTAGAAATCCAGCTGAAAGAATAAGAGATGTAGATATAATTGCCTTACCCGTAGTTAACAAAGTTTTTTCATTTGCTATTTTATAATGACCACTGTTGGAAAATAACTCTTGTCTAAATCGTACTAAAAAATGTATAGTGTCATCCACGGCAATGCCATAAGCAATAGCAAAAGTCATTGCTGTAGTAGTACGTAATTTTATATTAAAAAATCCCATTACTCCTGCCATTATTAATAAAGGTATAAAATTAGGAATCATCGAAATAATAGCAACCTTAATACTTTTGAATAGTAGAAGAATTAAAATAAATATGACTACAAAAGCAATCAAAAAACTGACTACTAAATTAGCAACAAGATATTGATTTGTTTTTAATCCCATTAGAGTTGTACCAGTTAGCTCTATATCAAAATAAGCGGGAAGATTTTTTCTTGCCCAATGCATTATTTCATCTTCAATCTCTTTTGCTCTTAGAGATGTTACATTACTAATTCTACCTGTTAAACGAGCACTTGAGTAATCAAAATTAACCAGTGTTTTAAATTTTTCTTCTTGTAAAAAAATGTATTGAGATATCAAATTTTTAGTTTCAGGTATATGGTAAAATTCTTTTTTTCCTTCGTGAAATGCTTGATTAATCTCCTTTAAGTAATCTATTATTGAAATCATTTTACCTATTTCAGGAACATGAGAAATTTTATCTTGAAGTTTAGCAATAGCATGGAGATTCTTTGGATCTTTTATCCCATTTTGAAAAGGAGTTCCATTATCGTTTACAGTCACAACTACTTCGAATGGCATCACCGAGCCCATTCTTTCTTCCATAAAAGTCATATCTTGATAGAGCTTATTATTTTTTGAAAGGTCTTCCAAAAGGGATGAGTGAGGGTCAACTTTTAAAGCAAAAAATGAAAAAGTGAAAATAAGAATTAATGATGATAAAATAATTGATTTTTGATGATTGTTATTTAACCGAACAATCCACTTTAACAATCGATGTCGGAAGTTTAATGAACCTAATTTAAGCCTTCTTCGTGATGGTTTTTTTAGAACCATTAACATTGATGGAATAAATGTTATTGATACTAAAAAAGCTAAGAATACAGATGTACAAACTATTGCACCAAATTGCCGAATCATTGTGATATTAGTACTTATCAAAGAAAGAAAACCTAAACCTGTAGTCAAACTCGTTAGGAAAATTGCTAACCCTATTTTTTTTATCGTAAGTCTTATCGATTCTCTCTTAGAATTTCCATTTAATAAGTTCTCTTGAAATTTCAACATAATATGAATCGAATCGGCAACACCTATAATTAGGATAAGGGTTGGTACTATATAAGTAACAATATTAATTGTTAATCCAAGAATTCCCATTAAACCTAATACCCATAAAACAGTAATAAATACAGCTGTAAATGGAAGAAGCACTCCACTTAAGTTCCTAAATAAAAAGAAAAGAGTTCCAAAAAGAACAAATGATACTGGGAAAAAAAATCGAGTAAAATCATTCAACATATACTCTACATAACGAGTTCTAAGAATTGGAATCCCTGCTTCATACCATTTCCAGGTTGTTTTATTAGTAATTTTACTAATTTTATCTACTATTTTTTTCCTGTCATCATGGTTATTTACTATATCATCTAATTCCAATAAAATCGTAGCTATACTGCCATCAGAAGAAATCAGATTGTTTATAATTGGAGGAGAATTCATTATACGTTTTTTTTTGTTATTCAGTGAATCATTAGAAAAAGGAATATTATTGTACGGAATTTCTAGAATAAGATCTTCGCCAGGTTTAAAAAATTCTAAATTCGTTAAAGAAGTTACTTTAGAGATACCACTTATAGCATTTAGCTTATTAGTAAGTCGCTTAATAGTTAAGAGATTGGAATAATTAAAAGGATCATCAGAATCATAAGCCAAATAGATAAGATTGTCCTCATGACCGAACTCATCTTGAAATTTGAAATATTCATCTACTTTAAGATCATTAATAGGATAAAGATTCTCAATAGTAAAATCAAATTTTACCTGAGTTGAAGCAAAGATTGATATAATTGAAATAATAGATATAATAAATAAGATTCGAATAGGGTGATCTATCTGAAAATTAATCACCCTGTCCAAGGCTAATTTCAAAATCTATTTTTTCTCTCGAGTTAAAATACTTATGGTAATAAGTAAAAATAGTGAAATAGTAATTGCAGGCAATACTTCATCAAGATTTTCATATAATTTTGTTGGTATAATCCTTTGAATAAAGTTTGCCTCTTTCCAAAGAAGAGTAACAATAATTCCAGATAAAATCGAAGAAATTGCACCTTGTTTTGTTACACCTTTCCAAAAAAAGGCAGCAAAAAGAGATGGAGTAATAGAAGCACCATAAATAGTAAAAGCATATAGTGATTTTTCAAAAATTGTCGTTGACTGGGCAAAAATTAGTGAAACAAAATATGCGATAATGCCAAGGAGAAGAACAACTATTCTACTTAGAATTATAATCTGTCTATCACTAGCATTAGGATTAACATATTGTAAATAAACATCACGAACAATCGAGTTTGATGGAACTAATAAAAATGAATCCGCCGTTGAAATTATCATACCAACAATTGTTGTCATCATTATAGCACCTAAAAAAGCGGGCAAAAGAGTATGTGAAGCATATATAAGAACATATCTTCCTGATTCAGCTTCTGGGATCATACTTGAGCTAACCCAAGCAGATGCAATTATTAAAAGCTCAGCAATAAGCACGGCAAAAACGAGAACAAAAGTTGCAACTGTTGCTCCTTTTGCATCTCTACTGGCTGAAAACCTCTGATACATATTTGCGTCACNAAGAACAAGAAGAAAAGCTGGAAGACAAAAATTTAATATTTCTAACGTTGAAAATACACCGAAGAATCTCATGTGATCATGATTCCCCATACTTAAAAATGCTTGTTCCATACCATCAATTCCCCCAGCCTTTAACCAAAGTATTGGTAAAGCTATTAATAGACAAATAAGCATAATTATTCCATTTGCAAAATCAGTATAAGCTACACTGAGTAAGCCAGCTAATAGCGTATATATTATGATAAAAGTAGCTGCTATTATAGTTGAAGACTCTAGGCTAAGCAGTGGAGTTCCAGCACTATTTGTAAGTACAGTCATAAGTACAGCCCCGCCTGCATTATATTGATAACTAACAATCACCATATATGAAATTACAAGAGCTATAAGACTAAGTATTCTCGCGGAAGGTCCATAACATTCACCAAATATTTCAGGAACTGTTATCTTTTCAAATTTTCGGACTTTTCCAGCTATTCTTGTTAACATTAATATTCCAAGAGCACCTCCAATAGGTAGGATGAAAG
This sequence comes from Fidelibacterota bacterium, assembly GCA_002715465.1. The sequence goes on along the minus strand of PAYY01000021.1, from coordinate 72,058 downwards.
ATGCTATACCAGTTTCATAAGTCTTTCCAGCATTACCTAGTATAGATCCAGTTCCCATCCATGTTGCAAGCATTGTTCCCACTAACACCCAAGGTGTTAGTGATCTACCAGCAACCGCAAAATCAATTTGATTCTTAACTTTTCTAGATTTATAGATACCTAGACTTAAAAGAAAAAGTAGATACGAGATAATAATAATTATATGTAACATAAATATTCCAAAATAAACTACCTTCTTTGAAGACTATAACTTAGTTTAACCTTGCAACCACCTATTAAATTAGTTCCTCATCCAAGTAATTACAATAGCTAGGTCTTGTCTAGAGATAGATATTCAGTTAATTTTTCTTCCTAATCATGAGTAAAATAACCTTAATAAATGGAGCATTTGTAATTCTTATGCTCTCTATCGGATGCCAATCAACTGAGGATAAGAAAATGAATAAACTTGGAGGTGAAAAAAGCCCCTATCTACTTCAACATAAAGATAATCCTGTTAACTGGTACCCTTGGGGAGAGGAAGCGTTTAAAGCTGCTAAGGATGAAGACAAACCCATATTCCTTTCAATTGGCTATTCTACCTGTCATTGGTGCCATGTAATGGAACATGAATCTTTTGAGGATAGTACTGTTGCTGAATTAATGAACAATTATTTCATTAATGTGAAAGTTGACAGAGAAGAAAGACCAGATATTGACAACATATATATGACAGTATGCCAAATGATGACAGGTAGTGGAGGATGGCCACTAACCATCGCAATGACACCTGATAAACGTCCTTTTTTTGCTGGAACATATTTCCCAAAAGAAAGTCGATTTCAAAGAATAGGAATGTTAGATCTAATACCAAAACTTGGAAAAATGTGGGACGAAGATCGAGAAAAAATCTTAGAATCAGCTAATGAAGTTGTTTCTCATCTTCAAAATTCCTTTTCACCTTCAGGAACTGAAGAATTAAATGAAGATATTTTTAATAGTGCTTTCTCTCAATTTTTACAGAGGTTTGATAATGAAAATGGTGGTTTTGATAGTAGAATGAAGTTTCCTATGGCTCATAACCTATCATTTTTATTAAGATACCACAAACGTACTAATGATCCGGACGCTTTAATGATGGTAGAAAAAACATTAGAAGCTATGAGAAAAGGTGGCATTTATGACCAAATAGGCTTTGGTTTTCATCGTTATTCAACAGATAGAGAATGGCTATTACCTCACTTCGAAAAAATGCTTTATGATCAAGCTATGAATGCAATAGCATATCTTGAAACATTCCAAGTTACCAAGAAAGAAATCTATCAAACTACAGCTAGAGAGATTTTTAGTTATGTTTTGAGAGATATGACATCCCCTGAAGGTGGGTTTTACTCAGCTGAAGATGCCGATAGTGATGGTGAAGAAGGTAAATTTTATGTTTGGACCACTAAAGAAATCAATGAGATTTTAGGAAATGATGATGGCAATCTTTTCACTGAAATATATAATTTTAATGAAAATGGTAATTTTAAAGAAGAATTAACAGGCCAATTTACAGGAAATAATATTCCACACATTAGTAGAACAATTGAAGAAATAGCCCAATCAAAAGGTATAGACGAAAGAAAACTGACTTTAAAATTAAATGAACTAAGAAAAAAATTATTTCAAAAAAGAAAAGATCGTATACATCCTCTAAAGGATGATAAAATTCTTACTGATTGGAATGGACTAATGATAGTCGCTTTGGCCAAAGGAGCTCAAATATTAGATGACTCTACTTATGCACTCTCAGCAAAAAAGGCAGCTGATTTTGTAATTAGCAAACTCAAAGAAAAAAATGGACGCTTGCTTAAACGTTATCGGAACGGAGAAGCATCCTTACCTGCTCATCTTGAGGATTATGCTTTTTTTTCATGGGGTTTACTTGAATTATATGAAGCAACTTTTGATATAAAATATCTTGTGGAAGCTATAAAACTAACAAATTTGATGGTAGACCTATTCTGGGATAAAGTTAATAGTGGGTTCTATTTCACAGCTTATGATGGGGAAAAACAAATTGTTAGAACTAAAGATCTATATGATGGTGCCATACCATCCGGCAACTCTGTAGCAGCTATGGTTTTACTTCGATTAGGACGTATTACTGCTAATACAAAATATGAGGAAATGGCATTTGATATAGGTAAAGTATTCTCTGAAAAAATTGCTCAATCCCCGACTGGTTATACTCAATTACTATCCGCAATTGATTTTGGAATTGGTCCATCATTTGAAATAGTAATAGTTGGTGATCGCAATAAAAATGATACACAAACTATGTTAAAATATATTCAAGAGTCATTCATCCCTAATAAAGTTCTTATTTTGAAGCCCTCAGACTTACAGGCAAAAGAAGTGGTTCGTATTGCGCCATTTACTGAAACACAAGTTTCAATTTCGGGAATGGCAACTGTTTACGTATGCCAAAATTATAGTTGCAAAACCCCAACAACTGATATCAAAGAAATGATTAAATTTCTACAATGAAATCGTCTTTTTCAAAAAGACTTGGCGAATTACTTGCTCATTTACAAGACTTATTTGACTCATTACTTCATTTTGGTTTCAAAAGAGTGTCAGAATCAGAAAAAAATAATAAATCGAAAAATAAAAAATTTAATAAATTCCTCAAGTTCTTAGGAGAAATAGGTCAATCATATTTTAATAAATATGATGAATTAAAAACTAAAAATAATGGTTCACCAAATCATGATAAATGATTTTTTATGGTAAAAAATTTTCTCGGACTGGTACCGGTATTCTTGGAACCTACAATCAGATCAATTGGGAACTGAACTTCAGGTGAGAAAAGCAGGCCTTCTCTAAAATTTAGGGTAAAGGAAACTTGACTTGTCTGAGAGGTGCCCACCGTAAAAAATACGTGTTCCAAGAATGCCCATGTCCGTGGAACTGAATGAAAAAATAGTCCTAACCATTTCTAGATAGTTTTAATATTTTTCTAATCATAGACCTTTGTCCACGAATTTTTAGTTTCACAATATTTGGTTCGTAATTCTGTTCTATTACTTCTACATGATCAAAAACCGAGGCTATTTCTTTTCCAGATGATGCAGAGAATGTAACTACAGCCGTTTGATAAGAGCTTTCAATTTTTGTCTTAATATTATCAAAAACATTGTCAATCATTAATTTATTTTTTGCTGAGATGAAAATAGCTTCTTTAAATCTCTCTTGTATAGCTATTAGCTCGCTTCTTTCAAGTAAATCGATTTTATTTATAACAATTAAACTTTCATTTTTGTGAGCACCAATAGAGTTTAATACCTCATTTACTGTTTGAAGTTGAACATTTAAAAATTTAGAACTAGCATCTAAAACAATTAATAATAAATCTGAATCAATAGCTTCTTTTAGGGTACTCTTAAAAGAAGCAACAAGACCATGTGGAAGTTTTCGTATAAATCCTACAGAATCACTTAATAGCACCTCCTTTTTTCCCCCTATTTGAAGTGACCTAATAGTAGTATCAAGAGTTGCAAAAAGCTTATTTTTTATATAAACATCTGCTCCTGTAAGTGCATTAAGTAAAGTAGATTTTCCAGCATTTGTATAGCCAACTAAAGATACCCTAAATTTATTTCTCCTAAATCTGCTTTGAGTCTCTCTTTCTTTTTCAATTCCATTAATCTCCATTTTTAATTTTGATATCCTATTTCTAATTAGCCTTCTATCTACTTCAATTTGAGTTTCACCAGCACCAGCCCGTACTCCTATTCCACCCATCTGTCTTTCTAGATGTGTCCACATTCGAGTTAAGCGAGGAAGAAGATACTCGAGTCTAGCAAGTTCAACTTGAGTTTTTGCTTCTCTAGTACGAGCATGTTTTGTAAAAATTTCTAATATTAATGCTGTTCTATCAATTACCTTAATGTCCTTACTTAACTTATGATAGTTTCTAACCTGTGTAGGGGATAATTCATCATCAAAAATGATGATATTTACTTTTAAAGCTATAGCTTTTTCTATGATTTGTTCAGCCTTACCCTTTCCTATAAAATATTTTGGACTTATTCTAGAGATCTTTTGAGTAAACCGTCCTATTGTTTTTACACCAGCCGTTTCAGCTAATAGTTCAAGCTCATCAAGGTTGTCATCAATATTTTCTTTAGAAATAGAATTTGTAAGGACTCCAACGATGAAAGCTTTATCATTGTTAATAAGATTATTTTCTCCTAACTCCATCATTGTTTTATTCTACCAACCCAAGTTTCTAATAATAATAAAATAAATGCACATAATATAAAAATGTGCCAAAGTTCAGTTCCCTTACGCACCTGATCAACTGCTAATACAGGATCTTCTATCGGTAAAATTATCCTTACAGCATTATTATTTACAAACTTCTCAAGTTGATGCTCTGCCAACCTATTAAAAGGATCTTCAGTTGAAGGAATATTTGCAATGAAAGATGTGTATTTTTCTTTCCCTAAAAATACTGAATAAATTCCTACTGATTCAATTTCCTCTATTTGAATATTTTCTAGACTATAATTAGGAATAATTTTGGTCTCAGTTCCATTAGGTGATTTAATAAGAATCTCTTTAGAAAGATGTTCCCTTGGTATAGGTAAAATTAGTGTATCTCCTACACTGACATCTAAATCAATGTTTACTTGAGAACTTAAATATATTAAGATTCGATGAAGCAATGGAATAAACATGGGCTTCAAAGGGAAATTAGTCCATTCTAAGTTGGGTGGTATAGAAAATATAAGAAGGCGGCCAGATCCTAATTCTTTTTCAAATAATAATGGTTTATGATTAGACAAAAGGAGTAATTCTTTCCATTTTCCAAATGGATTAAAATTTGCATGTGAATAAACCTGAGGTAATTCATTATTTATATTTGTAGATGGAAATTCAAAAAAAAGAGGATGATTTATATCCAATTTATCTACAAAATAGAAACTCTCTTTTGAAAGTCTATTGACACCAGAATATAGCCCTATATTGTTTTCTTCAAGCCAATTGTATGAATCTCCTTCATTAGTATCTCCAAGAAATATAACTCCTGAACCACCATCAATAATAAACTCAACAAATGCATTAGATTCTGTAAAATTTAGTTCCGAAGGTTCTACAAGGAATACAACATCATTATTAAAAAAAGTGTTACCAATTGCACCATATTCATTTTCTTTAATTTCAACAAATTCCATCGATTCATTTAAAGATGAAATACCCATTTCTAATATCGAAAGGTCATTTGTCGTTTTTTGAAGAATCAAACATTTTATTTTTTCTATCATCTCGAATTGAAAAAATCTACGATTATCAAAATTGAATTCATCTTCGGGTATTTCTACTAAACCATGATTAATACCTGATAGCCCAGTAAATGCCTTAAAAGTGAAATTTTTTTCATCAAATGCTTGAAAATCTGAAACAACTTGACCAACTCTTGAATCGCCTAAAAATAGTTGTACAGCTATATCTTCATCTATACTATCACCATTCTTAGAGATAAATGTCTCAATTGAAATAAGCTGATTTGGCATTTTCAAAAGGGTACTAACTCCAGCATTCTCTATTTTTAAATTGTTTTCTATTGCTAATTGCGGGAATAGATACATCCTCCAATTATTTTTTGAAGAAAAACCCCATTGACTTAGATCTGTAACTGGGAAATCACTGAAAATATAAATTTCATGGTTCGCAACTGGACCTGAATCTCTTTCAGCTTGATCTGAGATTGCGATTGCTGAATCTACAGCCATCCATAATTTATCGGGTCCATAAGACAGAGGTATTGATTCCAATATTTTTCTAATTCTTTCTATTGAATTAGTTTTTTCTGACGATAGTTGTTTAAAAGGTGAAGTTTGATAAATATCAAAAATTATTTCTCCTTCTAAATTATCAAAAACTGTTAACGCAGATCCTTTTGATTTTTCTAGAAGTGTTGAACCATCAATATTTGCTCCCATACTAACGGAGTTGTCAATTACAATGGCAATTCTTGTTGTTTGCCCTAGATTACTAGCCAATGAAAAATAACCTTGTTTAACGGGCCTAGAAAAAGCGAATACAAGCATAATAATTATTAAAGTTCGAATTATTAAAAGCAAAATCTGACGAAATTTCAATTTCCTAATTGTATCATGTTCAAGTTGTTTAATGAATCTAACTGTACTAAAAGGAACTTGTTGTGTATGCCTAGTACTTATAAGATGAATCACTATTGGAATTATAGCAGCAAAAAGACCCCAAAGAATTGATGGTATTAGAAAACTCAAGGAATTAAATGAAAAAATGAAAGTGTTGTTGCAACAGACAGTGGAATCATCAAATTATCATCTACTGGAGAAGGAAACAATTCTATTATGGTTGCAACTATTGCCGCCATTATAGAACCCAATCTATATAAATCTGGTAATAGCGTAGCTAGACTGATAGCGACAACAAAAAATGTTGCAGTTCCTTCAATAGTCTTATCATAAATTATTTTTTTTCCCCATTTTTTACCAATAAGTGCTGCTGTAGCATCAGCCAAGGATAAAGTGAGCATTGCAAAAATTGCTATGCTTTTTTCAAAAATTAGTATAGTTAAAAAGCTTGATATAAAAATTGAAGTGGCCCCAGTAAGCTTATTACTTTCTGAAGCTCTTACAATTGGGCCAAAAAAAATCTTAAACAAATTTTTGAACGTTAATAGATTCATCCTAAGTATTTCTGCAACCAGAAATATCACACTCAAAGCACCTAGCAACCATAACATTTCAACTCTTGAAAAAAAGGTGTAATAGAGTAAAGGGAAAATTGAAGACCCAAAATGAATTAATTTTCTTATCAATTCTCTTTTATAATTCATGGTTTCTTATTTGATTCAGACAACTGGTTATAGATATCATTAAGATCTAAGATACTAACAGTTAAATCAATAGAAGCTGTTTTATCAATAATAGTACCAGATACAATAGATTGATCTAAAATTGTATAAGGTACGAGATCCTCATTTTGACGGTAAGTTACATGACCTAAGGATAAACCAGACTCAATCAATAATAATTTTGCTTTTTCAAGACTTAAACCAAAAAGATTTGGGACTTGAAAAAAATTGGGAGGTTTACCCTTACTAATTATTACAGTTAATCCGCTTCCTCGTCGGAGATAATCACCTGATCTAGGATATTGCCATCTTATAACATCAGCTGGTATCTCTGCATCAAATTCCGAAATAAGTGAATCAATTTTCAATCCTATTTCACTAAGCTCAAGTTTTCCACTTCTGATTGATTTCCCTAATAAATCAGGTACAAGCACCATTCTTTCTCTTTCAGCAATTGTTAAATGAACAGTACGACCAGGTTTAACACGCCTCATAGGATCTGGATATTGATCTATAACAGTCCCAGCTGAATAATTACTTGTATATTTAACATCACCTCTTTTAGCAAAAAAGCCTTCTAGTTCAAGACTGGATTTTGCTTTATCAAAAGACATACCAATAACATCAGGAAGGTAACGATCACTACCTTCTCGAACATAAAAAGGAAGAATTATTTTATCTAAAAATAATATACCTATCGTACCAATAATCAATATTACAGCAAAATATCGAATAAGGATATTCATGAATTCCTCTTTAAAATTACACCAAAAACGCCATCTATCCCATGTTCAGGAGGAAATGTTGATAAAGCACCTCTCTTATCTATAAAATTTTTAGATACCCTCTTATTAGCATTAAGAATTGAAAAATTTGAATTTTTTTCAAGAAATTCATCAATTATATTCCAATTCTCCTCTGGTTCAAGAGAACAAGTAGCATAAACAAGTTCTCCAGTATATTTAACAAAATTAATACAATGGGATAAAATATTTTTTTGAATTTTTACCATTTCCCGAATATCACTTTTTTTCCTACGCCATCTTAAATCAGCACGCTTACCCATAACTCCTGTACCAGTACATGGAGCATCTACTAATACAAAGGAAGCTTTAGGGAAATTATCGATAGTAGCATCCTTCTCTCCACAGAAAATTGAATTTAGTCCTAATCTATTTACAGTATTTTTCAAAAGTCTTACTCTATCTGGATTAATATCATAAGCATAAAAAATTCCTTTATTTTTCAATTTTTCAGCAATAGCACAAATTTTCCCTCCAGGAGCAGCACATACATCAAGAACTGTATCACCTTGTTTTGGTTTAATAAGAGAAGCAATTAAACCCGATGAAACGTCCTGAAATGAAAAATCACCCTTAAAAAACTGATGACTATTCATGAGTTTGGAAGTTTCCTTTATTAAGTAATACTCAGGGAGAATTTCATTTTTTTTCCAAAAAATATTTTCTTTACTCATTGAATTTTCCAATTCAATTTGATTCGTTCTATAAGAATTCATTCGAATTGTGATAGTTGGCATTTGATTATTCCATAAACATAGTTTTTCTGTTTCTTCCCAGCCAAAATAATTAATCCAACGTTTCATTAGCCATTTAGGATGAGAGAGTAAAGCTGATGACTTAGTTAATGATAGAGATGATGATGGTTTTTCAATTATTGAAGAAATATTTGTCCGAACTTTTCGAAGAAGAGCATTTGTTAAACCAGCTGGCCCTTTCCCTCTCTTTCTCTTAATCAAATTAACGGCTTCATTTACTGCGGCAAAATCTGGTACATGATCTCTGAAAAGAATTTCATAAACTCCTAACCTCAATGCATTCTTTAATGTGGGATCAGCGCTTCTATAGTGACCCATAAATAGGGAAGTAATTACATAATCCAGAAATGATCGCTGCCGCATTATTTCCTGAACAAGGTGTGTAATTTCAGATCTATATTTTCTATTTAATATATTTGAATCAAAATATTTTTCATATATAGATGAGAGTCTAAATCTTTCTTTATCAAAATGATCGAGTATTGCAACAGCATGAGCTCTAATTGATAATTTTTCACTCAAAATAGTCACCATTATATACGTTTGTTCCATTAAGAAATTGACTACCTGTCATACGTTTTTTTCCTTCAGGATGTATTTCTTCAATAATCACACTACCTGAACCACATTGAACCATTAAAGATGACTTCTTTACCACCTTCAAATTTCCTGGAAATCCATATTCTTCAAATGAAAGTGAAACTTTATAAATCCCCAATCTTTGTTTACCAAGTTTGGTGTAAGCTCCCGGAAAGGGTGATAATGCGCGAATTTTGTTTTTTATTTCCACATTAGTCCTAGTCCAATCAATTTTTCTATCAGTTGAATTAATTTTTGGCGCTTTAGACTCTCCATATTTTTCTTGAGATTTACTTGATTGAAATCCAGAAGATATCAAATTAATAGTCTTCAGGATCAAATCAGCACCAATAAAAGATGCTCTCATAGATAAATCACCTGAATCATCGTCAGGAAAAATAAGTAATGGAGTTGTTAATAAAATATCTCCAGCATCAACTTTGTTAGATATGTAAAATGTTGTAATACCAGTTGAATTTTCACCATTCATTATTGCATGTTGAATTGGTGCGGCTCCTCTATATTTTGGGAGAAAAGATGGATGTAAATTTATTGATCCAAATTTCGGGATTTGAAAAACATACTGAGGTAATATTTTGAAAGCAATAACTACAAATATATCAGCATTTATTTCAGAAAGTTCATTAAAAAATTGCGCATTATTCATTGAGTATGGCTGTATTAGTTTTAAACCTAATTTAGAAGCTTTGTTTGCAACCGGCAAACCTGATATTATTCTTCCTCTACCTTTTGGTCTATCAGGAGAACTAACTACAGCAACTACATCATGTCTTGAATTATTAAGCACGTCAAGAGAAGGAACCGCAAAATCGGGATTTCCCATAAAAACGATGCGTAGTGATTTCAAATTTTTATAAACTGATTAACTAAGAATCAATTTGATCCTAAGTTTTTTAACTGGGTCTTTATACGATTTCTTTCAACTAAATTAGCATAATCAATGATTAATTTCCCTGCTATGTGATCCATTTCATGTTGGATTACCCTTGCCATAAGGCCAGAGAATTCTTTTTGGTGACTATTACCCTTAATATCTTGATATGAAAAAATTATTCTTTCTGATCTAGTAATATTTACTTGAATGCCAGGGATACTAAGACAACCTTCATCCATTGAAACACTCCCTGAGCTCTCTAAAATATTACCATTTACAAATGCAATTGGTGGATAACTCTCATCCGAATGTGAGATATCAATCACTATTAAATTTAGATTTAAACCAATTTGATTGGCCGCTAACCCAATTCCTTCTAATTCATACATAGTGTCAAACATATCAGTTATAATATTATTTATGGATTTCCAGTCTTTAACTGTATCTAGTACTTTTCTTAGAATTGGATCCCCATATTTTACAAGAGGTAAAACAGACATTAACCACTAACCTCTTTAGATATAAGTCCTGAAATAGCAGTCCTATTAATATCAAATTTCACATTTTTATCTACAGCAAGAATTATTACTGTGTTTTTTGCTTTAAATCCAGCTATAGTTCCGTGAATTCCTCCTGAAGTAATCACTTTATCTCCCTTTTTTAAATTTTCTAACAAGTTTTTATGCTCTTTCTGTTGCTTCATTTGGGGTCGAAGCATCAAGAAGTATATAACGACAAAAATTAATACAAATGGAAGGAAACTAAGAAAACTACCCCCCGAACTCGATTGTGCATATAAGAAATCCACTTTTTAACCCTCTCTATTTACCAATGGTAACTAAACTTTCTGACATCTAATTTAAAATAGGTTGAGATTGATGAAAAAAGAAAATCCTGACCTAACCCTGAACATGATTAAGGCTCAGAATTCGACCAGGATAGACTTTTTACCAATTATTAGAAGAACGTTTCTTCGAGCGTTCTTCTAATTTGGTCTCTATCTATTGTATATCAGAACAAAGAGAAGCAAGGCTACTACACCTGCTACTCCATGTGATGAAAAATCGCCCACTAAGGAAGCGATATTATCTACAACACCTGTTGTCCCTGGAAACAAGATATCAACTACGATGCCAACCATTATAATGGCTACACCGAAATCAACTATTTCTTTTCCCCAGCCACTAATAGTTTGTAATGCATTCCTAATCATAGGTAATTCTCCCTGATGCTAACGAGGTTACTGATTGCATGACACCATATCTATATGAATCACCATAGTACCTCCCCCTCCAATTGGAGGGGATGAAACTATGATAAGGTCAAAATTAACCTATTTGTTGCCCCATATAGACATGAAGACCACGAAGGCAATTAAGCCAGTCAATCCATTATCGGTAAATGCCCCGACGAGGTCAGCCACATTATCCACAATACCCGTTGTACCAACACCAAAGAGTGCATCTACTACGAGAAAGACCATCGCTAAGGACAATCCAAGGCTAACAAAATCACCAAACCATCCGCCAACAGTGGAGAACGTATCTTTCAAACTAGCCATTGTGATCCCTCCTATTTGATTTTACGGTAATAACGTTGTGAAATTATTAGGCTCCACGACTCATTTATAGAGCATATTACAAATTTCACTACTACCCTAATGAAAGTATTAAAATCTTTTTTGTGGCTCCGAGGTCAAAATACCCACAAATCAAACTAAGACTACTCATGATTTAGCAAAATGTCAAGAGAAAAGTTTTTTTTATAAAAAAACTTAGAAATATTGGATTAGAATTTTAGGAAAGATTTATTTTATTGTTTAATTATTGATATTATCAAATAGAAAACTTTACTATTTCAATTTTACTATCAACCGGAACGGTCCAACCAAAAATCAGTTCTTTCCCAAATTTAACCATTTGAGGATATCCGCTTCCCCTACTAGAATCTATTTCCTTTACTACTTGAGACGCTCTCATCTCACCACCTAATAAAATTTGTCGGAATTTTAATTGTGCTGACTCACCTTCCAATTCAATCCAACTTACAACTATGCGATTATTATCAATCCATTCAAGATCGACTCTACCTAATGGCATACCATCATCTACTCGAAGTGGCTCTGTAAAGGTCAAACCCCTATCATATGAAAATGCTAAATTAACCCTTGCCTCTCCTTTTGGAGCAGTATACCAAGCAATTCCGAGTTTTTCTCCATTAACCGCTAACTTAGGACCATTTACAGGACAACCGGGAATCTTCCATTCATCATCATGGACAATAGTTGGCTCTGACCAACCCTGATCATTAGATCGAATCAACTGAATGTTCCGAATTTCATCTTCATTCCTATCCCTATATGCAATTAAATTAATTTTACCAATTGTAGCAGCATCAGTTGGGCAACATTCACAAATTCGAGAGTCTAATATAGTCTCTGGTCCAAGATTCATATCCATTTTCAAAGTTGTAGTATATAAATACATATCACCTAATCCATGATCATTTTCAGATTTTTTTAAATTTCTTCCATCTATCCAAACTATTCCTGCATTTCCATCTTTATGATAAAATGAAACAAAACCATGTTCTGTTGATATTCCATCTCGATGAGGAATAACTGGGTCACTCCAATTAGCACCTCTATCCATCGAAATAGAAACAAAAACATCATATTGAAACGCACCAGAACCATTCTTGTATAACCAATGTATTACGAGTGTATCACCATTAAGTTGAAAAATAGATGGGTAATCAGCCCAGTTTACAAAAAACTCTTCTCCAGAAAATATTGTAACGGGTTTACTCCAATTCCCCTCGTCAAACTCTGAAAATTTTAGAGAATATGATTGATGATTTTCAGATGGACTTAGCCAAGACATTAGTAAAGTACCTTCAACTGTAGAAATCAAATTGGGGAATCGACTTCCTGCTTCAGAAGGAGATTCAAAAAGGAGAAATTCGTTCTTTTGCGAAGAACAAGTCAAAAGAATAATACTTAATAAGTATAAAAAAATTTGTTTGCTTAGAAAGTTTTTTTGCACACATTTCATAATCCATCTTTTTTTAATGATCATGTTTTTTATCCTTTTTTCCCATACCATGAACAAGATTAAACATCTTCCTATAGCTCAGTGATAATAAAAAAACTTCAGTTCTACTATTCACAGAATTAGTTTCATCAATCATATTTGTCTTAAAAATAAATGGTGATTGAGCAGAAAGGGTAATAAGAGATTCTCCTAGATTCCAGGCTAGACCAGCTCCGGTTTGGATTATTGATACTTTTGAATTTGGGGAAACCTTTCCATTCCAATAACTCCTTGATCTAAATTGTCCCGAGATAATAAAAAAAGGCATAGCTCCCAAAACTCTTTTCCCATGAATATAACTCATCCCTGATATAGCCACTTCTGTTCCTGGTTGATAACCGTATTTACTTGGACCAAATGGGGATTCTAGTCTACCTACAAAACCAAGAAGAAAAGGAGATTCTGTTCGCCTAAAAAACTGGATTTCTCCTATTCCTTTTAGAACACCTTCACTCATAGAAAAATGTGTGTGATCTAGTCCTTGTTTTCCTAAAGAAAAAGGATCTTCTTTCAATGTATTATCTGATGGAATTGATAAACCAAAACCTAGAAAAAAACGGTCTCCAGGTCCAAAATCTTGATTAGTATCAAGATATCTGAAAATTACTCTAATGTTTGCTAATCCAGATTTTTTCTCATTTCTATGATGAATATTTGGTGTACCTGGAAAATACATATTTCTAGTCCCACCTAAAAAGCTAACTTGTAAATTCCAATTATCAGTTACACCATAGTTAAAATTCAGATCACCTATTCGAGATACAAGATCCCCAGAGTGTTCGCCTGTTGAGTCCAAAGCACTATGCCACCAATCAATATTCTGATTTGCGAGATTACCACCTAGAATCAATCCACCCTTATCTAATCCTATTCCTGTGTTTGCCGTCCCGACCGGGAGACTTGGATTAGTTCAAAGGGGTCACTGTCCCCACAAAAAGGTTGAAAAAAATAATGAAATAAATATTCCACTAAAAAAAATTTTTAGTGACATTAAACTCATTTCTCCCAGAGATTTTCCTTAATATCATCACAAAAATTACTATATCGTGCCGCCACAAAAAGAAAATCCGATAATCTATTAATATATTGTATATAGAGTGGGTTAATCCCCTCTTCCTGATCAAGATTAACGAGGTCACGCTCCGATCTACGACAAACAGCTCTAGCTTGATGTAGAAATGCACTAGCTTTTGAACCACATGGCAGCACAAAATCTTCTAGAGGTGGAAGATCTTTATTCAAATCATCAATAGCTTCTTCTAGCTGATTAACATCTTTAGATTTCAACAAATTTAATTTTTCACTAGGTACTGAGAGTTCACCACCTATATGAAATAACAACTGCTGAGTGATATTTAAGGTAGAAATAATTTTTTCATTAATTTTCTCAGAAAGAACCACACCAATTACGGAATTCAATTCATCAAGAGAGCCGAATGCAATAATACGAAAAGAGTTTTTCATAACTCGTTCACCTTTACCAAGACTAGTGGTTCCATCATCACCTTTTCGAGTATAGACTTTAGTTATTCGCATTCCCTAAAAAGTAAATCTTTAGAATTAATTAAAAAAGATCAAACTCACTAGAAAAAATATTGGTATCAGAATTGGAATAGAATATTTTAACATATAACCAAAAAAACTCGGCATTTCAATTCCCTGCTCCTCAGCAATAGCTTTTACCATAAAATTAGGTGCATTACCAATATAAGTATTTGCACCCATAAATACAGCACCAGCTGAAATTGCAAGTAGAGTTTGAGATAAATTACCCATTAACTCTGTAGGATCACCACCTGCTGTGTTAAAAAATACGAGGTATGTTGGAGCATTATCCAAAAAACTTGAGAGGATACCAGTAGCCCAAAAATAGGCAACATTAATTGGATCTCCTGCTGAAGTAGACACTGTACCAACAATACTACTTAAAGCGCCCTCTTTACCAGCCTTAAGAATTGCTATAGCTGGAATAATAGTAATAAAAATTCCTGCAAAAAGTTTACCAACCTCCTGAATTGGAAACCATGTGAATTGATTACCTTCACGAATAGCTACAGATGTTAACTTCCAGCTAGCATAGGAAAGTACCAATAGAAGCAAGTCTCTGAATAAATTCTGAAGTTCAATTTCAACATGATAAATAGAAAAAGAAATATGCGGATTCCATATACCACTCATTAGAACACCACCTACTGCTAAGGCAAGAAGGATAAGATTTACTGACCCTTCAATCCCCAGTTTCTCATATTCAGATTCTTCCAAGGGAGCTGTCCTATTTGGCTCCTTTTTCATATAAAAGGAATCAATTAAATAAAATAAAATCCATAAAATTATTGATACTACCACCATAGGAAGAAACATTGCTTTAGTTGTCCAAAAAAAATCAATGCCTTTAAGGAAACCTAGGAACAATGGAGGATCACCTAATGGAGTTAATGATCCGCCAACGTTTGCAACGAGGAAAATGAAAAAAATGACTATATGCGTTTTTTTCTGTCTCCACGAATTCGCACGAATTAAAGGTCTTATTAGAAGCATGGCTGCACCAGTTGTACCCATCCAACTAGCAAGTAGTGTACCTATCATTAAAATGACAAGATTAAGTACTGGAGTACCTCTAAGAGAGCCTTTTATTCTAACGCCTCCAGCAATTGTAAATAGTGCTAACAATAAAATAATAAAAGGCAAATACTCCAACAAGAAAACATGTAGTAGTTCATAAATTGTTATTGAAATACCGAAAGTTATAATCATTGGTAAAAGTAATAACCCCCCCCAAAATACTGAGACTTTCCCAAAATTATGGTGCCAGAAATTAGGTGCAATAAGAGGAAATATTGCTATAGATAATAAAATACCCGCAAATGGTATTGCCCAGATAACTGATAAATCTCCCCCTTCAAGGTGAGGAGCTGAATATCCATCAGATGCAGCAATTACTAAACCTGGCAGTAAATAAACCAATGCTAAAATTAATTTCTTCATTTTAGACCTCATTACTATTTATAATTTTTAATTATTGAAGGTAATAAATTATTCAAAACCAAATTATTCATAAATGGTAAACTATAAAACATTTAAGTAATTTTAATTATGGAATTTCTCTTTGTTCTAATCATTTTATCTCTTGCTTTCTTTGGCATGTCAATTGGTATTATTTTTAAAAATAAACCATTGCAAGGTTCCTGTGGTGGCTTAAATCAACAAAGTGAATGCACTATATGTAATGGAAATCCTGATAATTGTCTGGAAAAAAATTCTCAGCCAAAAACATCATAAGCTATCATTTCTTCTTCTACACCCATTTCAAAAATCATATTTTCACAAGCTGTGATCATCATTGGGGGTCCGCACATATAGTACTCAACCTCAGAAGGATCATCATGGTCTTTTAAATAATGGTCGTGGACTACTTGATGTATGAAACCAACAGGCCCCTTCCATTTATCTTCTGGAAGAGGTTCTGATAAAGCTACTTTGTAAGTAAAATTCGGAAATTTTTCAGCAATTTTCTTGAAATCATCATCATAAAACATCTCCCGAACGGATCGTGCTCCATACCAAAATGATACTTTCCTACCAGTTTTAAGACTGTGGAATAAATGGAATAGATGTGACCTCATAGGAGCCATTCCAGCACCACCACCAATATATATCATTTCCCTATCGGTATCCTTTATAAAAAATTCACCATATGGACCTGAAATAGTCACATTGTCACCTGGTTTTAAGTTAAAAATATAACTTGACGCAATTCCTGGAGGTGCTTCATCCCAAAGCTTTGGTGGTGGAGTTGCAATTCTAACATTTAACATGATTCTATTACCTTCAGCCGGATGATTTGCCATAGAATAAGCACGAAAAATAGATTCTTCATTATTTGCTATTAAATTCCAAATATTATATTTATCCCAATCTGGATGGTACTGATCTTCAACATCAAAATCCCTGTATTCCAAATTAGAGTATTCAGGAATATCAATTTGAATATATCCTCCAGCTTTAAAATCAAGGTTTTCACCTTTTGGCAAATCAAGAACAAGTTCTTTTATAAATGTCGCTACGTTCTTATTTGAAACAACAGTACATTCCCATTTTTTAATTTTAAATATTTCTTCCGGTACATGGATTTTCATATCTTCCTTGATTTTAACTTGACAAGCCAATCGCCATTTATCCTTCGCTTCGTTTCGGCTTAAATGCCCCATTTCCGTAGGAAGGATTTCTCCACCTCCTTCTAATATCTGACATTTACACATTGCGCAAGTNCCACCACCACCGCAAGCGGATGGGAGGAAAATACTTTGTGATGATAAAGCGCTCAGGAGTGTCTCCCCTGGGCGAGTAATTAGGGCAGATGACTCATCATCATTAATTAGAATAGACACATCTCCTGATGGAAGGAGCTTATTACCCGCAAAATTCAAAATCACTACTAACGCAATAATAACCCCGGTAAAAACAATAATTCCAGCGATTGTTGTCTCAATCATAGGTCAATTCCAGAAAAAGCCATGAATGCCATAGAAATTAAACCCGTTAAAAGCATGGCCATACCAACGCCTCTTAAATGTGTTGGGACATTTGAGTAACGAAGTCTAAATCTGATTGCTGCAATAGAAACAATTGCAAGGAAAAAACCAAAACCTGAACCAAAGCCAAAAACCAATGACTCTAAGAAAGTATATTCTCTTTCAACTAAAAAAAGAGATCCGCCTAAAATAGCGCAATTCACAGCAATAAGAGGAAGATAGATGCCTAAACTATGGTGAAGGGTAGGTGAAAATCGATCTAAAAACATTTCCACGAGTTGAACCATTGCAGCAATCACAGCAATAAAAACAATATTGTTAAGATAAGATAAATCTATATCTGAATATCCTAACCAAGATAAAGCTCCATCATCTAATAAATAATGATGTATTAACCAATTTGCCGGTGCCGTGAGAGTTAGGACAAAAGTAACAGCCTTTCCAAGTCCAATTGATGTTTCAACTTGTTTAGAAATTGCTAAGAAGGAACACATACCCAAAAAATAGGCAAGAACGATATTTTCAATAAAAATTGATTTTGTCAAAAGACTAAGATAATGCTCAAATCCCATTACTTCTTCTCCTGCTTTGTAAATTGTAGCTGAAGCCATACAATTAAACCAAGAACAATAAATGCTCCTGGGGAAAGCACCATTAAACCAAGATTCTCATATCCTTTATCATATAACCAAAGAGGAATTATTTGATAACCATAAAGAGTTCCCGAACCAAGTAGTTCGCGAAAGAATGAAACCATTATTAGAATTCCACCATATCCTATACCATTTCCTAAACCATCTAGGAATGATTTACCTGGAGAGTTCTGCATTGCAAAAGCTTCAGCACGTCCCATAACAATGCAGTTAGTAATAATCAAAGCAACAAAAACTGTTAACTGTTTACTCATATCATACATATAGGCTTGAAGAACCATGTCAATAAAAGTAACAAGACCCGCAATAATCGAAAGTTGTATTATAATACGAGTTCTATTTGGGATAAATGATCTAATTAAAGAAACAATAGAATTTGACATCGTAAGTACAAATACAACAGCAGCTGTCATTATGACAGCTTGATCTACTCGAACAGTAACAGCAAGGGCTGAACATATACCCAATACCTGAATACCAATGGGATTATTTCTCATTAGAGGATCAGCAATAGCCTTACGCGAGGATTTATTTAAGATTGCCATGTAACTGATTCCTTTTCCTTCTTACGAATCCTATTAAAAAATGGTTCATACTTACTCAAATCTTCTTTGAGAAAACTATTAACACCTTTTGAGGTCATTGTAGCACCTGATATGCCATCTACTTGATGATAGGATTCACTTGAACTCTCATCAACCTTTCCTTTAACAACTTGAATACTTATTAATCGTCCATTGTTATCTACTACTTTTTTTCCGATGAAATTGCTGGTGAACCAATCTTTTTCTACTTCACCACCAAGGCCAGGAGTTTCTTTATGTTTATAGAATTGAATACCTTTAACTGTTATAGCATCAGGTTCAAGAGCAAGATACCCATATAATGTCGACCACAAACCACGGCCAATTACCGGAATAGCATAACCTTCAATTTTATTATCAATAATTTTCGTAAAAAGAGGGAAAAATGTAGTGTCAATCTCAGGGTTTATTAAATCAAGATCTACACCCTTAACTTCTTGGCCTTGTCGATCTAGAATGGAAGTTCTAATATAGTTGTCATACAAAGACTGTACTGTTTCATTAGTCCACACTTCCCCTTCATTTTCTCTAATATCTAAAGCTCTAAGAATATTTTTTTTCATATCTACAGCAATATTTTGCTCGGTAATTAACTCTAGCTTAGAAAATGCCATTGATAAAAGGAAACCTAGAATTATTGTTACTATACTAGTAAATAATAAGACGTAATTGTTACTTCGCATATCTGGCCATTCGATGTTTAATATTTTTTTGAACCACAAAATAATCAATAAAAGATGCAAATGCATTCATCAATAAAATTGCTAACATTACGCCCTCAGGATAGGCTGGATTAATACTACGAATTACAATAGTTAGAAAACCTATCATGAAACCATATATCCATTTGCCCCTATCAGTATGAGGACCAGTGACAGGCTCTGTTGCCATAAACACAGCACCGAATAAAAACCCGCCCATTACAAGATGATAGTGTGGTGGAATCGTAAGCATACTATTACTAGAAAATGGTGCAAGTATATTAAAAAGAAATGCAGTAGCAAAAAGTCCAACTACAGATGCTAACATTGTTCTCCAAGAAGCAATCTTAGTAATTATTAAAAAACAAGCACCTAATAGAATCAAGATTTTGCTAGTTTCACCTACCGATCCAGGAATAAAGCCAATGAACATATTCCACCAAGAATAATCAAACTGAGTAACATTATTTAAAAGATTAACGCTATCAGCATTGACTGCCGCTGCTGGGATAGACAATGCTGTAGCACCAGAATATCCATCAGGACCAATTGCCCAAACCTTGTCACCTGAAATAGCTGTTGGATAAGCAAAGTAGACAAATGCTCTAGCTATAAGTGCGGGATTGAAAATATTCATTCCAGTTCCACCAAATACTTCTTTACCTAAAACTACACCAAAAGAAGTTCCCACTGCTACCATCCACAAAGGCACATCAGGAGGCATAGTAAGCGGTATAAGTGCACACGTAACAAGAAAGCTTTCTGTTACTTCATGTCTACGTATTATGGGGAAAAAAAGCTCCCAAAAAGCACCTGTTGCAAAAGTAATTAATAAGACTGGCAAAACATATTTCATGCCAAAAAGGAAATTACTAAACATTCCCCTAGGAATATTCAAAGCCTTTGCATTTAGATAACCAATATTA
The DNA here is from genome assembly GCA_002715465.1 of Fidelibacterota bacterium. Next base: position 51,664 of record PAYY01000021.1, on the reverse strand, counting down.
ATAGCACCAAAGAAATAACATGGAATTAGAGCCACAACAACAAGAATCATAACTCGTTTGATGTCAATACTATCTCGAATATGAGGACCGTGAGAAGAAGTTTGAGTATCTGTAGAAAATAATATTGTCTCTGTAGCCTCAAAAAGAGGGTAGAGCCTTTCAAGAAAACCTCCATCCTTAAATTTGGGCTCTAGTGAATCAAAAATATTTTTTAAAAATCTCACTTATTTCCCTCATCCCAAATCATATTTAGCCCACGCCGAACCATTCCCCCTACATCAATTTTACTTGGACAGGCAAATGAACAGAGTGCTAAATCTTCCTCGTCACATTCAAGTATACCTAGCTTTTCCATCAAGTCTAAATCATTCGCAACTATAGCGCGGTAAAGTTCATTGGGCAGTATATCCATTGGTAAAACAGCTTCCCAAGATCCAATTGGAACAATAGGTCGTTCACTTCCATTATTAAGCGTCGTAAAATAAAAATTTTTGTTTCTCTTACCGAAGAAACTATTCGTCAGTGAATAATGAGAGTCGGTTCCACCAAGTTGAAAAAGTCCAAGAAATTTTCGCTTCTCAGATTTTGGTACTACGCTGACACAACTGTGATAAAAACCCAGATGACCATTTTCGGATGATTCCTTTCCAGTAAGAATGTCACCAGACACAATTCGGTTGTCACCCTGTTTTATTTGATCTTTAATGATTGTATCGATAGATGTACCTAAACGTGACCTAAGATGAATTGGATTAGTTATATTTGGTCCTCCAATTGAAACTATAATGCTCGGATCAAAGTGACCTGACAGAAAATATTTTCCTAAAAGACATACATGCTGGGCTTCAACGGTCCAAATAACATCACTAGGATTTAAGGGAGCAATATGGTGAATTTGAATACCAACATTCCCAGCAGGATGAGGACCTTCAATAGTATTAAGCTTAATATTTTTTATATCAGAAAAAATATCTGAGTTATTCCGCACTGTTAAATGAACTGAACCATCAGTCAAACAGGATAAAATATCTAAACCAGCCTGAAATTCAACTTTTTGATTTGACAATACTAGTTCTAGATCTGGTAACATCGGCGAAGTATTGTATCCTGAAACGAATATATCTCTTGGCAATTCTTTAGGATTTGCAACTTTATTAAAAGGACGGCGAAGTATGAATGGGAAAAGATTGCCCATTAGTAAGTGGTTAATTACTTCTTGTTTATTTAAACTTGATAAAGTGTCTTTAGAGTAGATTTTTTCTCCTGATACCTCACTTTCCTCATCAAGAATAATAGTGACTTTTTCAATTACTCGCTTTGAACCATATCTAATTTCTTTAATAGTTCCATTTCCTGGAGAAGGCCATTTCACCTCTGGCATCAATTTATCAAAAAATAACGGCGCCCCAAGATTAACTCTTTCCCCTTCCTTAACTAATAGCTTAGGCTTTACATATCGGAAACTGTTGGGATGAATAGCTACTGAATGGGGGGAAATGCAGTCCTTGATTCCAAAGGCAGGCTGACCTGCAATATTAATGTTGTGACCTTTTTTGATTCTAATAAAAGTCATTGTTATCCTTATGTCAAAAACAATTTATAGCAAATTAATTCCAGTATGATTTTGAAAATAAATCAGAATCCAGACACAAAAAACTTCAGAGAACTATTAACCCAATCAGCTAAAAATGACCAGCGAATACCAAAAATTATAGAGGGTATACCTGTGACTAATATAATACCAGCTGAAACACCTTTAGGAATGAAAAGGTCTTTTTGTCTATCTCCTTGAAAATACATTACTTTAACGACTCTCATATAATAATAGAGCGAGACTACACTATTTAGCACACCAACAATAGCTAACCAATAAAAAGCAGACCCTGCATTAATGAGCGCAGCAAAAAGATACATTTTCCCAATAAAACCAGCCGTTGGTGGAATACCTGTAAGAGAAAACATAAAAATTGTCATAAAAAATCCAAGATATGGTGATTTCCATCCGATTCCACTGTATTCATCAATATTCTCCGTACCATATTGGTTAAAAACCACTATAGAGATAAAGAAAGCTCCCAACTGCATAAAGAGATATACAATTAAATAAAATATTATAGCATAAATACCTTCCTGGGATAAAACAGGTACAGCCATAAGTATATAGCCTGCATGTGCTATACTAGAATATGCAAGCATACGCTTGATATTATTCTGCTGAATTGCTATGAGATTCCCGACCGTCATAGTTATAGCAGAAATTATCATGAGTATATCTTGCCATGGAACACCCGCAATAGATTTCCAAACTTGACTATTAAATGGTTCTTCAATAGCAAAAGTCGAATTAAAAAATCTAATCAACAAAGCAAACCCAGCGGCCTTTGGTGCTACTGAAAGATACGCTGTAACTGGTGCTGGCGATCCTTCATAAACATCAGGAGTCCAAAAATGAAAAGGAACAATAGCAATTTTATAACCAAAACCAGCCATAATCATTATAGTTGCTATTGTAAGGGCAAGATTTGATTCAGATCCAAGGGCAGCTACAGCATTCCCTAATTCTAATAACTTCATTGTTCCAGTAAGACCATACAACAAACTGAAACCATAAAGCATTATACCAGAAGAAAAAGCACCATAAATAACGTATTTTAATGAAGCTTCATTCGATGTCACTTTATCCTTAAGATAGCCAGCGAGAATAAAAGAAGTAATAGAAACAACCTCAATGGCTAAATATATCATAATTAGATCTATACTTGATGCCATAAGGAACATGCCAAGGACCATTACAGCCATCAATGCATAATATTCCCCTGTTCGAACCGATTTGAGCTCATCAGTTTTCATTGACATCATTACTACAATTAAAGTAGCTAATAGAAAAATAAATTTGAAAATTCGGGAGAAAGGGTCAATAACAATAGTATTAAGGAATAGATTAGTAGTTTGATCTGGCGGAGAAAGCCAAAGAAAAAATGACGAAATAGTTAAGCCTGCAATTACAAGGTAACCTACTTTTTGAACATTTCGATCGGCAACAACTAAATCAACTAGGACAGCTAGTAGGACAGTTCCTACTATTATTAATTCAGGGATGAAATAAAAAATACTCTGAATATTTCCCATATCAATTAAATGTCATTAGAGAACTAACTTGAACAAGTTCAATAATATGAGCCATAGTAGTCTTCATTACATTAATCATAGGTGACGGGTAAACCCCAAGGAAAATCACTAAAATCGCTAAAGGTATAATTGTAAAAAGCTCTCGATTATTGATTTCCTCAAGGTCTGAATATTTTTCATTAAGCTTTCCAAGAAATACTCTTTGATAAGACCAAAGGAAATATGCGGCATTAAGTAAAATGCCAAGAGTCGATATTATAACAATGGTACGGTAAACAGGAAAAGCGCCAAGAAAAACCATCGCTTCGCTAATAAATCCAGAAAGACCTGGCAAACCAAGACCCGCAAACCAAGCAAGAGCAACTACTCCAGCATAAATAGGAGTTTTTGAAGCCAAACCACCAAAACCATCTATATTCCTATGATGAGCTCTATCATAAACAACACCCACTAGAATAAATAGCATAGCTGTAATAGTTCCATGGTTGAACATCTGTAAAACAGCACCATTCATTCCTAGCTGTGCCGCGGCTGAATTAGAACCATTCTCGGCACTCGCGGCTACTACAGCTGCCATACCAAGCATCACATAGCCCATATGATTTACAGATGAATATGCGACCATTTTTTTCAAATCCGTCTGGGCAAGAGCGCAAAGAGCACCCCATATAACATTAATTAAGGCAAGTATAGCAAGACCTCCAGCAAACCAAACAGTACCATCAGGAATCATTGGGAAATTTATCCTAAGCATACCATAAGTACCCATTTTAAGAAGCACCCCAGCTAGAATCACAGATATAGCAGTTGGAGCCTCAACATGGGCAAGGGGTAACCAAGTGTGAAAAGGAAAGATTGGAACTTTTATTGCAAAGCCAATAAAAAGTAAAATCCAAACTACTTTAACTCCACTAAAACCCCACCAAGAAAGTGTGCTTAGAGCTGTTGGAGCTGTTTCTATCAATTCTATCATATTAAAGGTCCTACCGCAGGTAAAGTAAAGAGCCAAAATAGCGATAAGCATAAGAACAGAACCAAATAGTGTATATAGAAAAAACTTTATTGCAGCATATTCACGTTGAGGACCTCCCCACATTCCTATAAGAAAATACATGGGTAGCAACATCACTTCCCAAAAAATATAAAACAAGAAAAAATCAAGGGAAAGAAAAACACCCATCATTCCAGCATCTAATAAAAGAAAAAGTGAGAAGTAGCCTTTTGGTGCCTTATCAATTTTCCAACTTACAAATACACAAAGGAATGATAGAAGAGCTGTAAGAGCTACCAAAGGAAGACTTAAACCATCGACTCCCAAAATATAGGATATATTAAAGGATGGAATCCAAGCCGCCTTTTCCATAAACTGAAAACCAATATAATCTTTATCAAAATTAAACCAAAGAATAGTTGCGAAGACAAGTTGAAGACCTGTAAATACTGCTGCCACCCATTTGATTACACTAGATTGATCCCTTGGAACAAATAAAATTGCAATTGATCCCAATACTGGCAACCAAACCAACAAACTTAAAATACTAAAATCCATCTGATCAAATTCCCTATTTAAGTAATAGCCTGAAAAACATAAATAAATATTATACCAACCAAAACCCACACTATATAATTCTGGACCTTTCCTGTTTGGATATATTTTAGGCGTGAACCAAAAATAATTGTACTCTTTCCAACTCCATCAACAAGTTTTTGATCAAGGAAATTATAGTCCCACCGCATACCAACAACTCGAGAAAATTTTTCAGCAATTTTGGCCAAGCCATTGATTACATACTTATCATAAAGATCCCAATCAATAAACGCTATCGTCTTTGATAGTTTTATTGAGGGATTAATGAGATAACGTTGGTAAATCTCATCAATAAAAAACTTGTTAACAGAAAGTTTGTATGGAATTGACATTTTAGCAGTAATCTTTTCAGGAGAAATCTTTTTCTTAAAATACATAAGTAAAGCCAATCCGATCCCTGTAAAAGCAATAATAATTGAAAGAACCATAGCTAAACTATGATAATGGTGCATTCCTTCAGCTATTTCAATAGATGTTAGATTAAGATTCCCTGGGACAATCGAATTTTTTGCCTTAATCAGGCTAGTAAACCAACCATAATCTGAAAATGGGTTAATATTAGGAAGTGTGAAAAAGATGAAAAAAGANAGTGAAGTTAATGTTATAAGCGGGGCTGTCATTGTTGCAGGTGATTCATGGAGATTATTATAAACTTCTTTATTTGCTGGCTTGCCAAAAAAAGTTAAGAAAATTAATCTGAACATATAAAAGGCCGTTAAGAAAGCAGCACCAAAACCACAAATCGCTAAAAGAAAATGCTGGGGATGATGCATTGTAAATGAAAGAGTGCCAGCCAAAATAGCATCTTTTGATAGAAAGCCTGAGGTTAAGGGTACACCCGATAATGCAATGGTACAAATTAGCATTGTAAGATAAGTGACTCTCATTTTATCTTTTATCCCACCCATATTTCGCATATCTTGAGGGTCAGATTTATGATCATCAAGTTTATGCAAAGCATGATGCATAGCATGAATTACACTTCCACTACATAAGAACAATCCTGCTTTAAAAGCCGCATGTGTGACAAGATGAAAAAGACCGTAAGTATAAGCACCAACCCCAATAGCTAGAACCATATATCCAAGTTGACTTACTGTTGAATAGGCTAAAACCTTTTTAATATCATTTTGACTTACAGCAATAAGTGCTGCAAACAATGCAGTAAACCCACCTATATAAGCAATTATAGTTAAAGCTGTAGGAGTAAAAATAGGATAAAGTCTAAAAGAAAAATATACGCCAGCGGCAACCATAGTTGCAGCATGAATAAGGGCACTGACTGGTGTAGGACCTTCCATAGCGTCAGGCAACCAAACATGTAAAGGAAATTGGGCAGATTTTCCAATTGCTCCAGCAAAAAGACATAATCCTGCAATTGTTAGAAGTCCAGTCGAAAAAAGATTGTTTTCAACACCAGTAAAGATATCTTTAAATAGAAAAGAACCAGTACTAGTAAAGAAAAGCATGATCCCGATGAACATTCCTATGTCACCAACACGATTAACTAAAAAAGCTTTTTTAGCAGCATCTGAAGCAGATTTTTTTTCAAACCAAAAACCAATCAAAAGATAAGAGCTAAGACCAACCAGCTCCCAAAACATATAGATGCCAAGAAGGTTATTAGCAAGAATAATTCCATTCATTGAAAAAGTGAATAAAGATAAAAATGCAAAATATCTAGAATAACGCGGATCACCTTCCATATAGGAGGTCGAATATAATTGAACTAGAGTTGAGACTAATGAAACTACAAGTAACATCACAATGGTTATATTATCAATTAAAATACCTAGTTTTACATAAAGTGAACCAGTATCAAACCATACCCATGATGTATCTATTTCAAAATTAGGATCATATTTAACTAGCATTACTCCAAACATTGACAACGATAGACATAAAGTAATTGCTACAGCACCAACAGAGACCCAATCTCCATTACGTGGCAAACGCTTTCCAATGAAAATTTGTACTATAAAAGATAATAGAGGAAGAACAAGAATTGTAATTGCGTAATTTATCATTACTGTTTTAGTTGATCAACCTCATCAATATTAATTGTACCTAGGTTATTAAAAATATTCAAAATTATCGCTAATGCAACTGCTGCTTCAGCCGCAGCAAGTATAATTACAAAAAGAGAAAAAACATGCCCGGAAAAATCCATTCCACCAAACCTAGCAAAGGCAATAAAGTTTATATTAGCCGCATTTAATATAAGTTCAACACTCATTAGTACTGCAACACCATTACGCCTTGTTATAACACCAAATAGACCTAGGGAAAAAAGTACAGCTGAAATGATCAAATATGAATTCAACCCAAGCATTAATCAATCTTTCGTGATAAGAGAGCCGCACCCATTAATGCCGCGAGTAAAAGTATTGATGCAACTTCAAAAGAAAGAAGGTAGTCTACCATTAATAGTCTACCTATTTGCCTGACTGTTTCATCTGGTTCAACAGCAGAAACAGAGTACCAACTCGTTTGCGAAATCATCGAATAAAGTCCCAAAAAAATTACTGCAACAACTACTCCGCCAATTCCTCGTTGAATAGAAGAATGAGATAATTGCACATCTGTTATCTTATGAGTAAGCATAATTCCAAAAATGATTAAAACTAGAATTCCCCCCACATATATAAGAATCTGAGTAATAGCTATAAAATCAGCCCATAAGAAAATATATAAACCAGCTACTCCTAAAAGAGCAAAAAGCAAGGCTATAGCTGAATAAATCAAATTCTTTGAAAAAACAACTATAGCCGAAGATATAATGGTTAAAAGAGCCACTACTCCAAATATAAAGACTTCTCCTGTCATGAAGTTTTCTTTTCCATTTCATCTACTTTTTCTTTAGAGCTGGAAAGATATTTTTGGAGAACATCTTCAGGAACCTGAGAAAAGCGATATACCATATCATTCCTATCATACTCAGAGAATTCATAGTCTATTTCGCGACGATTAGAATTTGGACCACCGACCATAAATATGCACTCTTCGGGGCAAGGGTAGGTACATAAATTACAGTAACAACATTCCGTCATATCAATATCAAATCTTGTGACTAATAGACGTTTTTGAGTACCATGTGATGTCACACCACGGTGATTTGCCTCAAGTATGTCTTCACCCTTGTCAACTTTATGGGTCTCAATTTTTATGCAATCAACTGGACAAGCTCTTTCACATTTAAGACATCCTATACAATCATCCATATCAACAGTTAAGCGAGAACGGATAACATTATAACTATCAGAGCTAAAACCAATCTTTCTTTCAGGACGGGGCCATCTCTCAACTGGATATTGTAAAGTTACATTACCCCTCCGAATTTTGAACATATGGCCAATAGTAACTTTCATACCAATAGCTAAAGTTGAAAGTGACTCCCAAACATTTCCGATATAACTCATTGATTCACCTCAAAAATAAATCCCAAAACCCAGCACCCAAAACAGCAATAAAAGATGCTGGCATAAAAAATTTCCAACATAGTCTCATTAGTTGATCAGTACGTAAACGAGGGAATGTCCAACGAAACCACATCATTACAAAAATGAGAAAAATGGCTTTGGACATAAACCAAAAAACTCCCCATATATCTCCTTCAAAATATCCTGGGATTGGACTCAGCCAACCTCCTAAAAATGCAAGTGTAGCTACCCCTGCTACAATAAACATATTTGCATATTCTGTCAAAAAGAAAAAAGACCACCGCATCCCAGAATATTCAGTATGAAAACCTGCTACTAATTCAGATTCAGCTTCAGGAAGATCGAAAGGCGTTCTATTAACCTCAGCAATACCCGCTATAAAAAATAGCCAAAATGCAAAAAATGTGAAGGGACTATCAAAAATAAACCAATTAGGAAATACAAAAAAGTTAGTACCTGATTGAGCTTGAACTATATCTTTAAAAGCAAGACTTCCAGATAGCATTATTGGTGGAAGGAGTGAAAGCCCAGCAGGGATTTCATAACTTACAATTTGTGCCGCTGAACGCATTGCTCCATATAAAGACCATTTATTATTTGAACTATATCCTGCAAGAATAACCCCTATAACACCAACTGAAGCCATTGCTAGAACATAGAATATTCCAAGATTAAAGTCAGCTGCTACTAATTTTTCATTGAAAGGAAGTCCTGCAAATGCAACAAAAGAGCCTATAAAAAGAATAAAAGGAGCTAGAATAAACAGCTTTTTATCAGCACTAGCAGGTATAATATCTTCCTTAGTTAATAGCTTAACTGCATCGGCCGCTGTCTGAAGTAAACCCCATTTACCTGCATGAAGCCCAACTCCCTGCCCCATTGGACCAATTCGATCCTGCATGAAAGCCGAAACTTTTCTTTCAGCATAGACAGCTACAAGCGCATTTACAGCCATAAAAAGAAAAATCGGAAGGCCTGAAAGAGTGGCCGCAAGAATAAAGGAAAGGGTTGGTGAGGAAGAAAGCCAAGGAAATTTATCAAAAGTTTCAAGAAAAAAGTCAACCATTAGCGATCAATCTCTCCTAAAACAATATCAAGTGACCCTAATATTGCTATAACATCTGATATCATCCAACCCCTTGCTATTTCATCTAGACAACTAAGAGCAGTAAAAGCAGGAGACCTCATTTTAAGACGGGTAGGTTTATCACTTCCATCACTTACCACATAAAACCCAAGATCTCCACGAGGACTTTCAGATCTACTATAAACATGGCCGGCTTTAGGCCTAATTTTTTTTGGCAGAGAAGCATGAACATCCCCATCTCTAGGCATTGAATCTAAGGCTTGACGGACTATTTTCACACTCTCCTCTAATTCTCTCAGTCTTACATAATATCTATCCCAACAATCTCCAACCGAACCCATAGCACCCGTACCAATTGGAATATCAAAATCAAATTTATCATATATCCCATAAGGCTCATCCCTTCTTAAGTCCCAACGAATACCTGAGCCTCTTAGATTAGGTCCTGTTACCCCATAACTAATGGCGACTTCGGGTGTAATAACACCCACATCAGCTGTACGTTCAATAAAAATTTTATTATAGGTTAATAATTCATTGTATTCGGATATTTGAGGTTCAAAGTAGTCTAGAAACTCATACGTCTTTTCAACCCATCCAATTGGAAAATCATGAGATACACCTCCTATCCAAATGTAATTGTATAGGAGTCGAGCACCACATAGCATTTCAAAGAGATCTAAAATCCTTTCTCGGTCTCGCAAACAAAAAAGAAAAGGCGTAAAAGCTCCTATATCTAATCCAAAAACTCCAATAGCTAAAAGATGGCTCGCAATTCTATTCATCTCCGATACAATTATTCGCATATGTTCAACTTTTTCTGATACTTTTATTTCCATCAACTGCTCAATAGCTAAAGCATAACCAAAATTATTATTCATAGAACCAATGTAATCACATCGATCTGTGTAGGGGATAGCTTGTTCATAAGTGAGATTTTCACAGTGTTTTTCAAAACAACGATGAAGATAACCCATATAAGGTATAATCTCGGTTATAATCTCTCCATCTGTTTTGACCTTTAGCCTAAGCACACCATGTGTACTAGGATGTTGAGGACCTATATTAAGAGTCATTTCTTCACCATGAATACGACCTAACTCTTTCTCCTGCATCACTCCCATCCTTCTTTCATTTTATCAACAACAATCCCATGATAAGTATCTGGAAATTCATAGTCCTTTCTAAGAGGGAAACCCTCCCAGTCACTTGGCAAAAGGATCCTTCTTAGATCTCTATGACCTTCAAACTCTATACCATACATATCATATGTTTCCCGTTCAAACCAATCTGCAACGCGCCATATCTGTTCAACTGACGGCACTTTAGGCTCACTCTTTGGAGTCTGAATATAGACTTCAAGTTTATGCTTATGTTTCATAGAGTGGAGATTATATATAACAGCAAGATATTCACTTTCAATTCCCTCATCAATACCAGTAATACACATCATCGAATCAAAAAAAAGCTTCTCATCTTCCCTAATAAAAGAAGCAAGTTTATGCCAATTTTTTGAATAGACTTTTATTGTTTCAGGTGTAAGCTCTTCATCAAAGGAAACAAAATCTTTTCCAAAATTATTGTTTATATATTCTAAGATCCTATCAAAGTCCATAATATTATATATCTTTTAATCCTCAGTATCAGGGTGTGAATCTATTTTAGAAAAAAGCTCATTTCTTATAGAAAGTTTTCTATAGCGACCTCGACCATATGGAACAGAAAATTTAACCCATTCCAAATCTCCTTTTTTCCAAACATAAGCCAAACCAATGGAAAGGACAGAAATAAAAACTAACATCTCAATAAAAGCAAAAAGCCCAAGTTCCTTATAAACAACGGCCCAAGGAAAAAGAAAGACAACCTCAACATCAAAAATAATAAAAATCAGAGCTACGACATAAAATCGAATATTAAACTTTACCCAAGCTGGACCCTCTACATCTTCTCCACATTCATAAGTTGACATCTTATCAAGTGTTTTACGACGAGGAGAGAGTATACGTTGAATTAACAAAGGCGCCACCACAAGCAGTATGCCAATGAACACAAAAATAAAAGATGTACCGAAGTCTCTATACATAGTTATTTATTCTCGTAACAGTCAATGAATTTATTGTTACCCCCATGGCGATGCAAGGCAATTTCAAGTATATAAGATGTATTTTTCTAAAATTTATAGGCATTTAGATTTGATGAAGCTTATATACTCGATTAAATTACTATCTATTTATGTTTAACTATACCACAGATGTAATTTTAGAATGTTTGATAAGAATATATTTTAAATTGTATTAAGTATCAGATTTATGAGGAATAAATAAATGAACTCCAAAGAATTCAGAAAAAATGGAAAAAATGTTATCGATTGGATTGCTGATTACTATGAAAGAATAGAAAATTTTTCTGTAATGTCCCGAGCTAAAGTAAACGATATTCGAAAAAACCTTCCAAATAACCCACCAATTAATGGGGAGCCATTTGAATCAATAATGCAAGATTTAGAAGATAAAATTTTGCCAGGAATAACTCATTGGCAATCACCTAATTTTTATGGTTTTTTCCCCGCAAATTCCTCTAGCCCAGCAATTCTCGGTGAACTTTTATCTTCTGGATTTGGAATTAACGGAATGATTTGGGCGAGTTCACCCTCTTGTACTGAGTTAGAAACTCATATGATGGATTGGTTAGTAAATATGCTTGATCTTCCAAAGCATTTTCATTCTTCTTTTGGTGGTGGTGGCGTTATTCAGGATTCAGCATCAAGCGCAACATTATGTGCTCTTTTAGCCGCTAGAGAAAAGGCTACTAATGGTGCAAGTAATATAAAAGGTGTTAAAAAAGATCTTGTTATATATTGCTCAACCCAATCTCATTCATCAATTGAAAAAGCAGTGAAAATTGCTGGAATTGGAGCTGAAAATCTTAGGCATATAAATGTAAATCATTCTTTTGCTATGAAGGTAGATGATCTTGAAAAAAATATAAAATATGACATTAATCAAGGAAAAATTCCCGCCTTTGTATTTGCCACATCAGGCACTACATCTTCAACAGCATTTGATCCGTTAATTGGAATTGGAGAATTATGTATTAAATACAATATTTGGCTTCATGTAGATGCTGCTATGGCTGGAACTGCTGCTTTATGCGAAGAATTTCGTTGGATTAATGAAGGATTAGAAAACGCGGATAGTTATTGCTTTAATCCTCATAAATGGATGCTAACCAATTTCGATTGTGACGCATTCTTTATTAAAAACCCAAAAACATTAACTGATTCACTTTCGATTCAACCAGAATATTTGAAAACCAACTTAAATGGATCAGATACAGTTATTGATTATAGAGATTGGCAGATTCCATTGGGCAGGAGATTTAGAGCTTTAAAATTATGGTTTGTTATTCGTTATTATGGTATAAAAGGATTAAAAGCTCACGTACGAAAAGGAGTTAAGTTAAGTCAGATTTTCCAAAAACTTGTTCAGGATGATAATCGGTTTGAATTAATGGCTCCATCACCACTTAATCTAGTATGTTTTAGGATAAAAGGGAGTGATGAAATAAATGAATTATTACTAAATCACTTAAATATGGCTGGTGACATGTTTATAACTCACACTCGTCTTAATGGAAAGTATACTCTTCGTTTCTGTGTTGGAAACCCATTAACTAAACGTTATCATGTAGAAAGTTCTTGGGAGAAAATAGTTAAAGCTGCTAATAAATTTATATAAAATGGCCAACTTAATTATCCTATAAATAGACCAGATAATAGCCTAGTTCATTAAGTAGCTCTGTCTTTGAATTCTAGATTTTTATTCTGACCCCACCCCATTTTAGACCGTAATATTTGAAAATAATCTTTATCTTCAAAACTAATCATATTTACACAATAATCTGCTTTACGGATAAAAATTATATCCCCGTAGTTTAAATTATATTCTAATTGACCATCTACAGATAATCTAGCTCCTGATTCATTAACAGGAAAAGTTATCCTATATTTCTTATCAGTTGGTAATACAATTGGTCTTGATGAAAGTGTATGTGGACATATTGGTGTAACTGTTAATAGAGAAAGCCAAGGGGCAACAATAGGACCACCAGCTGATAAGTTATAAGCTGTAGAACCAGTAGGCGTAGAAATTATTAGTCCATCCGCTGAGTAGGAAGTTATAAGATTTTTTCCTGAATATAGTGAACAATTAATCAAATGCAATCCCTCTCCAGTATCGATAACAATATCATTGAGAGCCGAAACTTTAAAGTTTTTCTCACCTTCAATTTTAGCTTGAACCAAAATTCTAGGATAAATAGAATATTGCTTATTAATAATAGAATTAAGGCTTACAAAAATATCTTCAACGTTCCCTTCGGCAAGAAAACCAAGTCCCCCTAAATGTACACCAAATATAGGTGTACCTATATTACCTACTGCCCTTGCAGCTGAAAGAATAGTTCCATCACCACCCATGGATAAAACAAAATCAACTTTTCTAAAGTCACTCTGATTTTTTATAATAGAATAGGTAAATGAACTATCATCTTTTAGGTGCTTGCAGAGGTCAGTAGAAATATAAACTTCTTGATTCTTCTTATCTAACCAAGAAATTAACTTAGGAAAAAGATCCCAGAATTCAGGTTTCTGGGTATTACCCCAGATAGCTAATTTCATTCTTTACTTTCAAGCAATTTTTGAACTTTTTTTTCCGCATCCGAAAGTTTTTTTTGACAATCACCTGTCAATTCCATTCCTTCTTCAAAAAGCTTCATACTTTCCTCTAAAGAAGTAGAATTTTCTTCAAGTAAATTAACTATTTCTTCAAGACGTTTGATCGAATTTTCAAAACTTTTTGAGCTTTCTTTAACCATATAATGACCTCTTTTTCATAAGCTAATATTATATTTTTTAAAAATAAATCTTATTTATTTATTTTTTTTACTTCGGATTCTATACTTCCTTTAGAAAGTTGGAGAGAAAATTTTTGACCTGATTTAAAATCATTTATGTTTTTGATAAATTTTCCCTCTGGAATTGTCTTTGGAATAGCATACCCTCTCTCTAAAATCTTTACTGGATTAACAGCCTCTAATTGAGTTAATATTAATTCATGTTTAGAATATTTTTTTGAAATTATAATTTTTATTTCTTTTGCAAGTTTAGAGTATTGATCTAAAACTACTTCAATCTCTTTCTCTATAAAAATTTTGGGATGCTTAAGTCCATAGCGAGTGCTAAGAATATCTAAACGTTGAGAGTATAAACGAATTTTGTTCTTAAGGCCATCAGATAACATACGAGAAAACTCTTTTAATTTTGAAATAATTTGATCAGTTGATGGTGAAGCTAATTCAGCTGCAGCAGAAGGAGTCGGGGCTCTACAATCTGCCACAAAATCTGTAATTGTAAAATCTGTTTCGTGTCCCACAGCTGAAATAATAGGAATAGTACAATTTGCAAGTGCTCTCACAACTTTTTCTTCATTAAAAGCCCAAAGATCTTCTATAGAACCACCGCCCCGACCAATAATTATTAAATCTAAATCTTTGTTCTTTTCTAATTGTTTAATTGCTGCAATTAGATCAAGAGCTGCATCCTGACCTTGAACTAGAGTATGACGCAAAATAATTTTAATATGAGGAGCACGTCTAGCTATAATCTGGCGAATATCCTGAACCGCAGCGCCTGTAGCTGATGTAATAACACCGATTTGAAAAGGATAGGTAGGTAGCTTTTTCTTTCGGCTATTATCAAATAGCCCTTCCTCCTTGAGTTTTTTTTTCAATTTTTCAAAAGCAATATAAAGAGTACCTAATCCAGCTGGTTCTAGATTTTTAACCAAAAGTTGATATTGCCCTCTAGGTGAATAAACAGTAATATCACCGTAAGCTAACACCTCCATACCATCTTCAAGATTAAATTTTAAAAACTTGTTATAACCATTGAACATTGCAGCTTTTAATTCGCAATTTTCGTCTTTCATTAAAAAATACATATGCCCCGAAGAAAAGTGGTGGTTAAAATTTGAAATTTCTCCTCTTACACATATAGAAGGAAAAGATTCATCTAATAATACTTTGATTTTATTTGTAAGCTGGGATACTGAAAAAACTTCATCATTAAATAATAAAGGTTTTTTTATTTTTTCTTGAATTACCATAAAACTATTTAATAGTTGGTGGCAATGGTTTTCCAGCATCAATCCAAGCTGAATTCCAATAAGATGCAATTCTTAACGATGAGTCATTCATCCTTTTAATAGCTAAATCACCGGTTTCTTGGTAAAGAATTTTTATATATTCGGTTCCTTTCATTGATTGATCCCAATTTGCAATTATGTCTATTGATTTAAAGGAAATAGTGCTACGAGCTTTAGTTTCTGCCGTTAAAATTTTCTGCAATTCTTTAAATGATTCTTCTACTATATCAAAAGCCATAATTACGGGATCCAAAATTATGTCTAGATTTCCTTCAGGATTAATTGAATCCAAAAGATACTCTTCAACCATATCTGCTTCCCACCTCTTGTGAACACCCTTATTACCACTAAGTTGTCCATTATAATTCTCAGTGGTGTGAAAAGGGACATGTATATCAGCTATATAATGAGATAGAGCTGAAGCGGTTTCTAAAGATTCTTTCCAATTTCCATTTTTAAATTCAAGTACCAATTTTTTATAGAAATTCTGAATTCTCCATGGAGCGGTTCCCCAACTTTTTAGATTTTCTTCACCATACTTGGTTACAGCTTTTTCCCAAGTTCTTGGGATTTTTCTAAATGGATATTTATCATATAAATCCGCATCAATATAATGTCCATGGGATTCCTCAGGAAAAATTTCCTTATTTTTCCTCCAAAGGTCAGGGGAAATAGAATTTTCAGAAATAAAATTGATATTCTTATAAAAGTATTCACCTAAGGGTGAATTAAGAATATTCACTGCTTTTCGCGTAGTAAGTCTATGAGCAGCATATCCCCAAGCAAAGATACTCTGATTTAGAATTAGCAGAGTAATTATGAGCAATAGCCTAACTGTCATAATATTCTAGCAGGCCAATACATTAGGCGGTACCTAACGTACCTTTTTCTTGTGACGATTCTGCCGAAGTCTTTTTTTGCGCTTATGCGTAGAAATTTTTCTTTTCTTCCTTTTTTTTCCACAAGGCATTTTATCTACTCCATTAATGCTTTATTAATATTTTTCTTTAGTAATCCAGAAGGTTTAAATGTAGGGACATATCTTTCAGGTAAATATACTGTCTCCCCTGTTCCAGGGTTTCTTGCTTTTCTAGGGTCACGTTTTTTTACACCAAATGTACCGAATCCACGAAGTTCAACTCTAGTATTATTTTCTAAAGCTGAAGATATAGTATTCATTATCCCATTCATAACGGTTTCTGTTTCTATCTTTGTAAGACCTGTACCTCTAGAAACTTGTTCTACTATATCTGCTTTTGTCACAGTTTTCCCTCCAATCTTTTCCATTTCATTTTTTAACTTTGTTTAACATAAACTATAAGAATCTGACCCGGTACTATGAAATCGCTATCTGGTATGCTATTCCATTGACGTAATTTAGTTATCCCTACACGGTAACGTTCAGCGATATGACTTAAAGTATCTCCCATTTTTACAGTATAAACTTCTTTCACAAACTTGTTAGAAGCTGATGTCATTTGAGCACTTTCCCTTAATGGCACCTTTAGCTTTTGGCCAGGAAAAATATAAGATCCATAGCTAAGTCCATTCAATTGTCTAATCCTTCTCGCTGTTGATTTATATCTCATAGCTATATGGCCAAGTGTATCACCATTTCTAACTAAATATGTAACTGTATTTGGTTCTAAGCCAGGAGTTAAATTAGCACGAATTGGAACACCTGGAATTGGTATAGTCAATTTCTGACCAATCTTTAAACGATGAAAGTTTTTTATTTTATTAAATGAAGCAATTTGATGCATAGAAACACCATATTTTTTTGATATCCAACTTAAGTTATGCCCCCTACCTACTACATGAATCATATATTGTGGAGCAAACCTTTGATCATCATTCAATGAGTTAAATGATGACAAAAAAGTCTCCTGTTTTCCTTTAGGAATCTTCAATATGTAAAGTTCATCTGGTGGTGTAGCATGTTGACGCAATTCTGGATTATAGTCACGTAATTCTTTTACTGTTATTCCAGCACATTTAGAAAGAACAGCTAGATCGGCACTTTTTTCCACTTTCACTTCATCATATTGCAATGAAGATCCTTCAGGAAATTTAAACCTATACTTTTCAGGAGAACGGGCAATTATTGCTGTCGCTAGAACGGTTGGAACGTGATTTTTTGTTTCTTTAGGCAGGGAACTTAAACTCCAAAAATCTCGAGTTTGATGAAGCCTTATGGCTCGATTAATTCTTCCAGCACCAGCATTATAAGCGGCAAGCGCTAGATACCAGTCATCAAATTCAATATATAAATCTTTAAGATAGCTAGCTGCAGCATTAGTTGACTTAATTGGATCTCGACGTTCATCTATCCACCAAGTTCTATTTAGACCATAAAGTTTTGCTGTAGAACCTATAAATTGCCAAATACCTACAGCCTGGGCTTTAGAATAGGCTCTATTATTCAAACCGCTTTCAACCATTGCATGATAAATTAATTCCTCGGGAAGTTCATGTTTAGATAATATCCCTTTAATAATTGGCTCATAAATTGGATAACGAGAAAGCCATCTCTCAAAAGCCTGACGTCCCTCAGTTTCAAAAAACTTTATAGCTCTTTCCACTCGACTATTCATAACAAGTGGCATATGACCTTCCCTATCATCAACAACTTTAAAAGAAGAACCATTAATTTTAATTTCTATAGGTTCTAAGTAACGAGAGAGTTCTTCTTTAAGACTTGCCGTTGCAATAGATGCACTGGTTCTGTCAATAGTTATAAAATTATTTTGATATGTGTGGATCAAAGTTTCTTCAAAGCGAGAAAACTCTTCTTGATCATCATCAGACATCTCACCTAACTGTTCCGCTCCATTTAGCAATTCTACAATCTTATCCAATAAATATAGAACCTCAAGAGAATCTCCATGATGATCAGCAATAATTGCCTCAGAAAAAAACTTTTTTGCATCAGCAAGAATAAGAGGGAATTGATTTTCTATTTCATTGATTGATGCATACTCATTAGCATTAACCTTATCAGAGTTATTCTTTGAATTTAATCCAACATCTTGCCCAAAAAGTAAATACCCTCCTAAAAGCAAAGGAATGCAATTAATTCGAAGACATAACTTAATATATTCTTTAAGATAGATCATTCATTCTAAATTAGCTCTGAACTTAGGTTTATAATTAACGAGTAGTCAAGTCTTAGTTTCACTAATCAACATTTCATTTATCTTGGAAGATGTACTGAAACCTTTCAGAATTGGAACAACTACAACTCTTCCACCTTTACTTTTAACAAAATCACCGCCAACAATATCTTTTCTATTATAATCACCACCTTTAACAAGAACATCGGGACAAATAAATTTAATTAGATCAAAGGGGGTATCCTGATCAAAAATTGTTACCAAATCCAATGATTTTAGTTTTGTCAATGCTTTAACACGCTCATTCTCTGATTGAATTGGTCTTCCTTGACCTTTAAGTCTCAATATTGATTGATCACTATTTATGGCAACTATTAGAAAATCACCTTCCTTAATAGCGGATTTAAACAAGTGGAGATGCCCTTTATGAAGAAGATCAAAACAGCCATTAGTAAAAACAATTGATCTGTTTGATTCTCTTAGTTTATTTATAATTTCTAATATTGAATATTTATCTTTAACAAACATATCTATATTGGTTTAGTGGAAAAAAATATAAAGTATTTTATAAAGCAAAAGTTTAACAAAAAAATTAAACCGTGCTACTAATACTTTCCTTCCAACTCTTTTTCATAGAAAGAACTTCATTCCTTAAATGATCAGCCAACTCACTTGCTGAACGATCTTTCCAATGTTTAGAAATAACAGGTTTTCCAATATGTAATTCAACTTCTCCTTTATTTAAAGTAAAAGAGTTTTTTGCAATAACCGAACCTGTCCCACAAACAGCCAAAGGTACTAAATCCATCCCGATATCTAAAGCAATTGAAAGCCCCCCCTTTTTGAATTGATGAATTTTTCCATCTTTACTTCGAGTTCCCTCAGGAAAAATAATCAAGGATCGAGGATTAGAAGAAAGCGATTGCCTCGCTTTTCTTAATGATATAACTGCTTTTTTTCTATTATATCTATCAATAAAAATGTGCCTACCTGCTAGCATGGCCCAGCCAAGAATTGGAATATTTTTTAACTCTTTCTTGGCCAAAAAAACTATATGAAAATCAAGACCACCTAATATTAACGGAATATCGAAAGCACTTTCATGATTAGAAGTAAAAATATAATGTGAATTACTATCAAGATTTTCTATACCTATAACACGATACTTAACTCCGCTTATCCACAAAACTATTCTCATATATATCCTAGAAAGATAAGCTACAAATCTGCCCCTTAAATCAATTAGTCCAATAATTGCCACAAATAACCCGAGAATTGCGGTTAAGAAAAAAATGCAGAAAAGAAAAAAACCTTGTCGAATCAATATTCTATTATTGCAATACCTCACCGCCAAAATATGGCTGAAGTACGCTTGGAATTTTAACTTTACCCTGTTTATCTTGAAATGACTCTAATATTCCTATCATTAGTCTAGGTGTTGCTAGACCAGAACCATTAAGAGTATGTAAAAACTGAACCAAACCATTTTCATCTCTATAGCGAATATTACCTCTTCGGGCTTGAAATGATTCAAAATTGCTACAACTTGATACTTCCAACCATCGTTTTTCACCTGGAGCCCAGACTTCTAAATCATAACATTTCGCTGCAGCAAAGCTAAGATCACCAGTACATAAACAAACAACTCGATAATGAAGTCCCAGAGCCTGAAGAATTGATTCAGCATCTTCTGTAAGTAATTCAAGTTCCATATAAGAATCATCTGGCTTTACAAATTTTACCATCTCTACTTTATTAAATTGGTGAATTCTTAATAAACCACGAGTATCTTTTCCATAAGATCCAGCCTCTCTCCTAAAACAAGGAGAATAAGCTGTATATTTAATTGGCAATTCTAATTCTTGAAGAATTTCTTCTCTATGAATATTTGTTAAAGGTACTTCAGCAGTTGGAATTAGATAAAGTCCATCCTTTTCAACATGATACATATCTTCAGCAAGTTTAGGAATTTGACCTGTTGTCTCCATGGATTTAGACAAAGTCAAAAAAGGAGTCAATATTTCTGTGTAATTCCTTTTAATATTATGATTTAACATAAAATTAATTAAAGCACGTTCTAATCGAGCACCTTGTTTGGTGTACAAAGGAAAGCCAGATCCTGAAATTTTTGCTCCTCTAGAAAAGTCAATTAATCCGAGAGAATCAGCTAATTGAGTGTGATTTTGAATTTTAAAATTTTTCTCAGGTAATCTTCCACCATACCTCACTACTTCATTTGCTCTTTCATCTTTTCCAATAGGTACTGAATCATGAGGAATATTAGGAATCCATTTTAGTAATGTATTTAATTTTTCTTTTAATTTTGATATTCTAACATCAGAAGTCTTTATTTTAGAAGATAGGATTTTCATGTCAGCAATTAGATTAGTTGGATTATTATTTTCAAATTTCATCTTTGCAATTTCTTGACTAATACTATTTCGTTCTGCTTTATTATTTTCTGTCTGTTTAATGAGCAATCTCAATTCTTTGTCTAAATTCAATATTTTTTTTATTTCAATTTCTTCTCCTTTTTGAATAGCCCCTTGAAAAATTCTATCAGAATCATTTCTTATTTCTTTAATTGGAATCATGATTGTTTATCTAAATGTGGCTTTCTCCACATTGCAAATTACGACCCAACAAATAAACTTTCCATCTCTTCAATAAGCGTTATTAGAAAGATCCGTTTTACTTTTACGACCTTTCCAATAGACTGGGAAAAATGGGCCAATCAGTCCAAAAACTGTAACATAGAGTGCGTGCCAAACTTCATTAAAAAGGAAGAAAGGTAAATCCAAAGATTCTTTAGTTTTTGATAGATATACATTTATTAATAAATAATCACTAAAAATTTTAATTAACCAAGGCAACAAATAAAAAAAATCTTTATAAATCAAAAAAAATAACTGCGATAAAAAAACCATAAGATTGACAACAAAAATGAAAATAAGCCCTAAACGAAAAGATGAATTAACAAAATCTAATTGAAAGTAAGCTTTTCCTTTCGAAGAAAACCTAATCCGTTGCCAAAAAAATTCAGCCCATCCTTTAGGGGCTGGACTTTCAACTTGAGAGCCTTTTTTTAAACATGGCACTATTCTCCAATTACTTTTAGATATAGCATGCATAAGCAGGTCATCATCGCCAGAAGTAAATTGTCCTATTGAATCATAACCTCCAATTTCATCAAAGGCAATTTTACGAACCGCAAGATTGCGACCACTTGCAGTAAATGGTAGTTTAGCAATTAAGGTTGACATCATTAAAGCATCTAAACCTATTGAGTCCATCCGTAGTGCTCTATCCCAAATACTTCTTGATAGTCCTAAGGGACTTGAACCAAGAACCATGCCAATTTCTTTTTTCATAAAGAATTCAGCCATATATCTAACCCAATTTTCTTCCATCGTGCAATCACCATCAGTCATAATTAAAACCTCTCCATCAGCTATCTTAATACCTTTATTTAATGCCCACTTTTTTGGAGAGAAAAATTTAGATGGTTCACCAGCTTTGATTAGATTAAAACGATTGTCAGTAGCTATTTTTTCATACACAATATTGTATGTATTGTCAGTTGATCCGTCATCTACAAAAATAAACTGTATTTTTTCAACAGGGTAATTCTGTTTTGAGAGACTTTCAAGGAGGTTACCTATATAGACCTCCTCATCTCTGACAGCAATAATAACTGAAACATAAGGTAGGCTAGAAGTTCCACCCATATTTGAATAATCATTGTGTGACTTTAGTCCATTACTCAGACTAATAAAAAAAATGAGGTAGATTGAGATTATTATTATAAAAAATAAAATCAAATGTTTTTAACTCTACACATTAAAAACCAATTAGAATACTTAGATAGCCATCAATATTTTTTGTTTTTCCTCTTTCCAGAGAATTAAATAATTCATGCTGTCTCCAATCATTAGAAAAAACATCAACATCTATTCGACACCAATCATTTAATGAAAATGTACTACGTATTCCAATAACAGATCTACTTTCAGGGTGACCATCATAAGACCTATATAAAAAATTGACTTTTTCTTTCCTATATTGGCGATTTATACTTTGAGGATCAATTTTTCCTCTTCGAGAAAAATTTGCATATAATTGAATCCATAAATTTTTGATAGGACGTGCTTCTAATGATGCAAAAATTCCCTCTCCATTTGATCCAATCCAGTGTCCCAAAGGAACACCTCGATGTTCAAAAGAATTAATGGGACTTCGATGTACATATACATAGGGAGATATTCGTGTCATCTCCAAGCGAACAAGTGCTTTCCATGGAAAAGTTTGAGGATTTAATGTTACTCCTGTAAGAAACGCAACCCAATTTCTACTAGATTTTGTGTTAAATGTATCGACAAGATCCCATTCATCCAGATATAATGTACCGTACAATCTTCCGATTCGTCGCTTTATTAATTCCCAATCTACAATAATTTGTAAATTATCTGAATTACTGAGGTCAGATTGAGCTGCCCAATAAGGAACTAATGGAAGAGCATAATTTAGCTCCATACTTCGCGATCCGTAAACTACTGACTCACCAATTCCAATTCTTATATTATCTTGGGGAGTAAAATCAAGCCTATGAACAGCAATCATTTTTCTTATTAGAGGCAAACCTCCTCCTTTTGGATAATACCCAATAAAAGTGGAGTCTCTAATATTCGAATTAAGTGAACCATGTAAAAAAGCAAATGACCACTTTTCTGAGAAGGAATGACGAAGCCCTAAGAAAGTAAAGCTTGAAACCTTATTTGATAACCATAATTGACCAGAATAACCTGATGACCAGATTGGAACTGTTTTTCCAAATGTAAAATCTCCACCTGGATAGTTAATCGTAATACCACCATCACCAATCCTATATTCAATCCAAGAATTATCTGAACCAGAAAAATCACTCCATCCAATAGCTTGATCCCAACTAAAATCCGATATTAGAACAGGCCGGCCATCTTTTATATTTACATTGAAATCATTAGATGAAATTATAGAATGTTTCTCAAGACGTGTCCATCCCGTAACATTAAAATTTTTATCAGTGGAAAAATTATATTTACCCGCCAAAGTAAATGTAGGTGCTAAATCAATAAAGAAACCCTCTTTTTGGATATTACCTCCATTCAAATAAGCTTTTGCATTGAATTCTGGATAAATATGGAATCTATTATTACGAAGAATCCTATTCCCATACTTTGAAGTCAATAGATCATTTTTACCCTTCTTAGCATTTTTCCATTCATGTTGATATCTGAGAGATAAATAATGATTTGTTTTTCCTCTCAAAATACTACTTCTCTCAACATCAAAAATCTGATGTCTTGACTCTCTAACAAGGACCTGACCATCTACTTTATCTATGAAAATTAGTAAAACAATCAAAATAGATAAGTCAGCAATAAGGTTCTTTTTGAAAAAATGTTTTATTTGAATTGTTATATTCATTATGGAAATAATATGTAGATCCTTTCGGATTTCAAAGAATCAACTGGAATCCTATATTTAATGACCCTTGCCTGAAATCATAACAAGAATAGTTCGAACCATAATGAGAAAATCAAGAGATAAACTAATATTCTCAATATAGAAAAAATCAAATTTAAGTTTTTGCCTAACATCAGAAATAGTGGAGTCATAAGAATGTTTAATTTGAGCCCAACCTGTAATACCTGGTCGGATACGATGACGCCTATAATAAAATGGAAACTCTTCAACCAATTTTTGAACAAAATAAGGTCTTTCTGGTCTAGGTCCTACAACACTCATATCTCCTAGAAACACGTTTACAAACTGAGGTACTTCATCTAAGCGAAATCGCCTTAATAAACTACCAACCTTTGTAATTCTAGGGTCCTCAACTTTAGCCCAAACTGGTCCTGTAATTGTTTCTGCCTCATTGACCATAGATCTAAATTTATTGATTATAAATCGTTTGCCATTTTTCCCGACTCTATCCTGTCGGTAAAAAATTGGCCCTTTTGACTCTAACTTAATTGCAATAGCAATAATTAACCATATTGGAAAAGCGGGAAGGATCACAAAGCTTGATACGATTATATCCAACAATCTTTTTGCAAATCGTTGCTGCACTGTTAGAATTTCAGGGTTAATTTCAACTAACGGCAAACCATAAAGCTCTTCAGTTTTTGCTAAGCCACTGATTACCTCATACATATCTGGAATAATCCTCAATGAAACAGGAGCACCATTGGATCGTGTTAATATTTCCAAAAGTCGATTATGCTGTGGCCTTTCAAGTGCGATAATAATTTCATTGATATTTTGAACATCAATAATTTTTCTGAGGTTATTTAATTCACCTAATATTGGAAGTTCACAATAGTTATTTGTTTTAGTGATTTCTTTACTACCTGATTTTATAAACCCAACAAGATTATGACCTGTTGATTTTAACATCAAATGATCAGCAATATCTTTTGCTCTTTTATCAGTACCAATTATTATAGTATTTTTTTTACCGTAACCTCTAACTAATAGTACTTTTTGAATCAATCTAATTGTCATTCGGCCAATAAATAATCCCGCAACTAAATAAAACCAAAAAGTAAGCATTAAAACACTTTCTATTTGCAAGACTAATGGAAATATTTCATTTAATACAATGGCAACAATAATTAAAGATAGAGTTATTCTTAGAATGGATTGGATTTCTCTAAATCTAGATAATGTAGGATCAACCCTATAACAACCATTTGCATAAAAAAATCCAGAAAGTACCAGTTGGATTGAGAAAAAAATTGTTCTTAATTCAGAATTAGAAAAATTCTTATCAGTTAAAATCACCATAATGGTTTTACTGAATGCAAAAAATCCCGCTAATGAATCAATGGATAAAAGGATAGCAACTATAATCCAATATTTTATATTCCTTTTTATATTAAATGACATCATATAGACTTTATCTAATAAAATATAATACGAAGGGGAAGAAGACCGTTTGTTTTAGATCACATTCGGATACGAAATAATTGAATCTCACTCTCAGCATAAGGTTTTTTTGTAATATTTATTGAAACTAATAAACCTTTAGCAATCTAATTCGATGAGATCCTCCTTATATTCTTTTCAATTTAGTTGGTAACTCTCTATCGATCAAACAATTTTAATCAAAAAATTCAGCTTCTTCAAAACTTAATATTTCAATATCAATATCTAATCTATGAGAATACACTATTGAAGAACAATCTATAGCGTATTCATTCTCACCAATTTTCTCTACTTTTAAATTAAATTTATCTTTTGACCAGGTGAATTGGCCATAGGGAGTCACTAGTCTTCTTCCCATAATATTTATAGTATAATCGACCATCTTTTCAAATAACTTGAGTTCTTTTTCATCCCAAGAAGCTGGATGTATTTGCAAGACAATAATATCATCATTATTATGTTTATTAACTTCATGAATGAAATCATTAAAGCTTCTTAACATTCCACTATTTAATTCAGCAATCCAATCTATTGTAATAATGTGAGGTTCTTCAATAAGCCCATTTGAATGAAACCAAACTTCTATTTCTGGATTAGCTTTCACAGCTAATAAAGTCGATTCATCCGTTCGATTTCCTGGAGAGCCAAATGTTTTTAAATCTAAATTGAGTTTTTTTTTCGCCCATTTAATAGAAGCCTGTAAGTTTTTCTTTTGTTCCTGCAGAGATTTCCCGTCAAATTCTGCTAATGTTTCACTTAGTTCGTGATCCCAACCATGCAACCATATTTCATTTTTCCATTTATTTAATTTCTTTAAATAATTAATATCCCTTGCAGATGCATTAGCCAACGAATTACAAATAAGACCAAGGCTGATATGGTAAGATTTGCTTTCCGACCATTCAATGAATCTTCTCCAATTTTTGCTTACTCTAGCTATAAGGTCATCAGCTTTAATTATAACAGGTTTTCGGTACATTCTAGATAAAGGAGAAGATTCTAATTCATTACCACTTTGAAAAATTGTCCCGATTGGAAAATTATCTACAGCAGAATCAAAAGTAAGTTTATATACTTTGCCTGGCTCAAGCAAAAAATCATCAGTAATCTCAAAATTTTGATAAGGATTAGTACAGCTAAGAATTAACAAAAAAACAGCCCAAATCTTGATAAAACTTTTTTTATTTTTCAAAATTTTTGTAAAAATCTTTTATTGCTGTGCAAATCCTATTAATCTGGGTTCCACTTAGTTCTGGATACATGGGTAAGGAAAGTATTTTATCCTGATAAATTGAGGCAACAGGTAACTGTTTTGGAGTGTAATTTAATTCACGGAATGGTGGTAGATAAGGTAAGGCAACAGGATAGTGAACACCAGTATCAATTCCTTTGTTAGATAAATAATCTCTCAAGGGATCTCTAAGATTAGTCCTTAAAGTATAGACATGAAAAATATGCTTAGATCTTGGATGAATTTTTGGCAAAAAAATATCTTCAATTCCATGAAGAGCACTATTATATTTTTCAGAATTTTTATAACGACTACTATTCCATTTATCAATATATTTTAATTTTACAGATAGAACAGCAGCCTGAATTCCATCTAACCTACTATTCATCCCTCCTATTTCATGATCATGCTTTCCAAGTGCACCATGATTTGCGATCCTTCTAAGCTTTTCCGCAAGAAACTCATCATTTGTAATTATTGCTCCACCATCTCCATAAGCACCTAAATTCTTACCCGGATAAAAACTAAAGGTTCCAATATCTCCAAATGAACCGACCTTCTTTTCATCATATTCAGCAAAATGTGCCTGTGCTGAATCTTCAATAATTCGCAGGTTATATTCTTTAGCAAGAGAAAGGATAGGGTCCATATCAGCAGGTTGACCGTAAAGATGCACTGGAATAATAGCTTTAGTTCTACTTGTTATCTTTTCAGCAATTTTTTCAGTATTTATATTATAATAATCGGGATCTATATCAACAAAAACAGGCCTAGCACCTGTTTGTTGAATTGTCTCAGCTGTTGAAATCCAACTAAAAGCTGTTGTTATAACTTCATCTCCTGATCCTATGCCTAATGCCCGAAGCGCAATATAGATTGCATCTGTACCATTAGCGACACCAATGCAATGCTTTACACCATTCTTTTTGGCAAAAGAATCTTCAAATGTTTTTACATACCTTCCTTTTACAAAGGCAGCATCTTTAATAACATTTTGTATGGCTTTATTTATCTCGTCTTTTATTAAAAGATATTGAGCTTTTAAATCAACAAGTGGAATGGTAGTCATATTTGTAGCTCTGAAACATCTTTCAATTTAACAGCAGGATTGCCGGCAACAACAGTTCCAGCTTCAACATTTTTTGTTACAACTGAACCAGCTCCTACTAATGAATTAGGACCTATATAGATACCAGGTAATATTGTGGAGTTTGCACCAATAATTGCATTTTCGCATATTTCTGGACCTTTAAGAGATTTTTTCACATTTGTAGAAAGAGGGTATTTAGCGTTTGTCAAAACAACATTGGGACCTATCCAAGAATTTTTTTTTATAACCGAGTATTCTGGGATAAAAGCCTGGGAATGAATACGAACATTATCTTCCACTATGACATCATGCTCAATTACTGAGTGACTACCTATGCTAACAAAATTTCCTATAATATTGTTCTCTCTTATAAGCACTCCATGACCTGTCTTAAAATCTGAGCCTATTACGTTACCCATATATATAACAGTATGAGAACGAATAAGTGAATTATTCCCTATAATTGTCTCTATTACTTCATTCTTTAAACCATCAGGAACTTTACCTAAAAAAACAAACTCTTCTAGAACTACATTTTTACCCAGTCTTACTCCTTCAGAATGAATGGAATTATTCATTATTTCCCCATTAATAAGTTTTTATTTTGAAAAAATTCTCTGAAACCAAGAAGTAATTAATCCCAAACCAAAACCAAAATGAAGCGTCATAAAAGCAAAAGGTAAAATAGGAATGTATTTAATTCCATTATTTAAAGATAGTTTTAGACTTATTAATAATACGAGACCTCCATAAAGGAATAAAATACTTTTAAATAAAATGAAGAATGGATTAGAAAACAGACCTATAATACCAGTAATTCCAAGACTAACTATAAAAATAGGTGGTATTTGATATCTCAATCTGAATGCACTCACTTCTTTTAAAATTACCTTGGTTTTCCAAAATCCATAATCAAAATACTGTTTAAATAGTTTTGGTATGGAGCTTCTCACCACGTAATACCCGTGAACTTCAGGAGCTAAAAGAATCCTTCCTCCAGTACTCACAATTCTATGATTTAATTCAAAATCTTGATTACGGACTAAATCCTCATCAAAAAACCCTACCTTTTGAAAAATATCTCGTCTGTAAGCACCAAATTGAACAGTGTCAACTAAACGTTGGACTTTTGAATAACGATAAAAAGCATTCCCAACTCCAAGAGGTGAACTCATTGCCAATGCAATAGATTCTCCTTGATAGGTATCACCTATAGGTGCTATTGAACCACCTACACAATCAACAACCATTGTATTTAAATAATACAAATTTTTTGAGACAAAATCTTTGGCAACATAACTATGTGCACCAAGAATAATTATTACCTCTCCAGTAGATGCTTTAACACCCATGTTTAAAGATATAGGAGTTATTCGACGAGGATTCTCAATTATTTTTAATAGTGAAAAATTAGATTTGAACCCTTCTACAATTTCGTGAGATCGATCTTTTGAAAGTCCATTTACAACAATTATCTCTAATGGCAGTCCTTCCCAATCTTGATCAACTAGTGACATCAAACATCTACCAATATACTTTTCTTCATTAAGCATTGGGATAACAATAGAAACTTGAATTTCACTTAATTTGTTTATCATTAACCTCTATGAGAGTTAATATAATTTAGCTTGAGAATTTGGATCAACAAGTCGATGATTTAATTTTCTTCTGATAAGTAAGTCTCATAAAAGCTAAAAAGTTTTGCTTCTTCAGAAATCCAATTGAATGAATGAATCTTATTTCTACATTCTATGGTTAATTTTTTATGAAGATTCAGATCAGTTAATATCCTATGAATTGCATTTTCTAATTGAACAATATTTCCTGGATCAAAACCAATACCTCCTGAATTTACACCGAACAGTTCTTCAGTAAGTTTTAGCCTACTATATATATATGGGATACCCCAATTCATATAATCTAATATTTTTGTAGGAATTGAATACTCATAATTCTTTTCTCCCCTTAGAGGAACAACTGCAACACTACAAGTTGAAACAAAAGATTGTATTTGTTCAAAATCAATGAAACTAACTATTTCAACAGCATTAGGATTAGGAAGTGTGTCTTTCAATTCATGAAATAACTCCACTTCAGAAGTTGGACAATGTCCAATAATTATTGCCCCAATTTCTTGGTCATAATCTTGCAATAAAGCAATTGCTTTCAATAAATCTCCTACGCCCCTAGCTATAGTTACTGACCCTGTATATAAAATCCTCTTACTTGTAGTTTCAATTACAATTGGAGATGAGTTAATTCTAACATAGTTACGTACTGATATAATGTGATTATTATTATTAAAATTAGATAAATAAGAATCTTCAGCAACAATAATGCCCGTAAAGAAGAATTGTCCAAATAATTCTACAGTGTGAGCAAGATTACCGATTATGTTTTTTAATAGATGAGGCACCCATCTTCGGATCTTTACAGCAGCTTTTAGATCTTCATGAACATCATAAATAACCTTTTTCCTAAATAATCTTAATATCAATCCCACCCAAATTAACTCTGGATCATGAAAATGAATTAAATGATACTTCGGAGATATACCATATGCTAAAATTGAAAATGCGTTTTTTATCCTTCTTAAAATTGAATCTGGAAATGGTAATAGAATTACAGAAATATTCTTTGAAATAACAATATTGTCATCAGATTCTCCAACTCCAATTACAGTTACATCATAATTTAAAGAAAGTGACCTAGCTTCTTTATGATATACCCTTACATCATTCCATCGATGAATAGAAGATGCTAACAAAACACTAGATTGACTTGATTTTAGTTTCATATAATTAGTTTTAGTCCTAATTAGGAAATAGAATCCTACGAAAGCTAAGCACCCACTCCTCTTTGGACATCAAAAAATGAAAAGTGAGTAATATGAAAAAAATAACCATTGAAATGAACATTTTCAAATTGCCATAAAAAGGAATTGTAGAAAAAATAATATAAATAGTAATGTTTGAAAAAAATATTGACAAAAGATATTGAACAGAGAAAATATTTAATCTAAATACTATTGAGACTATTATATAACTAACTATAGCGGCCA
Organism: Fidelibacterota bacterium; assembly: GCA_002715465.1. The sequence continues at coordinate 20,753 of PAYY01000021.1, read as the reverse complement.
AAAAATATCCAATAAAAAAACCCCAAGCTGCTGCTAATATTGGTTCCGCATTATTAATTATCATTATTAGAAAAGTTGCTATCATTCCACAGACACCTATAGCGTAGACAAAAGAATTATAACCTCTATTTGTTATTGCATCAATTGGACTTCTGAGTATAGCACATAATAAAAAGAATGGAGTCGAAAAAAACAGAATTTGAGAAGTTTTCCCCGCAAGAATTGTTGAGCTTCCCAACCAAAGAGAGAGTATGTCATTACTGAATTGACTTAATGCTATTGAGGAAATCGAACCATAAAAAAGTGTTAACTTAGCTAAAAGTGACAGGTTTTTCCTTAGGCTTTCAGTCATACCTTTACTAATAGCATTTGAAACTCTGGGTAACAAAATAATCCCTAAAGGTCCTACAGCTATAAGGAAAATTCGAACAAGACTTAATCCAGCATTAAGGAAGGCTAGATCAGTAAGATTCAAATAAGATAACGCAAGAAGTGGAGGACCCGCTAACATAAAAAACTGGAATATAAAACCAGGAATACGAGAAAGACCGAAATTTATTAATTCTTTGATTTCATAATTAGAAATTCTGTTGAACTTAATTCCTCTATTTCTAAGAAAAAAAGCAACAAAAGACAAAAAAAACATACTTGAACCAATTATTAATAGAAATTGTTCAAGTGAGGTAGCTATATAGACGGATATAATTGAAAATATTGTTCCAGCTATAAATTGTAATAAATTAGCACCCAATAAATTCAAATGCCCTCTATAAAGACTGTAAGTTAGCGTTAGAAAACAAAAACCCAATATAAACAAAGTATGGGGAAGAGATAAGCTACCACTAAAAAAATAAAAATTCCCCAAACCCTTTAAACCAAAAATTATAGGAACTGTTACAAATAAAAAAATTATTATAGCAGCATCCCCAATCGCACTATTCCGATTTTTTGCAATAAGAATCGGGATTGTTATATTCATTCCAAGAAGTAATACGCCAACAAAAGATGTTACTATTCTTCTAAGAAAAAGATATTCACCAAGGATATCAAGCCCAAGTGAACGTGCCATATAACCGCTTACAAGAAATAACCCAAAAACAGTGCTAATTCCATTTAATCCTGTTACAATAAAATCATTTCTTAAACTTAATTTTTTTTCAAGCATTGAGAAAATCATGAGATTTATTATGAAATATTTTATCTAAGCGAACAGAACATAAAGAAACAGATAAAAACATCAATAATGCTCTGTTATCATTTAAATCACCAGAAACTTGTGCTGAGAAAAAAATTACAAGCATAGAAGCAATCCAAACTGATGAATGTTCAGATATAATCTCTAATCGTTTTATTTGAAATAGATATTTTAAAGAAACAATTATCATGATTAACATGATAATTAAACCAAGTATACCTTGTTCTAAAAGAACTTCGATGAAAATATTATGAGGATACCATCTAAAATCTTTCCAAACAAAAAGAGAACTGAAGCCACCAGCACCTATGCCAAAAAGGAAAGAAAAACCATTGTCAAGCCATCTCTTAATTGAAATATCCCAGAAGTTTAATCTTGTTGCAATAGTACTTATTCTTTCAACACCATCTGCCGTAACAATGATGTCACCCTGAGTCATTTGAATAAATCTTGTAGTAAGACTTTCAGGTAAAAGGAAAAGAAGCCCCAAGACAATAGCTACAGCAACAAACCCTACTAAGAAAAGTCTTGATCTATAGGGAGGTGACTCGAAAAGTAATGTAAAAAGTATAATTCCAGCAAAAAAACTAGCAAGAGGTCCCCTTGAACCTGTTGCAACTATTGCGAGTAAAATGAGTGATAATAATATTAATGAAGAAAAAAGTTTAATTCCATTTTTTCTTATACCTATTATTGTTACCATAGCTGCAATAACAGCAAGACTACGACTAACAGCAATTGGATTAGCTTCAAGTAATGAAGCTCTTACAAGATATGTAACCAAACCTCCTGAAACAGCAATAATTATAAGATTTAATAACATAGCGCATAAAATAACTCCTGATAAAATTTTAAAATACTTAAGCATACGTTTTGAATCATTATAATTCCTTAAAAAAATAATAGGAGCGAATAACATCGATGATGAAAAAATCAGAAACCTTATAATTTTTAAACCACCAGATTGAGGGGAAGGAGAATAAAAGCCTGAAAAAGCTAAAACTCCACAAAATATGGTAAACAAAATTAGAATATTTCTAGACCAATTTGGTAATTCCCAATTTCCCAATAGTGCAATTTTTCCTAGTCCCAGCCATAGAATGGAAATTAGTAAAACTGTTAAATCAATTTCCTCAAAAATTGGTATCTGTTCCTGTAAAAAACCTTTAATTATATTTGTAAAAGCTATTAACAGTATAGTGAATTCAGGATGATATAATAACCAAACAAAAGACAAGATAGTTATGGGTATTACGATTATCATCAAGGGATCTAGCAAAAGCCCTATATAAAAGGTCAAAATTTGTATAATAATGAGTCCTAATAGACCTGGGGAAAAGTATAATGGTGAGCTAAGCTGAACCAAGTTTTTTTCTTAAATCTCGGGAATGATACTCCAAAAAAACATACCCTACAGAAAAAACTGTAGACATAAACACAACAGCAAGAACAATAAACATTCTTTTTGGTTTTGTTTTGTTAAGAGGAATTCTTGGTTCATCAATTATTTGAAGAGTCGGAATATTCTTGCTTTCCTCCATACGTGCTTGTTCAAATTGAGGAACCATTATCTCAAGGAGTCTACCTTGCACTTCTACTTCTCGTAATAATCTAACACTTCTCATTCCAAGATCAGGAAAACTGGACATGGAAAGCCAAAGACCATCAGTAGATTTTTCTTGATTTTCAAAGTTAATTCCCTTGGCATCAGAACTAAATAATAAGTTTTCAAGTTCAGTATCTAGCCTCTCGCCCAAAACATCTAATTGTTTATCTTGTTCATTATATAATACTTCATAATGACGAATTGTAGGATTATCAGGAGTTAAAGTTGCTTTAACCGTATTTAGTTGTACTTCCGTTTGAGCTCTTTGAGAATAAAGCTCTGTATAGGCCTGCAACTCTTGTGAATGAAGTTGACCATAAGTTTCCAATTGCGCAGTTACTTGAGCAAGAATATCAACAACACCTGTTTGTTGTTGAAATAATTTGAGTTCCTCTTCAGCTTTTGCTAAATCTATTTTTGTTTGATTAAGTCGCTCTTCCAAAAATTGCCTATTATATTTCCCTTGCTCCCTACTCAATCTACGATTAATAAGATCTAGTTGATTTAATAACTCTTGGACCATTTGTTGGGCAACCAAAGGTTCCCTATCTAGAATTGAGATAGAAAGAGCACCTTCATCGGTAACTCGAAGATCAGTATTAGAGTTTAACTCCTCCATTGCATATTCAATATCTTTAGAATCATATCGATCTACTAAATCAAAATGTTTAACCATATGTTCTTTAACACTATGACTTTGAAGTATAGAAATGAAACTGCTAATATCTTCATTTACAGGTGAAAATCCGAATTCATTCAAAGGAATATTAGCAAATGCCGACATTAAATTGAATCTGCCAGCGCTAGAAGAAAGAATTATTGCTTGCGAAGAATACCATTTTGGCATCATAAGAGATATAATTACAGATATGATACCCATAATAATTACGTTTGCTATTATTAGTTTTCTTCTTGACCAAATAAGAAGAATGTTCTTGTATCTGATATCATCTTCAAGGTTCCTAGTAGGAATACTTTCTTTTGATATAAGACCAAATCTTCTTAATTCTCCAATACGATTCCGTAGAGTTTTTTCTGACATGCCATTCTGAGCTGCAATTTTTTCCCTAGCAAATCTATCTTTTAAGATCTCTGGATGCTGTTGAATGAGCTCAAAAACTTTTTGCTCATGTTCAGTAAGTTTTAGCATCAATTTGGGGTAGACCTATCAATAGCCATCCATGCAAGTATTAAACTTGCGACACTAGTAAGTGATTGGACAGCACCCATATTTTTAAAAAGTTTACTTTTTGCGGCTTCAGGAACTTCAACAATATCACCTGGTTTTACAACATCATTTAAAGCCTTTATTAATTGCGAACCATCAGATCTTATTATTTTACACCCATCTTTATTCCCAATATCAAGTATTCCACCAGCCATGGCAATGTAGTCTCTAGCAGTATAACCAGGTATATGGGGAAAACGTCTAGGAGATCTAACAAATCCAGTAACAATTACCTCATTCTTATCATATTCAGAAAAATTCCTAATATCTAAAGTCAAATTATCATTGAAAGGAACATATATTATATCCCCTTCCGTAATAACAGGGTTGCTCTCTAAATTGCCATTGGACAAAAAATCTCTCAGATCCAGTTGAATTCTTTTACCATTTCGGATAAGATGAACATCCTCACTGTGAGCATATTTTTGAACGCCTTTTGCATATCGCAAACAATCAATTAATCTAGTAACAGGTGTTACAGTAATAAAACCAGGCTGATTAACCGCGCCATAAGCAAGAATCCTAAAAGTACGAACTCTAATTAAATTAACAGCAACTTCTACCTTTTCATAAATCTGTTCTTTAGCACGTTTTATAACTTCACGTTCAAGATCTGCTAATGTCATTTGGAGTACATTAAGTGATCCAAATCGAGGAATAATTAGATTGCCTGTAGGATCTACTAGGATATAATTATCAATATTTTCTAATGCCCATTCTCCACTAATTGGTTCTTCAAAAACACCTCCACTAATATTGATCCTCAATCTATCTCCAGGTCCTAGTTTGTAAGTTTCAGGATCAATTGGCTTCTCCAATGCTAACGGTACAGTATCATATTCTCTATAAAGAATTGGAGTCTGAGGTTCTGTCCCGGAGGGAAGAAGTGGCAATGATTGATTTGACTGACTAAAAACAAGATTAAAAATAAAAATAGGTAAAATATTTAGTCTAAGACTTCTCATATGAAATGCTATATTGGTTTTCATAATAACTTCTAAACTCTCCTGATTTTATTGGTTTCCACCAATCTTCATTAGATTGGTACCATTTAATTGTATTTTCAAGAGCATTATTAAAACTGTATTCTGGCTCCCATCCAAGCTGTCTAATCTTTGAGCAATCAATTGAATAACGAAGATCATGTCCCTTTCGGTCATCAACAAATTTTATCAGATTTTCACTTTTATTCAATTTTTCTAGAATTAATCGAGTAATAGCAATATTCTCTAATTCATTTCCCCCTCCTATATTGTAGACTTGACCATGGTCTCCATGCTCAATAAGAAAATCGATTGCTGAGCAATGATCAAGAACAAAGAGCCAGTCACGAACGTTTTTCCCGTCACCATATAAAGGAAGAGGACGATCCTCTATAGCATTAGTAACGAAAAGAGGAATTATTTTTTCAGGATATTGAAAAGATCCATAATTATTACTTGCCCTTGTAATAATTACAGGCAATCCAAAAGTAATAAAATATGAATAAGCCAATCTATCTCCTCCTGCCTTACTTGCAGAATATGGACTACTTGGAAGAAGTTGATCTGTTTCGCAAAAACTCCCATTTTCGATACTTCCATAGACTTCATCTGTACTTATCTGAATGAATAAGTCAACTCCAAAATCTTTTGAAGCCTCAAGTAGTCTAAAGACACCAAATACATCTGTATTAATAAAATCATCAGGAGAACCTATTGATCTATCAACATGTGTTTCTGCCGCGAAATTAATTACTACATCGATTCTATTTCGGCTAAAGGTCTCTCTAACAACTCTTTCATCGCATATATCACCATTAATAAATTGATAGCGGTTATTATTTTCTATATCTCTTAGATTAGCTGGGTTACCAGCATAAGTAAGTTTATCTAAGTTTATGATGTTACAATTTGTATCCTTTTCTATAATGAAACGGATGAAGTTGCTACCAATAAAACCTGAACCACCTGTAACTAGATAGGTTTTCATACAATTGACTCCCAATCAAAACCAATCCTAGAATCATTATATGGTATCCTCTTCTCATCTGGATTTTTTGGATTATAGCTCTTAGTTGTATGATAAAAAAGTAATACAGGTTCTTCACTAATAACTTTATAACCATGTGCAACCCCAACAGGTATTAATACTAACTTATAATCATCAACTCCAGCGCTTATAGTTTCAGTAAGACCAAAAGATTGTGACTCATTGCGAAGATCATGCAAAACAATAATTGCTCTTCCAGAAGCAATAAACCAAAGATCATCTTGCTTTTCATGCCAATGAAAAGCCTTTATTGTATCTTTATAAGCAACAGTAAAAGTTGACTGACCAAATTTACTTAATAGATTATCATCATCACGAAGAACCTCCATAAGGAAACCCTCTTTGGTAACACTCTCTTGAACATCAGGAATATCCGTATGAACACGTAATTTTTTAATTTTTACTCCATCAATACTCATATGGTCGTCCTACTCCTTCAAAAATAAACCCATTTGCAATCAATTCCTCATGACTAAGAAGATTCTTAGCATCTAAAATGATCTTATCTATCATTAGATCTCCTATACCAGAAAGATCTAAACTTCGGAATTCGTTCCAATCAGTCATTATAACAATTGCATTAGATCCTTTGGCTGCATCATCTACAGATTCAGCATAAGAAAGATTTGGATAATCTTTTTTCATATTTTTCATTGCAGCAGGGTCATACACTACCACTTCAACTTCATAAGACAATAGCTGGTCAATTAAAATCAAAGCACGAGATTCTCTGATATCATCTGTATTGGCTTTGAATGCGAGACCTAAAATAGCAATTCTTTTTCCAGATAAATTATTTTCAAGTAGTTTAGTAAGTTTTTTAAAAATCACTTCTATCTGGGTTTCATTAGCATTAATTGCAGCTGCTAATACTTTAAGTTTTAAACCATTTAACTCAGCTGTTTTAACCAATGCTCTAGTATCCTTTGGAAAACATGATCCACCAAAACCAGGACCTGGGTGAAGAAATTTAGGGCTAATTCGACCATCTAAACCCATAGCTCTAGCAACTACATGAATGTCAGCACCAGTTGAATCACAAAGATTAGCCAATTCATTAATATAAGAGATTTTTACAGCAAGGAATGAATTTGAAGCATATTTTATTGTTTCAGCTGTTGGAATATCAGTGATCACAAAAGGAGTCTCATTGACATATAGAGGACGATAAATCTCTTGCATCATTTCAATAGCTTGTTGACTACTAGTTCCAATAACAACTCTATCTGGCATGAGAAAATCTCTAACAGCCGCACCTTCTCTTAAAAATTCAGGGTTTGAAACCAAATCATAAGAAGTGTTTCCTCTGATATTATTAGAAATGACTTCATTGATCATTTTACTTGTACCGATAGGAACAGTACTTTTTGTTGCAATCACTGTATAAGAAGAAATATTAGCACCTATAGTCTTTGCAACATCTAAAACGGCCGTAAGGTCTGCACTTCCATCATTCGCCATAGGAGTCCAAACAGCTATAAAAATAACATCCGAATCAGATATAGATTCTGCAATATTAGTGTTGAATTCGAGCCTGCCAGACAATTTATTTCTTTCAACTATCTCCTTTAGCCCGGGCTCAAAAAAAGGAATCTTACCATTTGAAAGGTCTTTTATTCTTTTTTTATTAACGTCGACACAATTTACTTTGTTTCCAAAATCTGCTAATCCAGATCCACTTACTAGCCCAACATAGCCCGTGCCAATAACTGTAATTTTTTTCATTGCATTAAATTATTCTTAAATTTTCACCTTTAAAATAGGGTAGGATTTAAGGAATCACAAATCATTAGTAAAAGATTATTGAAGGCCGCGGTTTCTTCTAAGAACCCATTCCGCAGTTAATAATAAGATAATTAAAAATAAAAATGGTAACCAGTGGGAAAAATTAATAGTATACGAATATAATCTTTCAGATTTAGTAATTGATAGGTCTTCAACTATATTATTTCTATCTGACCATGAAAAATATTTTCCACCCGTTAATTCAGATAGGTTAAGAAGGAGTTCTTTATTTAAATAAGCATTTTTCAATTCAACCATTCCTTGTTCTACTCTAAAATATCCGTCTGGTTCCTTTTGTTCAAAATTTTCATTTTCAGTAAAAATCCAGAATTGGTACGAACCAGGCTCTGAAGCAATGAATGAACCTTTCCATTTTTCCTCTTTTTCATCATAATGAAGCGGTATAAGCAACTCATCATCTGAAAATTGAATTTTCCACCAAACTCCAGATTTTCTTTCTTCTTCACTTAAACTTAAAAATGAGCCTTCAATTGACACTTCTTCTCCTCTTTTAAACAATGATTTAGCAATTCTAAAATAGCGGTCATCATAACCAGTTGTTGCAGTTAACCATTTTAGCAAATCTTTCCAATAATCAAGAAAATCTAAATTTATCTGACCACTATTATCAATAAAGTAAAGTTTCCAAAGCTCAGAAGAGGTAAAAATTGCGCGACGTAAAGGTTTATCTATTTCTTTTGGGCTTTCAACTGTTCCAACAATAAGTAATGGTATAGGTGATAATTTTCCTGAAAGTTGCGAAATAACTTCCATACCCTCTTGACCAGGTTCAAAAAAAAGAAATGGTGATAATGGAGGCAATGATTTCCAATCTAATTGAGGAATAGGAATAGAATTACTTGTAATTAATGCGTTCTCTATAAAAAGTCTTTCTAAATTATAATCTTCATCAATTAGAATTTGAATTCCCAATGCATCTAATAAACCAAATAATTTAGATTTATCTATAGATTTTCCAGCTATAAGTGCTAAGGCTGAATTATCTCGTTTTAATTTTTGGTTTAAATCTTCTGACCATCTTTCTGCTGTATTTTTATTAGGGAAGTTATCTAAAATAATTAAATCATATTTTTTTCTCCAAAAATTAGCTAGAGAAGGTTTCCAACCTTCTCTAGCTAAACTAAAATGATCCACTTCAATATTTTCTTCTTCTGAGACTACAAGTTTAAGAAAACGAGTATTAAAAGATGGGCTACCTGTTAAAACTCCAATATTAAACCGGTCTTTTAATACAGTGATGGAGAATTCAAAAAGGTTATTTTCAATGTTTATTTCATCCTTAAGTGAAGATGTCCTAATCTCATAATTTTTTGTTCCAATTTCATCAACTTCAAATTGAAATCGAACTATTTGTCTACTACCATTACCTTTTGGAGAAATAGTTTGAGTCCCAAGTAAACGCCCATCAGTTTGAAAAGAAATATTTACTTTTTGATTAATTTCACCAAATGATTCTACTATAGTTTCAGCAACAATAGTTTCTCCCTTAATGATAACAGTAGGAACATCAACTTTTGCAATAAGGATATCCACCATCCTCATGGTTTCACCAATGCCAATTGTATGAACTGGGATTTCATTAAGATCTTTATTGGAAGGATTAGGACCAACAGTTGTTTGTCCATCGCTAACTATAATTATGGCATTTACTTCCTCATCAATCAATGTTTTATCCGCCAAAGCTAAAACTGATGAAATATTAGTAGATGACTCATCTACTTTAAGCTCTAGAGGAGTATGCTCGAGTGGTTGAACCGATTCTCCAAAAGAAAAAGCTTCAATTTGAATTTCAGAAATATTTTCATAAGCAAAATTCTTTAGTGAATTAAGTATTTCTTCATAACCAGTAAGTAATGATTCACGAGATACTGATTGGTGAAACGCCATTGAAACAGAGTTATCAAAAAATATTCTAATTAGAGAATTTTTTGGGACAGAATTAATCCTATTCCATCGAAAATTAGCTAAAAGAAATATAATTATTAGGAATATTAAACATCTAAATAGGGTCAAAAAAAGATTGAAGGAACCTTTTTTTATTACAATAGTTTTGTAACAAAATATTACAAACCATGCAGTAAGTAATAAAAGAACTATTAAAGACCAAATAGGTAACAATGGTAACATCCTTAGTTTAAAAACTACGACAGTCTAAGGTTGGGTATAACTTTGTGCGTTTCAAAATGAGAAAGTTTTTGGTCTAAATAGATCTCCCCTAGAAAGGCTATCATGGCTGCATTGTCAGTACATAATTCAATGTTTGGGTAAAGTATTTTTGAGTCATTAAAATCTCTTTTTGCCTTCTCTCTCAATAATTTATTTGCAGCAACTCCACCACCAATTAGAGCCACATTAATTTTTGTCATATCAATAGCAAGTCGTAGTTTTGATAGAAGAATATCAACAATTGCAAATTGATAACTTGCAGCAATATCACATAACATTTCTGTGGTTAATTTTCCATCGATTAGTTCAACATGCCTTTGAAGAGCTGTCTTTAAACCACTAAAACTGAATTCAACTAGATTAGATTGAAAAAACGCACGTGGGAAATTAACAGCTTCCTTATTTCCCCCGATTGCTGCTTTCTCAATTGCTATTCCTCCAGGATATCCCAAACCCAAAATCCTTGCACCTTTATCAAATGCTTCACCAGCCGCATCATCTCTCGTTTCTCCTATTAATTCATATTCTCCAATTTCCTCAACTTTCCAAATTTGTGTATGTCCCCCTGAAACAAGTAAACAGAGAAAAGGAAATTTTAATTTGGGGTATGCGATAAAGTTTGCAAAAATATGGGCTTCCATATGGTTTATCCCAATGAATGGGATTTTTAATCCCAGTGATAATCCTCTGGCAAAACTAACTCCTGTCAAAAGAGAACCCATAAGCCCTGGACCTCTAGTAACTGCAATACCTTCCAATTGACCTTTATTGTATGAACTTCTATTAATTGCTTCTTCAACAGTTTTTAATATCAAACGTTCATGAGCTCGAGAGGCTATTTCTGGCACTACACCACCATACATTGAATGTTGCTCTTGGGAAGCAATTACGGAAGATAATATTTCCCCATCTTTACAAACTGCTGCTGCTGTTTCATCACAAGAAGTCTCAATGCCAAGTATAATCATTCAGGCAAACGTCGTATTGTTAATTCCACTGTTTTTGGAGAAAGGTCACTCCACTGTAACACATCATCTGGAACAACCACTAAGGGCTCATGCGATAAGTTACCTTCATTCAATTCATTAAAATCAATAGAAACATAAATATCATTCGGTTCTAATGATGCAATAAAATCAACACCACCACTTACTGTAAGAGAAACAGTAGAAGGATTTGCAAATGAGATGATTCCTTCTGGAATATTTAGAATATTTACTGGTACTTCAGATATTATTCTTTCACCAATACTTTCAATTTTGGCTTCAAAAATAACAGAAGTGTCTGATGACTCTACAACCCTAGGAAAATCGAATTTAAGATCAATCCTAGCTTTAATCGATGATTCTACACTATTAAATGTTTTTTCTATAGTTTCCAATTCATTAACATTCCTAATTATTTCTCGTGGTCCTTTTAATTCGATTATTTTTGGATATATATTAGCTTTTCCTATCATGATAAATCCAGCCAAAGGTTTCACAATAACCGAAGATTCCACAGAAACAGGTTTTATCATATAGTCATCAAGAGATATATGAATAGAATCAGGCTGAACAACTTCAACAAAATCAAGTTCAAAACCAGCGGGGACGACCACTTTTTGACTATATCTGTCAAAATAGTCATTAAGATAAAAATTGTATTCAGTACTAACTCTTTCCAAGTCTAAAACTAGTTTGAAATCTGAAATTGATTTCAACAATAGTGTTTTTAAAAAAGCCCTTCCTGTAGCATTAAATCTTACCTCAGCTGTGGGTGAAACTTCCCCACCTAAGGTCTTACCTTCCCGTATATTCCTCACTTCAATTGGCATCTCAATAACATAATTGTAGCGGTGCTCAGAGATAACGAAAGTCCATAATGTAACAGCAAAAAAAAAGGCACCGAACCAAATTGGAAAGCGCCCTTTTTGAACTTTTTTAGGAAGCATTGGTGGATTCATATTACCACTAGCTTAAAGTTAAAAAAAAACTACTCGGAAATTTCTTGATCTCCATCTTCATCTTCTTTGATATTCTCTTTACTTTTTTTATTTTTAAGCTGACCTTCATTTGTAGTTTCATCATTAGAATCTGAATCTTGAGAATCAATTTTATTACTAGTTTTTGAAGATTTAGATGGAACAGTATCAGTATCTACAAAAGACAAAAATACTTTCTTTTCCTCCGGTCTAACCTCAACTACTTCAGCAATAATATTATCTCCAGAATTTAGACTCTGAATTTGATCTTTGATTTTAGACGATAATGAATCCGAACCTATAATTCCTTCAACATCTTTTTCTAGACCAATAATTACACCTTTATCTAGAGTGCGAATAATTTTCCCATTAACTGATTTACCAATACTAAAATAAGATATAATTTCATCCCAAGGATCTTCAGAAGCCTGCTTTAAACCAAGTCCAATACGATGATTCTCTCTAGAAACTTCAAGAACCTTGACCTCTACATCATCTCCTTTTTTAAGTATTTCTTTAGGATGATGAACCACTTTTGTCCAAGAAAGATCAGAAACATGAATTAACCCATCAACCCCTTCTTCTAACTCTACAAAAGCACCAAACTGGGTAAGGTTTCGAACAGTACCTTTCAATAATGAGCCTATAGCATATCGCTCCTCGACACCCTCCCATGGATCAGGTTGAAGCTGTTTAAATCCTAGAGCAATTTTACGTTCTTTAGAATCAATACTTAATACTTGAGCTTCAACCTCTTGGCCCATTTGCACTACCTCATCTGGACGATGAACACTCCTTATCCAAGACATTTCTGAAACATGCACTAAGCCTTCAACACCTGTCTCTAATTCAACAAAAGCACCATAATTAGTTAAACTAACAATTTTACCAGAAATATTTGATCCTATTGGATACTTACTCTCTACCTTTTCCCAAGGATGAGTGGAAAGTTGTTTTAACCCTAAAGAAATACGATGTTTATCCTTATCAATTTCAATTATCTTTACGCTAATTGTTTCTCCAACCTCTGTTATTTCTGAAGGATGATTAACTCTACCCCAAGAAAGATCAGTTATGTGTAATAAACCATCTATTCCACCAAGATCAACAAAAACACCGAAATCAGTTATGTTTTTTACTACACCTTTAACAATTTGACCTTTTGAGAGATCATCAAAAAGTGATTCTCTTTGCTCACGCATTGAATTATTGAGCAAGGCCTTTCTTGATAATACTACATTCTTCCGAAGTTGATTAATCTTAACAATTTTGAATTCCATTTCTTGAGATATATAACTCTCAAAATCTTGAACAGGCCTAACATCTAATTGAGAACCCGGTAGAAAAGCTTGAATACCTTCTAGATCTACCACAAAACCACCTTTAATTCGCCGAGTTATTGTACCATTAACTGTGCTATCTTCCTTTTGTATTTCCATAAGCTTAATCCAACCCTTCATCCACACAGCTTTCTCTTTTGATAGAACAGTTTGCCCATTTACATCTTCTATCTTCTCAAGATAAACTTCGATTTTATCCCCCATATTAGGTGGTTCGTTACCACTAAATTCTGACCTAGGGATAATACCTTCAGATTTAAAACCTATATCCATAATTATTTCTTTTTCATTCTGACCAATAACTCGGCCAGTAATTATCTGGTTTTGAGCAATATCTGAGAAGGTTGAAATATATTTATCCATTTCTAATTCAGATACAGAATTTGAATTGTCATCACCTTCTAATATTGCAGAAGACTCTACAATACGTATATCTTTCATTAGATTTGGATCTAAATAATTTTCCGTAAAATCCTTGACGTCAACATCTAAAGATTTCTCCTCTGCATTTCCCAATTGATTTTTTTTGTCTTTAGGTTCAACTTCTTTTTTATGTTCAAGAACATCCGTTAAATTATCTTGATTATTTTCATCTATTAATGGTTCTTCAGTCACAGTAAAATTAACTCTCCTTTTTGTCTAACCATTCCTTTATATGAGAAACAATCAGATCTATTTGTTGATTAATTGTCATTATAGTTGTATTTACTTCAATAGCATCATCAGCTTTCATTAAGGGAGCCAGATCCCTTGTAGAATCAAGTTGATCACGCAAGTCTAAATCTTCAACTACTTCTTTTAATTTTTTTTTAATATTTAGTTTAAGTAAATCTTTACGTCTCCGTTTTGCTCTTTCATTAATTTCAGCTGTCATAAAAAATTTTATGTCAGCATCAGGAAAAACTACTGTACCAATATCCCTTCCCTCAACTACTGAATCTCTTTTCCCAGCAATCTTACGTTGAAGATCAACCATTTTTTCTCTTACCTTAGGTAAAGCACTTACGGCACTAACATTAGCAGTGATCATTTGACCCCTAATTTCACGAGATATATCTTTTTTATTAAGATAAACTCGTGATCCAGTTCTATCAAAATCAATTTCAATAGATGCGACACAATCTTTGATTGCTTCTTCATCTTTAAGATCAATAGAATCCAAAAGTACCGCCATAGTAACAGCACGATACATTGCTCCAGTGTCAAGGTAGAGAAAACCAAGTTCTAAAGCAACATTGCGAGCCGTAGTACTTTTCCCAGAACCAGCTAGACCATCAATTGCAACAATCAATAGAAAACCTCTCTGAGGAATAAGTTATTATTGGATAAACTATCTTTCAAACAGCCTAGTAATATAACTTTACTCGAATAACTGCACAAAATGTTAAGCTTCCCCATTTTGAAATGCTGAAAAATCTATATTCTTAAGATAATTATACTCTTCAATCGTTAATTCACGAGTTGAACCTAAAGAAAGATTTCCTAAATCAATACCCGCAAATGTAAGTCTGTGTAATGATTGGAGCTTAAGTCCAATTGATCTAAATATTCTTCTAACCTCTCTTTTTTTACCATGATACAACCTCAATAAAATAGTTATTTTATCTTTAATTACACTTTGACTAATTACAAATGCGTGTCCAACCTCTTGGTTTCCTATATCAATTCCTGAACCTATTAATTGTATTTCAGGATCACTAAGTAAACGATTTACTTGGACCTCATAAGTTTTCTCTATTTCAAATTTTGGATGAGTCAAAGAATAAGCTAAATCTCCATCATTTGTAAGAAGAAGAATACCAGTCGTATCCTTATCAAGGCGTCCAATAGGAAAAAGTCTGCAATCTATTTGAGGAATAATATCCAACACCGTTTTTCTTGAATGGGTATCTTTTGACGTAGTAATAATGCCGATCGGCTTGTTTAAAACTACTGTTGTCTTGTAATTAGGAGGAACTATAGTCTTACCGTCAAAATCTACTGAATCACTTTCTGAAAGAATTATAAAAGGATTAGTTTCCCTTTCTCCATTTATTGAGATTCTTCCACTTCTTATTATCGATTCACAATTTCTTCGAGAATCAACACCGCAACTTGCTAAATATTTAATCAAACGAACCATCTGATAGAGAAGAGTTGGAAATAAAGTTGGACTCACTGGCTCCTTCAGCTATGAGTTCAGTTATCTCCTTTAGTTTTGGTAGATCCGCAATAGAATTAAGGCCAAACGATAGGAGAAAAGCTTCTGTGACTGAATATAATAATGGTCTACCGGGTCCTTTTCCTCGTCCTTTTATTTTCAATAGTTTTTTATCAAGTAAAGTTTTAATAACACCAGCACAATTAACACCTCTTATATTTTCCACTTCGGCTCTGCTAGCTGGTCCTCTATAAGCTAAAACAGCTAAAGTCTCTAGGGCGGCCTTAGAAAGCGAGGTTTTTCCAGATCGAGATAGGAGTTTGTGAATCCATGGAGCAAATTCAGGAAGACTAACTAATCTAAATCCACCCGCTACATTATCTATAAAAAACGCTCGTCCACTTTTTTGATATTGTTCTTGGAGATGTTTAATGCCATCAGACAAATCAGGAGCTACACCACTATCAAAACATAGATTTAGTTTTGACTGAGTTAAAATATCTTCACTAGCAAAGAGAAGTGCTTCAATAATTTGAATCTCTTTATTTGAAATTTTTTTCTTTGTCATTAATTAACCCGCACTTTTTCAAGGATAAAATCATCAAACAATTTTTTTTGTTGTACTCTAATTAAACCATCTCGAATTAATTCAAGTATTGCAATAAATGTTGCAATCAGATCCTGACGAGAAGAAAATTTTGGGGAAAGCTCCGAAAACAATATTTGCTGTTTTGAAATAAAAGAATTAAGAACTAAGGCTATTTTTTCTTTAATCTTAATCTCCTCCTTTTCAACCTCATATTGTAAAGGAGGAGGAACACGATCTAGTAATTTTTTAAAAATATTCACAATCTCAAAAATTGTTACCTCCTCGAGGTAATATTCTGGATCCTCTTTTTCTAAATCAGCATTTTTATCTGGAAAAGAATATTGAAATTTTTTACTCTGATCATCAGCCATTACAGCTAAATTAGTAGCAGCTTCTTTATAGCGTTGATATTCTAGAATTCTATGGGCTAATTCAGTTCTTGGATCTTCAAAATTTTCATCTTCTTCATCAACAACTGATGGTAACAACATTTTTGCCTTTATACGCATCAGCGTAGCCGCCATTAATATAAAATCACCAGCATAGCTTACGTTTAAAGTATGAACAGCTTCAACAAATGAAAGATATTCTTCTGTTATATGGGAAATGGGGATGTCCATAATATCAATCTGATCCCTTCTAATAAAAAAAAGTAGTAAATCCAAAGGTCCAGAAAAATTATTTAATTCAATTTGATAATTCACATTTAATAATATTCTAGACCTGTTTTTTCCCGTACTGAAAGAATATAAGGCTTAGCAAAAGATCTAGCTTTTTCAGCTCCTTCTTTAAGGATATTAATTACAACTTCTTTGTCATGATATTTTTTTTCTCTTCTTTTTCTATAGGGTTCAAAAAAATTCCAAATTAAATCAATTAATTCTTTTTTTATATCTACATATTTTAAACCTGGACTATGAAAACGGTTCATCAAATCTGACTTACCAAAATCATCGATAAAAAGTGAATATATGTTGAATAGTGCATTATTCTCGGTATCTTTAGGTTTATCGGGAGGTGTATTATCTGTGATTATACCCATTACTTTTTTAGCAAGAAAATCTTTGTCGCAAAAAATTTCGATAGTATTTCCATAAGATTTTGACATTTTTTGCCCATCTGTACCAGGAATCAATCCAGTAGAATTACTAATCAGTGGATCTGGAATTACAAATGTTGTTCCATAAATAGCATTAAACTTAGTAGCTAGATCCCTAGTTATTTCTAAGTGTTGTTTTTGATCTTTACCTACAGGAACTACTTCAGCACCAAAAAGAAGTATGTCTGCTGTCATCAATACAGGATAACTAAACAACCCATGATTGGGTTGGATCCCTCTGTTTATTTTATCCTTATATGATGTTGCTCTTTCTAGCGTCCCAACACTTGTTATATTGTTTAAAATCCATGTCAATTCTGTTACTTCTGGTAAATCTGATTGAACCCAAAACACACATTTATTTGGATTAAGGCCTAGCGCAAGAAAATCTGCCGCTGCATTTATAGTATTTTCCTTCAATCTTAAACCATCATTTTGAGAGGTTAAAGCATGATAATTTGGAAGAAAACAAAACAAGTCATTATCCATTTGAAGGTCAATCATTGGCTTCATCATACCAAAATAATTTCCTATGTGAAGATTCCCCGAAGGCTGAATACCACTAAGAATACGCTTTTTCTTCAAGCAAGAGCTCCTTTCTTCATAGGCTCCATATATAAATACGGTCTCCAAGCACATTGATCTCTTTTAATAAATTGTCTAATATAATGTATTCTTGTAGGTTTTTTTGGATAACGCAACAACTTTTTTCCTGCTTCATCTGGAGTTCGATTACCTTTTGACCTATTACAAGCATGACAGCAACATACTAAGTTGTCCCAGGATTCTGGACCTCCCCGCTCTTTCGGAACTATATGATCCAAAGTCATTGGCAAACTACGTCTACCACAATATTGACATTGATGTCGATCTCTCTTCAAGATATTTTTCCTTGATAAAACAATATTATTTTCCTTTACTTTAATAAACTTGTCAAGCTTTACTACACTTGGCAAGGGAATTACTACTGATGGTGAATGAATAATTTCTCTATATTTTTCTATGACTTCTACCTTTCCTAGATAAACCAACAAAATTGCCCTTCTTGCTGAACAAACTAGAAGAGGGTGATAATTCTGATTTAATACGAGAACTTGCCTGTTTAGTATACCATGCATTTTTATTTTTCGATAATTAACAATGTTTTTTCCCGTTTAATCTTTCTAGTTATGATTGAATTTATCTTGATGTACAGAGCCAATCAAGATAAAAGCCATTGTCTATCGACGACAAAAAATGTAAATTATTTCTATTGAAAAGTTGATTAGGTAGGGAAACTCGTTAGATTCGGGTGCAGCCCCGCTACTGTAAGTGCTGAGTGCACTTCACTCCATAAGGAGAGCCACTGTCTGCAAATTATGTGGATGGGAAGGCGAAGCCGTACGTTAAAGCATAAGTCAGGATATCTACCTAATTCAAATTCTCGATTCTGTTGATTTACAGAGTTACTTTCGAGGGAAAGGAGAGAAAATGACATATCCCTTAAAAATCTTACTTATATTTTTTCTTGTCTTTATTACATCTATTCTAGCTGAAAAAGATAGAATGATTATTTCTGGCGATATTTATTCTAATGATGGAAGAACCATTCCTTATGTAAACATATCTACGGAACTTGGGGAAAGTTCAACATCAGATAGAGATGGACGGTTCATTCTATCAATTGATAACAATCAAACTAAAGAAGTAATTTTTCAACACTCGGCTTTTGAATCCGATACTTTAGAAATTTCAACTTTGATGGAAGAAAATATAAGAATTTCACTCGTACAAAAAGCTTATCTCCTATCTCCTATAATTATTTATGGGAATCTATATGCTAAAGAAAGTCTACAATTGCCGGTTGAACATAGAGCTCTTGATTTTAATTTAATCTCTTCTAGTGGAGTCAGCCTTGGTGAGAGAGTAGATCGTTTCGGTATTCAGGTTCGTGATTATGGTGGGCCCGCGGGTTTAAAAACTGTTTCTTCTCCTACAGGATATTCAGAGCACATACTTATTACTTTTGATGGTCTTAATCTTAATTCACCTCAAAATGGTGTATTCGATATGAGCTCATTGCCAGCTGATTTTTTTTCTCATGGAGAATTTTACTCTGGTCAGGCTTCCTCTTTATATGGATCTCATGCAGTAGGAGGAACATTGAATTTGATGCCGGCCAAACCTAGAAATTTCATAACAATAAGGTCGGGATCTCTAGGAGACCGTGGTGCCAGTGCAGAATACACACTAGGATTAGGTGAAACTGATTTTTCTATTTATGGAAACAAATTTCAAAGTGATGGAAATTTTCGGGAAAACAATTCATTTTTTCAGGAATCAGGAGGCGCTAAACTTCAATTAAAAAATTTAGCTGGTTGGAAAATATCTGGAATAATGATGTCAACTAAAGCTGAAAGAGGAATACCTGGTTCAATTGAATATCCTTCCCTTGAAGCTTGGAAAAAAAATCATGATTCTTTCTATTTGTTTTCGGCTAGGACTGTTTCAAAATGGGGACAGACTGAATTGACATCTGGATTTATGGATAGTGACGAAAATTATCGGGATCCCGCATGGGATATAGATTCAAATCACAGGATAAAAAATCTACAGACCCGATTTATACATCGAGTTGAAAAAGACAAATATTTGAGAAACACTATAAGTTTAGAGTTGAGGCAAACAAAAGTAAATAGTGATGATGCTGGAAATCATAGCATGGTTGGTGCCGCCTCAGGTTTTCTATCTCAAATTACTTTCAATGAAAAATTTGTTTTCAGCCCGAGCTTGCGTTTTGATTGGGATAATTATTCTAAAAAAAATATTGCTACTGGAAATCTAGCGCTACTCTATTCATCTCCAATTAAACCAATAGAATCTCTAACTATAAGTAGTGGAACTAGTTATAGATCACCTACTTTCAATGATCTTTTTTGGGAAGATCCTCTTGGCTATACTATTGGAAATCCTGATTTAAAACCCGAACAGAGCATCTCCACAAATCTAAAAATCAATTTCCAACCACTAATTGATATTGTTTATTTTTCGGCAAAAGCTGGGAAATATCATACTGATAACTTGATCCAATGGACTCCAAATGAAGCTTGGGTTTATTCTCCTCAAAATGTTTCCAAATCTGAGTCAATAATTATGGGTGTTATAACTAGTATCAAGCCAAAGAAATTTCCCATACAGTTTACTTTGGGAATTGAAAAAACAGATAGCCAAATCCTTTCAAATAGTATTAATAAAGGAAAACGTCTTCTTTATGTTCCACCAACTTCTCAATGGGCAGAGATTCAATTTATAATAGGAAAAACCATCTATGACCTAAGTTTTAGAAATCTAGGTCCCAGTCGTTATAGTTATGATGATGATGCTTTTATGGAAAAATATCGCCGTTTAGATTTGTCTATAAGCCATAGTTCAAAATTAAATGATTATATTATGACTTTTCAAGCAGGGGCTAGGAATCTCTTAAACAATAAAGAACTGCAATCCATCTATAACTATCCAGAACCAGGTAGAACATTATTCCTTGTCCTTTCAATAGGTCTCTAATTTGTTAGCTTCCACTTTACAGACAAATAGGCTAACCTATGTGCTGG
>PAYY01000020.1 GCA_002715465.1 Fidelibacterota bacterium | reverse complement strand
CATCTTCAGGAGATTCATCCTCAGTGGAATTATTCTCAGAAGAATCATCTTCAGGAGATTCATCCTCAGTGGAATTATTCTCAGAAGAATCATCTTCAGGAGATTCAGATTCTAGCATAGAACCAGTTGGATAAGCTATAGAACGTGATTCGCAAATAGATCTAGATATTTCTCCTACAATTAATTTGATGGCACGAATTGAATCATCATTAGCGGGAATAGGATACTCAACAGTATCTGGATCCGTATTTGTATCAACAATAGCAATAACGGGAATTTCTAACCTTTTGGCCTCACTCACAGCAATCGACTCATGCATTGCATCAACTATAAATACAGCATTGGGGAGTCTTTTCATATCCTTTATTCCACGATGTAAATCTTGAAGGCGAATCATTTCTCTTTCTAAAGACAAAATCTCTTTTTTCGTGGAATTTTCATAAATTGGACTTGATTCTTTTTCTAAAAGCTGTAATCGTTTTATACTTTTTCGAATAGTAGAAAAGTTTGTCAAAGTACCACCCAACCATCTTTCAACAATATAAAACATTCCACATTTATCAGCTTCTTGTTGAATGATATCTTTAGCATTCTTCTTTGTTCCAACAAATAGAATTTCACCACCATCATTAACTATTTCAGAAAGGAACTTAATAGATTTAGTAAGACCATTAAGTGTTTCTTCAAGATTAATAATATGAATGCCATTCCGTTCCATTAGTATGTAAGGACTATAGTTTGGATGCCAACGGCGCGTTAGATGACCAAAATGCGCCCCTGTACTTAATAGATTATCAAATGTAACTTCCACAAAAATTCCTATCTCTTAGAAAATTGAAAAGCTCGGCGAGCACCTCGTAAACCATATTTTTTTCTTTCTTTTTCACGAGAATCTCTAGTAAGTAAACCAGCCTTTTTTAATGGAGCTTTATGATCTTCGTTAGCATTAACAAGAGCACGTGAAATTCCATGGCGAATAGCGCCAGCTTGGCCTGACAAACCGCCTCCATTTACACTAACAGTAATATCAAAATCACTATTATTTATGGTTTCAAAAGGTTGCTCTACAATTTTTTGATCAACAGTTCTTCCAAAATAATCTTTATAATTTTTCCCATTGATAGTAAGATTCCCCTTACCTGGGAAAACTCGAACACGGGCAACAGCTGATTTTCGCCTACCAGTTCTTCTGAAAACAACATCACTTTTTAGCGCTGCAACCATTATTTAAACTCTATATTTTTAGGTTGTTGGGCCATATGAGGATGATCTGGTCCAACATATACTTTTAGGTTACTGAAAATTTTTCGCCCAAGCCGATTATGAGGCAACATTCCCTTCACAGCTTTCTCGATTATACGTTCAGGATGATCCTTTCGCATAGTCTGAAGATCAATCTCTTTGGAACCTCCTGGGTAACCACTATGGGAAAAGTATTTTTTTTGCATTTCTTTATTTCCTGAAACTCGAACTTTCTCAGCATTAACAACGACTACAAAGTCACCCATGTCCATATGTGGAGTGTAAGTTGGCTTATGCTTACCCCTTAGAACTTGAGCAATTCCAGAGGCAAAACGTCCAAGAGTCTGATCTTCAGCATTAGCTAAATACCATTCCTTATGAATGTCACCCGCTTTTATAGAAAATGTTTTGCTTTCTTTTACCATTTCGTACAGTCGGCAATATTAGTTAGAAAAGAGGTTAGGCACCAAGCAGTTTTCCTATGTCCCTAATAAAGTTCAAAAAGGAGAAATATTTGAAAAAAATTATATTTCAAACAAATAGCCACCTGAAATTGTTGTTTTTATTTTTCCTTTCAATTTCTTACCAATGAAAGGACTATTTCTTGATTTTGAATAGATCGAGGACAAATTAAACTCCCATTCTTCATTAGAATCAATAATTACTATTTGTGCATCACTTCCTTTATAGAAAAGATCATCTTTAAAACCCATGGCCAACCTTGGTTTGGTCGTCAAAGATGTTATTACCTCAAGCAAGTCCATTTTAGCCTCACTAAGAACTTTCCAAACAGCACCGAAGGCACTCTCTAAGCCTATCATTCCACAAGGAGCCCAATCAAATGGAGCTTCTTTTTCCTCAATTGTATGAGGAGCATGGTCGGTTGCGATACAATCAATTATCCCAGACTTTAAAGCACGGATTAGTTTTTTTCGATTTTCTTCATTCCTAATTGGAGGGGCAACTTTAAAATTTGTATTGTATGTTTTTAACTCTTCATCATTAAAAAATAAATGATGTGGAGTAACCTCAGAAGTAACATTAAGTCCATTTTTTTTAGCCTTTTTTATATATTCAATTGATTTAGAAGAACTAACATGCGGGATGTGGAGTCGACCATTAGTGAAATCAGTTAGCTCAATATCTCTATTTACCATTATTGACTCACTTATATCGGGAATTCCAGTCATACCTAAAAAGGTAGACCAAAAACCTTCGTGCATTTGACCATTAACCTTCAGATCTAAATCTTCTGCGTGATTAATAATGGGAATCGATAATGGTACTGAATATTCTAGTACTCTTCTCATTAGACCACTATTCATAACTGGCATTCCATCATCTGAGAAGGCTACCGCCCCTTCATTAACCATAGTACCGAGCTCAGTTAATTCCTGTCCTTTCTGACCAATGGAAATAGCACCAATAGGGTGTATCCTCAAGGGCAAGTTTTTAGCTTTATCAAGTATGAATCTTATAGACTCTGGGCTGTCAATTGGAGGATTAGTATTAGGCATTGTGCAAACTTCGGTAAATCCCCCAATAATAGCCGCTTTAGCTCCAGAAGAAATTGTTTCCTTATCTTCTCTCCCTGGCTCACGAAAATGGACATGTAAATCACAAAATCCATGAGTAACAATTTTGCCCTTAGCATCAAAGACCTTTGCGTCTGGAACAGAAATTATTTTACCAATTTTTTCTATTTTCCCATTCTTTATTAAAATTGAACCGTTATATCGTTTCGATTTTGCAGGATCAATTATATCCGCATTTATAATTAAAAATAACTTAGGAAGGTATGTTTTTTTCATAATCCTTGTGGCTTGTCTCCTAGCAATAGATATAAAACTGCCATTCTCACAGCTACACCATTTAGAACCTGGTCGAGAACAATAGCATTTTCACTATCCACAACATCACTATCAATTTCAACGCCCCTATTAATTGGTCCAGGATGCATAATCACTATTTCTTTTTTTAATCGCTCAATTCTCTCTTTTGTGACCCCATAGAGACCTCTATATTCACGAACTGAAGGAATATTCCTCGTACCTTGTCGTTCCCGTTGGATTCTTAGAACATTGACAGCTTCTGCCCAAGATAGAACTTCATTAATATCACAATTAATATCTAGACCAAGTTCTCTTATATCCATAGGTATCAAGTTTGGCGGACCACACAATGTAATTTTAGCACCCATCTTCAAAAAACCATGAATGTTAGATCTTGCTACACGACTATGAGAAATATCTCCCACTATAGCTACCTTAACCCCTTTTAACTTTTTCTTAACCTCTAGTAAACTCATTATATCCAAGAGCCCTTGAGTAGGATGTTCGTGTGATCCATCACCAGCATTTACAATAACAGAATCAATATAGTTTTGTAATTGAATGTGCGCTCCTGGAGAAGGATGCCTCATTACAACGCAATCAATTTTCATTGCTTCTATATTCCGAACAGTATCTTTGAAGCTTTCACCCTTTTTTAGACTACTACTTGAGGCCGCAAAATTGACTGAATCAGCTGATAACCTCTTTTGAGCTAATTCAAAAGAAATTCGAGTCCTCGTTGAATTTTCAAAAAATAAATTCGCAATAGTTTTTCCTTGAAGAGTGGGTACCTTTTTTATCGGTCGATTTAGAACCTCTCTGAAAGATTTAGCGTGTTGAAGAATCAAACCAATATCTTCTTTTTCCAAGTCCGCTAGACCAATAAGATCTTTATTTTTTAAGAAGCCCATCAAATTAAATTTTTATTTTTATTATCATCCTAATCATGTTTTAATAAATATACTCCATCTTCATTATCAACCTCACTCAATCTGACTACTACATGTTCAATATCTGATGTTGGAATATTTTTACCTACAAAATCAGCCTTTATTGGCATTTCTCGATGACCTCTATCTACTAGAACAGCAAGAGCTAAAGAAGATGGTCGACCATAATCCATTATCTCATTCATAGCAGCACGAATTGTTCTCCCCGTGAAAAGTACGTCATCCGCCAAAACTACTACCTTCCCATCAATTGAAAATGAAATGCTAGAACCTTTTATTTGTGGCTGGATCAACCTTTCACGGAAATCATCTCTATAGAATGTGACATCTAAAAAGCCAGTTGGGATCTGATTACCTGAAATTTTCTTAAGTAATTCCGCTAATCTAAGAGCAATAAATTCACCGCGAGTTCGAATACCAATAATAACCAGATCATTGATTGATTCAATTCGTTCAGCCAACTCATGGGCTAAACGCTTGAGAGAATTATCTATTTCTTTACTATCAAGTAGTTTTTTTCTTGTTTCTTCCATTTTTACCTAATACAAAAAATCCTCCCGAGCATGGAGGATTCTTTAATACCCTTACCTCCTCTCGGGGATGGTTTAAAGGATGCTAGAATTTATTGTTTTTATATGTGATAATCAAAAGTCATTTATTGCTTGCAATATATGTCTAAAAATAACTTTATTTGAAATTTCAGGAATGTCAATAGTGATATCCATTTCTTCTTTATCAAACCATTTTATCTGTTTTCGAGCAAATTGTCGAGTTTCAATTTTTATTCTTTCGATTGTATCATTTAAATTTCTCTCCCCCTTCAAATACTGAATTAAATATTTATAGCCCAAACTTTCCATGGGGTGTGTATTATCATTAAACCCTAAACTTTTTAGATCTTTAACTTCTTCTAACCATCCATTACCTAACATCTTTTCAATCCGATTATTAATTCTGGGCACCAATGCATCTATATTAGGTTTAAGATATATTGAAAGAAATTTTTCCCTCTGATTATTTTTTTCCTGTTTTCGAAAATGTTCTGAAGGCGGTTTGCCTGTAATTTCGAATATTTCTAATGCACGTAGAATCCTCTTATGATTATTTAGATGTACAATTTTTGAGTATTCTGGATCAATTGAATTAAGTTCCGCTAAAAGCACCCTAGCACCATCTCTATTCAACCTTTTATTCAGAGAGTCTCTTATTTTTGCATCACTAGAAGATTCATTGAAAAAGCCCTGAGTCAATGCTCTGTAATAAAGACCACTTCCTCCACATATAATTGGAAGATTTTGATTGCTTTTCACATTTTGAATAGTCTTGTTAACTAATCGAGCATATTCACCAGCCGAAATAATTTCAGAGGGAGACAAAATTCCAATAAGATGATGAGGAACTCCATCCATCTCCTTAATTGATGGCTGGGCTGTTCCAATCGGCATGTTCCGATAGATCTGCCTAGAATCAAGACCAATGACTTCTCCATTAAAAGTTTTCGCTAACATTACAGCTACAGTACTTTTCCCTATAGCTGTGGGGCCCACAATTATAAGAGACTTTTTACAGATTAAATTGTTATGTGCGCTCAAATCGACGATCAAGTTCGTCTAACGAAAGATTAATAATTATTGGTCTTCCGTGAGGACAGTAATAAGGATGCTTACTTGCAAATAACCGATCTACCAAAGATTGCATCTCTTCTAAACTAAGAATATCGCCAGCCTTTATAGCTGCCTTACAAGCAAAAGAGGCAGATACGGCATCCATGAATGAAGGTTGAGCTTTCTGTTCATTCCTATAAGTATCTATGATTTCCTTTAATACTTCTTTCGCATTACCCCATTGAATATCAGGCGGAACACCTTCTGCCATTATGGTATTTTTTCCAAATTCTTTCATCCTAAATCCAATCTTTTCAAGATAAGGAATAAGATTTAAAAGAGTTGAAAAATCTTCTGATTGCAATTCAATAATTTCAGGAAACAAAAGAGTTTGAGTTGATAAAGGATTCCCTTCCATTGCTTCCATTGCTTCTTCGTAAAGAATTCTTTCATGCGCAACATGTTGATCAATTACAACAAGGCCACTTTTTATTTCAGAAACAATATACTTATTATGTACCTGCCATATTTTATCTAAACTAGCGATATCTTCTTCATACTGTGTTATGCCAATTCCTTGAATATAAGATTTTGCACGCTCAATAGATTGATTTGAAACAGTACTTGAAGAAGAAGGTTTCTTAAAAACAATAGAAGATTGATTCCCTGATTTGGGATAGATTGTTGATTGAGTCTGAAAATCTGGTATAGTAGACAAAATTTCTCCTAATGAATTAGATACCGCTGTTTTCAGTGCATGATAAATTCTCCACTCATCCCTAAAACGAACTTCTGTTTTGGTCGGATGGACATTAATGTCTACCATATCATAAGGTATTTCTAGGTTAACAACAAAAAATGGGAATTCTCCTCGCGAAACAAGTGTTCGATATGCTGAATAAACAGCAGAGTTTAATAGCCTGTTAATTATATATCGTTTATTCAAAAAAAGATTCTGCTCTCCACTCCTTTTTCTAACCAGATTAAGACTCCCTATATAACCAGTTATATTAAATAGGTCTGATCGATGATCTATTTCTAACAAATTGTCACTATAGGTAGGGTCATAAACTGCCGCAATTCTCTCTGCTAAGGAACTAGGAGCGAGTTCCAATATTTTTTTCCCATCAGAAATTAAGTTGAATTCCACTCTAGGAAAGGACAATGAAAAGCGACGAACCATTCGTACAATATGTCTTAGTTCTGTTTGACTGCTTTTCAGAAATTTTCTTCGAGCAGGAATAGAAAAGAAAAGATCACTTATTGAAATAGATGTTCCCTTAGACATATTTACAGGCATTGGTTCGGATATTTGGCCATCTAAAACAGAAACCGCATATCCAATATCATTATTATCTGATGATTGGGCTTTGACACTAGCTACAGATGCTATACTAGCAAGTGCCTCTCCACGAAAGCCTAATGTATCAATATTTAAAAGATCACTTACGGTAGAAATTTTAGATGTTGAGTGACGGGCGAAAGCCATTACAAGATCATCTTTAAATAATCCATTCCCATTATCAATTACTTTTAGAGATGAGTTACCCCCCCCAGACACAAAAACATTTATCTCTGTTGCGTTTGCGTCTAAAGAATTTTCAATAAGTTCTTTAACTACAGATGCCGGTCTTTCAACTACTTCACCAGCAGCAATTTTATTCTTTAAATCTTCAGGTAGTAAGTTTATAATGCCCATTTTTCAAAAAAAACCAATGCTAACTTTTTGTATTGATTTAAACTCATGTTTCATTCAAACTTTCGTTTTAGTTTATAATCAATGATCATTTCTTCAGGAATAAAAGTATTTATATTATTAAGGCCTAGAGATTCTATTGCCTTACATAAAAGGTCATATTCTTTAACTTCATTTTTCTTATTATCGGAATTAATATAATATCGACCGGCCATAAGCATCGCTTCTAAGGGTACAAGACCCACGATCTCACTACCAGTCACATTAACTTCTCTCTTTTTAGCAGCATCACAGACAGCTTCAAAAGCAATATGCGGAGGCGTTATTTTATAATCAGTAAGGTTCATTGAAACCTGTGTTTTCCCATATTCAGAAATATACCAACCAATGGCTTTACATGATTTAAGAAGACCCGACTTGCGCAAAACTCTACCTCTTTCATCATACATTATGTTGCCATTAGGATCTTTTTTTGCACAGCCTATTTCACGTATCTCAGATGCAATATCTGAAGCTATTTTTTTATCATCAGTATTTAAGTTAACATTGAAAGCAATAAGAAAATTTCTAGCGCCTATAGCTGTTGCACCACTTAAAGGATTAAATTCAGCTTTCCCAAAATCAGGCATCCAATCAGGATCTTTAAGTTTTTCTGGCAAACCTTCATATTCTCCAGCCCTGATGACTGAAAGATTTTTTCGATTTGATGAAGTTGCAGCATTTTCATAAAGATAAACGGGAATGGAAAGATTTTCCCCAACACGCATTCCTACATTCCTAGCAATATTAATGCAATCATCCATATTTACACCACTTAAAGGAACGAAAGGGATAACATCACTTGCTCCAATTCGAGGATGTTCTCCGTTATGGTAGCGCATATCAATTAATTCACAGGCTTTTGAAATACCAAGGAATGCCGCCTCTGAGACACTTTCAGGGCTGCCTATAAAAGTAATTACAGTTCTGTTTGTTGATTTACCTTGATTTATATCTAATATATTTACATTGTTCACTTTTTCAATAGATTTTGCTATAGCATTTATATTAGAGTGAGATCTTCCTTCACTAAAATTAGGAATACACTCAATAAGTTTATTCATTTTACTTTGCAATCCCTTTAAGATAAAGTATAAGAAATAGTACAATTGGGGCAAAAATAAGTAACTTTACAAATGAACTTTTTCTAGGTCTATAATTAATTATTTTTCTAAAACGGAATTCACTAGACATCAAATCATTCCAAGAGTGAAAAGGGAAGAGAAAAACCTGACAAAAGGACTCATAAATAACCAAAATAATGAAAACCCTGACATCATACCAATTAGGATTAATGAAAATAATATCCAAGGTCCAAATTGCTCCAATGTGTTAGAAATATATTCGTAGCGATAAGGAAGTA
Organism: Fidelibacterota bacterium; assembly: GCA_002715465.1. Next base: position 44,613 of record PAYY01000020.1, on the reverse strand, counting down.
AACCTCGCAGTATTTTTGATCCATCTAAAGGTGGAATTGGCAACATATTAAAAATTGCCAAAGCAAGATTAATCTGTAGGCTATATATTAGCATATTGGCGAAAAAGGCCGTCTGAGAGTTAAACATTAAATTGGAAGATGAAAATCCAATAATCAATATTCCTGAAATAAAAGCAAGGATCATATTAGCAATTGGACCAGCAAGTGCTACCCAAATCATCTGCCTTTTAGGATCAGAAAAATAACGTGGATCTACAGGAACAGGTTTTGCCCAACCAAAATGAACAATAAAAAGCATTAGGGTCCCAATTGGATCAAGATGAACAAGAGGATTTAAACTAAGTCTTCCCAACATTTTAGCTGTTGGATCACCAAACTTTAAAGCCATCCAACCATGAGCATATTCATGGAAAGTAATAGCTAGTAATATAGGAGGAATCAGGATTAATAAATCTACCATTGGCTTCTAGGATGGTATTTAATATGTTGAACTTTCAAATCTTTATTGTCTAAATGAGTATAAATCTCAGTTGTAGAAACATCCACATGACCAAGCATCAATTGAACTGCTCTTATATCTGCACCACCCTGAATAAGATGCGTGGCAAAAGAATGGCGAAGAACATGGGGCGAAACAGATTTTTTCAGCCCAGCTTTTTCAGCATATTTTCGAAAAATTTTCCATACTCCCTTACGACTCATTCCTTCACCTCTATAATTGAGAAAAATATTAGTACTTTTTTTACCATTTTTAACAAAGTTTTTTCTAGAACTATTAATATAAGTCTTTAAATATTTTATAGCTACTCTTCCTAATGGAATTGTCCGTAATCTGGAACCTTTACCCTTTACAGTAATAGAAACTTCTTTTTCAAAATCCAACATAATTATATCTATAATTTTAAGAGACACCATTTCTGATACCCGTAATCCAGTAGAGTAAAGTAATTCAAACATTGCTTGATCTCTTATGCCTGACGGAGAGGACGTCTCAATTACACTTAAAAAATGGTCTACTTCCTTTTTTGTAAGAATTTTAGGAAGCCTTTTTTCTATCTTTGGCATATCTATAGCTTCACAAGGATTTAACTTCGTATGACCTTCTTCAATCAAATAATTATGGAAGTTCTTAATTGTGGAAATCGTCCTACGTATACTTGATGGCTTTAAATGAGAACTTAGGAATCTGATATACCCCTGAATATGATCAGCGCGAACATCTTTTGGCTTTATTTTATCGTTAAAATAATTTATATACCTCACAAGGTCACGCTGATAGGCATCTAACGAATTTTTTGACAAATTCCTTTCAACTTTGACATACAAAATAAATGGGGATATAAATTGTCGCGTCTCTAATTCTCCGGAATAAAAGCTCTTTCAACAAGCTCACAAAATATATGCCCAGCTGTAATATGACCCTCTTGAATACGCTGTGTGTCTTCAGATGGAATCATAATTCTAACATTTCCCATTGAAGCAAGACTCCCGCCCGACTTACCTGTCATAATTATAGTTTGTACTCCAATTGATTCAGAAATTTTTACAGCTTTAATTATATTTGAAGAATTTCCACTTGTACTTAAAGCAACCAAAACATCACCCGCACTACCAAGGCCTTCAATCTGCCTTGAAAAAAGTGAGTCAAAATCAACATCATTAGTCCATGCTGTTATCAATGAGCTGTCTGTTGTAAGAGAAATAGAAGGATGTGGGGGTAAATCATGCCTCCTTAGACCACCAATAATTTCAGTGGATAAGTGTTGTGCCTGTGCAGCACTCCCACCATTTCCACACCACATTACTTTACCACCCATTCGAATTGACGAGATAATTAAATCCGCTGCATTTTGAATGCTTTGGGTACAAGACGAAATCATCAATTCTTTAACTCTAGCACTTTCACTTAATTGTATTTCAATATTTTTCATTATTTTAGTCAAATTCCATGTATGGCATCAGCAAAATCATTCATTATTTTAGCAGAGTCATCAGCTTCAGAAGCTGTCCCAGTAACAATAAAAGAAGCTCCAGCTTTAACTTTTTCTACTGCTATTTCAGGCTCAGATATTCCACCTCCAACAATTATTGGAATATCACAATTTCTAGCTATAGCAGAAATTGTCTCCTTTGGCACTGTTCTTAAGGCACCACTACCTGATTCAAGATACAAAAGTTTCATTCCTAAATATTGTCCGGCTAGACCATGGGCTACTGCAATCTCAGGACGATTAAGCGGTAATGGTCTAGAATTACTCATGAACTCTACGCTTGAATGCCCACCACCTTCAAATAACATATACCCAGTTGGTAAAGGTTCTAGCCCTAAGTCTTTAACAATAGGAGCACCTATCACCTGCTCACCAATAAGGTAAGTCGGGTTTCTACCACTAATTATCGACATAAACAAAACCGCATCAAAATGAGGACCTAATTGACTTACTGATCCAGGAAATAGAATCACAGGAACCTCTGATAATGATTTGATTCTTTCAGCACGATCGTTAAAACTACTATCCATCATTAGACTTCCTCCAACAAGAATAGCGTCAACACCAGTTTGATTAACAGAATCGACAAGAGTTTCTAACCTAGAATCATTCTTTTTATCTGGATCAATAAGAACTAGATAGCCAGCTTTCTTTTTTAATTTTATTGATTCTAAGTAAGAATATACGCTTCCCATATAATCTAAATCCAATCTTACCCTACGAGATCTGCATATTCATCAGCAGTCAGTAAATTTTTTGATTGGGAAGAACTAATTGTTTGAATTTTTATAAGCCAACCCATTCCAAATGGATCATGATTAACAAGTTCGGGCTCATTATTTAAGTCTTCATTAACATTAATTACTTTACCCGACATTGGTGAATATAGATCAGCCACTGTTTTTACAGCTTCAACTGTTCCAAAAATCTCATTTTTTATGATTTCAACTCCCTCATCAGGTAATTCAAGAAAAACAATGTCACCCAACTCATTCTGAGCAAAATCAGTGATTCCAATAGTCACCATTTCATTCTCAATTAAAACCCACTCATGAGATTCTGTATAAAATAAATTGGGAAGAATTTTCATATTATAGCAAACCTTTCATTCCTACTATACTTTTTCTAAGTATAAGAAAAAGTTTCAATAAAGCCAGTATTAAAATCTCCTTGTTGAAAAGTTTCATCTCGCATTATTGCTTGATGAAAAGGAATTGTTGTTTTTGGACCTTCAAGTATTATTTCTTCAAGTGCTCTTTGCATTCTGTTAATTGCTGTAGTCCTATCATCAGCATGGACAATCAATTTTCCAATAAGTGAATCATAATGAGGAGGAATATTATAGCCCGCATAGATGTGAGAATCCATCCGAACGCCATTCCCACCAGGTGCATGAAACTCCTCAACTTTTCCCGGGGAAGGCATAAAATCTCGGTTGGGGTCTTCAGCATTGATTCTACACTCAATAGAATGTCCTCTAAGCTTAAATTTTCCAAGATTATCAGGTATCTCATCACCAAAAGCAATTTTTATTTGCGCTTTTACAAGATCTTTACCAATTACCATTTCTGTGACAGGATGTTCTACTTGTATTCGTGTATTCATTTCCATAAAATAAAATTCTTTCGTTATGCTATCAAAAAGAAATTCAACTGTACCTAGACCTAAATAGCCTATAGATTTAGCACCCTTAATAGCTGCTTCTCCCATTTCTTTTCGAATATCATTATTAATTGCAGGAGATGGAGACTCTTCAATCAATTTTTGATGCCGTCGCTGTATAGAACATTCCCTCTCTCCAAAATGAATGACATTTCCAAATTGATCGGCAAGAATTTGTATTTCGATATGGCGAGGATTTTCTATGAACTTTTCCAAATACAGTTTACCGTTATTGAAAGCTTTTTCAGCCTCTGAAGAAGCAGTTAAATAAGATTTCTCAAGTTCTTCTTTCGATTGAACTAATCTCATTCCACGCCCTCCCCCACCAGCAGTTGCTTTTAACATTACAGGATATCCGATTTCTGATGCAATTGAATAAGCTTCCCCAATAGAATTAACAACACCATCACTTCCAGGGATTACTGGAACGCCAGCTTTTTGCATAGTTTTTTTTGCTGTTGCTTTTTCTCCCATGGTACTAATTATTTCAGGTGAAGGTCCAATAAAAACAAAATTATTTTCTTGGCAAATCTGTGCAAACTCAGGACGCTCAGAAAGAAAACCGTAACCAGGATGTATAGCTGAACTGTTAGTTAGTTCAGCAGCACTTAATATACTTGGAATATTTAAATAACTTTCACTGCTAGGAGGAGGTCCAATACATACGGCTTCATCAGCAAAACGTACGTGCAGAGAGAGTTCATCAGCAGAAGAATAAACAGCAACTGTTTTTATACCTAATTCATGGCAACCTCTAATGATTCGGAGAGCAATCTCTCCTCTATTTGCAATTAAAATCTTTTGGAACATAATAAGTTATTAAAACCCAGCATAATTAATATTAATACACAGATAATCAATCTGGGTCAATAAAGAAAATTGGTTGCCCATACTCAATTGCATCTCCATCCTCAGCATTAACTTTAGTTATTTGACCTGATGTTTCAGATTCAATTTCATTCATTATTTTCATAGCTTCTATTATACAAATTACCTGACCTACCGATACATGATCTCCTTCATTAACGAAGGAAGGAGATTCAGGAGAAGGTGATCGATAAAAAGTACCCACCATTGGAGCCTTTATTTCAATACCAGGGGTAACTTGAGTTTCTGAAGTTTGATTAGTATTAATATTCTCCGAAACAGTTTGTGGCTCAGTAATATTTTCCACTTGAACTGGAGATTGAATTGAATTGACAACTGACCCCTTAGAAACTCTAATTTTTCGACCGAAAAAACTAACTTCTATCTCATTAACCTCGCTAGTTTCAAGAATATCAATAATAGTTCGCAATCTGGATTGCCAACTTTCAAATATATCACTTAACCCTCTCAACATACTCCCTAGTTCTTGTATCTATTTTTAATCGATCTCTTACATTTACAAATAATGGTACGTTTACAGTAAATCCTGTTTCTAGTTTTGCTGATTTAGATGCCCCTGTAGCGGTATTTCCCCGAACTCCTGGTTCAGTATCAATTACTTCAAGCTCAACAAAAGGTGGAAGTGAAATATCGATGACTTCATCACCAACAAAAATTAAATCTATAAATACACCTTCCTTAAGTAATACCATTTGATCAACGATCAAACCCTTTGAGACTGAGATCTGTTCATAAGATTCATTATTCATAAAAACAAAGGCATCATTTTCCATATATAAATATTGCATGCTATGACTTTCTACTCTGACTATAGAAAGTTTTTCACCAGAACGAAAGGTCACATCTATAACTTTTCCAGAAACAATGTTCTTTAACTTTGTACGAACAAAAGCACCACCCTTTCCAGGCTTGACATGTAGGAATTCTACAATCTTCATACGATGCCCTTTATATTCTATTACAAGTCCAGTACGTATATCTGCCGTAGTTGCCAATGGTTTATCTAAAAAAGTTTGGTAAAAAATTTAAGATTATGACTAGCTATATACAATCTGTTGTTGAATAAACAATGATTAGAGGAAAATATTAAAAAAGCGGGCATAAGCCCGCTTTAAAATGGGGTTTTAACAAATATCAACAGCTAAGCTGAGGTAATCTTTGACTAAAGAACCTTGTGAATAAGGAAGGCTACTGATGCTATAAGAGTAATAAATATAAGAGAAACACCCATATTGCCTTTCTTTATCTCTTCCCATTCTTCTATATCTGTTGACATCATATCAAACACTTTCAATGCTAGTCCGATACCAATAGAAAACCCTAACGCAGCAACAATAGACCAACCAATAGCGCGTAAATAAGTATTGAAGACTGATTGCCATCCAAACGGATCAAAGTCCATGATTTTCCCCTTTAGTTTGGTTAGATGTACTTCACTTTTCGAACAAACTGTGAGGTATTAATTTCACCTGACAACAGTTTTTTCAAATCATCTTTGGAAGCAGTAGTGACAAGTCTAAACCCTTCTCCCAAAGGTACATCTACAGTTACAAAAAAAGCTGTTGGCCCAAAGCCTGACTTCATTGCTTGGCCAGCAGCTATATACCCTACAAGCATTACCATTTCAAAATTATTACGATTACTAGAAAGCGTCAGATGAAAAGTATCATTACCATTGGAGTCTGGTACAATTTTCATTTTATCAAGAGAGGCTTCAACTCGATAAGCTTTAGCAGCTTTTTTGATTTGATTAAAATATTTTGGGTTAGCAAAAACCGTACTTGCGAAAAGTAGTGATAGTCCAATTAAAAGTGTCAATTTTTGCAATGATTTCTCCAGTTTTTCTAGATTAATTAAACATAATTTAATGAACGCCTCTCTTCAATTCAAATGACTTTCATTGATTAATTACATAGTAGATTGATAACCTAAGCATATTGAGGACGAAAATTAAACGATGACAGTTAATTATAGGTATATCGGAAAAATTATGATTTATTTTTTCTGTTGCAAAAAAGCCTAATTATTTCCCAAGCTCTTCTCCTATCGGTAAAAAGAGTTTTGGATTCTCTTTATGAGCATCATAAGAAAAAATTGAAATTCCAGTTATTCCTTCTTCTCTACTTATTCTTATTTTATCACGAGTATCTAATACTTCCTGATTATACGCGGCAATACCCATGACTATACCTGACCAATACTTGAGAGGGATTTTTTCTTGAATACTATTTATTTGATAAATAAAATCTTGGGGCTTAGTAGCATAATTCATAGGAACAGCATAATCTATAAGACCTTCAGCTAGCCATAAATCCCATTCTTGAAAAAATCGATTCTTTGCCTCATTAGGATTCGGTTTAACTGCGGCCGAGAGAAGACAATCAGGGCGACGATTAAGAATAATTGAATTGAATGATTTAACAATATTAGTAATAGCTTTTCGTCTAAAGTCCCCCCACCCTAATAGTATTTTTTTTCTTTCTAAGTCATTTAGATTGTAATAATCTTTTTCATTTTCTTCTATAAGCTTAAAGGGATCAACTCCATGTTGTTCTTCAAACATTATTCTTGCTGACATATTGTATCCATAATCAGAATCAGCGTATCGAATATAATCAAGATGGATTCCATCCAAATCATAAACTGTAATAATTTCTTCTAAAATATTTTTCAAATGTTTGCGTACACCTGGATGTGATGGAGATAAATATTTTGGTGTATTATTATCTTCATTAATAATTGAAACGCCATTACGAGTTATGTTATGTAAAGAACTTTGATCTATCCATTCAGGAAAGGAAACTGTTATATGTTTCTCATTATTTGGTAATTTTATAGAAGTCCAAGCAAGAAAAACATTAATCCAAGCATGCACTTTTAAATCCAAAGCATGTCCTTTTTCTATAACATATTCAAGCGGGTCAAATTTTGAGTCTTCAATTAACTGAGATCTTACAGCAAACTGACTATTATATAAAGCGTCCCCTCTCCCTCTAACTTGAACAAAAACATGATTGAATTTGTAATCTTTTGCAAACCGAAGTGCTTTATCAATCTCTTCTCGATTAACCATAGAGCTCCTAACTACCCAAAGGGCTCTAATATTCAACTTATTTGATGAATCTTTAGGATAAAGAAAGTTTAGAATAAAAATAAAAAAGGCAACCATTGCAGTTGCCTTTTTATATCTTACCATTAGAAATTTATTATTCCTGGTTAGCCGACGCTTCAGATTCTTTTTTATGCTTAGTCTTTTTTGACGAAGATTTACTATCCTCAGCAGAATTTGAATCTAAAGCAACAAAATCAACAAATTCTAGCAAAGAAACAGAAGCACTATCATTATCCCTAAACCCAAGTTTTGTAACCCGAGTGTAGCCACCATGACGATTAATAAATTTTGGGGCAATATCATTAAAAAGGATCTCTACTATATCAGGTTTAGTAATCTTTTTTAAAATGTTGCGTCTGTCATGAAGGGTTCCCCTGCGAGCTTTTGTGACAAGTGGCTCTACAAATTGTTGTGCCGCTTTTGCTTTAGCATGAGTTGTTTTAATTCGCTTATGTTTAATTAGCGCTGAAGCAAGATTGGATAATGTAGCCTTTCTATGGCTCGCATTACGACCAAGTTTCTTAATTCGCTTCTGATGCTTCATAGATTAGTTTACCCTCCTGTCTCCAAAAAGTACTTATCTACTTCCATGCCAAAGGAGAGTTGCATTTCATCAAGTTTTTCTATCAATTCAGAAAGTGATTTTCTGCCGAAATTCTTATATTTTAACATCTGTCCCTCTTCTTTAGAAACTAAGTCCATGATTGTATCTATACCTGCTGCTTTTAAACAGTTATGGCTTCTAACTGATAGTTCCATTTCATCTATAGATCTCTGCAGAACTTCCCTGATTCTAAGTGCTTCTTCATCTATATCTTCAGCTACCTCAAGAATTGGTTCATTATCAGAAACTATAAAGATACTAAAATATTCAGATAATGTTTTAGCCGCAAAACTAACAGAATTAACTGGAGATATTGTTCCATCAGTGTTTACATGAAGAGTAAGACGCTCTAAACTTTCCTTTGCTGAAGAAACAGGGTGTACATCATAAGTCACACGTGTAACAGGATTAAAAACTGAATCTATATATACTGTTCCAATAGGAGAATCTATTCTCTGATGACTATCTGCATCAACATAACCTTTACCAACCGTAAGTTGAAGTTCAATAGTAAAATTAGCATTCTCATTCAAATTAGCAATTACTAATTCTGGATTCATGACATCGTACTGCTGAGACGCTGTATCAATATCTTTAGCTGTAAATTTTCCCTTACCACTAAAGCTAATTTGTATCTTGTCAGGTTTAGAGTCAGTAAGTTTAAATCGGACTAACTTTAGATTTTGGACTATATCAGCTACATCTTCAGCCACTCCTTCAAGAGACGCATATTCATGAAGAACTCCATCAATTTTTACAGAATTGATAGCCGCACCTGGAATGGAAGTCATCAATATTCGTCTCATTGCATTTCCCACTGTAATCCCTGCTCCTCTATCTAGAGGCTCCAGAGTAAAACGCCCAAAATCATCTGTAAGCGATTTTTTTTCAATCTTGAATTTTAGTTCACCGTTATTAGATGGCATATTATTTGTCCTTTCTCAGACTACTTTGAATAAAGTTCCACAACCATCTGTACTTTGATGGATGGATCAAAATCTTCTTTTTCTGGTAACTTAGTCACTGAACCAGACAGCGACGCCTTATCTAAAGTAAGCCATGACGAATCGAGATCACCTCTTACTTTTTTTACAGAATCATGAACAACTAAAAGTTTTCTGCTTTTTTCTCTTACGTTAATCTTGTCGTTTTCACTTACAAGGAATGAAGGAATATTTACAGACCTTCCATTAACCATAAAATGTTTGTGAGTTACTAGTTGCCTAGCCGCAGCTCTTGTAGGAGCGAAACCTAATCTAAACACAACATTGTCAAGTCTACGCTCAAGTAACTCTAGCAAGTTTAAACCTGTCTCTCCATTCATTTTGTCAGCCGCACGAAAAAACTTTCTAAACTGTCTCTCCATCAAACCATACATATGCTTAATTTTCTGTTTTTCTTTTAATTGCATTCCATAATTTGACAGTCTTCTTCGTCGACTCTGACCATGTTGGCCAGGAAGATAATTTTTCCTCTCTAAAATTTTTGCTATTTTTGCATTTCCAAAAATGTTTTCACCAAACTTTCTCGCAATTTTCGCTTTCGGTCCTGTATATCTTGCCATGACTCTTAAAACCTCAAACTCTACGTCGTTTAGGAGGACGACATCCATTATGTGGAATAGGAGTAATATCTTTAATCGCGGTAATTTGGAGTCCCGCTACACCTAGAGATCTAATAGCAGATTCGCGCCCTGAGCCAGGTCCTTTAACTTCAACTCTTACACTTTTCAAACCAAGATCAATAGCTTCTCGAGCAGCCTTTTCAGCAGCTTGGCCAGCAGCAAAAGGGGTGCTCTTTCTGGATCCTTTGAATCCTAGGCTACCTGCGGTACACCATGTAATAACATTACCATTTAGATCAGTTAATGTAATATTTGTATTATTAAATGTTGCTTTTATATGCGCCACCCCTTCATCTGAGGTGACAACTTTATTCTTTTTTTTACGCTGTTGAGTTGCCATAGATTTCCTTTTTAACCTTTCTTACCAATAGTTTTTTTACCTAAACCAACAGTTCGTTTTCTACCTTTGCGGGTTCGTGCATTAGTTTTTGTCCTCTGACCATTTACAGGCAAACCACGCCGATGTCGAAATCCTCTATAGGAACCAATATCCATTAGTCTTTTGACATTCATGGTATTCTCTGTCCTAAGCTCGCCTTCAACTTTCATCTTCACTACAGCTTCACGAATAGAAGAAACCTGATCTTCTGTTAAATCTTTTACCCTAGTGCTCCTATCGACACCAACTTCTTCAACCAACTTCAAAGCTGAAGTCCGGCCAATTCCATATATGTAGCACAATGAGAATTCTACTTTTTTTTCACGAGGTAAATCCACTCCAGAAATTCGTGCCATAATTATCCTTGCCTTTGNTTATGTTTAGGNTTNNCACATATTACTCGAANNACACCTTTCCTTCGAATAATTTTGCACTTATCACATATTTTCCTTACTGAAGCCCTAACTTTCATANTAANCCTNAGGCNTCNNCAANAATTTTNGANNNNTCATANATACCATTNGTAAGAATTNNTCCNCTTTNTAANCCNACNNCTANAGTATGTTCAAAATGNGCNGANGGTTTTCCATCACTNGTACAAATAGTCCAGCCATCTTCTNTNGTAAAAATATNTTCAGANCCCATATTNACCATAGGTTCNATTGCAATACACATACCTTCTTTCAATTCAATACCTTNTCCNNGAATNCCATAATTTGGNANNTGAGGATCCTCATGNANTTCTGTTCCAATACCATGNCCNACNAATTCNNNNANTATNGAGAAACCNTNAGTCTTCAACATAGGATTGAATTGCNTANCCAATATCTGANACANGNTTNCCNGCAAATGCTNNNNTNACNCCNANNGAAAGNGCATGCTNAGTTACTTGCATTAANTCNTCNACTTCANNNGAAATATTATTNATNGCATAAGTTCTAGCNCTATCNGCATAATAACTATCNTTTAAAACTCCACAGTCGATACTAACNATATCNCCNTNTNTAAANTTTCTANNANTAGGAANTCCATGAACTACNTCATCATTAATTGATATACANANNCTTGANGGNNATCCCATATAACCNTTAAATGCNGGTTNNCCACCTTGAGANCGNATAAAATNTTCNGCAAATTTNTCNANNTCNTNNCCATNTTTTNCTAATAAAATATNNTNTNCNATNGCTGANANTGTNTCANAAACAATTCTACCACTCTCACGAATTTTTTCNACTTCNNTNNNACTACGTATATTNACCACTTTANCTTCGTCTCCTNCCACGTATNCGACCTTTNTTCAAAAANCCATCATAGTGACGCATNAATAAATGTGACTCAACTTGGTTCANTGTATCTAGACCAACACCTACAATGATTAAAAGACTAGTACCGCCAAAAAATGAAGCAAGATCATAGCCTACATCTACAGTATTCATCAAAATGAAAGGAAANACAGCAATGAAAGCTAAAAATATGGAACCAGGAAGNGTNACTNTNNTAAGAATGTTATCTATAAACTCCNNGGTTTTTTTCCCAGGACGAACNCCTGGNATATATCCTCCATGCTTCTTCATATTNTCAGCTACTTCTTGTGGATTGAAAGCGATCGCNGTNTAAAAATAAGTNAAGAAAATAATTACCAACCCAAAAACTGTCCAATAAAACCAATGTTGAGGAGAAAAAACNACCATAACNCCTTGCATAAATTCACTGTTTTGAAAAAACATNGCAATTGTATTTGGNAGAAACATGATAGATTGAGCAAANATAATAGGCATAACNCCAGCAGTATTNACTCTCAAAGGTATATGAGTCGNTTGCCCTCCATAAACNTTTCTTCCAACNATTCTTTTNGCATATTGNACAGGAATTTTCCTCGTTCCCTGNGTTATTAATACAACAAAAGCGNNTATTACGAACATAATTCCTAGTAAAACTACTTCCGTTAAAGGACCTCTAACATCTTCTTGAATTAATGCAATCTCACTAACGATGATATTCGGCAATCCAGCTAAAATCCCAATCATAATAATTAATGAAATCCCATTTCCAATTCCTCTCTCAGTAATCTGTTCACCGAGCCACATTATAAAAATAGTACCAGTAACCAAGGTAATCATGGTCAATAACCTGAATGCGAAGCCTGGTTCAGGAACAACCATTATCTGCATACCACCTAGATTAGATTCAAGGTTTTCTAAAAATATAGCAATACTATAAGCTTGAAGTGAAGAAATCAAAACTGTACCATAGCGAGTTAACTGAGTAATTTTTTTTCGACCTTCTTCGCCTTCTTTTTGCAATCTCTGAAAATAAGGTACTACAACACCCATTAGTTGGATAATAATTGAAGCAGATATATAAGGCATGATCCCTAAAGCAAAGATCGTGGCTTTTTGGAAAGCACCACCAGCAAAAAGATCATATAATCCAAAAAGTGTGTTTTGAAAATTTTGGATGGCAGCTCCTAGTGCTTCAGTATTTATTCCAGGTACTGGGATATGAGCGCCAATCCTTACTACAACTAATAAAGACAAGGTAAAAATAATTCGTTGTCTTAATTCTGGGATTGCAAAAATATTTCTAAATTTGTCAATCATAGTATGACAGCCTTTCCTCCAGCCTTTTCAATTTTATTAATTGCTCCCTCACTAAAAGCATTAGCAAATACTTCTACGGCATTATTAATCTCACCATTTGCTAAAATTTTTACAGGTTTAATCCCAGATTGAATTAGACCATTATCAAGCAAGATCGTGATATCTACTTTTTCCAAACCAAGGTTTGATATAGAAGAAAGACTAACAATTTGATAAACAATCTTAAATCTTAAATTTGAAAAACCACGCTTGGGCACCCTTCTTTGCAGAGGCATTTGACCACCCTCAAACCAACTTCTTCTTTTACTTCCAGATCTAGAATGGTAACCTTTGTTTCCTCTACCAGAAGTTTTTCCTTTCCCTGAACCTTGCCCGCGACCGATTCGCTTTCTTGATTTATTGAAACTTCTTGGTGATAATAATTTATTAAGCTTCATAATTATTACTTTATTTCTAATAAAAATCTTACTCTATTAACCATACCCCGAATAACTGGAGTATCAGGATGAACAACAGTTTGATTTATTTTTTTTAACCCCAATGCACGCAAGGTCCTTTTAGCCTTGTAATTGTGACCAATAGCACTTTTTATCTGTGTAATATGCAAAGATTTCTCCGGTTTTTTTGCCATCATAATCCTTAATTAAAAACTTCCCCAATTGTTATGCCACGTCGATTAGCTACAGAAACCGGATCTTGCAAAGAACGTAGTGCTTGTTCTACAGCTCTTACAATATTATTAATATTAGAAGAACCATATCGCTTAGTAAGTATATCAGTTATNCCCGCCTGTTCAACAAGGGATCTGACGGCACCTCCAGCAATGATCCCAGTACCTGGAGAAGCAGGCTTAAGCATAACTTTTGCCGCTCCAAATTTTCCAACAATTCTATGTGGAATAGTGCCATTTATTATTGGAACTCTAAACATATTTTTCTTTGCATTTTCCTTTGATTTTGAAATTGCTGATAATACCTCATTTGCTTTACCATACCCCAAACCAATATGACCATGAGAATCACCTATAGCAACTAACGCACTAAATCGAAATCTTCGCCCACCAGAGACGACCTTAGCGACCCTATTTACTTTAACAACAGTTTCTTCATTTAATTCAAGTTCAGTTGGATTAATACTACTCAAAACTCCAATCCTCCTTTTCGGGCACCATCAGCAAACGCCTTAATACGGCCATGATATAGGAACCCATTGCGATCAAAAACTACTTTTGATATTTTCATCTTTTTTGCTCTAACAGCAAGTTCTTTTCCAACATCTATACTTAATTCTGTCTTAGTTCCTTTTTTATTATCGATAAAATCTTTTTCTGCTGAGGAAGCAGCAACCAAAGTTTTTCGTTCAACATCATCAACAAGTTGGGCATAAATATGTGAAAGGCTTCGGTATACAACAAGTCTTGGTCTTAATTTTGTACCCAATCTATAGCCTTTACTACGCCTACGCCGCCTTTCTCTCCTTTTTGATTTAAGTAATTGTGCTTTCATAAAAGTTATTCACCTACTGTCTTACCTTTTTTAATTTTTACATATTCTCCGTTATAACGAATACCTTTTCCTTTATAGGGTTCTGGTGGACGAAACGATCTAATCTTTGCTGCTACTTGCCCAACTAATTGTTTATCAATACCAGATATAGATATTGAACCTTTTCCAGTTTTTATATCAATACCTTCAGGTGGATCAAAAAAAATCTCGTGAGAAAAACCCAAAGAGAGTTTTAAACGATTACCTTCCATCTTGGCATTAAAACCTACTCCAATAATATCTAAATTTTTATTAAATCCTTCCGAAACGCCATAAACCATATTCGCAAGTATTGCTCGTGTAGTACCATGCAATGCCCTATAGTAAGAATTATCTGATGGCCTGCTAACAACTATACTGCCATTATCATTTTTAATTATCATATCAGGATGAGATTCTAGAGAAAGGTTCCCTCTAGGCCCAACAATTGAAATAATACCATTATCTTGAGAAAATTTTACCCCGTCTGGTAGATTAATGGGTTTTTTACCTATTCGCGACATTTAAATTACCAAACGCTACAAAGTAGCTCTCCACCAATTTTTAGTTTTTTTGCAACCTTATTAGAAATGATACCTTTAGATGTAGTTAAAATAGCTATACCAAGACCATCAAGAATTCTCGGGATATCATTTGCTCCAACATAAACTCTCCGTCCTGGTTTACTTTCTCTTGTAATATTTTGAATTACAGGACTACCATCTCTATCATATTTCAAAAAGACACGCAATTCTTTTTTCACAGCATGATTGACAATCATAAAATCATTTATATAATGCTCTTCTTTAAGAATAAAAAGAATCCTCTTTTTTAAATTTGATGAAGGCACATCAACCCAACGTTTACCAGATCGAAGACCGTTTCGAATCCTCGTAAGTAAATCAGCTACCGGATCAGTCATACTCACTTCAATTTACTCCTTAATTACCAACTTGCCTTTGTTACTCCGGGAATCTCACCTCTTAAGGCTAATTCACGAAAGCAAAGGCGGCACAATCCAAATTTTCTCAAAAACGCACGAGATCGACCACATTTTGAACAACGATGATATTCTCTAACTTGAAACTTGGGTTTTTTTCTTGATTTAAAAATAAGTGACTTTTTAGCCATTAGTTTCCTTTATTTTTTTCAGTACTATTTGATTCTGACAAACGTTCAAAGTGATTATCAAGACGGAAGGGGAAACCCAACATTTTCAAAAGATAATAGGCTTCTTCATCTGAATTAGCACTTGTAGTTATTGTAATATCTAATCCGCGAATCTTATCAATTTTGTCATAATCAATTTCAGGAAACACAATTTGCTCCTGAATTCCAAAACTATAATTACCTCTACCATCAAAAGATTTTGCTGATAGACCTGAAAAGTCTCTTACTCTAGGAAGTGCGATACTAATTAGTCTTTCAAGGAATTCAAACATATACCATTTACGTAATGTTACTCTAGCTCCAACAGGATCTCCTATCCGTAATTTAAAGTTAGAAATTGCCTTTTTTGCTCTAGTAACAACTGCTTGTTGACCCGTTATTGTAGTCAAATCTGACATTGCATGTTCTAAAGCATTTTTTTCCTCTCTAGAACCGACACCAATATTCAATGAAATTTTTTGTAAAGTAGGAACTTCATATAAATTTTTTCGCATTAGCTGCTTCTTAAGAGGTAACATCACTTTCTCATTGTAGGAGAAAATCAAGTTGGGCTGATAAATATTTGATATTTTTTTACCTTTGCTAGAGCTACTAATTGTCTTTTTTGATTTCACCTTTGGTGCCGATTTAGATGATTTCACCTTTGGTGCCGATTTAGATGATTTCACCTTTGGTGCCGATTTAGATGATTTCACCTTCGGCGCTTCTTCTAAATTATTTTTTTCTGATTCTTCCAATTTTATACCTATGAATCGATATCTTCACCTGTTTTCTGCGATACTCTTATTCTTCGACCATTATCTAAGAGTCTATGACCGAATCGTGTTCTTCTACCACTAACAACAACCATCAAATTAGAAATATGAATCGGCGCTTCTCTTTCAATTATACCACCCTGTTGATTTTGTTGAGTAGGTTTTGAATGTCGCTTCATAAAATTCACACCTTCAACAATTACTTGCATTGATTTCGGATTCACTCTCAACACTTTGCCTTGTTTACCGGAATCATCACCAGAGATTATCTCGACTAAATCTCCTGTTTTTACCCTCACTATATCACCTCAGGAGCCATTGAAATTATCCTCATAAAACCCCTCTCTCTAAGCTCTCTAGCAACAGGTCCAAAAATTCTTGTTCCACGAGGCTCCTCAGCGCTAGTTAGAAGAACAGCCGCATTATCATCAAACCTAACATATGAACCATCTCGTCTTCTTACTTCTTTGCGTGTCCTTACAATAACAGCACGTGATGTCTCACCTTTTTTCACCATTCCTCCAGGAATAGCTTGTTTAACAGAAACAACAACTATATCCCCAACAGAAGCATATTTCCGCTTAGAGCCACCAAGTACTTTAAAGCAAAGCAATTCTTTTGCTCCTGTGTTATCTGCAACTTTTAATTTTGTTTCTGATTGGATCATATTTTAGTCCTAATTATGGATCAAATATTATTTAACTTATAATTCCTTTTTCAAGAAGCTCAATTACTCTCCAACGTTTAGTTTTGCTCAAAGGGCGACAAGAAACAATCTTTACTTTATCTCCCAAAGAACATTCATAGTTACCTGAATCAGCACTGAATTTTTTCTTCTTGGTAATATATTTCTTATATACAACATGCTTCACACGCCTTTTAACTTCTACACGTACAGTCTTATTCATTTTATCACTAACGACTATGCCTTCTAAAATTCGCCTCTTATTCTTATATATTTGTTCCATTTTTTAAATTTCTTTTGTCCTAATATTTAATTCATATTCTTTAAGAACAGTTTTTATCTGAGCAATTTCTTTTCTTAGCACTCTTAATTGCAAAGGGTTTTCTAATTGTTGAAGAGCTTTTAGGAATCTAAGATCTTCAATCTCTTTATTATTTTCTTGCAATCTTGATTTCAACTCATCAAGAGACAATTCTTGTAATTCTTTATTTTTCATACCACAACAGTTTTTAACTAGAGAAATCTCGCCTACCAACAAGCTTGGTTTTAACAGGAAGCTTATGGCCAGCCAAACGAAAAGCTTCAGCAGCAAGCTCTTTATCAACACCTTCTACTTCGAACAAAATTCTTCCGGGCCTTACAACAGATACCCATTGATCAGGAGCTCCTTTTCCTTTACCCATTCTAACTTCAGCAGGCTTTTTAGTTATTGGTTTGTCTGGAAAAATCCTAATCCACATTCTACCATGTTTTCTAATTTGACGAATTATAGCAATACGAGCAGACTCAATTTGTCTTGCTGTTATCCATCCCGCTTCAACAGTTTTTAAACCAAAACTTCCAAAGGACACATGACTACCTCGAGTTGCCATACCACGACGACGACCACGATGCTGTCGACGCCATTTAACTTTTTTTGGCTCTAAAGGCATTAGCTACCAATCTCCCCATTACAAATCCATACTTTCACACCAATTATACCATAAGTTGTTTTCGCTTCAGTAATTGCAAAATCAATATCAGAACGAAGAGTTTGCAAAGGGACACGACCTTCTCTAAAAGTTTCCTGACGGGCAATATCAGCACCACCTAATCTACCTGCAACCCGAATCCTAATGCCATCTGCACCCATTCTCATTGTTGATTGAATAGCTTTCTTAACCGCACGCCGATAATTGATTTTTTTTACTAACTGCTGGGCAATATTTTCACCAACAAGTTTTGCATTCATTTCAGGTCGTTTGATTTCAGACACATTGACTTGAGTATCCATTTTTATTGTAGAGTCTCTAGAGGCCAAAAGCTTAATCTCTTCCCTAAGTTTGTCTACATCTTTACCCCCTTTTCCTATTACAATTCCTGGCCTAGAAGTATTAATAGTAACAGTTAATTTTTTTGATGTACGATCAATAGTAATATTTGATATTCCGGCATTAGGAAGACGCTGGTTAACGTATCGTCTTAGCATAATATCTTCAGAAACGTAACTTGAAAAGTTTTTCCCACCAAACCAGTTAGAAGACCAAGGTTGGTTTATACCTAATCGAAATCCAGTTGGATGTGTTTTTTGCCCCAAATCAGCTCCCTTTATTTTTTGAAGAAATAATTACTGTAATATGACTAGAACGCTTTCTTATTCGGGAAGATCGCCCCATAGAAGCGGGCCTAAATCGTCGCATAGTCGGTCCCTCATCTACAAAAACTTCTTTGATAATTAAATCATCTGTATCAGGACTATCTGAAGAAAAAGATTGGATATAATTCGCAACAGCCGAATTAATTGTCTTTTCAATAATACCTGATGATTTCTGTGGAGCAAAATGCAAAAGATTTAAGGCAGTTTCTACACCTTGTCCTCGAATCAATCCAAGTGTTTTTCTAACCTTTTTTGCCGACTGCCTAACAAACCTTGACTTTGCTACCGCGTCCATACGAACTATCTCCTATCTCCAGAATGAACTCTAAAAGTTCGTGTTGGTGCAAATTCACCTAGTTTATGACCAACCATATTTTCTGAGATAAAAACTGGAATAAACTGTTTTCCATTATGAATTGCTAATGTATGACCTACAAATTCAGGAGCAATTACTGAACGACGAGACCATGTTTTGATCACTTTTTTCTTCTTTTCTTTATCCATCAAAACAACCTTTTTTAAAAGTTTTTTATCAATATAGGGACCTTTTTTTACCGACCTTGCCAAAACTATTTTCTCCTCTTTGTAATGAACCTATTTGAATATTTTTTCTTATCTCTAGTCTTATAACCTTTAGTTGGCTTACCCCAAGGAGTTGTGGGGTGTCTACCGCCAGAAGACTTACCTTCACCACCACCCATTGGATGGTCGACTGGGTTCATTGCAACACCTCTTACTTTTGGTCGTCTTCCTAGCCATCTTGAACGACCTGCTTTCCCTATCTTTATCATTTCATGACTTTTATTGCCCACCTCTCCAATAGTAGCCATGCAACGTTGATCAAACATCCTCACTTCTCCTGAAGGAAGTTTTAGAGTAACCATACCGGCATCTTTAGCCAAAACTTGAGCACCAACACCAGCACTTCTAACAATTTGAGCTCCTTTACCATACACCAGCTCAACATTATGAACAAAAAGACCAGAAGGAATTTCAGACAAAGGAAGACTGTTTCCAATTTTGAGAGGAGCTTTATTTTTAGAAGAAATCACTTCATCACCAATTTTTATACCAAAAGGAGCTATGATATACCGCTTTTCACCATCAACATAATGTAACAATGCAATCCTCGAAGACCTATTTGGATCATATTCAATTGAAGCAACTTTTGCTGGAATATCAAACTTGTCTCTTTTAAAATCAATTAATCTATATTGACGTTTATGACCACCACCTCTTCGACGACTTGTAATGCGACCTTTGTTATTACGACCACCACTCTTTTTTAAAGGTTTAACTAAAGACTTTTCGGGCTTATTCTTAGTAATATCCTCAAATGTTGATATAGATTTCTGCCGTTGACCAGGAGTCATAGGCTTGAGAATCTTAACAGGCATAATTACGATTTCTCTCCAATTTCATATAGGTCAATAGAATTCCCTTCACCAAGAGTAACCAAAGCTTTTTTCCAATTAGATCGCTTACCAGTAGTACGTATAGATCTACCACCACTTCTTACAGTCATTTGTTTACTTTTACCAAAAAAATTCATGGTTCGCACTTTATTAACTTTAACATCAAATTTTTTTTCAACAGCTTCTTTAATCTCTATTTTATTTGCTTTTGAGTCCACTTGAAAAGCATAAATATTTTTGTCATCTTCGAGTTTGTTTATTTTCTCTGTTAGTATAGGTCGTAATAATATTTGTCTATTTTTATACATACTAACTAAGAACCAATTGGCTATCTAATTTCTTTAAACCATTTTTTTCAAAAAGAAGAACTTCAGCATCAATTAGATCATACGTAGAAGCATTTATCGCATCCAAAACTTTTACATTAGGCAAGTTTCTTCCAGACAACACTACATTTTTATTCCCAGAATCAATCAAAAAAGTAATTTTCTTATCTCCAATGCCTAGCCTATCAATCAAAGTAAATAAATCTTTTGTTTTTGGCCTATCCATTAGAATTTCATCAATAACTAAAATTTCCTTATCACCAGCACGCTGAGAAAGGACACTACGCTTTGCTAACTTTTTCATTTTTTTAGGTAGTTTATAATTATAATCTTTTGGCTTAGGCCCATGAGTAATGCCACCACTCCTCCAAATAGGCGAACGGATAGTTCCTGCTCTAGCAACACCTCTCCCTTTTTGACGCCAAGGCTTTCGACCTCCTCCTCGCACATCAGACCGTGTCTTTGTTGAATGAGTTCCTTGGCGAGAATTAGTCATTTCTGACATGATAGCGCGAAAAATGACATCTTTATTAGGTTTAATTTTGAAAACTGAATCAGCAACTTTTACTTTTGAAATTACTTCACCATTAGAATTGTAAACTTGCAAGTTCATTTTGTCACCACTATTAATGAATTCCTTGCACCAGGAACTGAACCTTTAAGGAATAAATAATTATTCTCAGCATCAACCTTAATGACTTGAACATTTTTTACTACCACAGTTTTATTACCATATTGCCCAGCCATTTTCGTACCTGGCCAAACACGGGAAGGATCTGATGCTTGTCCAATCGACCCAGGAGCTCTTAATCTATCTGATTGTCCATGAGTTTTTCGCCCTCCGCCAAAACCATGACGTTTTACAACACCAGAGAAGCCCTTACCTTTTGAAATTCCTTTAATAGTAACCCTCTCACCTTCTCCAAAAATTGAGACTGTTACTTCATCACCTAATTTAGGTTGATTGGAATAATTTAGGATTGGAAATTCAGCCAAGTGACGCTTAGGAGCTGAACCTGATTTATTAAAATGACCTTTAGCTGGTTTTTTTACTTTTCGCTTTAAAAGGTCACTAAAACCAACTTGAATAGCAGAATAACCATCAGTTTCTTCTGTCTTTATTTGGGTAACAACACAAGGTCCAGCTTCCAGAACAGTAACAGCTTGACTATCACCATTACCATTAAACAAACGAGTCATACCAATTTTTTTACCAATAATTCCAGTCACAAAACTATGCCTTTATCTCAATGTCAACTCCTGCAGAAAGATCCAGCTTCATTAATGCATCAACAGTTTTAGGTGACGCATTAAGAATTTCAATCAATCTTTTATGAGTCTTTGTTTGAAATTGCTCTCGAGACTTTTTGTTGACATGAGGAGACCTAAGAACAGTATATATAGTACGTTTTGAAGGAAGCGGAATTGGTCCCGAAAGAATAGCACCAGTTTGCTTAACTGTTTTAACAATCTTCTCTGTAGATTTATCTATAAGCTTATGATCATAAGCTTTCAACCTAATTCTAAGTGTTTGAGCTGCCAAAGTATCTACTCCACAATTTCAGTTACTACACCAGCACCAACTGTTCGACCACCCTCTCGAATGGCAAAGCGTAACTCTTTTTCCATAGCAATTGGTGCAATCAATTCAACATCTAAGGTTACATTATCACCTGGCATTACCATTTCCGTACCAGCAGGAAGATCCGCTACACCTGTTACATCTGTAGTACGAAAGTAAAACTGTGGTCGGTATCCATTAAAAAATGGAGTGTGCCTTCCACCTTCTTCTTTTTTTAATACATATACTTCAGCTTTAAATTTTGTATGAGGCGTGATAGAACCTGGTTTTGAACATACCATACCACGTTTTAACCACTCTTTATCCACACCTCGCAACAACAATCCTGCATTGTCACCAGCTTGACCCTCATCTAACTCCTTACGAAACATCTCAACACCAGTCACAACTGATTTTTTATCAGCACCGAGACCAACAATATCAACTTCTTCACCAACTTTGATCTGACCACGTTCTATACGTCCAGTGCCAACCGTACCCCGACCTGTAATACTAAAAACATCTTCAACTGGCATCAAAAAAGGTTTGTCAATATCGCGCTCTGGCTCAGGAATATAGCTATCAATTTGTGCCACAAGATCCATAATGCACTGAGTAGCACCTTCATCATCAGGAGCATTTAGCGCACCCAACGCACTACCTTTGATGATTGGAATGTCATCTCCGGGAAATTCATATTCATTGAGCAACTCTCTAAGCTCAAGCTCAACAAGTTCAATTAATTCAGGATCATCAACCTGATCTGTTTTGTTCATAAACACAACAAGAGCGGGAACATTAACCTGGCGAGCTAAAAGAACATGCTCACGAGTCTGTGGCATAGGACCATCAGCAGCACTAACAACCAAAATACCACCATCCATCTGAGCTGCTCCTGTAATCATGTTCTTGATATAATCAGCATGGCCAGGACAATCTATATGAGCATAGTGACGATTCTCACTTTCATATTCAACATGTGCCGTCTGAATAGTAATACCTCTCTCACGCTCTTCAGGAGCATTATCAATACTATCAAATGAACGAACTTCACTTAAACCTCGTTGAGACAAAACAAGTGTCATAGCAGCTGTTAAAGTAGTTTTCCCATGGTCAACGTGACCTATCGTACCAACGTTGAGATGGGGTTTACTTCTATCAAATTTCTCTTTTGCCATGAGAAATATCTCCTATTTTATGCCGGCTCAGATACAAGGCCGGATTTTTCGATTATTCCTTCAGTAACAGATTTAGGTGCTTTCTTGTAATTATCAAATTCCATAGAAAAAACTGCTCTACCTTGAGTCATGGAACGAAGGGAAGTTGCATAACCAAACATTTCAGAAAGAGGTGTAACTGCTTTAATAACTACAGCATCTTTTCTGTGATCTGTACCTTGAATTTCACTTCTGCGTGATGTAAGATCTCCCATCACATCGCCCAAATATTGTTCAGGCAAGACTACTTCAACTTTCATTACTGGTTCTAATAAAATTGGCTTTGCACGTTTACAAGCTTCTTTAATAGCCATCGAACCAGCAATTTTAAATGCCATCTCTGAAGAGTCTACAGCATGATAAGAACCATCAACTAATTCTACCCTAACATCTTCCATAGGATAACCTGCAAGGATTCCATTACGGAGCGCTTCCTCGATTCCTTGGCTAACGGCATTAAAATAATCTTTAGGCACAACACCACCAACAATTTTACTTTCAAAATGAAAACCTTTACCAGCTTCATTAGGTTCAATTTTTATTTTAACATGACCATATTGCCCACGTCCTCCAGACTGCCTAATAAATTTACCATCAGCTTCCGATTGCCCTGATATAGTCTCTCTATAAGCCACCTGAGGTCTACCAACATTAGCATTAACATTAAATTCACGTTTTAAACGATCAACTAGAATCTCTAAATGCAATTCACCCATTCCAGAAATAACAGTTTGCCCTGTATCTTCATCACTACTAACTCTAAAAGTTGGATCCTCATCAGAAAGCTTGGACAGAGATTCTGAAAGGTTTTCTTGCTCAGCCTTACTGGAAGCCTCAATAGCAACAGATATTACAGGTTTCTGAAATTCCATTTCTTCAAGAACAATTGGAGCTTTTGGATCAGCAAGCGTATGCCCCGTTCGAGTTTGCTTTAAACCCACAGCAGCTGCTATTTCTCCGGCTGATACTTTTTTTCGCTCTTCACGTTTATCAGCATGCATAAGGAGAAGCCTTCCAATACGTTCCTTTTTCCCTGTACCAGTATTTAAAACAGTAGCCCCCGTTTCTATTTCACCAGAGTATACTCTAAAAAATGTTAACCTTCCGACATAAGGATCCGTCATAATTTTAAATGCTAAAGCACTAAAAGGATCTTCATTAGTAGGAGCACGACTGAGCAAAACATCAGAATCCTTAGGTACATGACCAATAACCTCAGTAATATCTAAAGGAGAAGGCAAAAGATCTACTACAGAATCAAGGACTCTTTGAATACCTTTATTCTTAAAAGCAGAACCACAAATAACAGGAATAAATGCATTGTCCAGACAACCTTTTCTTAAAGCATTTTTTATTTCATCATGAGTTATTTTTTCGTCAGACAAATACTTTTCAAGAAGATTTTCATCATAAGCAGCACATTCCTCAACAAGATGATGCCTTGCACTTTCCGCTGCTTCCTTCAGATCTTGAGGGATTTCTATGTAATCAAAATGAGCACCAGAGGAGGACTCATTATAAATAATAGCTTTCATATCCATCAAATCAATTATCCCGTTAAATAGTTCTCCAGCTCCAATTGGAATAGTAATAGGCAAAGGGTTTGCAGATAAACGATCCTTCATCATTTTTAATACATTATCAAAGTCTGCCCCCATTCTATCCATTTTATTTACAAAAGCTATCCGTGGTACTTTGTATTTATTTGCTTGACGCCAGACAGTCTCACTCTGAGGCTCTACACCACCTACAGCACAAAAAACTACAACAGCACCATCAAGAACTCGGAGCGATCGTTCAACTTCTGCAGTAAAATCAATATGGCCAGGTGTGTCAATGATATTTATTCTATGGTCATTCCAAAAAGTAGTAGTAGCAGCCGACGTAATTGTAATGCCTCTCTCTTTCTCTTGCTCCATCCAATCCATTGTAGCTGCACCTTCATGAACCTCTCCCATTCTATGGACTCTTCCAGTATAATATAAAATGCGCTCAGTGGTAGTGGTTTTTCCTGCATCAATGTGAGCAAGAATTCCGATATTTCTAACTTTGTCTAATGTAATACTTTTCATTTTTTAACGATAATGAGCAAAAGCTTTATTAGCCTCAGCCATACGATGTGTATCTTCTTTCTTTTTCACAGCGCCACCGTCTTCATTAGCAGCATCGATAAATTCCCCAGCAAGTCTTTCAGCCATACTTGCACCTTTTCGCATTTTTGCATTAGCAATTAACCATCGAGTCGCCAAAGCAAATCCACGCTGAGGGGGAACTTGGATTGGAACCTGATAGGTTGCGCCACCAATTCTACGACTTTTAACTTCAATCAGAGGCTTAACGTTACCAATAGCTTTCTTAAACATTTCTAATGAATCAGCTTTTGTCTTAGATGAAATAATTTCCAATGCACCATAAAAAATCCGCTCAGCTACTCCTTTTTTCCCTCGTTCCATTAAATTATTAATAAACTTCTGAACCATTATTTCACCAAAAATAGGGTCAGGCAAAATCTGTCTTTTTTCAGGACGTCGTCTCCTCATCTAAGACCTCGGCCTCTTCGTTCCATAACGTGACCTACTTGTAGTTCTATCATCAACTCCTGCAGTATCCATAGTACCCCTAACAATATGATAACGGACACCGGGCAAGTCTTTTACACGACCACCTTCAATCAAAACAAGTGAATGCTCTTGTAAATTATGTCCTTCACCTGGTATATAAGCAATAACCTCAATACCATTTGTCAATCTAACCTTTGCAACTTTCCTAAGGGCAGAGTTTGGTTTTTTAGGAGTAGTTGTGTAGACGCGAGTACAAACACCTCTTTTTTGGGGATTACGTTGTAAAGCTGGCGTATTGGTAGAATTAACAATACGTTTTCTTCCTTTTCTCACTAATTGATTGACTGTAGGCACATTAAACTCCTAAACTTCTTTTCTTTCTTCAACTAATCCCTCAGAATCAACAGAATCAACTTCCTCTAATTCGTCAGCAACTTTCTTGACAAGTGGATTCTTTTTACTTTTAAAACCTGTACCAGCAGGAATCAGGCGACCAAGTATGACGTTCTCTTTAAGACCAAGTAGACGATCCGCTCTACCTTCAGTAGAGGCATCAGTAAGAACACGAGTTGTTTCTTGAAAAGAAGCAGCGGAAATAAAACTTTCAGTGTTCAGAGAAGCACGTGTAATCCCCAGTAGCAAAGGATGAGATGTTGCAGGTTGCGCCTTACGTGTTTTAATTATAGCCTTACCTTCTTCTTTCAACTTTTTATTTAACTCTAATTGCTCAGACTTAAGAATTAAATCATCTACTAACAATGATGAACCACCAGGATCAGTTACTACACCAGACTTTAGGACTCTGTCATTTTCTCTATTTAATTCGGTCCGGTTCACTCGATCAGCAGCTAGAAACATACTATCCCCGGCATCGTCAAGTTCGACTTTTTGCATCATTTGCCTGACAATTACCTCAATATGCTTATCATTTATCCTAACTCCCTGCAATCTATAAACTTCTTGGATCTCATTAACTAAATATTCTTGAACTCTTTCAGCTCCTAGAATATTTAGAATATCTTCAGGAGAAATCGCTCCTTCACATAATCGATCACCAGCACCTACTCGATCATGCTCATGAACGATAACATGCCTACCATAAGGAACTTTATATTTTTTTGAAACGTCATGGGCTCCTTCTACAATAATTTCGCGAATACCACGCTTAACATCCCCAAACTTCACTAATCCATCAATTTCAGTCACAACTGCTGGCTCAGAAGGCTTCCTAGCTTCAAATAATTCAGCAACCCGAGGTAAGCCCCCCGTAATATCACGTGTTTTACCAATATCTTTAGCAATCTTTACAAGAACCTCCCCTGATTTTACTTTTTGTCCATCCCTAACAATGAGAACAGCCTTAACAGGAAGAATTGTACCGCCAGCGATTGTATTCCCGCTATTATCTACAATATCAAGATGCGGAGCAAGGCGCCTGTTCTTAGCTTCAATAGTAACAAGTTGCTTTTTACCACCTTCAACAGCTTCTTCATGATAGGTTTCACCCTCAACCATATCGACAAAATTAACTATACCCGAATGTCTCGCCAGAATTACATCTGTATATGGATCCCATGTAAATAGCACCTGACCTATTTCAACTTTACTTCCATTCTCAACTTCAAGAGTAGAACCATAAGGAACATTGTAAACGGAAATACCTTTTTTGGAATCAATTATTTTTATGGATGAGTTCCTAACCAAAACACGTTTTACAGGCTTACCAGAAACTTCCTCAGAATCTATAACTTCAGAAAATTCAAGATTATCAGAAAATTCAACCACCCCATCACGCCTAGATTCCATCTCAGACTCCTCGATAATTCGAGAAGCTGTCCCACCAATATGAAATGTTCGAAGAGTTAACTGGGTGCCAGGCTCACCAATACTTTGTGCCGCTACAATACCTACTGAAGAACCCATAGCTACAGGATTATTAGTATTTAAATCTGTTCCATAGCATTTAACACAGACACCACGAAGAGCCTCACAAGTAAGAACAGATCTTATAAAAATTCTATCTACATCATGCTTTTTAAAGGAATCAGCAATACTATTATCTACCTGAGTACCAGACTTAAGGACAAGTTTTCCATCAACATACACATCTTCTTGGATTACTCTACCACGTATACGCTCACTTATCGGCTCAATAATTTCTTCACCCTCTTTTAGATCGCTTACCCATACTCCATTAATTGTACCACAATCTTCCTCCATGATCACAACATCTTGCGCAACATCAACAAGTCGACGAGTAAGATATCCAGCATCAGCAGTTTTCAACGCTGTGTCAGCAAGACCTTTTCTTGCTCCATGAGTAGAAATGAAATATTCAAGCACTGACAAACCTTCACGAAAGTTTGATGTAATGGGATTTTCTATGATTTCGCCTTTACTACCAGTCATAGATTTCTTAGGTTTTGCCATTAATCCTCGCATACCAGCTAATTGCTTAATCTGATCTTGACTTCCTCTAGCACCAGAATCTGCCATTATAAAAACGGGATTAAATCCTTTCTTATCTACAGCTAAGTGTCTCATCATACTCGCTGATGTATCATTAGTTGCATGAGTCCAAACATCAATAACTTTATTATATCTTTCACCTTCTGTGAGAATCTGCCTAGAAAACTTACGTTGAATTGAACCTACTTCTTTATCGGCTTTCGCGATTATATTATTTTTTTCTTTAGGAATGAGAACATCGTCAATAGCAATAGAGGCACCACTTTGAGTCGCAAAACTAAACCCAAGGTTTTTTAGATCATCTAAAAACTTCACTGTTTTTCTATTACTAACTGCGAGATAGGATTTATATATAATATCTTCAATCTTTTTCTTATTCAATAACTCATCAATATAATTTAGTTCTCTAGGAACAATTGAATTAAAAATAGCACGACCAACCGTAGTCTTTTTCTGCCATTTACCATCATGACGGACATCAATGATTGCATGAAGTCCAACAGATTTATTTTCGTAGGCTATTAACACTTCACTAATACCAGAAAACTGCCGCCCCTCTCCTAAATCCCCTTCTTTACTTTTAGTAAGATAATAAGCACCAAGCACCATGTCCTGAGAAGGAATCGCCAATGGGTAACCATGAGCAGGATGTAAAATGTTATTACTTGCAAGCATCAGCATTCTTGCTTCCATCTGTGCTTCAACTGAAAGAGGTACATGCACAGCCATTTGATCACCATCAAAATCTGCGTTAAAAGCAGCACAAACTAATGGATGGATTTGAATTGCCTTTCCATCAACTAATACTGGCTGAAAAGCTTGAATACCTAATCGGTGTAAAGTTGGAGCTCTATTTAACAATACTGGATGGTCACGAACAACATAGTCTAAGACCTCATACACTTCTGGCATTTTTTCTTGCACCATGAGCTTTGCACTCCTAGGTGTATTAGCCACTCCCCTTGCAATCAATTCATGAATAATTTGAGGCATGAATAACTCTGTCGCCATATCCTTGGGAAGACCACACTCATGAAGTCGCAATTCAGGACCAACTACAATTACAGAACGACCAGAGTAATCTACACGTTTTCCTAAAAGATTCTGCCGAAAGCGTCCTTGCTTACCTCTTAGCATATCACTAAGACTTTTTAAAGGCCTCCTAGTTCCACTACTAACCGCCGTACCCCTACGAGAATTGTCAAATAATGTATCTACCGCCTCTTGCAACATCCTTTTCTCATTCCTAAGAATAACATCAGGAGCTTTTATATCCATTAGCTGCTTTAAACGATTGTTTCTAATAATAACACGTCTATAAAGATCATTTAGATCACTAGCCGCAAAACGACCCCCCTCAAGAGGAACCAATGGCCTGAGCTCAGGTGGAATCACAGGAAGAACCGTTACAACCATCCATTCAGGTTTATTTATACGTACTTTAATAGGAGATGGATAAAAAGCTTTAACTACTTTTAGACGCTTTAAAGCATCAGCTTTCCTTTGTTTAGATTTCGAGGTCTTTATTGTTTTCTCCAGCTCTTTCATAGTAGAAATAATATCAAGCGTTCGAAGAGAATCCCTTACAGCCAACCCGCCCATAGCAGCATAAAAATAGTTGCCTTCATCTTGATCATCCTCTGAAACAGTGTGTTTACCATACTTACTTTCTAGCTCACGAAATTCAACCTCATCAACAAGCTCCATCCTTTTTTTATCAGAAGCCCCAGGGCTAATCACAATATATGATTCATAATAAATTACCTTTTCAAGATCTCTTGTTGATATGCCCATTAGATGATTTAACTTCCCGGGAACAGAACGAAGGTACCAAATGTGACAAACAGGAACAGCAAGAGTAATATGACCCATTCTCTCTCTACGAACTTTTTTTCTAGTCACTTCAACACCACATCTGTCACAAATTATACCACGGTATCTAATACCTTTATACTTACCACAGTGACATTCATAGTCTTTGACTGGTCCAAAAATTTTCTCGCAAAAAAGACCGTCCTTTTCAGGTTTATAGGATCTATAATTAATGGTTTCTGGCTTAAGAATTTCACCATAAGATCTTCTAAGAATATCTTCTGGAGACATTAAACCGATTGAAACAGATTTAAAACTGCTCGACACGTCTCGTTTTGGAGGTTTAATATATACCAATTCGCTCCCCTTCCTAGTTATGCAATTGAATATCCACGCCTAATCCCTGAAGCTCTTTAACTAACACATTAAAAGATTCAGGGATAGAAAAGTCAGGGATATTATCACCTTTTACAATAGCATTATATACTTTTGAACGCCCTTCAACATCATCAGATTTTCCAGTAAGGATTTCTCTAAGAGTATAACTTGCACCATAGGCTTCCAAAGCCCAGACCTCCATTTCACCAAAACGCTGACCACCTTCTTGAGCTTTACCACCGAGAGGTTGTTGCGTAATTAGAGAATAAGGCCCAGTTGCACGTGCATGCATTTTGTCATCTACCATATGAGCAAGCTTCATCATGTATATACAACCAACTGTAACTGGATAGTCAAATTTTTCTCCAGACCGACCATCATATAAGGCTACTTTCCCAGTAGAAGGCAATTTTGCTTTCTTTAATTCATCTTGAACTTGATCTGGTGAAGCACCATCAAACGGAGATGTTTCATAACGAAGCCCAAGTTCTAGGCCTGCCCAACCTAACATCGTCTCATACAATTGGCCTAAATTCATTCGTGATGGAACACCCAAAGGATTTAATACAACATCAACAGGAGTTCCATCCGAAAGAAAAGGCATGTCTTCTTCAGGCACAATAGTTGATACGACCC
This sequence comes from Fidelibacterota bacterium, assembly GCA_002715465.1. The sequence goes on along the minus strand of PAYY01000020.1, from coordinate 13,609 downwards.
CTTTATTTCCATGCCTACCAGCCATTTTATCCCCAACTTGCAATTTGCGCTTATTAGCAATGTAAACTTTAGCTAGCTTGGAAACACCAGGCTGAAGCTCATCTCCTACTTGAAGTTTGTATATCTTCCTCTCTAATCTCTCTTCAGCTTCTCTCCATTCTCTTGAGAACGAATTCCAGACTTGCTGAATTTGTATCCAAACTTTATTGTCAGTGACCCATGGCTCATCTCTTAATACTCTTTCAGGGTCAAGAGAATCTAGACGTTTAGCAGTTAATTTTGTCGAAGCCTTAATTAAAGTTTTTCCTGTTGCAACATCTCTAAGTCCATTACTATTTTGATCTAACATAAGATGATGAAGCATCTCATCTCTAGACTTCTTTAGCTTTTTCTTTATTCGACGAGTCTCATCTTGAAATTCTTCAATTTGTTTCTTTTCGACTGCTCGCGACTGCTTGGTTTTTCTTTCAAAAAGCTTAGTTTTAATTACTACCCCATTGGTACCAGGGGAAGCTTTTTTTGAAGCATTTTTTACATCACCAGCTTTTTCACCAAAAATTGCTCTAAGCAATTTCTCTTCTGGAGTAGGATCAGTTTCTCCTTTAGGTGTCACTTTACCAATTAGAATATCACCAGAAGCAACTTTTGCTCCTTGACGAACAATACCATTTTCATCAAGATCTTTAGTTGCATCTTCACCAACATTGGGAATTTCTCGGGTCAATTCTTCTTCTCCACGTTTTGTATCCCGCACTTCCAACTCTATTTCAGATATATGAGTTGAAGTAAAGAAATCATTCTTAACTAATTTCTCACTTACAACAATAGCATCTTCAAAGTTATATCCACGCCAAGGCATGAAAGCCACAACAACATTACGACCTAAAGCAAGCTCTCCCATTTCAGTAGAAGGACCATCTGCAAGAAGATCACCTTTCTTGATTTTTTGACCATCCTTAACTACAGGCCTTTGATTCATACAAGTATCTTGATTTGTACGTGAATATTTTAGTAAAGGTATTCTGAGAAGATTTTGTTCGGCTGAAACAGCTAAATCTTCAGGAATGTCATCTGTCCGGATAACCACTTCCTTTGCATCTACAGAATCTACTACCCCTGTAACAGGAGAATAAAGAGAAGTTCGAGAATCTTTAGCAACGGATTTTTCCATTCCCGTACCAACAATTGGTGATTCAGGTTTTATTAAAGGAACCGATTGGCGTTGCATATTTGAACCCATAAGAGCTCTGTTAGCATCATCATGCTCTAGAAAAGGAATAAGAGTTGCAGCAACACTTAAAATTTGATGCGGAGCCACATCCATAAATTGAACCTCATTTGCACCCACAACGGGAAAGTCACCTCTAATTCTAATTCGTATACGATCATCTTTAATCGCTCCTTTAGAGCCAAGGTCATAAAGTGATTGAGCAATTTTTGACCGATCTTCATCTTCAGCTGAAAGATATTTGATTTTTTCCGATACCGAAGCAGATCCATTTTTTGGCTCTACAACCCTATAGGGCGCTTCAATAAAGCCCAATTCATTAACTTTCGCATAGGTAGCAAGAGATGAAATAAGACCAATATTTGGACCTTCAGGAGTTTCTATCGGACAAAGTCGCCCGTAATGAGTATAATGCACATCTCTCACTTCAAAACCAGCTCTCTCTCTAGTAAGGCCACCGGGACCTAAAGCTGAAACACGACGTTTATGAGTTATTTCAGCAAGAGGATTTGTTTGATCCATGAATTGGCTAAGCTGACTTGTTCCAAAAAATGTATTTATTACTGTAGTACAAATCCTTGAATTAATTAGATCTTGAGGGGTTAAACTTTCAGCCTCTCTAAGATTCATACGCTCTCTTACAGTCCTAGCCATTCTACTAAATGCAATTGAGAATTGATTTGTCAATTGCTCACCAACGGTTTTCATTCGTCGATTTCCGAGATGATCAATATCATCTGGGCCACGCTCACCTTTTCGCATTTCAATTAAATATTGAATAACACGAGTCATATCTTCTGTCGTAAGTACAGTATGATCAATATCAACATCAAGATCAAATTGTTTATTCAAACGATAACGACCTACTCTTCCAAGATCATAACGCTTTGGGCTAAAAAACATTCGTTCAATAAATTTTTGAGCCGTCTCTAGATTTGGAGGTTCACCTGACCTCAAATGCCTATACATCAACGTCAATGCTTCATCAGTATTGTGAGATGGATCCTTTTGCATAGTGTTAAGTATCAACTCAACTGAAAGCTCTTCTAAAGGAGAAACACAATCTACTTCTTTAATTTTTGCAGCTAGAAGAACATCAATAACATCCGAAGTAAGCTCTGAACGACTTTCAGCGAGTATCTCACCTGTCTTCGTATTGAAAACATCTTCAATAAGAACTTTACCTAAAAGAGTTTTAGAGGAAGACTTGGAAATCTTGCAGGTTTCAGTAAAACCAAATATTCTAAAAATGTCAGCATCATTTGAAAAACCAAGAGTCCTCAATAGAGTTGTGACAGGAAATTTTCTTCGACGGTCTATAATAACATATATACAATCTTGAATGTCGGTTGTAAAATCAATCCACGAACCTCTAAATGGTATTACCCTACCTTGGTATAGACGAGTTCCATTTGGATGAGTATACTCATCAAAAAACACACCCGGAGAACGTTGCAACTGGCTAACAATTACACGCTCTGCACCATTAATTACAAATGTACCTCGATTAGTCATGAATGGAATATTCCCAAAGTAAACTTCCTGCTCTATAGAATGTGCATATTTAGATCGATCAAACTCATCAGTAATATGAAGAATTAACCGAACTTTGAGTGGAACGGCATAGGTTACACCACGCTCCATACATTCCTCAGGGCTATATTTTGACAACCCAAAATAGTAACTTTTGTACTCAAGAATATAATTTTTATGCGTATCCTCTATAGGAAAAATATTCGATAAAACTTCATGAAGACCATGAAGCTCCCGGTTATCTTCAGTACTATCTAGTTGCAGAAAATTATTAAATGAATCTACTTGAACACCAAGTAGATCAGGCATAGGAACAGCCGAAGAAATCCTAGAAAAGGAATGTCTGAATTGTGCTTTGTTTAGGTTTACTGCCAAAACTATACTCTCCTTACTGATAATTTAGATTTGTACAATTGCTTCAAACGAAAAAAACTTTACTTTAATTCAACAGTAGCCCCAGCTTCTTCAAGCTGAGTCTTAATTTCTTCCGCCTCTGCTTTAGCAACACCTTCTTTTATTGATTTGGGAGCACTTTCGACTAGGTCTTTGGCCTCTTTTAGACCAAGCTCGGTAATTGTTCTTACAACTTTTATTACTTGGATTTTCTTATCCCCAGCAGAAGCAAGGACAATATCGAAACTGTCTTTTTCTTGCTCAGATGCAACTTCTCCGCCCGCTACAGGAGCAGCTACAGCAGCTATAGGAGCCGCAGCTGTTACACCAAACTTTTCTTCTATTTCTCCAATGAGCTCAGAGATCTCAAGCATATTTGCCTTTTCTAGATAATTAAGCACATCAGTACGTGAAACTTCAGCCATTGTTTTTTCCTCTCTTTTTACTATTCTGTTTTAGATTTTTTAAGGTTTGCCAACACATTTGCAAAGTCAGACATTACACTATTAAGAGTTGACGCCAACTTTGTCATAGGCGATGAAAGCCCATTCACAAGTTTTGTTAACAAAACTTCTTGAGAAGGCAAATTAGATACCGCACTAAAAGATGCTTTATCCATAACCTTTCCCTCAAATACAAATGCCTTCATTTCAGGCAAATCGTGATCTTTTTTAAATTCTTTAATAATACGGGCCGGAACTGTTGGGTCTTCAAAACTAAGAGCAACAGCTGTTGGTCCCCCAAAAACATCATCTAAACCCTTAAGGCCCGCATTTTCAACAGATAACTTTGCAAGAGTATTCTTAATTACATGGAACTCTATACCATCAGTAGTAAATTTTTTTCTTAAATCAGTAATATCTTTTACATCTAAACCAAGATAGTCAGCGAAATATATTCCTGATGCTTTTTGAAATTTCTCGGAAAAAAATTCTACCGTTTGAATATTCTGCTGATTTGGCATTTTAAGTTGCTAATCCTCCATCTATTTTTATCCCAGGACCCATAGTGGAAGAAATAGTTATTTTTTTTAAATAAGTACCTTTAACTGATGAAGGTTTTGCACGAATTACAGTTGTAAGAACCGACCTAAAGTTTTCAATTAGATCCCCAGAGTCAAAAGATTTTTTTCCAATAGGAACATGAATGATACCATTTTTGTCAACACGAAGCTCAACCCTACCAGCCTTAATTTCCTTTACAGCCTTAGCAAGATCCTTTGTTACAGTACCACTCTTTGGATTTGGCATTAAACCTTTAGGACCTAATATTTTTCCCAATTTACCTAATTTTGGCATCATCTCTGGGGCAGCAACGATTACATCAGCATCATCCCAGCCTGACTCAAGCTTACTTAAAAATTCATCACTACCAAAAAAGTCAGCGCCAGCTTCTTCAGCATCTTTAACATCAGACCCAGAACCTAAAGCAAGAACACTCACTTTTTTACCACTGCCATGAGGTAAGGAGGTTGTTACCCTGATATTTTGGTCTGCATGACGGGGATCTACGCCTAGATTTAAAGCAACTTCAATAGTCTCATCAAACTTTGTATTATCTGATTTTCTTATTAAATCCATTGCATCTTCAATTGAATATTCTTTCATCCTATCAACAGACTCAACTATTCTTCTATAACGCTTACCGTGACTCATTAACTATAGCACCTCAAGACCCATACTCCGAGCTGTTCCACGAATCATTTCAACAGCAGATTCTACAGTATTTGCATTAAGATCTTCCATTTTTGTCTCAGCAATTTTTTTCAAATCATTTTCAGCAACCTTACCGACTTTTACTTTATTAGGCTCACCAGAACCTTTTTCTAACTTTGCTGCTTGTTTTAATAATACAGCTGCCGGAGGTGTTTTTGTAATAAAGGTAAAAGTCCTGTCTTCAAAAACAGTAATGTCAACAGGAATTATTGTACCCATATTATCCTTAGTTTTTTCGTTAAATGTATTACAAAAATCCATGATATTAAGGCCATGTTGACCAAGGGCAGGACCTACAGGGGGCGCTGGATTTGCTTGGCCGGCAGGCACTTGAAGCTTAATATTTGTCAGAACTTTCTTTGCCATAATTAATCCGTATGCTTAAGATGCTCTACTTGAAGATAATCAAGTTCTACAGGAGTTGATCTTCCAAAAATAGATACCATTACTTTTACTTTTTGCTTTTCTTCATTTGTCTCAATTACCGACCCCTCAAAATCCAAAAAAGGGCCATCAACAATTTTTACACCATCATTTTTCTGAAACCTTGCAGCCATTACTTCTTGGCCATCTTTGACTTCCACTTCTCCAAGAATTCGATTTACTTCTTCAGATTGGAGCGGTTCAGGCTCTCCATTAGGACCAACAAAACTCATTACACCTGGAATATTCTCTACATAATGACGACTCTCATTATCCAAATTCATTTTAACTAAAACGTAGCCAGGATAAAATACTCTATCTTTCACAACCTTTTTTCCACTTTTCATTTCAACTACATTTTCCGATGGAACCAACACTTCATCGATTTTACCACTATCAGCACCCAAATTTATCTCACCTATCATAGTATCTCGAATTTTTTTCTCTTTACCAGAAAGAACCCTAACAGTAAACCAATCCATCTTATAATACCACATTTACTATTCTAGAAAGTAAAAAATCAACAAAGAATAAGAAAATACTAAGAATTAGAGATAAACCAAGAACAACCATAGTCGAACCTCGTAATTCATCCCATGTAGGCCAAGAAACCTTATTCATTTCGAATTGAACACCATTCACAAAATTTTTTATCTTACTAATCACACCTAAATGCTAGTCTAAATAGCAGGTGAGGCAGGACTTGAACCCGCAACCCCCGGTTTTGGAGACCGGTGCTCTACCAGTTGAGCTACTCACCTAAATGCCCTCCAAAAATTAAAGAAAGATATAACATAATTACCCTCAAAAAATAAGATGCTTATTTTGTCTCTTTATGCTCAGTATGTGCCCTACATCCGGGACAATACTTTTTGTAAACAACTCTGTCTGGATGCAGGCGTTTATTTTTTGACATTGTATAATTTCTCCTATGACATTCAGGACATTCCAAAGTCAATAGATCTCTCTTACTATTTGCACCCAACTATCTACTCCACAATTTCAGTTACTACACCAGCACCAACTGTTCGACCACCCTCTCGAATGGCAAAGCGTAACTCTTTTTCCATAGCAATTGGTGCAATCAATTCAACATCTAAGGTTACATTATCACCTGGCATTACCATTTCCGTACCAGCAGGAAGATCCGCTACACCTGTTACATCTGTAGTACGAAAGTAAAACTGTGGTCGGTATCCATTAAAAAATGGAGTGTGCCTTCCACCTTCTTCTTTTTTTAATACATATACTTCAGCTTTAAATTTTGTATGAGGCGTGATAGAACCTGGTTTTGAACATACCATACCACGTTTTAACCACTCTTTATCCACACCTCGCAACAACAATCCTGCATTGTCACCAGCTTGACCCTCATCTAACTCCTTACGAAACATCTCAACACCAGTCACAACTGATTTTTTATCAGCACCGAGACCAACAATATCAACTTCTTCACCAACTTTGATCTGACCACGTTCTATACGTCCAGTGCCAACCGTACCCCGACCTGTAATACTAAAAACATCTTCAACTGGCATCAAAAAAGGTTTGTCAATATCGCGCTCTGGCTCAGGAATATAGCTATCAATTTGTGCCACAAGATCCATAATGCACTGAGTAGCACCTTCATCATCAGGAGCATTTAGCGCACCCAACGCACTACCTTTGATGATTGGAATGTCATCTCCGGGAAATTCATATTCATTGAGCAACTCTCTAAGCTCAAGCTCAACAAGTTCAATTAATTCAGGATCATCAACCTGATCTGTTTTGTTCATAAACACAACAAGAGCGGGAACATTAACCTGGCGAGCTAAAAGAACATGCTCACGAGTCTGTGGCATAGGACCATCAGCAGCACTAACAACCAAAATACCACCATCCATCTGAGCTGCTCCTGTAATCATGTTCTTGATATAATCAGCATGGCCAGGACAATCTATATGAGCATAGTGACGATTCTCACTTTCATATTCAACATGTGCCGTCTGAATAGTAATACCTCTCTCACGCTCTTCAGGAGCATTATCAATACTATCAAATGAACGAACTTCACTTAAACCTCGTTGAGACAAAACAAGTGTCATAGCAGCTGTTAAAGTAGTTTTCCCATGGTCAACGTGACCTATCGTACCAACGTTGAGATGGGGTTTACTTCTATCAAATTTCTCTTTTGCCATGAGAAATATCTCCTATTTTATGCCGGCTCAGATACAAGGCCGGATTTTTCGATTATTCCTTCAGTAACAGATTTAGGTGCTTTCTTGTAATTATCAAATTCCATAGAAAAAACTGCTCTACCTTGAGTCATGGAACGAAGGGAAGTTGCATAACCAAACATTTCAGAAAGAGGTGTAACTGCTTTAATAACTACAGCATCTTTTCTGTGATCTGTACCTTGAATTTCACTTCTGCGTGATGTAAGATCTCCCATCACATCGCCCAAATATTGTTCAGGCAAGACTACTTCAACTTTCATTACTGGTTCTAATAAAATTGGCTTTGCACGTTTACAAGCTTCTTTAATAGCCATCGAACCAGCAATTTTAAATGCCATCTCTGAAGAGTCTACAGCATGATAAGAACCATCAACTAATTCTACCCTAACATCTTCCATAGGATAACCTGCAAGGATTCCATTACGGAGCGCTTCCTCGATTCCTTGGCTAACGGCATTAAAATAATCTTTAGGCACAACACCACCAACAATTTTACTTTCAAAATGAAAACCTTTACCAGCTTCATTAGGTTCAATTTTTATTTTAACATGACCATATTGCCCACGTCCTCCAGACTGCCTAATAAATTTACCATCAGCTTCCGATTGCCCTGATATAGTCTCTCTATAAGCCACCTGAGGTCTACCAACATTAGCATTAACATTAAATTCACGTTTTAAACGATCAACTAGAATCTCTAAATGCAATTCACCCATTCCAGAAATAACAGTTTGCCCTGTATCTTCATCACTACTAACTCTAAAAGTTGGATCCTCATCAGAAAGCTTGGACAGAGATTCTGAAAGGTTTTCTTGCTCAGCCTTACTGGAAGCCTCAATAGCAACAGATATTANAGGTTTCTGAAATTCCATTTCTTCAAGAACAATTGGAGCTTTTGGATCAGCAAGCGTATGCCCCGTTCGAGTTTGCTTTAAACCCACAGCAGCTGCTATTTCTCCGGCTGATACTTTTTTTCGCTCTTCACGTTTATCAGCATGCATAAGGAGAAGCCTTCCAATACGTTCCTTTTTCCCTGTACCAGTATTTAAAACAGTAGCCCCCGTTTCTATTTCACCAGAGTATACTCTAAAAAATGTTAACCTTCCGACATAAGGATCCGTCATAATTTTAAATGCTAAAGCACTAAAAGGATCTTCATTAGTAGGAGCACGACTGAGCAAAACATCAGAATCCTTAGGTACATGACCAATAACCTCAGTAATATCTAAAGGAGAAGGCAAAAGATCTACTACAGAATCAAGGACTCTTTGAATACCTTTATTCTTAAAAGCAGAACCACAAATAACAGGAATAAATGCATTGTCCAGACAACCTTTTCTTAAAGCATTTTTTATTTCATCATGAGTTATTTTTTCGTCAGACAAATACTTTTCAAGAAGATTTTCATCATAAGCAGCACATTCCTCAACAAGATGATGCCTTGCACTTTCCGCTGCTTCCTTCAGATCTTGAGGGATTTCTATGTAATCAAAATGAGCACCAGAGGAGGACTCATTATAAATAATAGCTTTCATATCCATCAAATCAATTATCCCGTTAAATAGTTCTCCAGCTCCAATTGGAATAGTAATAGGCAAAGGGTTTGCAGATAAACGATCCTTCATCATTTTTAATACATTATCAAAGTCTGCCCCCATTCTATCCATTTTATTTACAAAAGCTATCCGTGGTACTTTGTATTTATTTGCTTGACGCCAGACAGTCTCACTCTGAGGCTCTACACCACCTACAGCACAAAAAACTACAACAGCACCATCAAGAACTCGGAGCGATCGTTCAACTTCTGCAGTAAAATCAATATGGCCAGGTGTGTCAATGATATTTATTCTATGGTCATTCCAAAAAGTAGTAGTAGCAGCCGACGTAATTGTAATGCCTCTCTCTTTCTCTTGCTCCATCCAATCCATTGTAGCTGCACCTTCATGAACCTCTCCCATTCTATGGACTCTTCCAGTATAATATAAAATGCGCTCAGTGGTAGTGGTTTTTCCTGCATCAATGTGAGCAAGAATTCCGATATTTCTAACTTTGTCTAATGTAATACTTTTCATTTTTTAACGATAATGAGCAAAAGCTTTATTAGCCTCAGCCATACGATGTGTATCTTCTTTCTTTTTCACAGCGCCACCGTCTTCATTAGCAGCATCGATAAATTCCCCAGCAAGTCTTTCAGCCATACTTGCACCTTTTCGCATTTTTGCATTAGCAATTAACCATCGAGTCGCCAAAGCAAATCCACGCTGAGGGGGAACTTGGATTGGAACCTGATAGGTTGCGCCACCAATTCTACGACTTTTAACTTCAATCAGAGGCTTAACGTTACCAATAGCTTTCTTAAACATTTCTAATGAATCAGCTTTTGTCTTAGATGAAATAATTTCCAATGCACCATAAAAAATCCGCTCAGCTACTCCTTTTTTCCCTCGTTCCATTAAATTATTAATAAACTTCTGAACCATTATTTCACCAAAAATAGGGTCAGGCAAAATCTGTCTTTTTTCAGGACGTCGTCTCCTCATCTAAGACCTCGGCCTCTTCGTTCCATAACGTGACCTACTTGTAGTTCTATCATCAACTCCTGCAGTATCCATAGTACCCCTAACAATATGATAACGGACACCGGGCAAGTCTTTTACACGACCACCTTCAATCAAAACAAGTGAATGCTCTTGTAAATTATGTCCTTCACCTGGTATATAAGCAATAACCTCAATACCATTTGTCAATCTAACCTTTGCAACTTTCCTAAGGGCAGAGTTTGGTTTTTTAGGAGTAGTTGTGTAGACGCGAGTACAAACACCTCTTTTTTGGGGATTACGTTGTAAAGCTGGCGTATTGGTAGAATTAACAATACGTTTTCTTCCTTTTCTCACTAATTGATTGACTGTAGGCACATTAAACTCCTAAACTTCTTTTCTTTCTTCAACTAATCCCTCAGAATCAACAGAATCAACTTCCTCTAATTCGTCAGCAACTTTCTTGACAAGTGGATTCTTTTTACTTTTAAAACCTGTACCAGCAGGAATCAGGCGACCAAGTATGACGTTCTCTTTAAGACCAAGTAGACGATCCGCTCTACCTTCAGTAGAGGCATCAGTAAGAACACGAGTTGTTTCTTGAAAAGAAGCAGCGGAAATAAAACTTTCAGTGTTCAGAGAAGCACGTGTAATCCCCAGTAGCAAAGGATGAGATGTTGCAGGTTGCGCCTTACGTGTTTTAATTATAGCCTTACCTTCTTCTTTCAACTTTTTATTTAACTCTAATTGCTCAGACTTAAGAATTAAATCATCTACTAACAATGATGAACCACCAGGATCAGTTACTACACCAGACTTTAGGACTCTGTCATTTTCTCTATTTAATTCGGTCCGGTTCACTCGATCAGCAGCTAGAAACATACTATCCCCGGCATCGTCAAGTTCGACTTTTTGCATCATTTGCCTGACAATTACCTCAATATGCTTATCATTTATCCTAACTCCCTGCAATCTATAAACTTCTTGGATCTCATTAACTAAATATTCTTGAACTCTTTCAGCTCCTAGAATATTTAGAATATCTTCAGGAGAAATCGCTCCTTCACATAATCGATCACCAGCACCTACTCGATCATGCTCATGAACGATAACATGCCTACCATAAGGAACTTTATATTTTTTTGAAACGTCATGGGCTCCTTCTACAATAATTTCGCGAATACCACGCTTAACATCCCCAAACTTCACTAATCCATCAATTTCAGTCACAACTGCTGGCTCAGAAGGCTTCCTAGCTTCAAATAATTCAGCAACCCGAGGTAAGCCCCCCGTAATATCACGTGTTTTACCAATATCTTTAGCAATCTTTACAAGAACCTCCCCTGATTTTACTTTTTGTCCATCCCTAACAATGAGAACAGCCTTAACAGGAAGAATTGTACCGCCAGCGATTGTATTCCCGCTATTATCTACAATATCAAGATGCGGAGCAAGGCGCCTGTTCTTAGCTTCAATAGTAACAAGTTGCTTTTTACCACCTTCAACAGCTTCTTCATGATAGGTTTCACCCTCAACCATATCGACAAAATTAACTATACCCGAATGTCTCGCCAGAATTACATCTGTATATGGATCCCATGTAAATAGCACCTGACCTATTTCAACTTTACTTCCATTCTCAACTTCAAGAGTAGAACCATAAGGAACATTGTAAACGGAAATACCTTTTTTGGAATCAATTATTTTTATGGATGAGTTCCTAACCAAAACACGTTTTACAGGCTTACCAGAAACTTCCTCAGAATCTATAACTTCAGAAAATTCAAGATTATCAGAAAATTCAACCACCCCATCACGCCTAGATTCCATCTCAGACTCCTCGATAATTCGAGAAGCTGTCCCACCAATATGAAATGTTCGAAGAGTTAACTGGGTGCCAGGCTCACCAATACTTTGTGCCGCTACAATACCTACTGAAGAACCCATAGCTACAGGATTATTAGTATTTAAATCTGTTCCATAGCATTTAACACAGACACCACGAAGAGCCTCACAAGTAAGAACAGATCTTATAAAAATTCTATCTACATCATGCTTTTTAAAGGAATCAGCAATACTATTATCTACCTGAGTACCAGACTTAAGGACAAGTTTTCCATCAACATACACATCTTCTTGGATTACTCTACCACGTATACGCTCACTTATCGGCTCAATAATTTCTTCACCCTCTTTTAGATCGCTTACCCATACTCCATTAATTGTACCACAATCTTCCTCCATGATCACAACATCTTGCGCAACATCAACAAGTCGACGAGTAAGATATCCAGCATCAGCAGTTTTCAACGCTGTGTCAGCAAGACCTTTTCTTGCTCCATGAGTAGAAATGAAATATTCAAGCACTGACAAACCTTCACGAAAGTTTGATGTAATGGGATTTTCTATGATTTCGCCTTTACTACCAGTCATAGATTTCTTAGGTTTTGCCATTAATCCTCGCATACCAGCTAATTGCTTAATCTGATCTTGACTTCCTCTAGCACCAGAATCTGCCATTATAAAAACGGGATTAAATCCTTTCTTATCTACAGCTAAGTGTCTCATCATACTCGCTGATGTATCATTAGTTGCATGAGTCCAAACATCAATAACTTTATTATATCTTTCACCTTCTGTGAGAATCTGCCTAGAAAACTTACGTTGAATTGAACCTACTTCTTTATCGGCTTTCGCGATTATATTATTTTTTTCTTTAGGAATGAGAACATCGTCAATAGCAATAGAGGCACCACTTTGAGTCGCAAAACTAAACCCAAGGTTTTTTAGATCATCTAAAAACTTCACTGTTTTTCTATTACTAACTGCGAGATAGGATTTATATATAATATCTTCAATCTTTTTCTTATTCAATAACTCATCAATATAATTTAGTTCTCTAGGAACAATTGAATTAAAAATAGCACGACCAACCGTAGTCTTTTTCTGCCATTTACCACCATGACGGACATCAATGATTGCATGAAGTCCAACAGATTTATTTTCGTAGGCTATTAACACTTCACTAATACCAGAAAACTGCCGCCCCTCTCCTAAATCCCCTTCTTTACTTTTAGTAAGATAATAAGCACCAAGCACCATGTCCTGAGAAGGAATCGCCAATGGGTAACCATGAGCAGGATGTAAAATGTTATTACTTGCAAGCATCAGCATTCTTGCTTCCATCTGTGCTTCAACTGAAAGAGGTACATGCACAGCCATTTGATCACCATCAAAATCTGCGTTAAAAGCAGCACAAACTAATGGATGGATTTGAATTGCCTTTCCATCAACTAATACTGGCTGAAAAGCTTGAATACCTAATCGGTGTAAAGTTGGAGCTCTATTTAACAATACTGGATGGTCACGAACAACATAGTCTAAGACCTCATACACTTCTGGCATTTTTTCTTGCACCATGAGCTTTGCACTCCTAGGTGTATTAGCCACTCCCCTTGCAATCAATTCATGAATAATTTGAGGCATGAATAACTCTGTCGCCATATCCTTGGGAAGACCACACTCATGAAGTCGCAATTCAGGACCAACTACAATTACAGA
>PAYY01000019.1 GCA_002715465.1 Fidelibacterota bacterium | reverse complement strand
GCCGGCTTTACTTTTGCATCTTTCTTAAGGGACTCCATGAACCCTTTACCATCGGTGTTTTCACCTACCAGCTTCCCATCTATATTCATCACTGTATTCACAGCACCCATGGTCTTAGCTGTTGAACTAATTTCATCAAGATATTCAAGTACAGAAACTTTGTGAGGAATTGTCAGGTGTATCCCCTTCATGTTGAACGTTCTTAGAGAAGAAATAGCATCTTTTAAATTTTCTAAAGGAACTTCTAATGAGAGATACTTCCAATTATCTAAACCTAAGGCTTTATAACCAGCTTCCATCATAAGAACAGTAGGATTTTCAGCTACAGGAGAACCAAATACACCTGTTAGATTTGGAACAAAATCAATCTTCATTTTTAATTCTTATTCGATTTTCTATTCCTAATTGAATATCTATCCAATGACTTGTTTTAAGGGTTTATATTATCTACCCTGAACTACTGATTTCTGTAGTATCCCAGTTCTTGTTCTCTGCCTAACCAAATAGATTCCAAACGATATAAATCCATGGCCTTTATTACACTATCCCCATCTTTAGAGTAAAAAGAAATGGTTCTATTATTTTCCTCTGGATAAAACTTTTCTGTAAGAGAAACCTCTCCCCAGTGTAACCATCTGTTATCAATGTATCATAGATACATAACAATAAAAAGAAATAGATGTTTTTACCTTCCCTCTTCCATTAAAACACCATCTATAAGCATCCATCCTCCAGGTAACGATTCAGGAACTCCTTTTATATATCCTGAAATTACTCCATCGAGATTTGCTCCTTTCAAATTCGCTCCCTCAAGGTTTACTTCATAAAAGTTTGCATGCTTAAGAATTGTATCTTTTAGATTTCCCCCAGAAAGGTCCGCACCCTGGAGATTTGCTGTTGGACCTACAAAATATCCTTTAATTAACTTCCACCCTTTGGGTAATAGGCTATTCGTCGCTTTAGCACCATTCGACACAATCCTTTTAAGGTTTGTATTTCTAAGATCTACGCCAGTTAAATCAGTGTTCCCAAGATAAGCACTGAGAAGATCAGAACCAGAAAGATCAGCACCTTGAAGATTTGCATTGAGTAAGTTGACCACATCAAGATATGAACCTTGAAGGTTGGCTCCAGTAAAATTTGCTCCAGTAAGATCAGCTCCTTCAAGGTTTGCGTTCCGGAGATTTGCTCCACTAAAGTTTGCCCCCTCTAGGCTTGCACCTTCCAGGTATGCTCCTTGGAGATTTGCATTGGCAAGATTACAATTTTTCATGTTATATCCGTTGCTAAAATAAAAGGATTTCCAATTATTCTTATTGCAATCTTGCGCCTTAGCTGAAAAAATAAAAAATACTATGACAATGAAATATTTAACTATTGTAACGAACAATGTATTTTTTTACCAAACATCCCTTTTCTCACTAGGCTTTTTCAGACCAGCAGCTAAAGCCTTTTTACGAAGAGGGAGAATTCCTGGGATTTCATCATCATAAAAAATATTTTGCATGACCCTCCAATATCCGGAAAGTGCATCTAATGCCAGACTCCAACGTTCTGGATATTTTTTTTGAAGAGAAGGAGCCATCTCTAAACAAATGGCAAGATAGGCAGCACGAGCTAATTCCTGTTGCTCATTACTTTTTTTAATATGCTCTATAACTTCTTTTCCTAATTCCTTCTTTAAGTTTGAAATCTGACTATCAATGTTAGGTAGCTTTTGAACATTACGAGGCTTTTCCTCAACAATTTTATATACAGGTGTACCATCAATGACCACTCTTTCGCCTCCATTGTTAGTGATAACTCTTTCAGAAAGGTCAATAATTCGATCTGCGAAACTGGTAATAGTTTCATCGTCTGGCATATTTTCTCTTTTAGTATTTTTATAGCGATCAACAATTTTCCAACCTTGTGACATCATCCATTTATGTCCCTTTATTACGCCCATAATTGTTCCTGCTGTGGCNGCAGTATTATCGGCATCCCAGCCAAAATTAAAGGCTGTCATTAAGGTTGTACTGAAATCACCTTCGCCATAAAGTAAAGCGGCAATNGTTGATGCTGTATTTAATTCAAAACCGTTCTTNTCACGCATTTTCCCATCATAATGACTGTATTTTTNTTTCACAAGTCGACGAGTTGTAGCCCATTCATCTGGATATAGATTATGCCATTTTTTTACATCATCGACAATTTCGCGAATATAACTTGATGTATCAAGGGCTCTAGTACCAGCCTCAAGAATCTTTTCCATGTCATCGGTAATAAAAGCCGTTGAGATCATTGTACAAAAAAACTGAGTGGTTTGGGCAGGTTCCATATCGATAGTAATTCTCGTATAATTTAATCCGATAAGACTTGCGGTTTGTGGCATGGCCGGAGCTAACAACCCAAAAGTCTCAGATATGAATTGACCTGAAATATTGAAATCTGCCCAAGGATTCAAAGCAAACATGCTGGTTTGAGGAGGCTGAAAACCTAGATTCATGAGGTGTCTGGAATATCTGTTTGAACACCAAATCCCTTGATTAATTCGGTTTTTCCATAACTGAGTAAGTCTCTCTGACGAAAGAAAAATTTCGTTTTCTTCCTGCATAACATAGAGATATACCCATTCGAAATCTGTGTCATCATCAGTTCTGGCTCCATCAAGAAGGGATGGTATATATTCTTTAACATTTCCAGGTTCATCTATATATTTCATTTCATGGGGAAGACCATTCAGATTTCCCAAAATTTGACCTAATAACCCACCTCTAATTTTGTCTCGCAAAACCTCGGCTGGCATTTCAATNANCTGCGACATAAGTATTGAAGAAAATAAAAACGTACTAATCACTACTTTCATCTATCATACCCCTATAAAGTAAATTAATTAGGTTTAACATGTTTTAAATCAATCTGAACAGAAACGATATAAGGCGGAATACCTACTTCCCAATGACCATATGTGGTAGCAACAATTGTACCATTTGGTAATACTTCAACTCCTGGATAACTGCTATCCCAACTATTATGATTATCTTTTATACGAATTCTATAATCCCCAAGATTACCCGCAGTTAAATCTTCATAATCTCCAACCCAAGCGACCCAATCTCCCCTTGTTGGACTATCTTTAGCCATATCCCTGAATGATATAAANAGTTTTCCATCATTNGTATNNCTTCCTGTATGGCGATCNCCANTNAATTCTAAGGGTAATTCTCTTGGNAAGGACCAAGTTTTTCCCTCATCATTAGAAAACATGATATGGGAGTTTTTTGTTCTGCTGTTTTCTCGAAGAAGCATGGCTAACTGGTTTCCATCGGGTGAACGTATGACCCCCGGCTCACATAAATGGATTTTTGAATTTGAATAAAAGCCTTTTGGGAAAGACCAGGATAGCCCACCATCAGTCGAAAAAGTTTGATAAAGAATAAACTCTACATCGCCTTTTCCTTCCTTTGTAAAGAATCGACCATCATCATGAAATACGGCTAAGTAATGACCAGNTTTTTTTAATGCCTCTACACTACCCATAACAACAATACCACCCCAATCACCAACTTTCTTTAATGGTGACCAAGAAAGTCCATCATCAGATGATAATGCAAGTCGAGCTGGATAAAACCCAGACCACATGATAAGGCGTTTTATTCCTTTGGAGTCAATGACTCTATGAATTGTAGGGACTTCTTTACTTGTAGACCAATTCCCAGGAACCGATAAACGAGGTGACCATGTTTTCCCACCATCTTCACTCCGCTTGTATACTATTGCTCCTTTTCCATGTCCCTTTGGATAAACAGCCAAAATTGTTTTCCCATCCTCGAGAAGAACAGTACTGGTGTGACCAAGGTAGACACCCTCCTCTTTATCCACTATCACCTGAAGATCCTTGCGGTGGTCAAGATCAATTACTGGAATGCGGTAAAAATTATCAGCATGACCAATTGTTGCAACAACTATTACGGAGAAAATATATACGTTCCGGAAAGTTGGAAAAGAATATCTCATATTTTTTACTTCTTACTTTTTTTCAAGATAATCAAGCCATCTTTATTTTGAATTATCAACTCAAACAAGTTCATAAACTTTGAAACAACAATCAACAAAATCTGGTGTTATTGTATCCTTATTAATTTACACACCTTTAGTTTGAGACCACCAGGTAAGACCATCTAGTTCCATAGCTTTTTTTGGAAAAACTCTGCTTGCTAAAAATCCCGCAAAAAAGCAACTCCCCGTTCCAATAGCTCCATACAATAAGCCATTAAAATCCGTATAATTCTTTACCCACCATAAGGCTACAACGCATGTCCCAACACCAACCCAAGCATGAGATGAATGAACACTTTTTGTAAAAATACCTAACATGAATAAACCGCCTAAAGCCCCAAGTAAAAGACCTATAACGCTTAAAAGATAGTCCCATAAATGAATAACACCTTTTGATGCTATAAAAATAGCTGAAGCTGTGCCTAACAATCCCAAAATCACTGTCATTTTTTTTGCAATGGAAAGTAAGTTTATTTTTTTTGGGCGAAGACGCTGTACAAAATCCGTAGTCAATACGGTAGCAATTGAGTGAATATTGGAATCAAAACTGCTCATAGTTGCAGCAAACACTCCAGCAATTAATAGACCAGCCAAACCTGCAGGCATTTCATTTACAATAAAAACAGGGAAAATTTGCTCTGCTTTTTCAATTGGGGGTAAATGAGATGGAAATTGTTGAAAATAAATGTACAAAGCCGTTCCGATAGCAAAAAAAAGGATGGAACCAGGAATGGCTAGCAATCCATTGGTATAAATAGCTTTCGCCGCATCCTTTTCATCTTTGGTAGTTAGATAACGTTGGACTACTGATTGATCAGTGGTATAAGGGAGTAATACAGTAAAAATGGCTCCAAGTAGAATCACTATCAATGTATCATCCGTTAGATTCCAATCCAAATTAACCCATTCCAACTTCCCCTGCTGAGCTGCAAGAGAAATAGACCCGGAGAATCCTCCATCAATATTCGTCATCATGACAATAAAAGCAACCAATGCACCACCTAATAAAACGACGGTTTGTAATACGTCGGTCCAAATAACCGCTTCTATACCTCCAAGTACTGTATATAGTGTGCTGAGGACTCCCATTAAGATGATACAGATAATAACATCAAGACCCGTAACAGCCGATAAGGCAAGAGCTGGAAGCAAGATTACAACACCCATGCGAGCAAATTGAAAGATGACGAAAGAAGTACTCCCCAATAATCGAATAGCTAAGCTGAATCTCATTTCTAAATATTCATAGGCACTAGTCACATTTAGTCGCCTAAAAAAAGGTAAAAAGAAATAAATAATAATAGGTGCGCAAGCAATAATTCCTAGTTGAATTAAAAAACGAGTCCAGTCAGTTGAAAATGTCTTTGCTGGAATAGCCAAATAAGTAATGGCGCTTAGTTGAGTAGAATAAATACTTAATCCAGCCGCCCACCACGGAATCCTTCTGCCCGCTAAAAAGAAATCTTCTGTGGTTTTTCCTCTTCTAGACATCCATAATCCCATACCTACAAGTATGGTTAAATAAAAACCCAATACCATCCAATTGAACTTCCCAAATCCAATTCCAGATTCAAGTTTATTCATTTTAAAAATATTAGGTGTTCGAATGCCTGGGCTAATCTCCCCGCTGGGGATGAGGATAGAACCATCCCATTTTACAGCTGTGGTAGTAACAGGACTCTTATCAGGAAGCTCACCATGCTTAGACCATCGATTCGTTACCGTATTATAAAGCAAAATATCTCTACTAAAACCAGCATGATTGTTGAGGAACTCTGTTTGCTTTTTTTGTAATAAAGAGAGTGTTTGGATTTCATTGTTGGATTGAGCTTTTATGATCTGTTCAGCTAATCCAGTCAGATATAAAAACCCTTTTCCGTCCGCACCACCAAAAACAGCTAAATGATTAACCCCAATTTTTTGAATGGTTCCAGCCATGACACATCGAGGATTTTCATCACCATCTATTTGAATATTACCAGTGAATTCCCATTCATTACGGCTAGGAATGTATTTATAGCTATCAGTTAGTATTTCCCATTGACCATTAATCTTGGCACGACCACTAAAAACATAAACACACTCTTCCCTTCCATCATTTTGAGAAGAAGCTAACAGATACATTCTTGGCAACCCAGGCAAAGCAGGTAATTGTTCCCATTTGTATTTCTCAGGAGAAAAGCGAAAATCCAGATCCAACATCCAGAATTTTCTTGTTCCACCACTCCCGTTATCACCGCCGATAACATAAATTTTATTACCAATGATCGTACCAGCTGAAACAGTAATCGGTAATGGGAAATTTGGAATGTCTACTACCAGATTATCATCGTCACCAGGCTCAGTCCATTGATTAGATATTTTTATTCTATTATCCCACTTGATCACAAATACATCTTCAGAAATACCTGTAGTCGTTTTGTGATTTTTTGTGTTGGTCTCTTTTTTGTGTTCCTTCCATTCTCCACCTATACAAATGATACCGTTATCCGTAGATATGGACACTCCATAAGCTAGGATATGAGGTAAAGTAGCTGAGCTTTTGTGCCAACTATATTTATCCTCATCTTTGATCAATACATGAATTTGATCCGTATAAAATTTTGGTGAGTTGAA
This sequence comes from Fidelibacterota bacterium, assembly GCA_002715465.1. The sequence goes on along the minus strand of PAYY01000019.1, from coordinate 18,870 downwards.
ACCATCTTTGGTTTTCTCCCAAGGCAATCCCAAGGGAAAATTGGCTCCACCACCTACAATCAGAGCATCGTTATGAACTCCAACAAAGGATCCAGCCAAACCTAACGGATTTGGGAAATCTGGCAATTTATGCCATTTCACTGATGTCTCAGACCAAAGGAAGGAATAGAAAAATAAAAGCCAAATAATTGGTTTATTATTCATGATTTATTAATGATATCAAAAAAGTTTATTTGGTCTAATTCATGATGTAAAGATTCAAATTCATTTTCAGATAATTGGCGATTAGGTGGTCTAGCAGGTCCACAATCTATACCAAAGCTTTTCATTAGCATTTTTGCTGCTGGCAAAAAATCGTATTTTCCAATAATATCAATGAATTGAATGGAAAAATTCTGGAGTTTATCGGCCTCATTCCTATCTCCGACTTCATAAGCTTCAATTAGTCTGTGGTAAATAGGGGCTGCAAAATTATAGGTACTTCCGACAGCTCCTTTGCATCCTTGATCCATCCCTAAGATCAACATCTCATCAACTCCATAAAGAATATCAAATTTCTCATGCTCTATGTTCATGCACCTTTCCAGCATTGACAAATCTGTATTGTTGAATTTTAGACCAACTAAGGATGGTAGTTCATGAACCGCCAATTTCAAAAATTCTTCCATGTCAATCTCAGCACCACTGATTTTTGGAGTATCATAAAAATAAAATGGTATGTCAGACACATCCATCAAAACTGGTTTCAACCATTCAACCAACTCTTTTGGTCTACTAATATTAGTATTTGGTGGAGACATGGAACTTAGTATTTGGGCACCTGCATCTCTGGCCGCTAACGCAAGGTTCGTTGCTTCAGACTGATTCCTATGTCCAATATGAGCAATAAATTGCAAAGAATTATCTTTAGCAATTATTCCCCATTCTTGAAACAATTTTATTCTTTCTTCAGCATCAAATAATTGACCCTCCCCCGTTGTACCGCTAACATAAACACTTGTGACACCACTTTTTATAAGATGATCAGCTTGCATCTTAACACAATCTAAGTTTAATGAATAGTCTTCGTGAACAGGTGTGTGAACAGCCGCAATAAGACCTTTTATATTCTCATGAATCATTCTATCTCTTTCATATTCAGGGTTTTTTACTGTAAAACCTCCCCCTGAAAATGTTTTTATATGTAGGTTACTATACTAGTTTGAATATACTGTAGTCAAGAAATAAAAATACATGTAACTAAAATTTTGTCACTTACTGTTTAAGTATGCTAAGGTCGAATCATTAATGAATAAATTTCTGTTGAACTATTATTTGACCTTTGATAATTCAACATTAGAATTATTCCATACTATGTTTAGCTATACTTATAATGATTATGAATAGAAATCCCGAAATAGAAATTGCCTTAAATCATCTAAGGCAAGATGATAACATGAAAATTTTAATCAACTATTTTGGACCGATCACATTAAAAAACAAGCAAAACCACTTTAAGTCTTTGGTTCGATCAATTATCCACCAACAGTTAAGCGGTAAAGCTGCAAAAACTATTGAGAATCGGTTTCTAGCCCTCTATGATGGAAGCGTATTCCCCAACCCTGAAGAAGTTTTAAAAACCCCATCGGAATCCATGCAAAATATTGGGCTTTCAAAAATGAAAACAAAATATATTCAAGGACTTGCTAAAAAAATTGATGGTGGAGAAATTCGTCTTGAAGAACTTTCAACATTATCAGATGACGAAATAGCAAAGATTCTAAAACCAATCAAAGGTATTGGCCAATGGACAATAGACATGTTTCTTATTTTTTCATTGAATCGTCTAGATGTCTTTCCTATAAATGATTTAGGTATTAAAAAAGGTTTAATGATTTTACTTGGTCGAGAAAAATTCTTAAGTGAAAAATCCATGATCTCTCGTTCAAAAAAATGGAAGCCATATAGGACTATAGCATCTCTCTATATATGGAAAGTTGTAGATGAAGGAATGATACTTAAGCCCTAAATAAGGTCTGTACTCACTGATCCCTCAAAATTATCTGTACCCTAATTTGTATAAATAACCTTTTTAGTCTTATTTTAGTTTGATGCTTTTCTATATAATTTTTTGCAATAGTGTTTTATATATAATTGTCAATGACCTAAAGCAATTAAATTCTATTACTGACATGGACATATAAAAAAGGACATTCACATGATAAAAAATTTCAGACCAATTTTACTTTCCTTTACCTTTCTGATTGTTAGCTGCAATTCAAAACCTTCCACAACTTTTACTATTGACTACGAAAAATACATTTTAGACAATGGTTTAGAGGTAATTCTACACAAAGACAACTCTGATCCTATTGTAGGTGTGGCTATACAGTATCACGTTGGTTCAAACCGGGAAGTTCCTGGCCGCACTGGCTTTGCTCACCTTTTTGAGCATATGCTTTTTCAAGAATCTCAACATGTGGGTCAGGATCAATTTTTTAAAATAATTCAAAGTGCTGGTGGCACTCTTAATGGAGGAACAAACAAGGATGGGACTGTTTATTATGAGGTTGTCCCAAAAAATGCTCTCGAAATTGTTCTTTGGTTAGAGTCAGATCGTATGGGTTGGCTACTTCCCACTGTTACTCAGGCTGCTTTTACCAATCAACAAGAGGTCGTTCAGAACGAAAAACGTCAACGCGTGGACAACCGTCCATATGGTCATAATAATTACGCTGTCATAAAAAACCTTTATCCTGATGATCATCCTTATAATTGGACAACTATTGGAGAATTGGAAGACTTACAGAATGCTACATTAAAAGATGTTCGTGATTTCTACAAGCGATGGTATGGCCCTAATAATGCTACCCTTGTAATTGCTGGCGACATCGATGAACGTCAGGTAAAAAAGTTGGTGCAAAAATACTTTGGTGAAATTCAGCAAGGTCCTACCGTATTGGATATGGAACCTCAACCCATAACTTTAGAAACTACTAAAAAAGTTTTTCACGAAGACAATTTTGCTAATTCTCCACGCTTACGGATGGTTTTTCCCACCATTCATCAGCGCCATAGTGATGCCCCTGCTCTAGAGCTTTTAGGGCAACTTTTGGGAGATGGGAAAAAGGCGCCACTTTATACTGTTATTGTCGAAGAAAATAAATTAGCACCTAGTGTAGTCTCCTATAATAGTCCTCTAGAAATTGCTGGAACTTTCAATATCACTGTCACAGCTTTTCCTACTACCAACCTTACTGATTTGGAAAAGTCTATATTTGGAGCATTCAAAAAATTTGAAAACGACGGTTTCACAAAAAATGATCTAGATCGCTTGAAGGCCAAGTACGAAACAGCATTTTATCAAGCCATATCTTCAGTCCTAGGAAAAGGGTTCCAATTGGCCTACTATAACGAATATTATGGATCACCCGGTGCCATTTCCAACGACTTGGAAAGCGTACTTGCTGTAAGTATCGATGATATAAAGCGAGTCTATAATAAATATATAAAAGATCAAAATTATGTACTTACCAGCTTTGTACCTAAAGGAAAGACTGATCTAGTAGCAGATGGTTCAGAATTGTTTGCTATTAAGGAAGAAAAGATCGTTAAGAATATAGAAAAACTGGTCAGTAATAACGAAGAAGAAGTGGAGAAAATCTCATCTAGTTTTGATCGATCCATAAAGCCTGAACAGGGTCCAGACCCTAATCTAAATATACCAATGGTATGGCGTCATGACTACCCAAGCAAATTATCTTTATTTGGTGCCAACCACGATGAACTACCTCTCATCAACTTTGGTATTCGTATTCGTGGTGGCATGTTACTTGATTCTCCAGATAAAATAGGTGTAGCCAACCTTATTTCTGACATGCTGATTGAAGGTACTGCTAACAAGTCACCAGTAGAATTAGAAGAAGCAATCGATGCATTAGGGTCTTCCATATCCATTTATACCACAAAAGAATCTATCAGTATTGAAGTTACTTGTCTGAAACGAAATTTTGAAGCCACTCTTGCTTTAGCTGAAGAGATTCTTTTCGAACCACGCTGGGATGAAAAAGAGTTTAATCGAATAAAGGCTGAAACTATTGAAGGAATTAATCGTAGTTCTGCAATACCCTCTACTATCGCATCTAATGTTTTTAATCGTTTAAACTATGGTCAGCATATATTAGCAAACTCTACGATGGGTACTGAAGAATCAGTAGCGAGTATTGAAATTGAAGACTTGAAAAACTATTATGAAAATAATTTCTCAGTTGATTTGGCAACCGTAAGCATTGTTGGTGACATTAAACGAAGTGGTGCAATCAAAGCTTTCAAAAGTTTATCTGATCGTTGGGAGATTAAGGACGTTAATTTTCCTGAGTATGCCATGCCTGAGCCCAATAACAAGGCCAAAATATATTTTGTAGATGTTCCAGGAGCAAAGCAGTCAGAAATCCGAATTGGCTACCTTTCCATGCAATATACTGATCCAGATTACTTTCCTGCTTCAGTGATGAATATGAAATTAGGAGGAAATTTCTCCAGCGATATAAACCTTACACTAAGAGAAGAAAAAGGTTATACATATGGTGCTCGTTCACGTTTTACGGGATCCCGATTTAAAGGTCTTTTTGTCGCTTCTTCAGCTGTACGTTCGAATACCACAGAAGAATCTGTCCAAATCTTTAAAGATATTATGACCCGTTATCGGAAACCAATTACTAAGGAAGATTTAGAGTTTACAAAAAATATGCTAATCAAGTCTAATTCCCGACGCTTTGAAACTCTCGGAGCACTACGGGGTATGATTAGTAATATTTCCACCTACGATCTGCCCTTTGATTATATCAAAGATCGAGAAAATTTGGTTAGTGATTTTACTATTGCAAGACACAATGCCTTAGCGAAAGAGTATGTACGCCCAAGTGAAATGATCTACCTTATAGTAGGTGATGCGGCAACTCAGTATGATGGTTTGAAATCTCTTGGTTTCGGAGATCCAATTATGCTAAACAATAAGGGAAATCCAGTAGATTAAAGTACTGCAGGATCATCTCTATGTGCTGTTTCTGGTCTGAAAGCAGGCATGCAAACTGCAACATATTGAGCCCCATCCTTTTCCGGCGTACTGTATCTGACCCATTCTCCAGAGTATGTAATTATCGCCTCTCCTTTATTAACATAGATAATCTCATCTTCTGTTTCAACTTTCAATCTGCCATTAAGAACAAGTGTGTACTCATCAAATTCTGGTCGTTGACCAGGTTCGGACCAGCCTCCAGGAGAATCCATTTGAGCAATACTTAAATCTGTTGTTTGAGAATTTACGAGACCGATATATTCTTGTATTATTTTGGGTTTATTCCCTACACATTCAACCTTTGATGGTGAATCAATTTTTTTTGCCATATAACTATTCTCCTTTTAGTTATTTATGTTATTATTACAAAATTTACCTCTATGGATAGAAATGATATCCAGGAAATGGTAATGCAAATCCAAAACTGATTTGATATCCTTTAATCTTTTTCTTTACATCAAATTGATACGAAATACCTATATATGCGCCAGGAATTGATGCATCTCTTGGATCACCAACACGATTATTTTCTGTATTTTTCCCCCATGCTGAATTCAATAGAATGAATACAAATAAGAAACACTTCATTCTTCACTCAGCAAAAAATTCGAAAATTGACCGTTCAGTGAATTAATAATCAGAAAAAGACTCCGATTCTTTATCCCTTCTATTATTATTCTTCAACTGAGGTATAAATAGTATCAGTTCAAATGGAACAATAATAAGTTTCTTCGTCAACTGTCTCCTTTCAACAGTTGGTCTCTTGTTCTACCAAAACTATTCTCGTTAAAGCTAAATTCTCTTTAGGAGGATTTCAAACCAATTAGGAGTCAGGTTGGACGGATAGTATCAACGTGGGATGTGTTCGAGGTGCGGTTATTGCATTCATGACTTCAAACGCCAACTTAAATGACCTTCGTCGCTCCACTGTCTTTACTATAAGAGTAATCGTTGAATGAGGCTGTATGGTTACTAGATCAATCCCTTCATGAAAATTGAACTTCCCTGTATTTTTCAGTTCAAATCGAGCATCGGAATGATTCTTAATGATCACCTCAGCCACATCTCTGCCTTTACTGTAAAAAGCTTCCTCTATAGTAAGAGATGCTTTTAATAGGGGCATCAGGTATTGTTCTCTACCAATAAGAAAGTTTCTAAACCAAACCACTGTCTTCTGTTGAAACAGAGCCCGTCTCACAGCTTCAGATGATTTATCTTTGGCAAACACCAGTGTCACCGGCCGGTGCCCTCCCTCAGGGACATGGTATTGCCAGTCTACTAAACCATGAATATCTGAGGTACCAATGATAGTCAAATCATAATCAAGAGCAATTTGAAGCGCCTCGTCCGAATAGGTAATATCGTTCACAACCTCAATACCATGGAGAAGATTTTTTCTAATCAAGTCTCTGTGCATTTCAGTTAGTGGAACAATGCCGTTCCGTGCCTGAGCCAACCAGTTAGGATGATTCCAAAAGATAAAGGCGCCTTGCCGTTTAGCTTCAAGAAAAACGTCCGTAGGATCATCCTGAAGAAGTCGATTTGAGTCATCTACAAAGATTGCGTTAACGTGCCCAGGTGGCATGTCCCGAGTCACTTCAGAACCATTCAGAACAATCAAATCTTTATCTTTTGCAGCATCCTTGGCGATAATAGTGGATCTATTTCGGTCTGGGAAAGGGATGTCATCCTTGTGGCCAAGGTACTCAAGGTGTTCAGTCAAAGCAATAACATCGATGCCATCACGGATCGCTTCTTCCACCCGAATATCAGGCCATACACTCCCATCAGAAAAAACGGTGTGCATATGAAAATCACAGAGGAGAGTTTTGTATCCTGGAACATCCGGGAAATAAATTTCACGATTATAGTTGTGGTGATGAGGTGTCTGACCTGATACTTCTAGAGCAAAAAAAGTAAAAAGGACGAGAGCATGTCCAAAAGTTTTTATTTTTTCCTCCTATCCACGAATAATTGTCATAACCACTGAATTCTCCCCGTACTCCGTGGTACCTATGCTATTATTCCTAGGCACCTGGTGGTGTCATTACCTCTAATTTATATAAGTCACGTTTTTCAACATGTTCAGCCATTTCTTGACCTACGGATGAATTATTAAGTGTTTCAGCCATTTTTTGCATATCGACATCAAACAACTGAACCATTGCTGTATTATCGTCAACTTTGGCTACCCTTGTACGAGATTCGTCAGAAAACTCTTCCCTGTGTACTTGACCTTCATCAAATAATGTTTTCCAAGCATCATAATTACTTTTTATATGTACAACTGCTAGTACATCCATAATTAACTCCTTTTTAGTTTATAAAATTTACAATTGCCGTTTTTATTGAATCAAGAAAACATAGATAAATCAAAAAGAATGTATAAAAAATCTTTTCATTTTATAACTGAAAATAAACCTCAATTCCTTCTTCAAACTGTTTTTGAACAATAAAATCCTTTCCACAAGTTAACTTGTTAGCCAATTTTTAATCTGGTTCGACTATGCGACAAAAAGGAGATATCTTATCGATCTTATTATGGCTTTGATATTCCTCAAATGCTGCTTCAGAAATAATCCTCATGCAAATCCCTGTTACTAGAGGACAAGTCATTTCAGCATTGTTATTTTTTGCAAGTTTTTTTCTTATTTCTCTTGTGAAAAGAAAAGATCCAATTGGAATATCCATTACCAATTTATTTAAATCTTTTGGTGTGGGAATAAGCATTTTTGTTCCCACCGGAATATCAGCAAATTGTTTTGCATTAACTTTAACCTGAGATTCTTTATCTACGTCTCTTTTTTCTACCCAAGATTTTTTCAAAAAAATTCCTCTTATAAATTATAATATCTTTATAGAATAGTTAATTTTAAGAACATAATAATATTAGATTTAATCAATAAAATTATTTGACTTTTTGTTAAAAAATTCAATGGAATTCTTAAAAATAATTAATTTTGCACTTATGTCCTCTATGCTCCTCTCTCAGGATAATCTTGATATAACTATTACCGACACAACAACACATTCTACTATATTTAATCAAGAACTCGAAAATGACTCAACGGAATTAATTATTCTAGAGTCTATAATAACACCGTCTGATTCAAACGAGATTATTCAGTTCTCTATTGATAACCAGAAAAACAACACATCAATTAAATCGAATTCTGTTGAGTTACTTAACATTTGCAAGTCCAGTGTATACGTTCTTGATTCAGAGAATCTAACTCCACTTTATGCTGAGCGAATGGCTGAGATAATGACTAATGAAATAAAAAATGAAATACAAGATATTCAAATATTAGATACCTATCATAATACAGGTTGCGAAACCACAGAATGCGCTTTAAATGAAACCGCTAATACACCCGCTACTCATATATTTATACTAAGAACTGATATAGTTCGTTTGACCAAAGAAACAATTTTCTCACTAAAAAACCTTAGATATGATTTTGCATCAGATAAAATCTTAGATGAATCCAATCAAGAATTAATCAAACTCCTTTCATTGCTAAACAAATATCCCGATATGAGGATTGAATTAACTTCTCATACTAGTGCCCAAGGAAATGAACTAGCAAACTTTCAATTATCCCAGAAACGGGCTGTTGCCGTTGAAAATTGGCTCTTGGATAGAGGTGTAGATAAGCAACAACTGAGTTCAAGAGGGTTTGGACAGATGCGACCTTATACAGTCATTGAAGATGATACAAAAGAACATCCTTTTCTTCAAAGAGATGACATACTGACTGCTGAATTTATTTCAGGTCTAGAAACCATTGAACAACAAGAGATAGCATCCAGTCTTAACAGAAGAACCGAGGTTAGCATACTTGTTTTCCCATATAAAGGGCAGTTAGAAGGTCCTATAGAAATAAGTCTCTTTGAGGTTAACTCTCAAATCTCTGATTCATTTAGCGGCTTATTTTTTCCAATGATACATCCAGGTCTTCCACGGAATTTTTTTGGTACAGAGGAAGATCTGTTTTCTGAAGTAGAAACTATGGTAAATGATATTGTCAGCAATCTGGAAATAGAATCATGTGAAACAGGCAACACAGCACCACTTGCCTTTACGGAACTGGTGCCCGCTGATAACGACTCACTGATTATTGTAAAATTAATGGGATCTGATAAGGACAGGGATACACTGTTATTTTCAATTACATCTTTGCCAGAATACGGACAACTTTTTCAAACTTCAGATGATATTACAATAGGTGACACCATCAATGTTGTTCCCACTGATGTTATAAGTTCTGACAATTTGGTTCTCTATGTTCCAGCCTCTGATTCAACTATGGCCGATTCATTTTCATTCAGAGTTTTTGATGGTGAAGCTTTTAGTAGCTCTGCTGATATATACCTTGGATCATATACATATCTTGAAGTTATCCTCAATCGATATCCTTTACTAGATTTTCTGGCAAATTCAACACCGGCTTTGGTGGTTGTCGGAAGCTCCATTTTATATTCCAGTATAAATCTGGCCATAAAATGGTACGAGAGTAAACAGCCTCCTGAAAAACCCATGCCACCCAAATTCCCGGATCCAGGATTAAGGTGAAATCCATCCTTTCCATAGAAGCAAGAAAATCTAGGTTTCGGTATCGTGACCTGAACCACTATTTATTTATTGTCTTGGCAATTTGCCTGTCTTTTCCACTAAACGCCCAGTATGATGACTTTAGGCAAATTAATATTGAGGAGGACAATCGAAAATGGAATTCCATTTCCACTGTAGACATAGATGGAGACAATGATCTTGATATCCTAGCATTGGGCTATCATGATAGTGAGCTTCGTGTTCACTGGTTCAAAAATGATGGAAGAGAAAATTTTGAGAATAATACCATAAAGCAAATTGGTGGAACAGGTTCTACACCTGGTCACATTATTGGAAGTGATCTCGATCATGATGGAGATAATGATGTCATCCTTTTAGCAGAAAATTTAGGCTTGTACTGGTTTGAAAATATCGATGGAAATGGAACATTCTCAGATACCATCAAGATTTTGAAAAATTCCGAGCTTAATATTCATTTTCACACAGCAGATCTCTATGCTGTAGACATTGATAATGATGAAGATATCGATATATTATCACAAAAAGGCCGGAAAGAACTAGCGCTATATTATAATAACTGTGCTCAGAATTCAAACTGCTGGAGTGGATCTGAAAAACCAGTGTTTACAGAAAAAAAGATCAGCGACGGAAATAATATTAGTTTTGGCTCTATCGATGTAGCAGATATTGATATGGACGGTGATTTAGATATATTAACTCTAGCAAATGATGAGAAAAAACCTGTGTGGTTTGAAAGCGATCTTTCTAATGACTCATTTACGCAGCATGATCTTCCTTTAATGACCGGTTTTACTGATATTATGTGGGCCAGATGGGGTGACATGGACAATGATAATGACATGGATGTCATTGCAGCTGATTGGGGTGCTCATAAGCTCATTATGTACAAAAATGACGGTAGCGAAAATTTCACTGGAATAGAAATTTTACATGATGCGGATTCATCAAAGGGTATACTTGATGTATCTATAAAAGATATTAATGGAGACGACCATTTAGACATTGTGACAGGAAATTGGAGTAGCCCAAATAACATTTATTATAATGATGGAAATCCCGATCCAACCTTCACCCGAAAAACAATTGATAATATGCCTAAAGTAAAAACATACAGGATTGAAGTATCAGATTTGGATCAGGATGGAACTATGGACATTATTTATGCCAATTATGCCGGAACTGCAGATTATGGCATCGGTTGGTACAATAACGGTAGGCAAATTCATGTGGCTACATCGGGATCCGATGACACTGGAAATGGTTCAGAAGCAAGTCCATATAAAACAATTCAGCATGCAATAAACATGAGCCAAAGCGCCGATACCGTACTTGTGGATCCAGGCACTTACACAGAAAATATAAATTTCCGCGGCAAGGACATTGTTGTTGCCTCAAAAACATTAACCACATGTAACGAAACATTATCCATATGTGATAAAAGCTATGTTGCCAGTACTATAATTGATGGAAGTTCACCATCAGATTCAGATAGTGCGTCGGTCGTGACTTTCGCAACCTCTGAAACCTCAGCCGCAATGTTGTTGGGCTTTACCATACAAAACGGTAGTGGCACATTATACAGCTCATCAAAAGCCGGCGGAGGAATTTATCTTGATAGATCCAACCCCAGACTGAGGCATTTACTCGTAAAAAATAATAATTCCTCTATTGACTATGGGGGAGGAATATTTTTTGGATATGACAGTGATGCATCACTGAAATACTCCACCATCTACAACAATCAAGCAAATACTTGGGGAGGTGGGATAGCCACATGGTCTCATGCAGATGTAAAACTTGACAGTCTTTTAATTAAGGGTAATACATCTAATCAGGGAGGTGGATACGGTAACGGTTCAGTAACAAGCGGAACAGTAGTCAAAAGAATGCGGGTTATTGGGAATACTGCTGTTCAATATGGTGGTGGAATGCGTGTTGGTGGTGGAAATAATAACACTTCAGAATTCTCTAATATTCTTGTTTCTAATAACACCGCTGGGGAACGGGCTGGTGGCATTTATCTGCCTCATTCGAAAAATAAAGCAAAATTTTATGATGCGATTATTTCAAATAATAGTTCAGATCTGGGAGGTGGATTATATATAGATCATTCTGACCCTTTATTTGAAAGGGCTATAATTCAAGGAAATAATGCGGAAAAAGGTGGAGGAATTTTTGCTGCTAGGCATCATGCTGGGCCAAAATTTATTAACACCATTATCCATAATAATTCAGCAACGGAATCTGGTGGAGCTATCCATGCACTTAATCGATCGAATATAAAGTTTTTTCATTCTACAATATTTGATAATAGTTGTCAATGTGATGGCGAAGTCAATACAGGAATTACCGCCAATAAGGGCATAAAATTCTATTTTTATAATTCCATTTACTGGGCTGGGTCAAACTCCGAAGAAATAGTCTTTAATGAGGGTGCAACTTACCAAGGAAGATTTGAAGCCAGGAATTCTATAGTTAAAGGCCTTGCTTCCATAAACCATACTGAAGGCTCTGACGACATTGATTACGATAATACCAGTTTTGACACAGACCCATATTTTTCTGACAGTGAAAATAATGACCTTTCCCTAAAAAATTATTCACCGGCTATCGGCTACGCAAGTACCAACGGTGACCTATCACCCTATGCTGATGATTCCGCCGTCACTGTCGACTATGACAGTAGTCAGCGGCCTTCTGGGAATAATCCTGATATCGGTGCATACGAAAACAGTCTGAACTCTCCAGCAAATGCACCACCTGTAATCGATACAATTTCAAATGTCACCATTAATGAAGACTCTGATGAGACCACAGTAAATCTTTCAGGAATTTCTGACGGAGATTATCATTCAACCCAAACGGTTACTGTAACAGCTTCCAGCGCTGACGCAAATAAAATTAATGATCCTACAGTAACCTATACATCTTCAGAAGCGACCGGGTCAATTGCTTTTATACCAGCATTAAATGCAAATGGAAATATAACCCTGACAGTGAGTCTTGCTGACAATGGAGGAACGGAAAACGGTGGTATTAATTCAAAGGATGCGAGTATAAATGTTACCATAACAGCTGTTAATGATCCTCCTACTGTTAGCAAGACGGGGATAACCTCACCTGAGAATACCACCCTAGTGGGTGACATAGAAGCCAGTGATCCGGAAGATGATGACATCAGCTATAGCATTGTTGGCGGTAATGATGAAGAAAAATTCACGCTAAGCTCTGAAGGTTCACTTTCTTTTAAGGATATGCCGAACTTTGAATCACCTTCTGATCATGATACGAATAACGACTATGAGATTTCTGTAAAAACCTCTGATGGTTCACTTGACAATACAAAAGAAGTAATCATAACTGTTACTGATGATGATGACGGGCCAGCAGTCGCCAACGAAATTCCAGAAGTAAAAGTCGATGAAGATGCGTCAGACAGTGAACTTGACATTTCTGGAGTATTCATCGATGAAGATGGAGACAATGTAACAAAAACAGTTTCATCAATTAGTAATAGTGACATTATAAGCGCATCTATATCAGGAAATATTTTAACGCTGGACTTCCTAGAAAATAAGCACGGATCAGGGACCATAACGATCCAGGCTGAATCAAACGGAAAGACAACTGAAGAATCATTTGGCATAAATATAAAGAGTATTAATGACCCACCTTCCATTGCAACGTCAGATATAGTAACAGTACCAGAGAACCAAACTGATGTAACCACCATAACTTTCTCAGATCCTGACGGCACAACTACAGGTTACAGTTACAGCCTGAGTGGCGGAGACGATGAGTCAAAATTTTCCATTACAACAGCGGGTGTTCTCACCTTCAAGGAAGCGAAGGATATGGAATCTCCCGATGACAACAACGGTGACGGCGATTATATGGTAACAGTTCAGGTTGAAGATGACTCCTCAACGACAGGTTCAAAAACTATTGCGGTAAGGCTAACCAGTGTCAATGAGGAACCATCAGGTATTTCTTTGTCGAGCCGAGTTATTGATGACAACAGCCCATCCGGAACTGTGGTTGGAGAATTGAGTGCTGTTGATGTGGACGCCGTGGACAGTCATTCCTTCTCACTTGTTTCAGGTGATGGAAGCACAGACAACTCAAACTTTTCCATAACCGATAATTCTCTTAAGGCGGCCATTACCATGGACGCCGAAACAAAGAAAACTCACACCATTCGAATAAAGGTCACTGATTCTGGAAGCTTTACTCATGAAGAATCTATTACCATCGTTGTTAAGGGGATTAACGATAATATTCCAATCGTAACGTCAGATCAATCTTTCACAATTTCAGAAGCCTCGGCCATTGGAAGTAGTATAGGTACAGTATTAGCAACTGATGCCGATGCCGGTGATACAATCCAGGACTGGAATATCGAAACAGGAAATGATGAAGGATTTTTCTCTATTGTTGCATCGTCAGGCGTAATTAAAACAGTTAAAATTCTTAATTATGAAACGGAAAACAGCTACACGCTGGGTGTTACAGCAACAGATGGCGTTTATACTTCTGATATTGCGACAGTCTCTATCGGTGTTTCTGATGTTTCCGAAGGAATTGCAGTAACCCGCACTTCCGGGCTTGTTACCACAGAGGCGGCGGGTCAGGACACATTCAGCATATTCCTCGATTCCGCGCCCCTTGAAAAGGTAATGATACCTCTTCAGTCATCAGACCTTACAGAGGGAACGGTTTCGCCGGACACCCTTATCTTCACTCCCACCAATTGGGATACAGCCCAAAAAGTTACCGTGACCGGTGAGGATGACACAGATGATGTAATTGATGTGGACTATATCATAAGGGTAAAACCCGCAGTATCTAAAGATCCAAATTATGATGGTTTGAATCCTGAAGATGTGACGGTAACCAATAAAGATGACGAAAAAGGTGGATTTCAGATCAAAGTACCGGCGGAAGGCCTCATCACTTCAGAAAACGGCCAGGCTGATGTCTTTAAAATATCTCTTCAAAATGAACCTACTCATACAGTGACCATACCAGTCTCATCTGATGATACCACCGAAGCTGTTGTCGCCGCCAGCGAGATTGTTTTTACCCTCCTTGATTGGTCCACTCCTCAGGAAATAACTGTAACGGGTGTTGATGATCCCGTCTCTGATGGAAATGAAAATTTTACAATAGTACTTGGTAGTGTCGTTTCAGAAGATCCGGCTTATAATGGAAAAGACCCCACGGACATTATCGGAACTAATCGAGATAATGACATCAAAAATATTCTACTCTACCCGGAAGAGGGAATTTTTACCTCAGAAGAGGGTACAATAGCATTCTTTAATGTACGCCTTATGGCAGCACCGCTATCTGACGTAAAGATACCCTTCAGAATTACAAGTAAAGATACTTCAGAAGTAAGTATAAGTCCAGATACCCTGATTTTCTCAACAGACGATTGGGAAGGAATTAAGAAAGTTTATGTTAAAGGAAAAAAGGACGAGAAAGCTGATGGAGACCAAATGGTCGAAATCATATCAGATTCAGCCATATCTGAAGATGAAGCCTATAACAATTTTGATCTTCCAAATCCCAAAGTTCACAACTTGAACATTGATGGACCGGGCGTAACTCTATCCCCTATTTGTGGTTTAAACGTTAGTGAAGATGGTGATAATTGTGACTTTAAAATTGAATTGCTACCAAAAAACATTAGACCGCCTGAGGCTAACGTTTCAATCGGGCTATCTATTGATGATCCTTCTGAGGCAAAACTAGATCAGGATTCGGTCGTATTTACGCCCGATAACTGGGATCAACCTCAATTTATTTCAGTTAAGGGACAGAATGATAGTGATGATGATGGTAATCAGGTCTTCAAAGTGATTACCAGTAAAACTGTATCAGAAGACACCTTATACAACGGTATTCCTTCATCTGACCTTATTTATAATAATATTGACAATGAAGGTCCTGGATTTGTTATTAAACCTGTAAGTGGCCTTAAAGTATCAGAAGATGGTACCACAGCCGAAGCCACCATTCAATTAAGGACACGTCCATCCTCACCAGTTACACTTTTAATTGCTACAGCAAATGATAATGAAGGAAAACTTTCAATAGGAAACTATGATGGAGGAAAACTTTCATCAATAATCTCTGTTTCATTCAATGCTTCTAACTGGTCCGAATCACAAACAGTGACTATAACAGGAATTGATGATGATGAGGCAGATGAAGAAAAAGGGTTTGCAATTGTTACTTTCCCAGCTATATCCGAAGATCCAGATTATAAAAATAGCAATCCAGTAGATATTATTGTATTTAATGAAGATAATGATACTGGGGATATAAGAAAATCCTGGGAAAGACAGCCCGATCCTATATTAGTTACAGAGAGAGGTGCCAAAGGGACCTTTACTTTTAAAATCTCAAGTGAACCTACTCATGCTATAGATTTTAATGTCTCTAGTAGTGATACAACCGAAGGTACTGTTTCACCAGCCAGCGGTACAATTTGGCCAGACAAATGGGATACTCCTATAATATTTACAATCACTGGTGAAGATGACAATGAAGCGGATGGAGACCAGACATTCGAGATAGAAATCACACCAATGAGATCTGAAGATCCATATTACAAGGGTATGGAAACTACTCCTGTACCCGTTAAAAATAAGGACTACGAGGCAGATATGTTTCCACTGGTAAGTTCATATGACTTTTTTCGTATTGAAACTGACACTACTTCTTTAGAATATATCAGGATTGTGAATTCCGGTAATGACACACTCTCATTATCAAACATTCAGATAACAGGAGATATTTTTTCTCTAGAGAGCAACTCAATGAAAATCCCACCAGATACTTCAGGCTCTTCTATGGATTCAATTCTAGTAAGAATTACTCCATCAGATAGCATAGGAAAATTTTCTGGAATACTTACTTTCTCTCATAATGATCCAGATAAAGATAAACTATCTACCATCGAGGTAATCGCTCATGTAATAACTGCCGATTATGTAGGCCCAGAAATAAATATAAGTGTAGTAGAGTCCATTCAAGAGAACACGCAACTTGAGATATCCGCAAATATTTCAGACGTAAATGAAGTAATTACTGATGACGTCATTCTGTTTTACAGAGATGGATGGGATGGAATATATAATAATACTGTTATGACAAAAGATACTAGTGAGACCAGTACCTATTATACAGCAGAGATCCCAGGTGAGAACATCACATGGAGAGGCATGAACTTTTACATAAGAGCGGAAGACGGAAGAGGAAATGTAAAAAACAGTGACACACTATCAGTCCAAATTTCATTTGGGGCCGGGAAGCTTTCTACAAATATAAAGGACAGTTTTTTCGACACTGGTTTTCCAGAAGATTCGTGGAGAATGATTTCCATTCCTGCTGATCTTAATGAGAATCGTGTGGAACAAGTTTTTCAGGACGCATTGGGCAAGTTAGAAATAAAAAACTGGACTATTTGGTCGTATAACGGTGGTAAAAAAAATAGAGGTTTTATAGAACCCGCGTTACTCTCACCCGGCCAATCTTACTGGTTAATACAACATGTGAATTCGGTAGCTGAGTTTGAACTTGGTGCAGGATCAAGCAAGGACCAATCAGGATTTCTATTCAACCTCGATCCCGGATGGAATATGATTGGGAACCCCTACCCTTTTAAGACCACCTTTGAGTTAAATGACACTCTTTTTTCAGGACCTCATACCTATGGCAAAGGGGGTATCGAGGGCTGGTCCATCGAAAATGACCTGGAGCCTTGGGGCGGCTATGCGGTTTTTAATAGGACTGATTTTAGCACAACCGTGAAACTTAAACCTGTGGAAAATTCCCCGTCCCTGTCTCGCAATATAGAAATACCTCCCGATGGCTGGAAATTAAACTTAAGTGCCTATGGTGAAACCTATGCTGATCCAAACAACGCTATTGGGAGAATCTCAGGGTCTTTAGAGGAATATGATTTCCGGGATAATCCAGAGCCCCCTTACGTGGATGGATATGTTTCTGTGATCATGCCCAGAGATGGCTGGAAAAATAACATCTCACAATTCTCTTCTGATATTAGATCCCTGGATGAGGAAAATGGTGTCTGGGATATTGAACTGAGAGTTAGAGATGAAGATGGGCCTGTCTCAATGTCTTTTTCAATGGAAGGTGTCTTCCCAGTTGAAAATCATATTGTTCTTCTCAATATGTTAACCAAAGATATAGTCAGTATTGAAGAGACTCCCTCCATAATCTTTGAGCAGAATTGGAATAAACTTCCCTTCTACCCATTTAAGATTATTGCCGGAACTCCAGAATATGTCAGTTTCACGACCCAAGAGATACTATCACAGTTGCCTGAAAAATTTTCACTGCACCAGAACTATCCTAATCCCTTTAATCCCACCACCACTATAAAATTCGATCTACCTGAACCATCACAAATCAGTCTGAAGATCTACAACCTTATGGGACAGGAAGTGAGGACCTTGACCAATGAATGGCTACCAACTGGCAGTCACCGTTTACTATGGAATGGAAATGACCAGCGAGGGATTCCTGTCAGTACCGGTGTCTATATTTATAGATTAGAATCTCATTATTTCAACCAAAGCAAAAAAATGGTCTTATTGAAATAATTTATATAATACCATTCTATGAATGGCTCCTATTGAAAGTTTCTTACTTTAAGAAAATTAAATAATTCTCACAATTTAAATCATTAACATTAATTCAATGTATCTACATAATAACCCGAAAAAAGCAAGACATTGTATCCAATAAAATTTGACCAAAACTGTATCTTTTTATTATACCTTTTAGTCAGGCAAAAATGAATATAGATTTTGATATAAATCCAGCACATATTGAATAATGATGGATTGATTGTATATGTAATTCTTTAAGTGATGCATTCTCAAGACCGGCTAATCCCATAACAAGATCAAAAAACCCCGTAATTATATTGCCATAAATTTGACTATGAGTTACAAGATAACTCATTAAACTAAAAACTATTTCCATTACTAATACATATCCTATTTCTTCTTTAAAAGAAGATTGAGAGAAAAGAGTACTGGAAAAAAGGATAATTATAACCATTAAGTACTTCATCCTTTAGTTTCCTAAAGTAAATGAAGGCAAATGAATAATCTGACCACCCATTTTTGTTGACTCATGAGCACAAAGCCCTACACATGTCCAGTTAGCACTGGTTTCT
>PAYY01000018.1 GCA_002715465.1 Fidelibacterota bacterium | reverse complement strand
GTTAGAATTGATAAATTGTTATCTTCAATTACAAAAAGTATTGGCAATTTTTTTGTCGCGGCCCAACCTATTGCACTAAACACATAATCCTCTTCACCAGCTGAGTCGCCACAAAAAACAATTGTAGGTTTTCTAGTTATAAAACAATGCCCTACGGCTATAGGTACTTGACTTCCCATTAAACCATCATGTCCAAAAATATTTTTTTCTTTAGATTGTATTGAAGCTGATCCACCCATACCATTTGCGCACCCAGTTTTTCTTCCAAGCAATTCATCAATTAGCTCGATTATATTACCGCCAAAGGCTAAATAGGTTGAATGTCCTCTATGTTGAATAAAAATGTTTGGATTATATTCATTTTCTGTAATTGTGGAAATTGAAGAAGGTATATACTCTTGTCCTGCAGAAAGATATACTGGGAATTGAATAAGATTATTTTTAACATGTTTGAATGTCGCTTCTTCAAAATTCCTACAAAGTGCCGCTTTGCGAAAAACCTCTAGCCTATAATTTTTCACAATGTTTTTCTTATAAAGTTTAGAGAATTTACCCAACTATCAAATCGATACGCATTATCATCAATGTAAAGTATAGCCCTAGGTTTTTCATGAGTAATTTCAGTAATATATTCCAATAAACCATATTTTTCTAACCATTCAGTTACAAGCTCTTTACCTGTTTTATTATTAACTAAAGGCCTATCAGGTTTGCATTTAGCAGAAAAAATAATAATATTAAAATCCCTAGACAAAAATCTGACTGCTTCTATAGCACCTTTTATTGGTTTACCATAACATGTTCCATCATGCCAACCTTTACTCCAATCATGTATAACTCCATCAAAATCAATTGCTAAATTTTTCTTGTCTTTTTCAAACCCTGGAGGAAATAGATTATTTTTCATCACGTGTTATTTTCATGAGTGTGGTATTTGGAACTACTTTAGGGAAAAGAAGAGCTAATTTCATTAGGACTTTACCTGTAATCACATCACCGGCTTGAGCAACAAATTTCCCGTCATTAGTAATTATACCACCATTAATAAACATAATATTTTCATCAGGAGTATTTATTGAAAGCTTATTCAAATCAGAAATTGTTAAAAGATGAATTTTACAATTACAAAAATAATACTCAGACGACCCTCCATTACGAGGTTCTTCAATCCACAAACAATCATCTCTTTTTGGTGCCTCAAAAGTTTCATCCTCATATGGCGAACCCTCACGTCCATATTTATCTTCTAAGCGAATCAAATCATGCTTATCAACAGGTGTTTCAATTTCAAAAATATGAGACCCTTCTTTTGAAATAGATCGTGTGGAATGAAAAAGTCCTTTTCTAATCATTGTCTTAGAAAGTGGGCCTGATTTGAATATATTACCCAAAAATGAAACTTCAACTTCTCCATCCAGTACTATTAAACCAGTAGTTTTATTAGGATGGCAATGCATTGATGTCTCATTATCATACTTTAAAAATAAATACCAAAGTGCTATATTTTCATTTTGATACACTAAATACTCAAAACCCCATGGTTTTTTGACTATCGTCTTACTATAGTCTCTTGTCTTTAATCTCTTAGATTGAGGATTCATAAAATTTATGCTGAAAGATCAAGCTATATTTATTAATTAACTAGAAGTATCTAACAATTATGGGTACAAGATGTATTGTATGCTGACAGAGTCATTTTATCTTAAATGATTTCACGATCAGAAATCAAATTAATTAAGAAATTCACTTCTTTTATTTGATTGAGACCATAAAATTGGAAAAAAACTTTCCTTCATTTCAAGAGTTCCGTGAATTTTGTAATGACTAAGTACAGGATTATTGATTGAATGATGAAATTGTGAATCATGTGGCATATAATGACATGCAATAGACATCCTATCATATTCTGACATATTTATATTGGACCCATGCCAAAGTAATCCGTGATGAAAAACTAAAGCACCTGATTTTGTTGAAACAACAAGAGATTCGCCTTTGCATCAGTTCTCTTATCCATTATTCTATTTCTATTACGTTTATATCAAATAATTATAAAAATAATCAATTATCCTTACTACATATCTCTAAAGCCTTTTTCATCCAAGGCCCTAAGTCCTTATAATGTGCTGTTGATACAATATTCCCATCAACAACCGCTGGTTCATCTGTATAGATTGCACCAGCATTATTGATATCATCTTTTATACTATAGTAGCCAGATATCTTCTTACCCTTCACAACTTTAGCCGATATAAGTAACTGTGCGGCATGACATATACTAGCTATTGTCTTTCCTGAAGAATTAAACTCTGATATAAATTGAATAATATCCTGATCTTGCCTCATATATTCCATTGCCTTAGCTCCGCCAGGAAGAACAAGTAACGAATAATCATTAACCTCAAGCTCAGGTATATCTTTTGTTGGAATAATTTTTGAACCGATTATACCATTTACCTGTTCTCCTCCACGAACAGCAACATCCACTTCATAGCCTTCCTCTTGAACTCTATAAAATGGATAAATAAATTCATGGTCTTGCGCAAGATTTCCTGTAAGAATAAGTGCTTTCTTCATAAATAAACTCTCCTGTTAGCAATCTAGATTAATATTAATAAAACATCAAAAGAATCTTAAAAGTTCTAAGAATTGACTAAATCAATTACTTTTAAATTTGACGGATGTTTAAATCCACCCTCACTATCAACAAATTCATTCATCCCATGAGGAAAATAAAGTAAAGAGTCTGAGCCTAGATTAGATAAAAGGTTAGGCATAGCCCTTTCACCTTCTCTCCATTTATGGATTGTTTCAGGGGATCTATTATCATTGGGTTTTTTTATAACAAAAGTGGTATCTATTGATAGTCTTGGGCCTGCATTTGGCAGTCTCGTACTTGCATGTAGCCCTGCAAAATCAGAGAATTGAAGATGACCTTTATTTGGTACAAAATTAACTTTTGAGTATCTATTAGCAATATCAGATCCATCTTCATAAGATGATCTTGGACCCAACCAACTTTCTTCAAAATCATCAGGAGGATCATAAAATGAAACGTGATTATTTTTTATATCTCCAAAAATTGGGATTTGAATAGTAACACTCTCACTTGATTCTCCAGCCCAACTATCTGAATGTATATGCTCGGTTGGATGGTGTCTAACCATATTACTCTCATTAACCTCTCCAGCTTTAAACCTTAAGTTAAGGGGAATATGCCAAGAAGATATGAGATCCCGTATGTTTAAACTATCAATAATAGCAGCAAAGGATCTGACAAGCTGATTATATTCTAGTACAAGATATTTTTTGGGAACAAGCATACCATTAGGTGTCATATTGGGTATTTTGTCTTTATCATAATTTTCTACCAAAGCATTCATCAAACTATTTTCATCTAAATATAGCTCATCGCCCGGAAGACATTTTGAAACATATATGAATACAGATGAATGAAGCCACTTTTTTAAGGAATTGGGAATTTTATGTTCTAAAAGCAGATCACTAACTTTTGTATTTTCGAACCTAGAGGCTAGTAAAGAAAATGCTTCTTTTCTATCTTGTAAACTCAATTTAAATACTCCTAATTATCTCTAACACGAATTATTAATATATTTTGATTTAAGAAACCATTCATAGGTCAGTTTAACCCCCGAAATAAAAGATGTCGGTGCTTCAAAACCTAAAGCTGAAAGTGGTTCTGAGTCAAGAGTTTTGATTGGCATTCCATCCAAGGAATTCATGTCAAATTCAATAGATCCTTCAAAGCCAATAACAGTTTTTATACTCTGAGCTATATCTGATATGGAAAGAGTTTCTTTACTGCCAATATTTATTACCTCATTATTATTGAAATTTTTCATAAGAAATAAACTAGCTTTTGCTAAATCATCTACAAAAATGAATTCACGTTTAGGTAAACCTGTCCCCCAAAGAATTACTTTATCTTTTTGGTTTATTTTAGCTTCATGAATCTTTCTAATCAAAGCACCAACCACATGCGAATGATCTTTACTGAAATCATCCCTAGGACCAAATATATTAGCAGGTATTGCTGAAAAAAAATTGTTTCCATATTCTCTCTTATATGATCTAGAAAGCTCTATACCTGCTAATTTGGCCATTGCATAAGCAGAATTGGTTGGCTCTAAGGAGCCAGTCATAAGCATTTGAGGTTTTAACGGTTGAATAGCATCTTTTGGGTACACACAAGAACTAGCAAGAAAAAGGAGTTTTTGTACTTTATGCTCATGAGCTGCGCTTAAAACATTACTTATAATCCGCAAATTATCTAACATTAAGGTAGCAGGCATTTCTTGATTAGCCTTTATACCACCAGATTTTCCTGCAAAAAGGAAAACATAATCTGGATGTATTGTAGAGAAATAATCTTTGACAGAATCATTATCACAAAGATCTGGCTCAGAATGAACTTTATTTACAATATTGATGTAATTTTGCTCTTTTAGTAAGTGAATAAGAGATTTTCCTTCCATAGTATTCTCACCCGCTACAAAAATTAATGAATTCTTTTTCACTTTAGATTTTTGAGCTCGACAAACGGAGAATGAGAATGCTCGGATCGTGCAAGTTCTTCTTCTTTATATTCCTGATGTGGATCAAAAAATATGATTTTACTCCCATTGGATTCAAAACGAAAAGGGACATGTAAGAGTTGATTTAACGCTTCTTTAACATTATGCTGTTTTTCTAAGGGTACATAAAGTAATAGGAAGCCACCTCCACCAGCGCCTGACAATTTCCCTCCTAAAGCGCCGGCTCTTTTTGCCTTCGTATATATTTCATCTACTTGCTGATTTGTAACTAGCTTACTTAAACTTCTTTTTTCTTGCCACGCTTCATTTAAGAGGTGGCCAAAATCATCTAGATCGCCCTCGCCTAAGATTTCGATTGCATCATCAACCATTGCATATAAACGAAGTAGTTGTTTTTCCTTAGTCTGAATATCAGGCACATAACTCTTTGCTACTTTTTCCGCAGTACGCACGATCCCAGTGTAAAAAAGCATCAGGTTTTTATCTAAACATTCAATACGTTCCGGACTTAATGTTATAGGATCAACAGTTATTTTTCCGTCCCGTGAAAATCTTATCCTATTTAGACCTCCATAAGCTGCATTAGTTTGATCTTGCGACCCAACTGTTTCTTGAATAAGATTTTGTTCAATATGAATACTTTCCATCGCCAAACGACGCTTTGAAATCATCTTTCCTCTATAAGCATAAAGAGCATTGAGTAGACCTACTGTAAAAGACGAGCTTGAACCAAGCCCACTCCTCCCAGGCAAATCACCATCATAGTGAATTTCAAGACCATCCTCAATACCCAAAAATTTTAGTACTTCTCTAGCTGAAGGATGATCTAGATCGCCACTTTTTTGACAAACCTCAATTTGAGAATAAACCAATCGTAATCGATGTTCAAAAAAAGGTGGTAAATAACGGCAAGATATATGAAGATATTTATCTATAGTAGTTGATAAAACTTGACCATCGTTTTCCATATACCAACCCGGATAATCTGTCCCGCCACCAAAAAAAGAAATTCGATAAGGTGTCCGTGAAATAATCATTATAACTCTATTCTTTCAAAAAATTTGTCCGCTCCATAAAAAGACTCATGCGTTCCAATATCAATAAAACTTCCCGAAACTTCATGAGCAAAAAGACTTTTACTTACCTGCATGGGGAAAAAATCATATTCTAATGAACAAGGCATTTTTAATGGTATTGTATTAATAAGTTCACTTTCCATTAAATATACGCCTGCATTGATAAAACCTTCTCCAACTAAAGAACCTTTTTCTACGAAACGAATAATTTCATTATTACTATTTAATTCAACAACACCGAATCGTTTAATATCATCTATTTTTTTTACTACCATTGTAATTCCAGCATTTTTTTTTCTATGAAAGCTACGCAAAGGATCTAATTCAAACTCTACAAAGGAGTCTCCATTCATAATTAAACATTCGGGAGAGTTTATCTTGACAGATGCGAACCTTAGAGCACCAGCTGTTCCTAGCGGCTTCTCCTCTTGAGAATATTGTAATTTTAGTCCATTATAATTAGAACCTAAAGCCTTCTCTACTTCATCAGCCATGTATCCTGTGCTAATTATTACCTCTTTAATATTTAAACTAGCCAATTGATTTAAAAGATGAAAAATAAAAGGTTTTCCTTTTATTTCTGCTAAAACCTTAGGTCGATCTGAAACAAGATCTCTAATTCTTGTCCCAAGTCCACCAGCAAGAATGATTGTCGTTATATCAGAAAATTTATACATTAGCAAATAAGTTTGGTCGGATAATTTTATAACCTTTAATTAATTCAATAATCCCATCATCTAATGAATGATCTGGTGCCCAACCAAGCGATTCTATCTTTTCATTACTAACAACATAATCTCTTTTATCTGGATCCTCCCCTATTTCTGAAGAATGAATATAAAGTTTTGGAATATACTCCTTAATTTTTTCTGCAAGCTGTCGCTTAGTAAGGTTTGCCGAAGACAATCCCACATTGTAAGGTTCTCCTTTCATCTTTTCATAATTCTCTATACCAAACTGGAAGGCTTTTGCAACATCTCTAATATGAATATAATTTCGACGAAAATGTTCTTCAAAAAGCACTAATGCTCCATCAGTCAAAGATCTATAAACAAAATCATTTACTAAAAGATCCATCCGCATACGTTGGCTCATACCAAATACAGTTGCTAATCTAAAAGTTACAGCATTCCCTTTATCTAAGAATCTTTTTTCTATCTCAACTTTAGTTCTTCCATATTCTGAAATAGGTCTCATTGGTGTTTCTTCTGTACAATACTTATCTTTTTGACCAATACCATAACCACTATTTGTGGTTGGGAACAGAACTTTTTGATCTTCTGAAATAGAATCAATTATGTTCATATGAGCTTCATAATTAACAAGCTTAGTCAGGGATGGATTCCGTTTACAAGCCGGTGCTCCAACAATTGCCGCCAATGGAATAACTATATTAGCATTAGAAATAAGTTCGTTCACAATTCTATGGTCACAAATATCTCCTTGGATAAATTCAAAGTTTGGGTTAATACAACAATCGAGGAGGGCAGGCTGATTGAAGATTAAACTGTCAAGAACGGTAACCTTAAAACCTTTATTTAATAAAATAGGAACAAGCGTAGAGCCTATATATCCTGCACCACCAGTAATAAATATTTTATTTTCTTTATTCAATTGCTACTCTCCTCATTCGCTGTAATTGATTTATAAACTGGCATAAAATCTTCATAATAAGGAGAAGATTTTTGAAGAAGTTCAGAAAGAGAAAGTCTACCATCCTGTTCTTCTTTTTTTAATTCTTCACCCTTCCTAAAAGGACCTAATTTTTTTGCCGCAGAAAGTTTATTCTTTCTCAGAAATTGTTTTACATGTTGTATTCTTGAAATTTTCTTTAGTCTCTCAAAAATATTTGCTGGAGAAATTGATTTGAAATCATTAGTATCTTTCGTTAAGGATTCAAACCTATTGTATTTCCCTTGATACTTGTTATACGCTGCTTTACCTAGATAACCCCAAAATGCTCTTTTGATCACATCTCTTGCTTTTTCTTCTTCAAGAATACCATCTGCATCCATCAATGACGAAACAAGGGTGTCTCTAAAAACACAATATGATGGATTCCATTTAGAACTTGTAACCCAATCAAAAATGTCAGGCAAAGTATATCTTGCACCATGACTCTGACGAAAAAGATACAAACAGTCTAAATAACGAGATTTACCTTTTGTGATGAAAGAAAAAGAATGGAGTAATTCACCAAAAGATTTATCCTCTATAGTATCATAATTAAAACAGTCTTCTACAAATTCAGTTGTTCTATGAACAGAAAATTGAGGGACCCAATAATTTTCTCCAAAATTTAAGAGGCGCCCTTCCGCAGAGTTTTCTTCAGCATCTTTTTGCTCCCAATACGCTCCAAGACTATTAATGGGACCAAACGCACCAGAATTTTTTATCGAAAAGAGAATCGCTTTACCCTGAGCTGTTCTATATTCAGGGTTGCTAGCTAAAAAAGCTGCGGCTTTGTTTAATGAGTTAGGTACTAAAAAATCATCATCTCCAACGAAAGCACAATATTCTTCACTAACCAATCCAGCTAAACCAGCAATTGTTTGTCGATCATTTTTGTCAGGCCAATGAAAAAATTTTATTTTAATATTCTTTATAGAGTTAATTCGCCCTTCAAAAGCTTCTCGATCAGGGTTATCACTCGCATCTCCTACATATATAGTATGTGGACTTCCGACAGCTGAATAATACAATAATTGTCGGATTAGATAATCAAACCGATTCTTTGTAGGAATAATGATTCCTACTTTGTACATCTGAGCACCTTTCAATAATTCCTTTCCAAATAATTTCCCCCGAATACTGTGTTAATATCTTGTTTCTCCCATTTGATGCAATTTCTTCCCTCTCTTCATCATGGGATAAATAATAGCGGATTTTATCAATTAGGTCATCCTTTGAATCAAAAGAAATATAATCGATCCCTTCAATAAAATAAATACTAGTAAGAGGGTTTTTAGACTCTAGGAACAAAGCCCCAGAAAGCATGGTTTCAAACATACGCCCTTTTATTTGATGGCCAAGAGAACTTTCTGAAAAATTAAGTCCAATCTTTGCCCTTCCTAAGATTTCTTGATACTCCTGATAACTTGGTTGCGATTCACGTTCAAATCCTGAAAAAACTCCTGGTATATTGTTTTTCATTAAATGAAAAATATAATCTCTTCTATTTGATCTATAAGATGTTATTTGCCCTAAAAAAACAACTTCGATATCCTTTTTTCTAGGGAAAAAAATCTCTTCGGGATAAGGTAGGTCAATCTCAAGCAATTTGGATTTTCCTGTTTCAGGAATAAGATCAAGATTTTTATCTTGATTTATACTAACCCCCACAAGATGAAAATCAAATAAATCTAACGTTGGGGCCAATTGTTTGATCACGAAATCTGGAGTAGCAACATCATACCAAACAGCCAAATAACATGCCTTCACTTTTTTTTGAATTGACCTAAGCAAAATGGGCCATAAATGGGATGGAGGTCGTTTTAGCAAAAAAATTGAATAAGAACTAAAAATCACCACATCTGGTTGAAACTTAAATAACAACTTAATTAAAGAAGCTTGATAGCCAATAATTCTCTGGCCATAATCCCAATAAAATACACGTATATCTAATCCGGTTTTCTTTAAGGGGATATCAACCATATGTTTTTCTGTAGAATCACCAAAATTATTAGAAGCATAATATTTATTTCTACAAATAAGAATTTTTTTAATTCCATTATTATATGATTTTTTTTTGCCCCAATATCCAAAAATATGGAGACAAATAAATCCTAATAGAAACTCAAAAAAGGAAAGGAGAAAATTTGAAAATAGAACAATTTTATTAACAATTTTATTTAAACGAATCCCTTGAAATTGAAAGGGCTGTCTGCCATGCTTCGACAATTTAAAAATCATGAATAGCTAATAAAATTAAATGGGTCTTAAAGTATAAGATTCACTCTTATTTTTCGGGGAAAAATTTGTCAAGCTATTATAGATAGGCATAAAATCTTCCTTTAAGTTCTGGTCTTCTTTTATCTCATTTAATTTTATTTCGGAATTAATATGTTTTTTTTCTTTATGTCCTATCTTTTTGTCTTTAACAATTTTTTCCAGTTTAGTACGTGTAGTAAATTTATTTTTCACCTTTCGAATACTTTCATCCAAGAATGAACAACTTTTCATTAATCGAGACATTGAATTCCGGTACTTTCTTATAGCTTCTTGATTTATTCTCCTAGCGTTTTCAACCTGTTTATTTTTATACTGAACGAAATCTTTGTTGACTTGATTACTATAAAATTTTGACAAAACACCAATAATTGCTTGTCTATCCTTTATTGGGTTGTCCGATGATGGCAAAAGATCTTGCCACATATTTCCAAGAAGAAAGATTGCTTCCATTAGATCAATTTTCAATAAACCTTCAGTACTAATTTGTTTAGTTTTCATTGTATCCAAACGTTGTGATCCAGTTAAAGCGTGACGGGTCATTACTAATAGCAAATCGTCCAATCTTTTTTGCTTTCCAAGTATTTTACTCATACCATTAATTGCCCATTCAGCAAGATCGAATGTATCTGGATGTGATTCTAAATCTAGTTTTTTTAAATTCTGATAAACAGTTTTTATCATTGATGATCTTTGAAGAGAAAATGCACTCGTATCCCAAGGGGAAAAACTATTGATTAAACGTTGAATAGCTGAATCATCATCAATCGTACGCACCACATCATTAGTGGAATCAATAATAAACTCGACTCCCAAGGTGGAATCACTGGTGGAATAAACATAAGGTGAAAAAACTTTTCCAGCTACGGCAACATAATCATTATTCTTCTCTAAAAATTCTATGCAGTGAGTTAAAGTTCTTGGAACAAGATAATCATCATCACCAGTAACAATAGTATATTCCGTTTCTATCTGGTCAATTATTTTTGCAATTGCCAAATTATTAGATGTGTTTGGCAGGTAATAATGAGTCATATCCAATTCTTTGCTATGATTAGAAACTATCTGTTTATTTGTTGTATATTTATTTTCATCACTTGAGTCAACTATAAAAATTTTATGTGAAAATCTAATATTACTATAATAGCTAGTTATTCGTTCAATCCACTGATTTCTATTTTTTGTAGCTATCACCAATGTCAAAACACTATTATTCATTTTTTCGGTGTTTCTTTATTCAGTATAGAATTTAATTGTACTGTCTTCGCCTTTATCTCAGGTCTCATTAATGATCTGTACCATTCAAAAGGAAATTTCCGTCGAGCTCCATCATCATTAAAATTGTCCTTTAATTTGAAGGAAAAACATAAACTATCCATTTTATATAGATATGAATGCTGAGGTCTGTAGCGTGGATCAAATGCATGAATTATAATGGATATTTCACCATCTTGAAGAATATTCTTGGGGATTTGGAAAGAAGCCAAATAATCCCCTGGAGCTCTTTCTATACCTTTAGAAGATTCATAATAAGAATCATCAACAGTAGAAAAAAGCCAGGCACCGTTTTTATCAAAATCAATTTCAAGAGCTAGATATGTCGATTTTCTCAATGTGTATTTTACTTCAAGAATAACAGGCTTATTTATATCAAAACTTGCACTTATTTCTCCATCTGCCGTTTTTGTCTCAATTGAATTAATTCGAAAAAAATCATTGCCAGGCTTTTCTTCTTCTAACCAAGCAGTCCTACCTTTACTAGAAAGTTTATCTCCTATTTGAGGTACCAAATATTTGTGTATTGCCTCACTCGTTTTACCGTCAAATGAAACAGCACCATTATCTAAGAGAATAGATCTATCACATAATTCTTCAATTGTTTCCATATTATGACTAACAAATAATATTGTACGTCCTTGGTCCTCACTAACATTCCTCATCTTACCCAATGCTTTTTTTCGAAATTCTGCATCTCCTACTGCTAATACTTCATCCACAATCAATATATCCGGATCAAGATGAGCAGCAACAGCGAAACCAAGACGAACATACATACCTGAAGAATAACGCTTAACAGGAGTATCAATAAATTGGTTAACACCAGCGAAATCAACAATTTCATCAAAACATTCATCTATTTCAAATTTTCGTAACCCAAGAATTGAGCCATTGAGATAAACATTTTCTCTACCCGTTAACTCTCCGTGAAACCCTGTCCCCACTGCAATTAAACTGGCAACCCTACCTTTGATTCTTGCTACACCTTTAGTTGGAGAAGCAATACGGGATAATATTTTCAAAAGCGTAGTCTTGCCCGCACCATTTGCACCAATGATACCAAGACGTTCCCCTGATTTAACCTCAATATTCACATCATTAAGAGCAAGAATATGGTCTGACGCTTTTACTTGATTTGAACCATTTGAAGTTAAAAGCATTGAATTTGGATCTTCCTTACCCCTCAATCGAGCCCACCAACTTTGCATATCTTCGCGAAGAGTACCATAACCAATGAGACCTAAGCGATATTCTTTATATAGATGCTCTACTTCAATTACATTTGAAGACATAAATTCAATTTAATGAGTTGCGTTCATCACAAACAAGAAACCCCTAAACAGTATCCAAAAAATTCCTTTCAACTTTATTAAAAACAAGGATACCTATAGTTAAAGCAACAAAATTTACCAAGACCCCAAATATAATGTATTCTAATTGTAAACTGCTGACTCCAAATAATATTTGCCGAGCGCATTCAATAACACCAACCATTGGATTAAGACTCATGACAATATGCCATTTTTCTGAAATAACAGAAAGTGGATATACCACGGGACTAGCATACATCCAAGAAGTAACAAAAAAACCAAAAACAAAGTTTAAATCCCTGTATTTTACTGTAAATGAAGATAATAAAATACCAACACCGATACCCAAAAGAGCACATTGGACTAAAAGAATAGGGATAAATACAATCCATATGCTAGGCCTTAATTCTATTCCATCAACAACAAAATAAATATAAAGAGAAAAGAAAACCCCAAATTGAATAATCAATCTAAATAATGCACTGATGGCTTGAGAAATAGGTACAGATAACCTTGGGAAATAAACCTGAGAAAATATACCAACATTATTTGTAAATGTATTTTTTGCTCCATTGAGACAATTATTGAAATATCCCCAGAAAAGCCCACCAGACATATAAAACAGGAAGTGGGGAATTCCATCAGTTTCAAGTTTTGCAATTTTCCCAAATATAAAAGTATTAATTAGAGTACCTATAATAGGTGTAAAAACATAATAAATTGGGCCTAAGATTGTTTGTTTATATTGGCTTACCAAATCTCTTCTCACAAAGAAAAAAATCAAGTCTCTATAACGCCATAATGCCTTTAAATCAATATTAAACCATCCACGATCTGAAGATATAATTAGATCCCAGGTACTCTTTGATGATGAATTAGCTAAGTTCAATGTTCTCTTCTTTACTACTATAATAAATCATTTAATTTGATAGTACCTTAGAACTTCCTGCTTCAAGGATTTTTATAACCTTCTTAGCATGTTCAACACCAGTTAGACAACTTATCTTTTTTTGAATACAATCAGCAAAATGCTGAATTTCCATTTTCAAAGGTTCTTCCCAATCAATATTAACGGATTCAATTAATCCTGAGCGATGATTAAAACCGTTATTATCAATTCGATCGAAATCCATATTTTCTCCAAGTATAGCCATTCGATCTATTCCTTTATCATACAATGTGACTTTATTTTTAGCAAGGTCATCATAAACCACCATTTTCTCAGATCCCACAACTGTCATTCGACGAACTTTTTGAGGGTCTAGCCAACTCACATGAATATTAGCCAAAATATTGTTTGGATATTTTAGATTTAAAAAAGATACATCTTCAATATCTGATTGAACGTAAGCCATCCCAGTACGTTTTATAGAAATTGGTTCCAATTCATCTAGCCAAAACTGAATAATACTTACATCGTGTGGCGCTAGATTCCACAATGCATCAACATCTGACCTTATACGACCAAGGTTAACTCGCTGACTATAAATATAACGGATATCACCAAGCTCTCCACTGTCAATAATTTTTTTTACAGCTATAACAGCCGGATTATACAAAAATGTATGACCAACCATAGCTACAAGATCATTTTTTTTTGCCGCCACATCAATCTCATCTATTTCCTCTAATCTTCTAACCATAGGTTTTTCAACAAGAATGTGTTTGCCCGCATTAAGAGCCTTAATTGAAAGATCAAAATGAGATTTTATTGGTGTAGCAATTACAACTGCATCAATTTCTGTATTTGAAAATATATCCTTTTCGTTATCTGAGATATCTAAAAAAGGGTATGAGGAAGCGACAAAATCTCTACGATTTGAAGAAAGATCTACTACAATTTTTAGTTCAAAATTAGGATTTTCTAATAAATTCCTAAGAAGGTTTGGGCCCCAATAGCCCACCCCAATCTGTGCTACTTTTATATTCACATTTTTTTTAGGTTAATTCTAATAATTTAGGCTATTTAAGAACCTAAAGAACTTTGATTCTTAATCTTTTTCCTCGATTTAAATATGGAATTGAGTGTTTGTTTTGCTTCTTCTACTACTCCCTTTAAACGGACTTTTTCATCACCATCCACTGTTGCAAAATATCCTTTTGCTAGGGACATGACTACAGCAAAACCAAAGCCTACTATACCTAATAATACAATCAAAACAGGGTTCTGAGTCGTAGAGGTTTGACGGATTGTATGAGGTCCTAGCGGTGCTATTGGATAATCTAATATTTCAATTGTAGGAGCAAACTCATATTCCTTTTGAATTTTAACCTGTTCTAAATTTTGATAGAGAGTTGTATATATCCCTTTATAGATCCCAAGATCTCGTGTTAGCCGTTCTTGCTGTAGCATTAGAGCTGGACTTGTAACTTGCCTATTCGTTTCTCTAAATTTTTTCATCTCTTCTTCAAGAGATTCATATTCATCCTGAACAACTTCTAAACGTTGCTCAATAAAATTCTGTGTTTTGTCAAGGTCAACACGAGTAAAATATTCTGTAAATGCTTGAAGNTCATCAAGNACAACATATGCAATTTCAACAGCTAATTGAGGCTCTATAGCCCGTGTTGTAATTGTTTGAAAAGGACCTTCTTGGGAGAACTGAATCATCCCCATGCCAGTGGATGTATCAGATAAAACACCCATATACTGCATCACAAGAGTATCAAGCCCCTGACTTCTATCTAAAATAATTTCTTTTTTCGAACCAAAGATACTTGGTTCATTTAATTTCTCCTCTTCCTCTCGCAAAACTATTTCTAATAAAGTTTGTTCACCATATTTTTTAGTTTGAAACTTCTTGCTTAAAAGACGTTTAGCAAAACTTCTAGTCCTTAAAAATTCTGGGTATAACTTTGGAGAAGTGAGTGTAGAAGTAGGAGCTGGGCCACCACCACCGCCACTTGAAGGCATATTTATTCCAAGCTTACCTAAAATTCCAGATGCACTGCCACCGCCACCGCCAGGAATTGAAATGCCTCCTGGAATTACGATCTTTGCTGAAGTCACATAAATTATTTCAGGCTCTTCTTGACTAAAAAATGATAGTAAAGTAGAAATAAGAAAAATTAAAATTCCAAAAATTGTCATAAATATTGTGGATTTTACAATATATCTTAGATTTTGAGCTATTGGCATCAGAAAATCCGCAAGTGAAAAATCGGATTTTTCTTCATTTAAGAATGGTGGTAACAACTCCTCAAGTGGGTTTGAAGAAGGTAAAGATTGCTTAGAAAAATCTTCCTTAATTTTAAGATTATCTTTTACATTAGAAGAGTGACCATTTGATTGAGCTATAAAACGGTTTTGAATTTCTAATACATATTTGTAAGGAACACGATTCCTTGCCTTCCAATTACTTACAGATTGAGGACTTACCTTCAATTCTCTGGCTATTCCAGCCAGAGATTTTACCCCATTGCTAGACATTATTTCAATGAGTTCAGTAAAAAGCACCTAACCTCCGAATATTGTTCCAAGCTGACTCAAAACAATATAAGTCGTTAATAACTGCGTCATAGTATTAGAAATTCCGTTGACAAACACAAGCAATTGCTCAACAGGAGTCTGAATAGGCCGACTATTAACTTGAATTGTGCAACCAGGTGCTGGCTTGGGATTAATATAAGCCCGCTTTGGCACAACTCTCCCATCAGCGTAAATTACGATGAGATCATTTTTATTTCCATCAGGTGTCATCCCACCAGACAATCTTATATATTGCGAGACAGTACGACCTTTTTTAAAACTTATTAAACCAGGGTTATAAATAGCTCCAGTTACATTTACCACATCTGATTTTTCTGGAACAGTTATAATATCACCGTCCTTCATTGTATTTGACATTTCTTCTATAACCAACCTCTGCTCATCTCTAATTAATTCTGTTCCTTCTTTAAATGCACGTGAGGTGAAACCACCAGCGCGCTCAACTATGCTATTAATTGTTTCAAAATCACCAAGAATAGGATAAACTCCTGGCAAGAGAATCTCCCCTGAGATTTTTACAGTTCTAGCCGGTAAATATTTTAGATTCGGATATATAGTAACCTGATCATGATTCTCCATATAAAATGGTTTGATTGTTCCATCTAAAAACTCTTCTAAACTGAAACTTATTACTTCACTGTAATCCGAATCAGGATCTCGACGCGTAATATCTATTTTACTGAGATTTACCGATCGGATAAAATCAGGGTCATTAATTCCACCCGAAAGTTCTAGCAGTCTCTTTAAACTTAATGAATCGTGAAAAGCATAAACCCCGGGACGCTTAATCTGGCCATTAATTACAACTTCTTTATTCACAGGCATAATTCGATGAATCTTTATAATATCACCATCAGCGATCTCCTTAGAGTTTATTGCCTTATAATTAAGATAGTCGATATCAATAATATCATCATCATTCATTCTATCATTAAAAGGAGTTATTCTTTGCAACTCAACTATAGAACTTGCTGTAGATTTTAAACCTCCAGCATATTCAATTAATTGTTGGATAGTCTCACCTGGCTTCATTTCATAAATTCCAGGTCTATATACTTCCCCAGAAATTGTCAACTTTGTTAATCTTATTGGAACCAAAATTAAATCACTCTCCCTTAAT
Organism: Fidelibacterota bacterium; assembly: GCA_002715465.1. The sequence continues at coordinate 8,235 of PAYY01000018.1, read as the reverse complement.
CGAAACTCAGAAGATTGATCTCCTTTCATCATTAAGTCATAAAGATCAATTTCAGCATGCAATTTATCATCGCGTATAACCCTAATTGAGCGAAGTGAACCAGTAGTATCTAACCCTCCGGCTTGAGTCAATGCTGTAGTTATAGTAGAAAAGGGGTGAATTGTATGAATGCCAGGGGATCCTACTTCACCAACAACTTGCAAATTAATTGATTCTAAAGCACCTAATGTAACATCTAGATAAGTTCGATCAGTTCTACTGTTAATAGTTGAATATATTTTAACAAATTGATCTCGAAGAAATGGTCGGAGCTCATCCAAGGTCTTACCAGAAACATTAATGGGGCCAATTTCAGGTACAAATATCCTGCCGTCCCTATTAACAGGATAAGTAACCTGCAATTGAGTCTGACCCCAAAGTAAAATTTCAATATTATCGCCAGGACCAACAACATACCCTTTTGGTATAGGCAAATTTTCATATCGTTCATCATCATTGTGAGAATCATCAACAGTTTGAAAAAAATCATATCCATAATATTGTTTTAATCTAATACTGTCTTGGAGTGCCCTTGCTTCAGCATCCATTTCTGCTTCAATTTTCATAAGCTCAATAGATTGCCTTCGTTCTTCCAACTCTCTTTCTTTAATAGTTATTTCATCTTCATCTATCTGAGAGCTCATATCAATTCTAGTAGTTTGAGCACATACACAAACAACTAAAAACGAAACATAAAAAATGTAGTTTTTAATTTTTTCCATACACATTATGAAATTTACATTTGTTTTTTCTATAATCACAGAGTATCTCTTTCACCTAATCTAATTATATTTTTTCTTATTATTCCTTCATACACATTACGTGTATCAACAATAAATGTTCCTGAATCTAGAATGTGCTCATAGTCTACATCACTATGATTTGTTAAGATCACAATAATATTAAAATCTTGAAAATTAATTCTACTTATCTCAAGACTTTTTTTGAGTCTACCACCCCATTTAATAGAATCAACTAATGGATCATAATATTCCACAATAGCACCTTCTTCTTCCAAAAGGCGAAGTACGTCCAACGATGGGGATTCTCGAACATCATCTACATCCCCTTTATATGCCATGCCGATTAGTAAAATTTTACTTGCGCTAACCGAAAGTTTATTTTTATTTAAGCCAAAGCGTATAAGCTCAACAACGTGATTAGGCATTGCGGTATTGATTTGACCAGCTAATTCAATGAATCTTGCATGATAATCAAGGGATTTCATTTTCCATGCAAGATAATGAGGATCTATTGGTATACAATGACCTCCTAACCCAGGACCCGGACTAAATTTCATGAAACCAAAAGGTTTAGTTGCAGCGGCATCAATTACCTCCCAAACATTTACACCTAACTTTTCACACATTATTGCTGTTTCATTTGCTAGTCCAATATTTACAGATCTAAAAGTGTTCTCTAAAAGTTTAACCATTTCAGCTGCTTCAGGTGACGAAACCAATACGATCTCATTTGCAATAGAATTATAAAGTAAGGAGCCAAGTTCACTACATTTTTCTGTTAAACCTCCAATTACTTTTGGAGTATTGTGTAGCATAAAATTTTCGTTCCCAGGATCAATTCTTTCTGGTGAAAAACAAATAAATAAATCTTCTCCAATAATACCTCCAGCATTTGATAATGCCGGAAGAATGAGCTCTCTAGTAGTACCAGGATAAGTAGTGCTTTCTAATACTACTAACAAATTAGGATGAAAATATTTTACTATATTCTCAAGAGCTGATTGAATATATGAAACATCCGGATCTTTAAGCTTACTTAAAGGAGTGGGAACACAGATCGAAATACAATCAAGCTCAGTAATTTTGTTATAATCAAATGTAGCACTCAAAACTCCTTTTTTGACAAGAGAAGCAAGTTCAAAATTATCCACGTCACTTATATAGTTTTCTCCAGAATTAATCCTATCTACCCTATTTTTATCTATATCAATACCAGTTACAGAAAATCCTGCCTTAGCAAATCCTACAGCAAGAGGAAGGCCAACATAGCCTAAACCTATAATTCCAACTCGCGCTGTTTTATTTTCTATTTTATTAATTAGCATATTTTTTATTCCTAGATGTGGCTCCGCCCCGTCAGTTACATTTTTAACCGACCAAGGCCTATCCTTATATAAACTGCCAGCTACAATGGTAGCTGGATAAAACTTAAATGTAGCAAATTGTCTGCTTCAGAATGTCCCGCGATGTGAGAATAGAAATTAACATTGAAACACTTAAGAATAACATTGCATATTTTCTTCAAAACAATTTCATTATTCATCATATAGTATGCCATTATCTTTAGCATTGGACTGACTGTTATTTTTTACGCGTTTGATTATTGTGTCTATTTCTATTGTTGAATTAATGATTGAAAGCTTTGTTTCTTTGTGATCAGAGGGAAATACTCTAAAAACCTCATCAGCAAAAGGTTGTCCAATAGTATGAACATTGGCAAAATCAAAAACTACTTCCTTAAATTCATTTAACCGTCGAAGCAAACGTCGTGCTTGCCCACGAGACATTAAAGTTTCGGATCCTACTCGTACTAAATTGACAGGAATGAATGTCTTATCAAAACGAGATCCATCAGGCTTTGACGAAAACTTCGCCATAGTATCTTCAAAAGTTTGATCCGAAGTTTTTTTAATATGGAGTGAAATGCTAGTTCCTTTAATATCTTTTTCAGAGTTATTTAGCTTCCAGTTATTTTTTTCTAGATTATGCTTAAGACTGTAACCATTTGATCTAATAATTACAGAATCAAACAAACGCGAAACAAAAAAAATACCTTCTCCAGTATGACGCTTGAAGTCTGTAGAAACTTTACCTTTTGTCAATTCAAGCGCCCCACAGAAAGGATCATCTAAATTGTATATTGATGCAATCCTAGATAGCAAACCGTCACTTCCGTCATCCCGAATTTTTAAATTAATACTTTCCTCATTAATCAAAAATCGAACCTTACAAGTTTTTCCCTTTGAATGAACAATCACATTATTCATAATTTGTGAAAATCCATATTCACATATTTTCCGAATATTTAATGGACAATCTTTTAAATGAGGATATATATGACGCCTTCCAATTACATCTTCATCAAAAGATGAAGAAATATCAAATTCAAATAGCTCATTAACTATAGGCTTAAGGACATAATATCTATCCCTTGTTCTCCCATGAGCCTCAACTTTTCCATCTAGTATAAGTACTTTCATATGCCTAAGAACTGCTTGACGAGAGAGCCCAAATTTTCTAACAGCAGCTTTTACAATGTCTTTATGATGCTGAGAAAGATTGTTGAGAATATATCTTCTGATTGGAGACTGTCGCATAATTCCTAAGTTTGTAAATATTTAACTCTTAAATTTTGATTAATTGTAAACATATTTATATATTATTGTCAATATAATATATTTTTTTAACAACATTTCTTTTTGCATTAAAAATTACAGCAAATATTTTGTTTGGATTTTACTCTCTATCGAAAATTAGCTGAGGAAACTTTTTTTAACAATAGAGTTAGAAACTCAATTTGTAGTGGGTTATAATCTTATTTTGAGATTAGTAAAATACTTAGTTATTTATCGAATGGTTACTGATAGAGTGTTACAGATATTACATAAGAGATACATCAGATTATTCTAAGTAATTTTAAAGAACTGCTAAAAAGATATGATATTCAGCTGAAAGAAATTTCGTAATTTTTAGAAAATGGCTGATGATAAAATCTAATTCCCGTTGCTTTGTATAATGCATTGGCCAATGCCCCGATAGCAGGTGGCAAACTGGGTTCACCTAAACCTGTTGGTGCAATCTCATTTTCTACAAAGAAAACTTCAATTTCAGATGGTGACTCATTATGCCTAATAAAATTATATGTATCAAAATTCTTATGAATAGATGATCCATTTTCAAATTTTAGTTCGCTATATATGGCATGCCCAATACCATCAATTATACGACCTTCAATCATGTTAGTGGCACCTTCTTTATTTATTACTATGCCACAATCTACACCGCACCAAACTTTTTGCAGTTTTGGTTGATTATTATTAAGCCTTACCTCCATTACAACGGCTACATAGGTATTGTGGCAAAAATAAGCTGCTACGCCCTTATTAACTCTTGATGAGCCCCTACCCCAACCAGATTTTTCTTTAACCAGCTTCAAAACACCAGCATATCTATTAGCATCATAATCATATTTTTTGCCAACAGGATTCTTAATAGCTTTATTAAAAAGCTCTAACCGGAAATCAATCGGGTCTTTTTGGGCCAATTCAGCTACCTCATCAAGAAATGACTGCTCAGCTCCAGCTGTAAAGTTTGAGCTTGGCGCTGTCCATGCGCCAGTAGAAATATTGGTGTAAGATTCTTTGCTTTCAGCTATATAATTATCAACGGCGCCTGCAGGAAATCTATCAGGTATTACTGGTCCATCTGGCAAACCAACCCCTTTAACTGAAAAAGCAATTAAATTATTATTTTTATCTAGGCCAGCTTTGTAAACCGAACGATAAGCAGGACGGTAGGTGCCTTGCGTCATATCATCTTCACGAGTATAAACCATTTTTACCGGTACACCAATTTTTTTAGAAATAGCAGCAGCTTCCAATCCAAAATGTGTATACAACCTTCTACCAAACCCTCCACCCATTCTTGTCATTTTAATAGATATATTCTTCTGAGGAATGTTTAGCATTGAAGATACGGCCTCTTGCATAGCTTTGGGCGTTTGTGTAGGACCTATCAATTCAGCTGAATTATCTTTGACGTTTGCAAAAAAGTTCATTGGCTCCATTGGGTTATGAGGTATAAATGGAGCCGTATAGGTTCGTTCAATAACTTTTTCAGCATTAGCGAATGCAGAATCAGGATCTCCATCTTTTCGCATCCTGTCTACTTTTCCGGTTTCTATATCTTTGATCAATCTTTGTTCATGCATCTCCGAAGTTTCAAGTTCACCCACATTATCCCATGTCGCTCTCAACATCTTTTTGGCGTTCATTACATGCCAAGTAGTTTTGCCCAAAATTGCTATTATTTGAGGAAATGCATTTGTACCATTCCATCTTTTCTTAGGTAAAGTGCTGTCAATAATAAAAGCATCAACAACACCATCCATACCCTTTATTTCTTTTTTATTAAAACTCTTAACCTTCATTCCAAATGCAGGTGGATGCTCGATTGCTGCTATTAGCATACCCTCACGTTTAAAATCAAGACCAAAAAGAGGTTTGCCAGTAACAATTTTCGAACCCTCAACATTTTTTTGCGATGTTCCAATCAGTTTATAATCTTTTTTCTTTTTTAGGGTCAGCTGTTTAGGCACATCTATGCCAACCGCTTTTGAAGCGATTTGACCATAGCCAATTTTCCTATCCCCAGTCTTTTTTGTTATCATGCCATTGCTAGCAGATAAATTATTAACGGAAATACCCCATTCTTTTGCAGTAGCTTCTAGGAGCATCCACTTTCCTGCAGCACCGGCCATTCTGAGTGGATCCCAACCACGCTTGATGGAGTTACTTCCTCCTGCCATCTGGGGATTTCTGAAGGAATCTTCATCTAACGCACCTTGCTCCACTATCACATTTTCCCATGGAACATCTAGCTCTTCCGCCACAATCATTGGCATAGATGTCATCACATTTTGACCAATTTCAGGGTTTGGAGAATATATTGTGACCATCCCCGTATCCCCTATTTTAATATACCCATTAATGTCAAACCATTCCTCTGGGATAGATACACCTTTCTTTTTCGGGCTTAATGTTTTGCAACTTACTAGCCAATTAAAACCTATCATTAAACCGCCACCCACAGCTGCTGATGTTTTTAGAAAAGATCTTCTTCCTACTTTTGTTTTGATAACAGTCATTTTTTAGTGGTTTTAGAGCTTAGATGCCTTTTTAATTGCTTTTTTAATTCTTATATAGGTTGCACATCGGCAAATATTTCCACTCATCGCCAAATCAATATCTTCATCAGTTGGATTAGAATTATTATTCAGAAGAGCAACCGCACTCATAATTTGTCCAGACTGGCAATAACCACATTGGGCAACATCTTCTTCTAGCCATGCCTTTTGCACAGGATGATCACCGTCCTCTGATAGACCTTCAATAGTAGTTATGGGTTGATTAACGACCGCTGAAACTGGGAAAACACAAGATCTAACAGCTGCACCATTTAGATGAACAGTACAGGCACCACATTGAGACATTCCACATCCATACTTTGTACCAACTAAATCAAGTTCTTCTCTAAGAACCCATAGGAGAGGAGTGTTGGGATCAACATCGACCTGTTTTTTTTCACCATTGATATTTAATGTAAACTTTGACATATAATGGTAAACATTTTAATCATTCAATTACAGAATTACCAATAGTTTGTCGGTATTTACTATTTTTATCATCGATCTTCACTAATTGAAAGTTGCAATAACATTTACTAAAAACTTCGGTGGAATTGAGATAAGCCAAGGACTCTCTATTTAAAAAACAACCGATTATATAATTAATGGTCGTGAAATGGATCAGCATACTCACCAGTATGATCGTGGATTTTTGTATCAATACCAAAACTATGATTTTTATCTTTAGCTTGAGATACTGAATCGTTTCCCAATATGAAATAACTAAAAAGTGAAGCAATAGATAAAGCTAAACCAATGATTGCAAGATAATTGAAATTACCCTCTTTCTCAAAAGCAAGTTTCATAATTTTACCTCCATTATTAATGATTATCGGGCTATTCTAAAATTCTTTAATCATAGCATCAACAACTAAATGATTACCTGTACCTACATAATATAAAAACCAAATGAAGCCAAAAAATAGAAGGAACTCTACAATATCTTCTTTTGCAAACCAAATTCCCATAGGAACTAGTAAGAAAAATATTAAGACATCCATTTTCAGGCATCTACAAAATTATTCAATTAATGGTAAGGATTAAGTAAGGAGCTTAGCTCTAAATCGAACGTATGCTTAAATTACGAATGCATTTACGTATACACTAAGAATCGGGAACTTGCTTCGATTCGTTTTGCATGCGACGTTTGTCATCAATCAAATTGGAATTTGCGCTAGTAGCTCAATTGGTAGAGCAGTGGACTCTTAATCCATTGGTTGGGGGTTCGATTCCTCCCTGGCGCACTTGCCACACCCCCCCTTTTTTTACTAAGGGGGGCTCTCGTCATATCAAAATACGTATCAGTTGTGCTAGGGTAATTCAGTTCGTAGCCGTTTGACTAGTACCAGCTCCTCCGATAATGGGAGACCAATGAGAAGCTCTCACTTTCCACTCACCGTTTTCTTTAACAAATACCTGTGTAACACGTGTCAAATAATGGCTTACCGGATTAGCACCTTCAGGAGTCATTGAACCTTCCGAATAATACATCGCTACCGCTGCCTTTTTTGGAACAAGAATAACTACTTCAACATGTTTAACATTCATATTAAAGCTGTCAAATTCATTAATCCTACCTTCTGCTCCAACCTTATTCAAAAGCCCTCCACTTGACCAGAACTCTAGAGCTCCATCTTTTGAATATATATCCATAGTTCTATTGTTTTTATTTGCATAATTATTCTCAGCAATAATCTGATTAACAATATCTTCTTTGTCCCCAGCAGATAAAATACCAGCAAAGAATAAACAAAAAGATATAATTAGCTTTGATATACTCATGCTATCTCCTTTTCTTTTTTAAGCGTCATAAACATCAATCCATAAAATCTATTAAAAATATTTAAGAATAGAATTTATAACTTTGTTATATATACGTAATAAGCCCCTGCTATATCCCCATCATCTCTTCCGTTTACAAACCATGCACTAAGTTTAGTGCTTCCTTTCATTAAACGGAGGCGAAAGTTCACTGCAGTTATTTCTCCATTTTCCGTTATGTCATAATTAATTCCAGCATTTCCTAAAATATTATCTGGAATATGTTTAACTAAATGTTGACCAGCAATATTTAACTGCGCTTGAGTAGCAGAAATCTTTTTACTTTTATCATTTGTAGACGCATAGGATGAACTAGAAGAAAAATAAAAAAAATCTTTTAGATCTACCGGTACTTGAGGTTGAGATGTAATAGGAAAATTAAACTCTCTTGGCCATCTTCTAAGACTTATATCGTACATTCCATCTGTTTCAACAAATATCTCCCAA
>PAYY01000017.1 GCA_002715465.1 Fidelibacterota bacterium | reverse complement strand
GTTCCATCTTCTATAGAATACCTGATACTAAATACACTTTCCACACCACTTTCATACTCTGGAACAAAATTCTTACCAAAATCATCATGAAGAGCAAATGCACCAGAATTAATAATAACATCACAGAGTGAAATAACTTCGGCAAGTTTACCTGTATTTACGTTTGTAACATTATGGCTCGCATCTTGTTCATAAGCTTGGTACAATTTTGTCTTTGCAAGATATGCTGTAGCTGCGTATTTATTTACACGCCCTACTTGTGCTTGAACAGCGGGAAGATTGTCAACGCCAAATTGGAAATCAGCGGCAATTTTATCCCATAATTCCTGATCCGATAATTCCTGATTTCCTACCGTTTTAATATCAGCAAATTCGACTGTTTCATCAATCCAAGGAAGTCTTTTAAAGATTCGTTTTGCCACAAAATAAAAATGGCCTCTAACGAAACGAGCTTCAGCTTTTCTTTGTTCTAAAAGATCCCATGACTCTTCTAGTGCATTAAGCTTTCTTAACGCCTCATTAGCACGGTGAATCCCATCAAATATTTCCTGCCAATTCCAATCCCAGCGACTTTCATCCGTAGTAATTAATGAATGAACCTCTAATCTATGATAGGGATATTGGTCAGCAACAGAACCGCCTCCTTTGAAAGAATCCTCGGCACGCACACTTCCCCAAAACCACATATGGGAATGGGCACGGGTCCAGAAATCATTACCCATCATTGCATAAGCTGCAGTGACAAGACCATCAACTGTTTCAGCTGTGGTTAACTGTTCACCACTAACCGTACCTTTAGGTTTGTAATCAAGAAAGTCCTCAGAACAAGATGTCATAATAAATGCACTAAGAACTGTCAAAACTATTTTAGAATGTTTCATTTGGTTTTTCATCCTCATTTAAATTGTTAATCAACAGGCTGTGGGCCCTAGAATAAATCCCAGTTTAAGCCAAAGCTAATTCTTGTTGGAATTGGAGATCTGGCTTGACCTCTATCAATAATTGTATCTCTAGTACCAGATCCACCACGAGACTCAGGATCTTGGCCCCAGAATTTTCTCTCGCCTGTTTTTTGGTATGTCAACCAAAGATTTTCACCCATTACATATAAAGTAATTGGTGGAATACCCAAGCTAGACCTTAACTCAGCTGGTACACGCCAACTTAGCTGCACATTCCTGAGTTTAAAATAAGAATGGTTTGTTATAGTACGCGAAGCTGTCCGTCCTTCATCATTTGGACCAACTAATGATAAAGCTGGCTGCGTTCTATCAGGATTTTGCTTTGTCCAGGTTTCAGTAAGAGCGGATTTACCAAAGTTCATACCATTGGATACTCTCGTATTAAAACCAATGTATGAATCGCCTCTATATTGACCATGAATTCCCGACATAAACGAAGTAAGTGTAAAATCATTATAGCGAAGTTCTACGTTTATACCATACTCAGCTATTGGCAAAGTAGTTCCCAACCATGTTTGGTCATAAGAATCGACTTTACCATCACCATTTCTATCTACATACCTTACTCTTCCTACCCCTTTACCAATCTGCTCAGCATGACCATCTACTTCACTTTGATTCTGGAATATACCATCCGATTCATAACCAAAAATAGATGTCTGAGAACGTCCGATAATTGTTTGTTCTACGTTACCTGCATAAGCCTTGACGACAGCATCTGGCAAATAAGTAATCTTATCTTCAGCCGCTGATACAAGACCCGTAATATTATATGAGAATCCACCGGCATCACCACGGATACCAAGTGTAAACTCAAAACCCGAGTTTTCTATAGTAGCACCATTCTCATAACGTTCGGCACCTTCTCCTGCTGCGGCAGGACTTGGAGGTTTAATTAGAATATCCTTTGTTTCACGAGTAAAGTAATCAAATGAACCAAAGATTTTTTCATCATTAAAGCCATAGTCAATACCAACATTAATCTCTTCCGTTGTTTCCCATTTCAATGCAGAGTTACCAGTTTGCTCCTTTGAGAAACCTGATGGAAGGGTTCCAGTATTAACACCATTTAAATCATATGCTGTGCCCTGACCCAACCATGTAGCTGTCCATTCTGGGGATCGAAGGTCACCCATAGCAGAATAATTTGGCTTATAAAGACCAAAACGAGCTTCATTACCAATTTCCTGATTACCAACTTTTCCGTAACCAACCCGAAGTTTTAGGTTAGAAATAGCATCAACTGTGAAAAAAGGCTCATTATTAATTCTCCAACCCAATGTAAAAGCTGGGAAAGCACCCCAAGCATTATCTGAACCAAATCGAGAAGAGCCATCATAACGCAAGGTTGCTGATGCTAAATATCTGTTAGAAAATGCATAGTTTACTTTACAAAAATATGAAAGAAGCTGGTAGCCAGTAGTTGTACCTTGGACAGTCTGCAAACCAGTACCTGCACTCATATTTAATATATAATCATAATCATCATTCAAGACAAAGTTCTCTTTGTAACCCCTCTGGTAATGATAATTCTCTTTAATAGCTTCCGTACCAACGAGAACACTTGCTCTACTATCACCAAATTCTAGGTCATATGTTGCAGTGTTTGAAAAAGTCCAGTTGATACGATCACCATTCAACTCATCTAAACTGTTAACTGAACGACCTAGGAAGCCTGTTTGATATGTTTCTTCGACCCACCAATCATGCGAATTGGTATAGTCTAGACCGAAACTTGATCTTACTCTGAGGTTTTCTATAGGAGAAATTTCCGCAAAAACATTACCAAAGGCTTTTCTTCTGTTATCACGATTTTTTCTGTGAATATAAAGCATGTGAAGAGGACTATTTCTATCAGAATAACCAGCCCCAAGAGGACCAGACCAATCTCCACTCTCAGTATAAACAGGCAACGTAGCTTGCATTGACCTTGCCAAACCAAACATACCAGCGCCACCCAAATCTGTAGGCTCAGGTACTTCACTTGTTGTAGCTAAGGTTAGGTTTTGACCTACTGTTAAAAGACCATTTGCTACTTTATGGGTAGAATTAAGACGCATAGTCATTTTTTCAAAGTCTTGATATTTCATGACACTCTGAGATTTCAAATAACCAAGCCCCAGAAGAGCTTGACTGTTTTCAGTACCTCCTGAAATGGTAATATTATTATCTGTCATTTGACCAGTACGATAAACTGCATCTTGCCAATCAGTTCCAACAGGTCCCTGAGCTTTCATATTAGAAGAAGCGTCACCAGAAACCCATTCCACAATATTAACTTTATTTAACTGAGGGTTATCATAATCACCATTCCAGTCATAAGTATAAATAGCAGCATGAGCGGCAGGATCAGTTCCATCGTTCATAGAAGCTTGCCACATAGCCCGACCTCTTTCCTCAGCTGTAAGAGGAGTATCTCTTCTTCCATAGTTGGACGACATTGTCTTAGAGGAAAAGTTTACTTTTACTTTTCCTACTTCACCGGACTTAGTAGTTACAATGATAACACCATTTGCAGCTCTAGCACCGTAAATGGAAGAAGCAGACGCATCTTTAAGAACCTGAACAGAAGCAATAGTATTTACATCCATACTAGCGAATACATCTGGACTAGTAGTTGGAACACCGTCAATAATAAAAAGAGGATTATTATTTCCAAGAGTATTTAAACCACGTACAAGAAGACTCGCTACTTCACCACTGGCTCGTCCACTTTGTTCAATATAAACACCAGGAACTCGACCTTGAAGTGCTTCTAGAGGACTTGATTTAGTTGCATTAGCAACTGGCTCTAAGTCTACAACAGAAACAGCACCAGTCAGATCAACTTTCCGCTCAGTTTTATATCCTGTGACAACTAATTCTTCACCAGCCATAAGAACATCAATGGCTAATGCAACATCAATATTAGAACGACCATTGACGTTAACCTCAGCTGTTTCATATCCTATGAAAGAAAATACCAATACAGCATCTGACGCAACGTTATTGATAGTATAACCACCATCAGCATCCGTTGTTGTACCTTGGGATGTTCCTTGAACTAAAATATTTACACCTACAAGACCTTCTCCAGATGGTCCAGCAGTCACAGTTCCACTAACAGAAACCTGCTGAGCTTGTAATAGGCCAAACATCAACATAATAATAGAAATTGATTTACGCATTATTTCATTACCCCTTACTTATTTTCAATTTTTTTATAGGATACAATCCTAGCCTTAACCCCGGATTGCAGCTATTTTTTTCAATTTTAGTAAAAGCTTTAAATCATAGTCAAGCTCTTTTTTTATTTTTTTTGCTTGACTGTAACTTCTTCATTAATGGGAAGGTTTGAATAATATTCTTTTTCACCATTAGACCATTTTACAACAACAGAATCAAAATCTAATGAATTAGACAACCCGAAAGTTATTATTTTCTCTGATTGTGATAGATATGAAGAACCCGCCTTGACTCTACGGTAATTCCATTTTCCATCTATTTTTACACCAATTTCGCTACCTATTGCATCTCGATTGCCTTTATTTGATAAAAGTTTAAACCTAAGATAATTTCTGGCAGGTTTGGAATTTGGTTGATTTAATTCATTCCTCCATAAAAATACTGGCCCAGCATTTTCAGTAACCAATACGTCTAAGTCTCCATCCTTATCATAATCTGCGTAAGCAGCACCCCTACCTACTATAGGCTTTCCAATAGTAGAACTATCATAAGCCTTCAAAAGATCAAAAGTTCCTGAGCCACGATTAAGATATAGATGAGGTAATTGACGAAACTGAAATCCATCCTGCCTCTGTTCAATCTCAATTTGGATATGACCGTTTAAAGCAAGTAAGTCAAGATCCATATCTAAGTCAACATCAAATAGAAAAAGACCAAAGGTTAATATTTGCAAACTTGGTCTACCAATATTTGAAATAGCAGCACGATCCATAAAAAAGCCATTTCCCATATGCCTAAATACACCAATCATTTCATCTTGGAAATTTCCTACAAAAATAGAAACTTCATTATTCCTATCTACTGGCCCAGCATCAATACCCATTCCAGCACGAGCACTTCCTGTCTCGTCAACAGCTATTCCAGCCTCAAGACCCCTCTCTGAAAAGGAACCATCCTTATTATTAACATAAAGTAAATTATGCTCTAAATCATTCGCAACCGCCAAGTCAGACCATCCATCTTTATTATAATCAATTTCTACTACACCAAGTGTTTTCCCTGGAGCAGGAAGAAAGCCAGCTTCCTTAGTCCGATCAGAAAAAGTGCCGTCACCGTTGTTTTTATAGAATCTGCTAGCTTCACCATCATATATATTAGGTGTACAATATCCTTTTTTTCCTTGAAATGAGCACCAAATATCCGTCTCAGGAGACCATCGGGTATAATTTCCAATATATAGATCAAGCCAACCATCTTTATCACCATCAAAAAATATAGCCGATGTGCTTAGCCTAGCACCATTAGCAATACCTGATTCTTTTCCAATTTCTATGAACTTACTATTATCATTACGAAAAAACATATTTTCAGAAAGCGTTGTAAGAAGAAAATCTTCATCACCATCATTGTCATAATCGCTAACAGCTATACCAAGACCATAAGTTGAAAATTCTTTCAAGCCTGCTTCTAATGTTTTATCAGAAAACGTACCATCGCCGTTATTTTTATAAAGTGCAAGAACCGGAATGTTCTTAGCGCTTCTTCCAGGCCAAGTTCCTCCTCGTACTAATAATATGTCTTGCCATCCGTCATTATCATAATCAATAAATCCTCCTCCCCCTCCCATAGGTTCTGGAAACCATTTTTCTCCAAATGCTCCATTCGCATGTAAAAAATCACCTAAACCCGATTCGATAGTGACATCTAAAAACTTGATGGAATTCATTTGATCTACTTTCGTACTTATATCAGATTTTTTTTCATTTCCTCTATTACAACCTGTTATAATTAAAAATCCTAAAACAATAAAAATATTTAATACAAAATTCCGCATCANATTATTCCCAAGTAAACTATTAAAAGACATCATACTAAGATCCAAGAATACGTTAAACAATCCCATTTCCTACTTATGGTTTTAAATCACAACATAAATAGATGCTAAGAAAAGATTGGTTCCAAACCTAGAAGTTAATAATTGAATTTGGATAGTTTACTAAAATCATAAATATTTATAGAAACAAAGTTGTCAATAAATTCTTTGAATTGCTATTTTATATAGTTAATTGGACTTAGACAAATTAGTTTTCTCGGAAAGAAAATTATTAGATTCAAAAATGCTAGCTACTTCAAATAACAATAAATATTCGACATTTTTTCTTTTCTTTTTACTATTCCTTTTTTCGAGTTGTTCTCGATCTATAAGTGAAAATGAAATTGAAGAAAGAGATGGAGTTTTTTTTAGGAAAGGAAAAACGCAACCTTATACTGGGATTGTAATTGAAAAATTCGAAAATGGTGATAAATATTATGAAAATCGCTATAAAGATGGATTCCCAAATGGTAAATGGATCTACTGGAATGAAAATGGTGAAAAGGTTTCAGAGCATCTCTATCAAAATGGTGAGTTGCTAGGAAAATGGTCATTTAATTTTTCCTATTTTGAAAATGGCCAAAAAGAAAGACAGGAAACTTATAAGGATAATAATTTAGACGGATTACTAATTCAATGGTTTGAAAATGGCCAAAAAGAAAGAGAAGCAAGTTACAGCAAAGGCAAACTAGATGGAGAATTAATAACTTGGTATGAAAATGGACAAAAGAGATTTGAAGGAACCTATAAAGAAGGGGAAGCATATGGAAGATGGGTTCGCTGGTATGAAAATGGTAACAAAGAAGAAGAAGGCTCTTCAAGTGAATGGCAAAAAGATGGGAAATTTACAAAATGGTATGTTAATGGCAATAAATTAGAGGAAGGAACATACAACAAAGGAAAACCAGACGGAACATTTACTCAATGGTATGAAACTGGGCAAAAGGAAATTCAAGAAACATTTGACAATGGAAAACAAGATTCTCTATTCATTCACTGGTATGAAAATGGACAAAAAAAGAATGAAGGTTTTTATAAAAATGAAATGCTTGAAGGAGAATTAAAAAGATGGCATGAAAATGGTCAGATACTTTCAATCATAGAAATGAAAAAAGGGAAATCCAATGGTATTGGCAAAGGTTGGTATGAAAACGGCATCAAAGAATATGAAGGAACTTACAGAAATGGTCAGGTGCATGGATCATGGTCTTATTGGTATGACAATGGTCAAAAAAGATTCCAAGGAAAATATAATAATGGAATTGAACATGGGAAATTAACCGATTGGAATTTATATGGAGAAAAAACCAAAGAAAGATTATATATAGACGGATTACTTACTGATGAATGGCTATTTGCTTATGAATATTTTGATAATGGAAAGAAAAAAAATGTGGCCTCATTTAAAAATGGTAAAGTAGATGGAAAATTAACTTCCTGGTATAACAATGGTCAAAAAGAATTTGAAGGAATGTATGAAGAAGGAAAACAGGACGGTAAATGGATATGGTGGAATAAAGTTGGAGTAAAAGAAAGGGAAGCTCATTTTATTAATGGGCAGTTAAATGGAAAGAGGATTTATTGGTATGAAAATGGTAACAAATGGGCTGAAGGCAATTATTTAAATGGAGAAAAAAATGGAAAATGGATTTATTATAATAAGGACGGATCGATTCAATCTGTTGAAAATCACAATAAAAATTTGAACAAGAAAGATCAATAATAATCTCTCTACTACCTAATCCTAATTTTAAACCTGTACCTATTGTCCAATCTTCAGTGTCATAGAAAAATTGATATCCACCTAAATTCCTTTAATCCAACCACCATCTACAGGTAAAGAAACACCTGTGATATAACTTGCCTTATCACTTACAAGGAATATAGCTGCTGAGGCAAACTCTTCAGGCGTGCCAAATCTCTTCATTGGTATAGAGTCTATAGCTTTTGCAAAATTAGGATTATCTGATATTAATTGCTTTAATCGATCAGTCATTGTCCAACCTGGCATGATATTATTAACAGTTATACCTGTACTTGCAACTTCATTAGATAGACTTTTTACAAATCCAACAAGGCCCGTTCTGATTGCATTGGAAGTTATCAGATTCTCTATTGGCTGTTTTACTGTCATAGATGTTATGGTTAAAATCCTACCATAACCATTCTTTTTCATGCTTGGCAATACTCTCTTTATAATATCCGTAGCGCTTAAAAAAAGATGGTTGAAAACTTGCTCCCAATCATTCAGATTAAATTGCTCAAACTGTCCTGTTGGTGGACCTCCAGTATTAGTGACCAAGATATCAATTCGCCCCCATTTTTTCATAGCTAAATCAACTAGGTTTTTTCTTTCTGAAATCCTTGAAATATCACAAGGTATTGGAAGAACTTCCGAACCTGTATCATTCCTCATTTCCTCTGCAGTAGAAAAAAGGGTTGTTTCATCTCTTCCACAAATTACAACCTTAGCTCCCTCCTGTACTAATCCACAGGCTATACTTTTACCAAGACCTTTACTGGAAGCAAGAATTAGAGCTACTCTATCTTTTAAATTTAAATTCATTTATTTCTTATATAATCATCTGAACCATCAATCCAGTCTTGCCTAGGTGGTGAGAAAGTATCCACAACTTCTACATCTTCCAACATTAATGCTTCATGTGGAAGGTTTCCAGGAATAACCACTATTTCTCCAGCGAATAAGTCTAAGGTTTTTTCTCGATTCTCTCCAAACCAAAATCTAATCGAACCTGATATAACTTGAGAAAGTTGTTCATTTTCATGATAATGAAGTGGCACAATGAATCCTTCTTTAATTTTCATTTTTGCTACCATGATATTTTTTCCATAAATAATCTGGCGCTTTAAGGAAGAATTCACTTCTTCTACATTTATATTTGACCAGTTTAACTTATCAATCATATAAAAACCCCTTATAATATATAATGTGAAACAAGGATATCAATTAGTAAAACTAATTTGTCTAAATCAAAATTACTTTAAGTAAGTTTAATTAATGCTAGAAATCTATAATAGCTATTCACTCCAAATTCCCGAAATCTTTCTAATCTTAATTAGTAGTGTCGCATTTGGAATGGCAAAAACAGGGCTAGGTGGTTTCGGAATGTTGGCCGTACCAATTATGGCTGGTATTTTCGGAGCAAAACCTTCAACAGGAATTGTGCTTATCCTCTTAATATTTGCTGACGTATTTGGTGTGTGGTTTTATCATAGAGATGCAGATATGAGAATGATAATGAGACTATCTCCAAGTACCATCTTTGGCATATTCCTTGGAATCATTATTGGAGATAATATTAGTGATACTCACTTCGCTTTTCTAATGGCAACTATATTAATACTAGGTGCCTTCCTCATGGCTATTAATATGAATGATAGACTAAAGGTTAAGCCAGGTCTTACACTTTCATTCGTTACTGGTACCTTTGCAGGAATTTCAACAATGATTGGCAACTCAGCAGGGCCAGTAATGTCAATCTATTTTCTCTCTATGGGTTTAAGAAAAAATAGATTCATTGGAACTGGAGCCTGGTTTTTCTTAATGGTAAATTTGTTCAAACTTCCTTTTCATATTTNCATTTGGAAAACTATAGATGCAAAAACTTTTCTACTTGACTTAACTTTAATTCCCGCCATTGTCCTTGGAGCTTTTATGGGAGTTTGGATCGTAAAAAAAATTCCTGAAAAACCGTATCGTTTTATTGTAATTGTATCTGTTATAATTGCAGCAATACAAATGAGTTTGAATAGTATTTAATATACTAAGGATTACCGAAGACTTAATAATAACTCTTCCATTCTACCAAGTCCTCTTTTTAGATAATCCGCTGGAGTTCCAAAACCAATTCTTATATGACCATCTATCCCAAACCATTTTCCAGGCATAACTAGTACACTTTTTTTATCTCTAACTTTTTTTGTTAAATCAACAGAAGGGATTTCAAGATTATACTTTGGGAAAGCAATCGCAGCAGCTTCTGGCTCAATTAAAGTAAAAAGATCTTCTTGACCCTTAATCCAATTTTTTAAGATCTTAAGATTTTCATTCAAAAAATCTGTTGTACTACCAAGCAGTTGCTTCCTCCGCTTTGGCTGTAATACTCTACTAGCAATAAAATCACTGATTATACCTGTTGAAATAGTAGTATAATCGTGAAGCTTCCAACAATCCCATATTGTACTTGGGTCGGCAACTGTCCATCCAAGCCGGAGTCCAGGAAGACGATACGCTTTAGACAATCCAGAATTAATTATATCCTTCTGCCTTCCCGTATACATGCTGTCAGATTCTACTCCAGATAATTCCGCACCGCGGTAAACCTCATCAGAAAGTAAATAAAGGTCATATTCCTCAGCTATACGTCGGACTTCTGACATCGATTCAGCTGACATGATTGCACCCGTTGGATTATTAGGGGTACAAACTGCAATCATTTTTGTCTTTGAAGTAATTAGCGAATTCAATTCATCTAAATCTATTTGCCAATTAAACTCANGACGAAGCTTTATAGGCTTTACTTCTACACCAATGCTTTCGGCTAGGGTTCCAATCTGCAAATAATTTGGTACCATATAGATCAATTCATCTCCAGTCTCCAAAACAGTCATGGTACAGAGGAAGTTTGCCTCCGCTGAACCATTTGTTATTAGCACATTTTCAGGTGTTGTGTCAGGGTAAAATTTTGCTACTAATTCTCTTAGTTCTAACGAACCATTAGCCTCTGGATAGTAAAGTTCCATGTTTGATAATTCTTCAAATTCTTCATTGGTTAAAATCTGTTTTATACTTAGAGGATGGACACCGCTCTCTGAGAGATTATAGTCCACCTTATGCTCCCATATTGACATATTTCTCTCGAGCTCAAATGTATTAAATCTCATTATTTATTTTCTCCTTTTTAGGATATTAATTATTGTTAAATGGTCAATAAAATATGGTTTCTTCTAATATCTAATTAACTAATTTCCTTTAATTGTTTTCTGCTGATATTCCCACCACAAAGTATTATAACAACGTTTTTTCCTATCCATTTATTTGATTGTTTTAAAAAGCCTGCTATAGCAAGTGCAGCGGATCCTTCAATAGCTAAGTTTTCATTCTCCATAAATGATTTTAATGCAAATACTATTTCTTCTTCTGATACTAGGATATAATCATCGATCAATTTCTGGCATAACTCAAAAGTTATAGAACCTTCTTCAACCCCACCAGCTGTACCATCTGAAAGTGTTGGTTTAGTTTCAATATTACAAATTCTTCCTGCCTTTATGGATTTATGCATAACAGGAGAGTTTTCTGGAGAACATGCTACAATCTTAACATTTTTATCCTCTTGTTTAATAGAGCCTGCTATCCCAGATATTAATCCACCGCCACCAAGAGAAATGAAAATGCTATCAGCATGTGGGCATTGTTCTAACAATTCTATACCAATAGTTCCTTGCCCTGCAATTACATCAGTATCATTATACGGAGAAATATAGTTCATCCCCTTTATTGAAGAAAATTTTCGTGCTTCTCTTTCTGAGATTACACAGTCATTACCAAACTGTTTTATTTCTACACCATATTTTTTTATTCTTTCAAGTTTATACTCTGATACATTACTAGGTGTGAAAATAAGTCCAGGAATTTTTAGTATTGACATTGCCCGTGCAATAGCAACTCCATGATTCCCAGTAGAGGCCGTGATAATACCTTTAGACCTTTCTTCATCAGCAAGAGAAAATAATTTATTTAGCGCACCCCTAAATTTGAAAGATCCCGTATATTGTAAATTCTCATATTTAAAAAATACATTGGCACCAGTTTCATCGCTAAGCCATGAGCTTCTCTTCAATGATGTTGAAACAATATATCTATTGATGCGTTTTGAAGCATCTAAAGATGATTTATAAACATTCATTATTATGAAATTTCCATGGATAAGTTTTGCTTAATAATGGAAAATACAAGGGTGATAGACTAGATCAAATTGGTTTTGAGTGTAATTGGATGGGGTTTAAGTGATATTGGGCACAAAGGAAAAGACGAAATTCTAAAGATGAAGAAAAAAATAAACCTTCAAATTACTTTGAACCATAATGGAACAAACCCTAAACTCAAACAAAATCAAATNTTCATTGAAATAATTGAAGCATTTTTTAGACTTTATTAATTTGTAATAAATTAATTTATTCGCACTAGCCATGATCGTACATTATTTGATAACAATCAGTAAAGGACTACTAGTTGAAAATTTGGACATTTAAAGGTGGATACGATAATAACCTTACCTATCTTTTATCAGATGGATACTCTAATGAGGCAGGGATCATAGATGCGGCTGTGCCATTAAGCAATATTCAACCTACAATAATTAAAGAAGATTTATCCCCTCAGAAATTGCTAATTACTCACTTACATTCCGATCACATTATGTACCTTAGCGAATACACTAAATCATTTCCTAATATGGAAGTATGTGTTTCAAAAGTGTCTCGTAAATCGATAGAAAAAAGGGTTTTATCAGATGAAGAAAAATTAAAAATTGGTTCCCTTAGTTTTACAACCTTACATACGCCAGGGCATACACCTGATAGTTGCTGCTTTTATTCTGAAGATGTGCTTTTCAGTGGCGACACAGTATTTGTAGGTCGAACAGGTAGAACAATTTCAGCCATGAGTAATACACGACAACTTTTCCAATCCATTACAAAAAAAATTCTTACCCTCCCAAAAAATACAAGAATCTATCCTGGCCATGACTATGGACAGGTTCAGAATATTACGCTTGAAGAAAATATTAAAATAAGCCCACTACTCAGAGCAAAGGATGAACAAGATTTTGTACTTAGAATGAAAGAATATGAAAAATCTCGTTAATCAATACAAAATAAGGAGAAATAAGATGAAACAGTATGGATGGGGACTCTTTGCAGGACTTCTTTTAGCTGTTTCCTTCACAATAGTAACAGCCACATCAAACCCTCAAGATGATTCCATTAAAGTATATCTTTCTCAACTTGAGGAATTCCTACGGGAAGAAATGTCAAAAAGCAGTATTGCTGGTCGTTTCCAACTCCAGTCATTCAGCATAGATAGAACACACTGGCATTACATGATGGATACAGCTACAGGAAAACTTTATCGCATGGAATTAGGTAGAACCCCTGACAGAAGTGAATGGAAATTAATGGCACAAGGTCTTTTAGAAGAAACCGAAAAATCCAAAGCTGAAGTTGATACCCTTCGAAATTAGTGGCTCCTAGAAAACGATTAATTAAAGAAAATCTTTTTCTATTAGAACCGGAACTTTCAGCTAAAGATATAGTTCTTTTTACTAATGGGATCAACTTATTCAATCGTGGTATGTATTGGGATGCACATGAATCATGGGAAGAAATCTGGCAAAAACTTGGTGATGAATCCGAAGATGACTGGGAAATTTTACTAAGAGGACTTATTCAAGTAGCTGCTAGTCTTCATTGTGTATTCCTTAATAAAAAACGTGGTGCCCGAGGAAACCTAAAAAAAGGGTGGTCAAAAATATCACTTTGGAATGGTACCTTTCTTGGTCTGGATTTAAGTAACTTAAGTGAAGAGATAGAAGGAAGATTAGATTGCCCTGAATGTATGACAGGATATATACTTAAATGAATATTGCATAATGAAATTACAGAAAGTAATAATTTTCTCCATTGCTATCCTCTTTTCAATTTCTTGTTCGAATGGAACTTTGGATTTTAGAGAAGCAACAGCCAAAGATATTCTTTCAGCTGTAGAAGAGTATAAAGGTGAAAAAGCTGTATTAGTAAATTATTGGGCTACTTGGTGCGTACCCTGTATTGAAGAATTCCCGATGATTGTAGAATTATCAAAACAATTTTCAGATGAAACTAAAGTATTTTTTGTCTCAGCAGATTTTCTTGAACATAAAGATAAAGCAAAAGAGTATCTTAAAAGACAAGGTGTTCAAGGTATTTCTTTTATCAAAAATGAAAAAGATAACGATTTCATCAATGGTATTCATAAAAATTGGTCTGGAGCATTACCCTTTACAATCGTATATGACAAAAATACTGGAAGTGTTGTAGATTTATGGGAAGCAAAAAAGCCAAAGTCAAGATTTTTGGCAGCTATTAACAAAGCCTTAAATGAAGGAGTTAAATTGTGAAAAAAATTAATCTATTAATTTTGCCTCTATTATTTGTATCGTCATTTGCAACAGAGCTTGAGATTGGATCTAAAATTCCACTTGCTAATGTTAAAATGGAAGATATCAGTGGTAAAGATATCAGCCTTAATGATGTAATGGGTGACAACGGTTTGTTGGTGGTTTTTTCTTGTAACACTTGTCCTTTTGTAGATGCTTGGGAAGACCGTTACATTAAAGTATCTAATGAATACCAAGAAAAAGGTGTTGGTATGGTAGCTATTAACTCAAACGAGGGAACACGGAATAGCGGAGATAATTTAAAAGACATGAAAAATCGTGCTAAAAAGGCTAAATATGATTTTTTCTATACTCTTGATAAAGGTTCTAAACTGGCCTCAGCTTTTGGTGCAACTAAGACTCCACATATCTTCTTATTCAATAAAAAAGGTGAACTCGTATATCGTGGTGCAATTGATGATAATTCAAAAGCTAATAGGGTTGAAACTAACTACTTAATGGATGCAATAGATGCAATGATTGCTGGAAAAAAGGTTGGAATGACATCAACAAAAGCAATAGGCTGCACCATCAAGTTCACATCAAACTAAAATATAATTATTATCTTTATAGATTATTGTATTGAATTATATTTAGCGGAGCGTGGCGCAGTCCGGTAGCGCACCTGGTTTGGGACCAGGGGGTCGGGAGTTCAAATCTCCCCGCTCCGACTTTAGATAGAACTATTTTAACGAAGTTGTTTTTATATGGTCTCTATCTTGATTCTACCTCTTTCTATTTGTACTATTGGTAATAGAAACATATAATTACATTACTAGAATAATTCGAAAAATAATTTTTTTTCATCTCGAAAGGAAAAACCAATGAGTAATATCCGATATGGGTCTCAATTATATACTTGGCAAATGTCTGGAAAAAAATATCTCGGAAAAATGACTCATATGTTAAATATCATAAGAAAAGCAGGTTTCAAGGGAATAGAACCGGATGTTCCGATTATGATGGGAAAATATTTTGAAAGTACGAACCGAACAAAAGAACTCTTGGAAAAAGAATCTCTTGAACTTGGTGCATTGTGTATTCCTGGAGATTGGCGGAATCCTAAAGAGAATGAGAAAGAACGGTGGTTATCTGATAAAACACTTGAGTTTTTACAAGATTTCCCTAACTCACACTTAATGCTTTCCCATAACGATGGAGAGGACCGTTCTGACCTTATAGTTCGTCAGCAGAACTGCCTGGCTTGCATCAATAGTATTGCCAAGAGAGCTAATGATATGGGAATAAGTTGCTCCGTGCACGTTAATTCAGAAATAGGCTCGGTATTCAAGACAGAAGAAGATTACAAGATTTTGTTGGACGGACTTGATACTAGTGTAATTGGCTGGTGTCCAGATTCAGGACATATTGTTAATGGTGGAATGGATGTATATACTATTTTTCAAGAGTACATATCAGTTATCAAGCACCTACATTTTAAAGACATCACATCTGAAGGCATCTGGGCCCCAATGGGTAAAGGAATTACGGATTTCCCGCGATTGATAAAAATGCTACAGGATAATAATTTTGATGGCTGGGTGATGATCGAAGAAGAATCGCCAAATGCTGAGAAAAACCCTGATGCGGCAACATTAATAAATGGTAAATACCTGGTTGATACACTTCTACCGTTAGGTCCTTGAATCCTCAAATTAAAAAAAGATCTATTGATCAAATATTAACGAGTGCTGAAGGAAATTAAATAATATGGATACGATGTTCAAAAATGGGAAAATCGTAGTATTAGCAATGGATCATCCAGCCTATATGCCTATTATGGGTCTTACTTCTCCTGGTAAAATAATAAAAGATCTGGGACCTTACTTGGATGCCTTTATTGTGAATTTTGGGGTCGCAAAAACCTACCAAAAAGAGCTTGCAGATAAAACCGTGATCCTTCGCGCCGATACGGAAAATGTCTATCATAATAAACCAACCGAATCCGAACCTATGCTTTGCTTTGATTCAAGTGATTTGGAAACAGTAAATGCGGATGCTTTAGTTACAATGTGTTATACGGGTCACCCAAGAGAAAAAGATACACGCAAAAATGTAGCTCAACTTATAAGCTCCGCCTCCTCTTCAGGCATACCAGTTATGGTTGAGGCAATCCCCATGGGTTTGGGCTTGAAAGAGTATTACACGGCTGACAACATATCATATGCTGCACGCCTTGTAGCAGAGTTAGGTGCCGATATTACTAAAATTCCTTATACAGGGGATATAGAATCCTTTAGAGAAATAGTTGAAAATACATTCATACCTATCGTTATTCTCGGTGGGACAAAAGGAGATGAAGACATGGATTTTTTGAAGTCCATTGCCGATGCCATGACCGCAGGCGCAACCGGTGTTGCTATTGGACGAAATATTTGGGGGCATGCTGAACCTTCTAAAATGGCCGCATGTGTTTCGGCTATTGTTCATGATAACGTCACAGCTGTAGATGCCTACAATCTACATATGGTCAATTAAGGAAATATTTTATTCTATATCTAATTCAACTTTAATCAAAGGGTCAAGTTTATGAAACATGAAAAATGGTCATGTCCTAAATGTAGTAACAAAGAATACGATCTCGGCGAAATGAGGGTAGCTGGTAGTTTTTGGACAAAAATATTTAATATACAAAATAAAAAATATAGTGCGGTATCATGTACTAAATGTTCTTATACGGAATTCTTTAAGGATCAGCCAGCCTCAAAGATTGCAAATATCTTTGATTTTTTTACTACATAATCATTTTATAATATAATTTTATTGATGACGGTTAACTCGATTTAAATATTCTTGAGGTATAGATTTTCATGGATTATAAAAAAATATAATATTCGCATTATTTCTTTCAACATGCTTGTTTTCTCAGAGTGTTGATTATGGTTTTAAATATAAAAACCCGGTTGATGTTAGAATAGATCAATTTTATTTGAACAAAATTGACAGCTTAATTAAATCAAAAATATATTCTAGAGAGTCAACTGGTACATTTAGTTGGGGAGGATATTTTTATACCCATTATTGGGCTGAACCTAAAGAAAATCTTATCGAAGTTATAATGAAGTCAAGTTCCACCAACAGAATCATCACTAAATAATGAATTTCAACATCTTGTATACTATTCATTAATGAAATAATATTTTCTTCATTAAATGAAGTAATAAGTCAAAGTATGTTTGACGGAACTACTGACCTTGAGATTATAGAAAGCAATGTAGTTTAATTTATTGTTGCTCCCCTTAGTACTAGGGAATCGAATCGGTAGGCAGACTCACCAGCGGCCCACGCCATACCCCTTAGCAGTAGAATGCGGAAATAGGGGTCATCAAAAGTCCAACTATAGTGCCCAAGAATGCAACCATATACCCTTCCCTTACCATATTCATAAGCCCAAAACATTGGTTCATCTTTTGTAGGTTCTGTTGGCCATTTCTGTTGTATAGCTTCGACGCTTTTAGATGCTTTAAAGTTCCCTATTGTTTCCTTCGAGCTAGCAATAGTAGTTACCTTCGATCTGTCTCCGTGCAAAGGCCAATAAGCTTCATCCATAAAATAAATTTGTCTAGGCAGGCCAAGGCATATAGGATGGTCTTTATCTACAAGATCTAAATTCATTGGTCCGTGTCTCCATCTCGTATAATCCCAGTTCCAACTAAGTCCAATCAATTCGGCTACTTCATCATCGAGATCAATTCCTCCGTCTTCAACAGAAGCTTTTGAAATTTCCCCCGAGGTTTTATCAAAAAGTGCATTCCCTACAACACAGCTCATATGGATAGTGACAAACCCCCCTCCGCGAGACAAATATTTATGCAATTCTGAATTCCTCTCGTTACTCCATTTAACAACAGAAAAAGCAACTATCAAATCAGCACTTTTAAACTGTTTTTTCGATGGCCATTCCCATGCTGTTGAAACCTTAACTTTAGCTGCACCTGCCTTCATTTCATCAACAGGAACCTCGTTTTCAGGACCGAACAAATTAATCTGAGTCCCATCACTATCCTTCTTCTTTCCACCTAAAAGAAGATTCCAGTTTTTCTGCCATAAAGGATAATCATGTTCATTGATACCATGATCCTTTTCACTTGCAAGCAATACAATATGAAGATCACGAAGATTCTTGTCAGACACCACAGGAGCTTTAGATAATACAGATTCGACTTCGGCACGACTTCGAGGATCAGGAGGCTCAACAGGAATTTGAGCTTGATTCACGGATATTGATATAAAAATCAATGTAAAAACTCGAATAATTGGATAAAGTTTTTTGAATATTATCATACTTTTCCTTGTTTTATAGCTATAGGATAATACTCCAAAATAATAATTTTTCCATTCAAAGTTCAAAAGTCTAAAGGAATGAATTAGATTAATTGTTCTATATACTCTCTAGGTTTAACATTCTAATTAATTGATTTTTTTTCTATCAGTATTGACACTCAAACATTTCTTGTTGTAGCTTAGTTAACTTTCGTTAGGTATAGAATGATGAACAACACATATGGAAAGACTTGAAAAACACTTATTCCACACCACAGCAATCCCACATTTTGTTTCTTGAATTAAGCCCTTTGATTAAGATCTCAACTAAAGAAAATGTTTGAGATTGCAATAATACTTATTCTCTTAATTGGTTCAGCTTGGCTTGTTTCGATTGTTTTAAAAAAAGAGAAATCTTTAGGTGATTTGAAAGCAGAAATATCTGAAAAGAATGAAAAAATTTCAACCTTAGAGGAATCTTTAGATAAAGAAAAAAAACGAATAAATGAGCAATCTGAACAAAACAAAATTCAATTTGAAAATCTTGCTAATGAAATTTTAGAAAAGAAATCTGAAAAGTTTGTTGAATTGAATAAAACGAACATTGACCAAATATTAAATCCACTTGGTAAAAAAATTGAAGAATTCGAAAAATCTGTTCAAGAAAAATATGAAAAAGAAATTGAAGGAAGAACAAGTTTAAGTAAAGAGATAGAACAACTTAAAGGTTTAAATCAAAAGATTAGCGAAGATGCTATAAACCTTACAAACGCTCTTAAAGGTGATAGTAAAACACGTGGTAATTGGGGCGAATTACAGTTAGAGGTATTGCTTGAAAATTCTGGATTAGAAAAAGATGTCCATTTTGAAATGAGACCAACATTTGATTCTAAAAATGGAAAGAAAACCCAACCAGATTGTATCGTTAAGCTTCCAGATGGGAAACAATATGTAATTGATTCAAAAGTGTCCCTTGTTGCCTATGAAAAATATGTTAACACGGAAGATGGGCAAGAAAAAGAAAAGTTCTTAAAAGAACACATACAAAGCATAAAAAAACATATTAATGATTTATCCTCAAAAGATTATACCTCTATTTATAGTATTGATTCAATAGACTATGTCTTTATGTACGTTCCCATCCAACCAGCTTGGTCTATTGCAACATTATCTGACCGTGATTTATCGACAATTGCATTGGATAAAGATATTTTGTTGGTAGATGGAACTCATTTGCTTCTATTAATGAAAGTCATCTCATGGATGTGGATACAAGACAAACAATCGAAAAATACTGAAGAAATTGCACGCCAAGGAGGTGCCCTCTATGACAAATTCTGTAATTTTGTTGAAGATTTGCAAGGTGTAGGAAAATCGATTGAACAAGCAAATACTAAATATGAAAAAGCCTGGGGAAAACTTCATGAAGGTCGAGGTAGCCTTACTAGAAAAACGCAACAATTAAAAGAACTAGGAGCAAAAACAAAAAAAGCATTGCCAAAAGAGCTTTTAGATGATGCTGAAGTCAACCCATTAATTGAAGAAAAATAGACATCTGAAACTTAATTTAAGTTCAAGCCAAAAAGAGGTCTAATCCATTTTATTCTTCTTAACATTTCGTAAAACAAAAAACTTACTCCAAATGTGCCGACTAGTATTAATGCTAGTTTGGCTATTGCGGATATATTTAAGGGCATGATTAAATAACTCAAGAAAAATTGTATTGGCAAATGAATGATATATACTGGAAATACAGCTTCTCTTAGATATGAAAGAGTACTTGAAGCTTTATTCAAATAAATTGAGCCGTAGCCAAAAATAGCTAGCATCCAACACATTGATTCAAAACCAGAAAGCCAATAAAAACCTTCTATCTGTTGTGTAAACATAAAAGTTAGTCTCACTAAATAAAAAAAGAATCCTAGAGATAAATTGATTAGTCTTACTTTTTCGACAGCCTTCCAAAAAACTTTGTCCATTGAAACAAGACAGAACCCAATAATAAAACATATTATCCCAAGCCAATAACCATGTGAGCTCAATGCATAAGCAGTAAAAAATTCGGGCCTAACCAATATGGATTCAATTGCTACAATAAATGCTAAGCACATTATTCCAAATCGATAGTTCAATAACCATTTAAGGCCTCGAAAAAGAAAATTGTCTGACTTATTATTCAGATATATAAGAAAAGGTAATAAAAATAAAACATAAGAAAAAATATTCCCCAAAAACCATAGATGGCCTGGATTAGGTATATAATTGACCTCCTTACCATAGAATAACGCAGTAAAATAAATATTAACTGGACAAATAAATAAGAACCCAAAAATATAAGGAATTAAGATCCTAATTGTTCGTGCTTTTAATAATTGTTTCCAGTTTCGCTTTCGCATTGCAAAATAAACTCCCATTCCAGAAATCATAAATAAGATTGGAATACGCCAAACATTTATCATTGACATTAGTATCCATAAAGATTCTAATGACTGTTTATTTTGAATAAAGAAAATTTTATAACCCCAAGGTTGAAAAGCCACCACAGTGTGATAAATAATTAAGAGGCCTAATGCAAGCACTCTGATCCAGTCTATATCATTCCTTCTCATAATTTTATTAAACTTAAATCTTAATTAATTCCAAATCAATTGGAACAAATGGAGTCTTATAATTTTCATTGAACGAATTTTTCTTATCTTCCAATTAATTGGTTGAATCAATATCCTATCCTAGCTTAAGATCCGTAAGAAAAAGATATAAACCCTCCCTACTATTCTGCAAAAAAGAATCACAAGTCTCTTACCTTCAACTTGCAGTTAGTGTCGAGATTTAATTAAGTTTTCTTATTATGTTCCATTGGATAATTAGATTCAGTATGAAAGTATTATTAAGTTTTGTTCTTGGTCCTCTTATTACATTTAATAATCTAATTGCTAACCCGCAATTCGAATCAAAACTTCCCCGAGTTGAGGTTTCAGAAATAGTTGGTAACTCTACCATAAGTATTTCCTATTCCCAACCTACAGTAAACTGGAGAAAAACATGGGGTA
>PAYY01000016.1 GCA_002715465.1 Fidelibacterota bacterium | reverse complement strand
CGGTCTTATTCATTATACGGTACCCCCATCCGATTAAGGGTTGGGTATCCGAATTAGGTTGAGAAACATAATGTTGGAATTGAAAGGCATGGGTCGAGGTGTTTGGGCTCTATTACCCACACCTCGCCTTGTATCCCTAATAAGTGTATCCCTAATAGCACTATTTGAGTCCATATGAGACTATAAGACTCTAAATGATAAAGAGTCAAGGAATAACATGACTNTATACGAGAAAACCCCTCAGAAAGAGGGGTTGTAGANGAGCGGAGAGAGGGAGATTCGAACTCCCGTAACACAATGTGTTAACCGCATTTCGAGTGCGGCGCATTCAACCGGACTCTGCCATCTCTCCATTGAAATATCAGTCTATCTTAAATCCATAAATTCTAAGATTCCATTTCCTGTTAATGTATCTCCAAATTGGCTTACCATAAGATCAGTCGTACCATAAAACCTAGTATAGGTCGGGTCTATTCCAGATAAATCAAAAAGAAATTTCATCGGTAAAGGTGTTTTTAGTCGATCAAAAAGATTTGTTTTATCTATTATTTTTTCACCTCTAAAAGTAACTGAAATCATTTTATCATGGCTTGATAGAGTAAAGTTTTTACTAGGTGATTCATTAAATTTGGACTCTAGTACTTTTGGGTCTGAAAATTTACTTAAAACATTATCGGGGCCATATTGATCCACAATAATTGAATCTTCAGTAGTAACCATGAGAATGGGTATAGTATAACCGCCTCTATCTTTCCGTAAGTTTAGTTGAGCGCCAATTACAGTATAAGGACCCACCTTTGCCCTTGCCCAATACCAACTGTTCATCATAGTCTGGAATGGTGCATTCGCCCAATTATGGTCATGATATCCTTCACCACGAAACGGAATTGAATCACCATTAAGGTAAACAGTCCCAAAAACTTCTCCATTAGGAACAGCAGAAAGCCATGCGAAATAGTCTTCCCCCATACGTATAATTCCATCTTCTGGACGATAAGGCGGCGCTTTACTTTTGATTGCAATATCAACCCCAATTTTACGCTCACCAAAAGGATCTACCTTTATTGAATAATCATTTAAATCTCCATAAAACCAATTTTCTCCTAAACGAACATCACATTTTTCATTGGAAAAAGTTGCATCCTCATTTTTGAAATATTGAATATCAAAAAAGGACTCTTCTCCAGGAGGCGTAATACTCATACCTATAAAATGTTTACCACCCAAAACATGGACACGGTAAAAATATACAACTACAATTGTTCCATCCTCTCCTTCAGCATCAATATACCACCATTCGAACTCTCCAGTTTTCCCTTCAATTCGGCTACTGTCTTCCCAGGGTTCAATAATTTTTCCAAGTTTTTGCTCAGGAGTAGTATTTAAGTCAGGTCTATTTATGGAGATACCATAGTAAAGTGGGCCACATCCCAAAAGGACTAAAGAATACAAAAAAATACTATATAGCTTCATTTACGTTTATGTTGAAAAAATAACTTCATCAGAGAAGCAGATTCAGATTCTAGAACTCCTCCTTTAACAGCTACTTTATGAGATAGTCTGGGGTCACCACAAATTTGATAAAGAGACCCACAGCATCCCTCTTTTTCATCATAACAACCAAAAATTACTTGTTCAATTCTTGAATTAATTAATGCACCTGCACACATTGCACATGGCTCTTTAGTAACGTAAAGTTTGCATCCATCTAAACGCCAGTTAGAAACTTCGTTTGAAGCAGCAGTAATTGCAATAATCTCAGCATGGGCGGTAGCATCTTTTAACATTTCACACTGATTATAACCTTTTCCAATGATGTGATTACTCTTTACCACAATAGCACCCACTGGAACTTCACCCATTTCAAAAGCTCTCTGAGCTTCATTTAGGGCAATTTTCATCCATGTCTCATGTTGAGACGTATTCATTGTTAATAAATAGTAAACTTTATATTTATAATTAGAGCGTAGTTCTCAACCTAGAGATTTCAGTGGCAAGTTTTTGAACTCCCACCGTTGTAGTAATATCAAAAGTAGAATCAATAAGATTCAGNCTATTAGAATATTCTAAGCTTTCAACATATCTACCCTCAGCAAAGTATGAAGATGCTATCGTCCATATGATATGGGTGGAATTGATATTCTTATCTCTTGAAAAACTCCACTTGAGGTCACCTGTGGACTTCCTATAATCTAAATCTCCTGATATTTTTAAAAAAACAAGCCCAGAATCTATTGCCATTCCATGCAAATTTTTTGCATGGTAAGCAAGAGTTAATCCAGCAATACTTTCTAGTAATGGATCATGATCCTTCCATTTCAACTTTTGATCTTCCCATGAAAGTTCACCTGATCTATTTGCTTTTTGAATTCCTTTTTCGAATCGAA
Organism: Fidelibacterota bacterium; assembly: GCA_002715465.1. The sequence goes on along the minus strand of PAYY01000016.1, from coordinate 13,461 downwards.
TAATACTTGAATCAATTTCTCCTAGTTTTCCATATGTCCAACCCTGACCATTATAGCCATCCTTGTAAGTCGAATCCCGAAAAACCGCATTAACAAACCATTCATTTGATTCATCAAATTTACTTTCTGAATATAGGATCCAGCCATATTCGCTCATATCTTCATCCGAAGCTGTTACTCTTTTTCTACACCCCGTTAAAAAAATAAAAATTATTAAACAGATTGGAAAAATATATGTACTAATAAAATTTCTCATCTAACAAGAGTCATTTTTTTGGATTGAGAAATCCCAGTGTCTGATATAAGTCGGAGTACATAAATACCTGATGATACAGGAGATTCATTCATATCACGTCCGTTCCATCTCATTGCATGACGACCAATTGGGATGATTCCTTCGTGAAGAGTCTTTACCCTTTGCCCAAGTATGTTATATACACTCACAAACACTCTTTGCTCTGGGCCTCCAAAGAAACCTATGTCAAATTCCACATTTGTGGAGGAATTAAATGGATTAGGATAATTATTCCCCAGTAAAGTCTCTTCAGGTACTTCTATTGTTTTATCACCAATTTTAAAATAACCCATCGATTTAGTCCAGGCCATGATTTGACCATTTTTTGAAACTGTTGGTAGTTCTTCCCAAACACCACCTACCATCTGGTGTATAGCCTGTTTGCTTTCATCATAACGACTATCAGGATTGATCGTTACCATAACAGGCTTTTCAAATTCAACCAATGGATGTCCCATTCTATATAGGCCACCATCTGCTTCGCCTGGTTCAAATAAAAGAGAATCAACGATCATAAATGGTTTATCAAATGATACAGCGTTTGTAGATTTTGATATTACAGAAAATCCACCATCATAACTAGATGCTTTCCATGGTCTATTTGCTCTTGCAAGAGCATGGCTAGCAGTATCAAAAACAGTAGTATCTCCTACTAATCCATCACCTTTCATTTCAAAACGATAATTAGCAGTTGTATCAAACTCAAAATTTCCCACCCAAGTATAAAGACCTAAAGATTTCATTTCTACAGCACCAACGGGAATAGTACCATCCCTATATATATACATATCAAGATTTTTTGCTTTCTCTGTCGTATCAGTTACCATGAGTTCATAATAGCGAGTAAATGAAGGATTCTGACCTAGAGATAATTTATAGTGGGGTCTTGGAACTCTCTTAACATCCATAACAAAAGTTGTATCTATAACACGATTAGATCCATTTACCATGCCATCTGAGACACTCAATTTAACATTTGAAGTTTTTGTCCAAAATTTTTCCGGTATAAAAGTAACCTTAACTGTATCAGAAGTAGATGTAATGATTGAATCGGCAGTGATAACTCTAAGTTTAGTGGAGTCGCTGGTTATATTATATGTTAAGGTATCATCATCAAGATCATCTAACGTAAACTCTATAATAAGAGTATCGTTTTCCCAAAGATCTTCCAACCTTGAAGGTACGGGACTTATTACAGAATCACCCGTTACTTTAATATAAGCAATCTGATTATACCTTGGTTTTTCATTCAGTTTTACCTTTAAAGGAAAAGTGGTGGTAGTATCTCTATTCGTGTTGTCCACTACTTTTATTGGTATTATATAGTCGGTTGTAGAACCATGATAAGGTGTTGCCCATGAAATCTCACCTGTAGATTTATTTATTTTTATTGCTGGAGAACCTGTCTTTAATACTAATGAATCCAATGTGTCTTTAGTAGCGGTTGCTACATTATAAAAATAATAAGATAATGTATCACTCAGAAGAGTATTCATATCTACATCATTAGCTTGAACAAAATATGACAAATCTACTTCTTCTTTAATATGAACCTGACCACCATCCACAATAATTGGTGTCGAATTTAATCGGAGAAACCCAGGGGATGTTCCAAGTGTATCTGAAAGATTCCCTGCATTATCTAAACCTCTAACACTTAAACGATGATATGTTGCATCTCGCAAAGGAGCAACACCAGAAATTTTTTCATTTGGTATAGGTGTCCATTCTTTAATACTGTCAAGTTCAACATATCGTGCTTCTCTATATTGACCTACAGCCCACTCGTATGAATCCATCCCAGAATGAGCGTCGGTAAAACCTGTCACGGTAGCATTAATACTATCAGAAGAAATAAGGGTTTCTCCTGCAATAACATTGCCATTTAAAAAACTACCTTTTACTGGAGGAATAGTATCAATAGTGAGTGTATCAAGACTAACAGCCCCAGAAGTTAAATTGTTTGCTTTATCATAAAGGTCAATCCAGGTCGCAATACGAGCATCCTGAAGAAAGTTTGCCCCAATCGCTGCCCTAACTTGAGCTTTGGTAAAATTTATTGACTGGACGGGCAAAGATGTATTAGTTAGAATTTTAGCAGATCCTAAAGCTACATCAGAGTCGCCAATTCCAATAATTTTCATGTAGGCTTGAGCTTTGCCTCTAGTAAGTGTTAAATCACTGTTTTGAATGGGAAATTCCACATCCAGACTATCTGTCCGTTTGTTAAACCACCTTAATTTTGGATATGAGCCTTCTGGTACAATATCTCCAGTAGTAAAGGCCGCGGGTGGAGTAGTATCCAAAAAGAAAGCTGTGGTATCCGTTACTACGCTGACAGGATTCCCAGCTAGATCAGTAGCAATAATCCTGAATTTAAGATTTCCAGTATAAGAATTTTCAGTTGGTAAGGAAGTAATTGTGTACGTCCATTCTGAATCGTTATTTGCTGACCCTGTAAATGCTGTGTTTAGTGTATCTACAGTTGTTGGCCAAAATAATAGAAAGGANGGGGTTGATAGAATGCTTTCATTAAACTTTGCTGAAACAGTTAATTGATCTTCACCTTTACCAAGATTTTCTAATGCAACCTGCGTATCATTAACATAGGTAAGTGCTGCGGTTGGTGCTTCTGTATCTACTACAACAGCCCTTTTAAAGGCAATAGAACCAGCTTGACCTGGAACAGGCAGTGTGAGATTCATAATGTTGCCAGCAATATCTTTAATAGAGCCTCCATCTAAACTCAAAGAGGTTGTATCCGTATAATCTAGATCTGCATTATTATGACCTGCCGATACAATGTATTGAAAAAAGACTGTTTGGGGACCTGTTCCTGTTGTATTACTTGTGTAAGGAGCTGAAGCATCAGAGGTACCTGTCTCTAACAACAACTTAGGAGTACCTGTAACAGCTAAACTTTCGTTCACATATAAAACAACTTGAATGGTGTCACCGGCATTGTAATAACCATCAACTGTAGTTGTAGAAACGGAATCAACTGTTGGAACAATTCCATCCACCACCAAAGCCTTATTAGCCCCAAGTGAATTTGCTGCACCTGGAACCGCTAATGTAGTATCAAGGTCATTACCAGCCAGATCTTTCATGGAAGTTCCATCATTTAATGAAGTGGTAGCAACATAGTCAAGATCACCACTGCTATTCCCCACAGCTACCGTATAGTTGAACACTAAGGTGTCATTCTCTGAACCACTAGTATAATTAACCGCTGTATTAGCAGCACCTGTTTCAAGAGTAAGTTTAGGCGTTCCTGTTACAAATATATTTTCGCTAAAATCAATGAGTATTGGTATTACGTCACCCAATTTATTAGTTCCATTAGCTTTAGTTGAAGTCACAAATTCAACCGTAGGTTTGATTGTATCAATAACAAGATTTTTATTAGCTGCGAGTGAGTTAGCTGCACCAGGTGTCGCTAATGTCAACGTAGCATTATTTCCAGCAATATCAGCAATAACTCCACCATTAAGAGCAAGAGATGAGGTGGCTCCATAATCTAAATCAGCACTATTCTCACCAGCTGCTACCGTATAGTTGAAAATCAATGTATCATTGAGACTTCCTGAAGTATAACTAACCGTTGCATCCGCATCACCTGTTTCAAGTGTTATACTAGGTGAACCCGTCACAGCTACATCTTCACTAAAATCAATAACCAAAGGAATGACAGTTGTAGCATTATAGTGACCATCAGCTGTTGTAGAGGAAACAAAATCAACTGTTGGAGGAGTTGTATCAATGATTAATGCTTTCTGGCCAGAAATAGAATTAGGTCCAGCAAGATCAGGCAAAGTTAAAGTAACATCCGTACCCGTAGTAGGATCTTTAATGGTTCCATTGTTAAGGACAAGAGCTGCTGTAGATTGATAATCCAAATCAGCTGAAGTATGCCCGTCTGCAACAGTATATCTAAATGTCAACGTATTACTACCCGTACCTCCGGTATAGTCTACTACTGCATCCGTATCCCCTGTTTCGAGGGTTATCCTCGGAGTACCCCCTGTAGTATTCACATTGGCAATTTCACTTAAAGTTATGGTTACATCTATTTCCACACCTNCCTTATAAGANCCGTCAGCTTTTGTTGAAGACACTGAGTTTACCGTAATTAATTCAGCATCAATAACTAAGGCTTTATTNGCACCTANCGAGCCTGCTTGACCTGGGCTNGNCAANGTTCTNGTTGCATCATTNTTCGCCGCATCTCGAATACTGGTTCCTGCCCCTAGAGAGGTTGTAGCCTTATAATCTAAATCAGCTGATTCATTTCCAGTAACAACCGTATAATTAAAAGTCAATTCATCTCCACCTGAACCCGCATTATAACTCGCATTGGCATCAGCATCCCCTGTTTCCAATTCTAATAAAGGCGTCCCAGTAACAATGACATCTTCTGAAAATTCAACTTGAATGGGNACNAACTGATTTANATTNTAAGTTCCATTNGCCAAGGTAGAAGAAACAGAATTCACCGTAGGGGCAGTTGTATCAATAATTAATGCTTTATTCGCTCCAAGCGAGCCTGCTTGTCCAGGAGCAGCTAATGTTCTTGTTGCATCATTCTTNGCCGCATCTCGAATACTGGTTCCTGCTGTTAATGCACCAACAGCTGTATAATCAAGATCGGCACTAGTATTACCAGCCCCGATTGTATAATTAAATACGAGATCTGTAGTTCCTGTTCCAGCTGCATAATCGACATCCGTATCAGTTCCTCCCGTTTCTAAAGTAAGCTTGGGTGTCCCCACAACTGTAACCGCTTCCGTAAATGTAATGGTAACTGGTATAACATTATCTCCACCTCCATCATCCACATGGTTGTAAGAGCCATTATCAGTTGCTGAGGTGACATTNTCNACAGTNGGAGCNGTTGTATCAATAATTAACGCTTTATTGGCTCCAAGAGATCCAGCATTCCCCATTCCGGGTAANNTTAACGTAGCTGTATTGGCATCAGNNGTATTNGCATCTCTAATCCAGGCTCCTCCCGCAGCTGCCAAGGCATCTGTAGCAGTGTATTCAAGATCATCACTATTGTGACCAGCGGAAACTGTATAATTAAAAGTTAGAGTTACACCACCTGATCCACTAGCATAGCTTACAGAAGCATCCGTATCTCCAGTTTCAAGAGCTATAGTAGGTGTGCCAGAGACCCAAACAGCTTCATCGAATGTCACCGTAATGGGAATAACATTATCTCCGCCTCCATCATCCACATGGTTATAAGATCCATCTGCTGTAGTTGAAGTAACATTAGTTACCGTTGGTCTAACACCATCTACCACAACAGCAGCATTAGCTGATAAAGACCCTGCAGCGGTAAGAGCTGGTAGAGTTACGGTAGCATCATTGCCAGCTAAATCTTTAATTGTACCCGTCAAAGCTGTTGTGGATTGATGATCTAAATCAGCACTTGTGTGAGGAGCTGCAACCGTGTAATTAAAATCAAGTTTTTTATCATTCTCTCCACTGCCAGAAGTATAGTTAACCACAGCATCAGTTCCACCGGTTTCAAGAGTAAGGGTTGGAGTACCCGTTACATATACAACTTCCGTAAATAAAACTGAGATATTTACCACGTCATCAATATAGTAAGTACCATCCGTAGCCGCATCTAGACCACCATTATCTGTATCTACGGTAGGTGCTACTGTATCTATAATAATTGCTTTATTCGCGCCGAGAGATCCACTTGCCCCTGGATTACTTAATGTACGAGTTGCATTATTTCCTGCTAAATCTCTGATATATGTGCCAGCACTAAGAGAAGAGTTGGCAGCATAATCTAAATCTGAACTGTTTTCACCCGCGGCTACCGTAAATCTGAAAGTTAAAATCTCTGATCCAGTCCCTCCTCCTCCAGCTGACATATCAATTGCTCTATTCGCGCCATTTCCAGCAGCATCTGTCAAGGCTAATGTTAGTTGTGGAGTCCCTGATGTGTAAACCGTCTCTGTAAATTTGGCTGTAATATCAATTACTTCTCCAGCTTTATAGGATCCATTGACTGTGGCTGTGGTAACTTTATCTGACGCTGTGCCGTGCAAGGTTGGAGCTGTAGTATCCACAATAAGTGCTTTATTAGCTCCAAGAGAACCCGATCCCCCAGGAGATGGTAAAGTTAATGTGGCATTATTACCATGACCATCCCTGATAGTAGCACTATTTAACCCCAAAGAACTGGTTGCTGCATAGTCAAGATCACTAGTATTATCATTGTCATCAATGGTAAATGGAAAAACAAGAGTTGTAGAACCAGTGCCTGAATTATAATTCACAGTTTCATTATCCCCATCCATTGCTAAAGTCAATTGGGGATTAGCTGAAGCAACATTAACTGCCTCATCAAACACAACGGAGATAGATAACACATCATTTTCATTATATGATCCATTTGCACAATCTGTAACATTCGCTCCNGTTAAACCATGGGTNGCATTACTTGCCGTACAGTTAACACTTGTTACTGTAGGNGCTATNGCATCAACATTATAAGTTTGATCGTCACTCAACGACCCTGAAGCGCCNGGAGTTGNTAAAGTTAANGTTGCAGGATTACCAGCTGCATCTGTCATTGTTCCACCATTTAGCGCTAAAGCTGTTGTTGANAAATAATCTAAATCTGCATTTNNATGTCCNGTTGCAACNGTNTATCGAAAAATCAGATCATCACTAGTACTACCACTTGTATAATNAACTGCCTGATCCGAGGCTCCAGTTTCCAAAGTTAATGTAGGCGTTCCGGTAACAGTAATATCCTCCGTGAAAGTAACTTTAATATCAATTGTATTGGTTGCCACGAAGTTTCCTTCACTTGTTGTACTCGTAACACCAGAAACCGATGGCGGTATAATATCGTAGGTAAGATCATAGCCACCTTTTTTATTAGCTGCTGGAGAACTATTCGCAAAAACATCAACTCCAAACCTGATGGTCTCTCCATTAGCCATGCTAAATGGAGAACCTATTAAATTTGAATGAGGTATATGTATGGTAGTTGTAGTACCTGAAGATGTAAAGGCTTGAATACCTTGAGTAACAGCGGTACCACCACCATCGGTATAATAATTCCATGCAGTATTCCAAGAACCATCACTTCCTGCCTTTGAATAAAAAAGCTTATAAGCTGTAGCATCAGATATTCCAGTGTCAAAAACAATTTTTACTCCACCAGTCTTTCCATCTCCTGTTGCTTGTGACGCTGCTAAAGTATAGTATTTAGCGCCACCTGTGAAATCCGTACCATTATGGAGGGTATACGCATTTGCTCCATAAAGGGCTGATGAAAGCATTACATTGGATAAAAGGAAAGTTAGAAGGATCTTTTTACCCTTTACTTTTGAAGTAAAATATTTTGTTAAAGTGTCAATCAAAGTATTTGTCGTTTTCTTTTTTTGTATTCACTTAGAGTATACCAAAATACTACATCTACGCACTGTGATCTCCCTCACTGATTCCATTCATCCTAAAAAGTTGCTCCTAGTGCCATAAAAGCATCCACCCATGACATATGAGTACCTGAGGTACTCAAACCATCGGGAATGTTGTAAGCAGCTGTTGCTCTCACGCCAAGCCTTAAATCCATTAGATCCCCAAGAGCTATTCCTAAACTTTGTACTGCCATATAAGCTGGAGAAGTTCCCACCATACCCATTCCAACTTTAAGATTAGCTGGGCCAGAGGATACAGTAACAACCCCAAACAATCCAATCCCACCAAACTTTCCACCAAGAGGAAGCAATTTTTTATCTGTTACATTTAAACCAGTGTCATCAAACTCAAAATCATATGTACCCACTTCGCCACCAACACGAAATCCAATAGGACCAAAAGAAAGATAAAAGGGGAGATCAATTCCTATCCTTCCGTTAGGAATACCTAGCCATGGAAGAAGTGTACTATTTCGAAAGGTTGGCATCCCTCCATATAACATGACAGTATAGCCCTGCCTTGTATCGCCTTCATAATTAGTGGCCAACATCGTTTCTTCTCCATCGTCAAAGCCTAACATTTCACCATCATCAAAATCTTCATCAAATTCTTCTTCATCTAGAAATTCATCCTCACCAAACTCATCATCGAAATCATCGCTTTCAAGAGGAAAATCTTCTTCATCTAAAAAATCTTCGTCTTCATCTAAAAATTCATCACCAAATTCATCTTCAAAAGAATCCAAATCATCTTGACTAAAAGAAGGAGCCAAACTTAGGATCATAAGAAAAAAGATATAAAAAATTACTTTTATCATACTAATATTCATTTTTATCAGGAACCTAGTCTATAAACCACTGTTAAAAAGGCTTCAAACCATGTAGCTTGCGAACCACTTTCTTTCAATTCATCAGGAAGATTTAATGCTATAGTTGCCCTTGTACCCATTTTAAAAATTATTTCATCCGTATATGGAAACCCAAAGCTCTGACCAACGACTAAACCTGGTGAACTACCAAGCAATCCTAATCCTGCATGCATATCAGAGGCCCCAGCTGGAAATGTTAAAATTCCATAAAAACCTACTCCACTAAATTCTCCCCCTTTAGGCATATAATTAATAAATTTATATGTTACAACTTCAGCTCCAATTCGCATCGTTAGTGGTCCTAATTGAAAATTAAATGGTAGATCAGCTCCAAAACGGACATCTACTAATGAATTCCATGTCATAAGTGTATTATTAACAAAGCTTGGTGAAGAAGCGGACAATCTAATGGCATATCCCATATCTAAAGGGCTTGTCTCAACACTCTCTTCAACAAAAAATTCGTCTACAGGTTCCTCTTCTTCTTCAAGAAAATCCTCTAATTCATCGTCAAATTCATCATCACCAAACTCTTCGTCATCAAAAAACTCATCATCATCACCAAAAAATTCATCATCATCACCAAAAAATTCATCATCTAAACCTTCTTCATCATCACCCCATATTATTGCTTCTTCTTCTTGGGCAATAAGAGGGCATAGACAAAAACTCACAACTAATGTGAATAGGATATCAAGAAATCTTAACTCTCGAAAACTATCAGGATTTCGGGGTTTCAAATACTCTCCCATTTTTATTTCGCCTGAACGTACCTTACCTCTTCTCGTCGACAGACGCAGTCAATTATGAATATAAAATTGCTAGAGAAAGAAAACAAAGGATCTGACAATCTTTTTTTTTAGTTTATTTTCATTGGCGAAGGCTTATTTATTCGACTAAATTTAATGTACTTTCTAATGATTAATTGGGGAGTCGTCTAATGGCAAGACGCCAGGTTCTGGCCCTGGTAATTGGGGTTCGAATCCCTGCTCCCCAGCTTTTTGAAGAAATTTATTGATTTTATATGCACCCGTAGCTCAATTGGATAGAGCGCTGCGCTACGGACGCAGAGGTTGGGGGTTCGAATCCTCCCGGGTGTACAATTTCTTTGCAATTTAATAAAATTTATTTGGCCCGTTCGTCTAGTGGTTAGGACCTCGCCCTCTCAAGGCGGAAACAGGGGTTCGACTCCCCTACGGGCTACAATCGGGTATACCCTGAATATTATTTTATCTGATATTAATATTCCATTCTTTGTATTCTGCTAGATTAAATAATCAAAAATAAAAAGTATTCTCTAAAGCTATAGCAATTCCTTTGGCAGAATTAAATATTCCGCCAGACTCAGAAAGACCAAAATCCAGATGAAACTTGTTGAAGTTAAGACCGAAACCAATTCCCCAACGAAAATCTTCTGATCCACCTAATGAAATGCCAAATCTTATTGGCAACCATTCTTTGGCATTAATTTCACTCCCCAAAGAAAGACGAGTACTCGAACCAATGTTTTTATTATCATTTAAACTCTGAAAAAGCGTTGAATGGAGTGAAATAGAAGGACGATACTGATAATGGAACCCAGCAACAAGGTAACTAGGATAAGTACTATTAACATTTTCAATAGTTTCATCCGTTTTGCTTGATTCATCTATCAAGGAATCAATTTGTGAAATATTTAATTCTTCAACATTTAAATTCACTGATCCAATAATAATATCCGATTTCATCCAGTTAATATTACCAAAAAGGTTGTTTATAGAAATGCTTAAGAAGGTTTTATCACCGGAATTAGCCGCGACACCGAAATCTAAAGCAAAACCAGCCCCAGAAGTTGCTGAGGTTATAGTTGTAGCAGTCCGAATATTCAGAGATTCTTTACTTGTTGAAATAGAAGAATTAGAGAATTCTGTTGAAATCCAGTTTAACCCATTCAAATATTTTACAGCACCACCGAAATAAACACGATCGAAGTATTTATTTAAATAATTACTATAGAATTCTTTTCCATAACCTATAGTTATAGGCATAACGGCTTGAAAGTCAACTACGCCATCAAGGATTAATGGGGAATCAAATACCACCCCATTAAATACTAAGCCGAACATATTAGAATGTGAAGAAATACGGCCATTTACTTCTAAACCTGAGCTAATGGCAAAATTATTTACTGAAAGACCGAATGGAATTCTTAATGCTTGCAATAAATTCCATTGATTCTCTGGGATAGAATTAATCATTTCATTTTTGAGATCATTATTAATGAATCCAACATCTAAGTAGTCAGAAATCCATCTAGGAGAAATAATATTGTTGCCAATGTCAAAGGCAATAGAAAAAGGTAGCCGAATACTCCTAATCCTTTTTTCTCCTAATGCATCGTCTCTAGACCAAAAACCCAAATTTGCCGGATTCCAGCCCAAAGCATCTACACCTCTCGCATAACTAGAAAATGCACCAGCTAAAGAAACTGACCGAGCAGTAAAACTAGATTGTCCATAGAGAGAAAATGAAATCGGGAAAGAAAAAATAGTAGCCAATATGATAGTTCTAATTTTCATTTATGTCGGGATCAATAAGATAGTTTATGGAACCATAGGAACTGACCTTTAATGAATCAGTTGAAAGAAATTTTACCTGACCTTCGCTAGACACAAAAACTTTGGCTTTAACAAAAGTGATATCATCAAAAAGTTTAATCTGGGTTTTATCAAGATAGAATGAATCTGCCGAAGTACTATTCCCTTGTATAGTTATACTGCTGAGGACGTTAGGAACAGTAGGAGAATCTTCTTCAAAATGAGATGGGTCAGTAGAAGATAAGACTGATATATTTGCGTTAAAATCAAACATATTTTCATATTCTATAAACAATGTAATGGATTCGATATCTTCAGGAAAATTTTGATCAACTTTTTCTATATCTAGATCAATCTTGGCATCTTCTAAAAGCTCAAAAACAAAAGGTACAGAAATAGAAAAAAGTCCTGAAAACGATTCGTTTCCACGATAGGTTACAATATCGTTGGTACCTCCTATAATCGCTTTTCCAAAAGCAACAATAGAATCTGGTTTAATATTAATAAGTTCTGATGCATCCAGTATTGTGATAACTTGACTGTCTGGATGAGTAATATTCCATCCTCGAATCCGCCGGGTGGCAGAAGTGTCATTATTAAAAGCAACAATATCCATGTCAAGTTTAACAGGAAATTCAATATTGCTATCAATAAGCAGTTTCATCTCTGCCTCAATAAATTGCATACCATTAATTTCATCAGGAAGGGAACTAATCTCTTGTCGTATAGTTTTTATTGGTTCTTCAATTGCTTTTAGAATTCCTTTTATTTCTGAAAATGTGACTTGTTCTCCTACGCCTGAACCATAGAGATTAATCTCAACATCTACTAAATCATCACTTCTAACACTCCTAAAAGGATCCATATCATTTTTTGAGTTTTCAGTTACAACTTCATAATAATATGTCATCTCCTGAATATCCATGGAAGCATCTAAAATCAACCATCTCTTATTAAGATTGTAAATTGAAATAATTTCTTCTTTCCTAGGCAATTCAATAAGCTGTGAAAAAATAGCTCCATTATCATCTTGAATGGATGGAATTGTTAAATTCAAATAAGCAGTAAGATCCAAACCATTTTTTATTCCTATTGTGATTATGCCTTTATCAATTTTAGCTCTCTCTACTTTATCTTCAGAGTCAATCTGTATATCACCCATGTTATCAATTTTTTGTTCTGGCACTTTTGCAATAGCTGAAACTACTTCCGGTCCTTCAGCAGATATTTCAATTGTGAAACTAGAAGACCTGGATTCATCATCTACAAAAACTGCAGATCCATTGGAACCAGGAGAACCGCCTGTAACTACAATCTTTATTCCACCAGTCAGAGATATCCCAGACAAATTAAGTGTCTTAGATGATGAACTATTACTTGCGATTTCTTCATCCCATGTTGCGGCTGAGTATACTAATGTGTTTCCATTCATATCCTCAAGATCAATATTCAAAGGATAACCAAGTGGTATGATCATATCATTTTGAATAGTTAAAGACATTAAGCCAGATGAAAAATCAGCTGATTTGAAATTATCAAATGTGAAATTTCTTGATATAGGGGAAAGTGTAAAAGAAGGTATTATATTGTTTCCAGATAAGCCTGAGATAGAGGGGTATATTTCATCCAACCTATAAGCTTCAGTCTTACTTGGTTCGATATTTTCAAGTACTATAGTATCTAACTCAGAAGAAAAAAATTCCTTTATTGGATCAAAACCTATAGTATCATCAAAAGTCTGTCGTTCAATTGTTATAGTATCTTGAAAGGCGTAAAGAACAGGTTCGCCATTTTCTCCCGAGGAAATGGTTGTAAGCAAAGAATCATCCAAGATTTCCTCCATAGTTATATTCTCATTTGCTATGGGAAAATCAAAACTGACTACCCAAGTAGGCTCCTCAGATGGAATTTTTAAACTGCATCCAGGTATGGTCAAAATAACAAATAAAAATAAGGAAAAGCCGAAGGTCCTTATTCTATTTTGATTTAAGTTTTTACAATTAAACATAATTAACAGATGAATTTCATTCAGTTTTTTTAAAAAAAATATTATTATTATTATAGGATAGTACAATAAAAGAGTTATCTAATCTATTCTATTTTAACATTATTACTTTGGTTACATCTCTTCCCAAAAGAGACTGAACTAAAATAATATAAAGACCAGATGATATTTCTTCATTGGGTTTCCATGAAATTTCATGTCTTCCAATTTCGAATTTTCTACCTTCAGCTAGTTTTAATATTTCTTTTCCCATACTATTGTA
>PAYY01000015.1 GCA_002715465.1 Fidelibacterota bacterium | reverse complement strand
CAAAATATTTTTCCCGAAATTTCTTTTCATATTCACGAAGGTCATGGAGCTTATATTTGTGGCGAAGAGACTGCATTACTTGAGGCTCTCGAAGGAAAAAGGGGGATGCCTAGGCTAAAACCTCCTTTTCCAACGGAAGTAGGGCTTTGGGGGAAACCCACTTTAATTCATAATGTTGAAACCATTGCATGTGTACCTTCTATTGTAAGTAATGGTGGTAAGTGGTTTGATCAACTTGGAAGAACTGGATCGGGCACAAAAATATATTGCATTAGCGGCCATATAAATAAACCTGGTGTATATGAGATGCCACTTGGTGTGACCTTAGATGAGCTCGTAGATAAGGCTGGAGGATATATTGGAAAACTAAGAGCTTTTTCTCCAGGAGGAGCTAGCTCAGGATTTTTACCTGCAAGTGATAGAACTAGGCCACTTGACTGGAAATCCCTAAGTGAAGTAGGTGCAAGTCTTGGCTCAGCTGGAGTAGTTGTAATAAATGAGACAATAAGTTTGCGAGATGCTGTGAGGGAGACACTTATGTTTTTTGAAAACGAAAGTTGTGGCCAATGTGCTCCATGTAGAATAGGCACTCGATTTCAAAGAGAATCCATTGATAGATTTATTGCATCAAAAGAGTGTAGTGAATTAGGTTTTGTTGATGATGTTGCATGGGAAATGGAGCAAGGGTCAATATGTGGTTTAGGTCATGTGGCATCAGTACCTTTAATTAGCGCGAGAAAATGGTTTCCTGAGGAGTTTGAATAAATGTCTAAAATTAATTTGGCAAATGTGGATGGAGTTGAGTATGAGATAAGTCAATCAGAGACTATACTTGAATCAGCTCGAAAATTAGGTAAAGAGATCCCTACTCTATGTGATGATTCAAGATTAGATCCAAATGGTTGTTGCAGAATGTGTCTTGTAGAGATAGATGGGTGGCCAAGAATGGCACCTGCTTGTGCGACGAATATTTCTCCTGGAATGAAAATCATCACAGAGAATGAAAGGGTTAGAAGGCATCGTGAAACATTAATATCTCTTTACCTCTCTGATCATCCAAAAAATCCTAAAGAGGAAGAAAAAGGAGCTCCCAACCAGCTTATTTTGTTAGCTGAAAAATATGGAGTATCTAATGGTTGGCCTCATTTGGAATCAAAAAGGTTTGAAAGAGAAGATGACCCCAATCCTTTCGTTCATTTTCAGGCTGATAAATGTATACTTTGTGCAAGGTGTGTTAGATATTGCGATGAAGTGGAAGGAGTAAGTGCTATTACACTCGCTGGAAGAGGTTCAGATACTACAATTGCTACCGCTGATAATGTATCACTTCTTGAATCTACCTGTGAATTATGCGGAGGATGTATAGATGTTTGTCCTACAGGTGCTATGGGCGAGAAAATGCCATTATTTTCAAATGAGCTTCCTGAAAGAGAATTATCAAAAGTTCGGACTACGTGTAATTACTGTGGTGTTGGTTGTCAAATGGATTTAAATATTGATTCTAAAGCCAATAATGGAAGAGGTAAAGTTGTTAAAGTTACATCTCCTCCTCCAGGAACTACTACGAATGATGGAAACCTTTGTGTTAAAGGTCGCTTTGCATATGATTTTATAGAGCATAAAGACAGAATAATGTCTCCTTTAATTAGGGGAGAAGATGGTATACTACATGAAGCAAGTTGGGACGAAGCAATGCAACATGCATCAAAGGGTCTTCTTGCAGTTAGAGAAAAGCATGGAAGCGATGCACTTGGTTTTATTTCATCATCTAGATGTACGGGAGAAGAAAATTATCTCGTACAAAAACTTTCTAGGGCTGTCTTTAATACAAATAACGTTCACCAATGTGCTGCTACGTGACATGCTCCTACGGTGGCCGGTCTGGTCACTACGATGGGTGCTGGGGCTATGACAAATTCTATTGGAGAAATTAGGGATGTTGATTTTCTTTTTGTTATAGGTAGTAATACTACTGAAGCTCACCCAATAATTGCTATGGAAATGAAACGGGCTGTTAGAAAAGGGGCACGGCTTGTTGTAGCGGATCCTAGGGGAATTTGGCTCACTGAAATTGCCGAAAGGCATCTTCAACTTCGGCCGGGGACTGATGTTTGGCTCTTAAATGCTATGGCAAATGTTATTATTAAGGAAGGCCTAGTTAACGAAAAGTTTGTTGAAGAGAATACCGAAGGCTTTGAAATTTTTAGTAAAAAAGTAGAACACTATAGTCCTGAAGAAGCTGAGAAATTCACAGGTATACCTTCATCTGATATAATTAAAACTGCAATCGAATATGCTTCCACTAAAAAAGCTGGTATATATTACACTCTTGGTATAACTGAACATTCTCATGGTACGGACAATGTTTATGCCTTGTCAAACCTTGTTCTTATGACTGGGCATCTTGGCTATACATCAACAGGCATGAATCCGTTGCGAGGCCAGAATAACGTTCAAGGTGCGAATGATGCTGGAGCAACACCTATCTTTCTGCCAGGATATCAGAGAGTTGATGATCCTCAAATTCATTCTAAATATCAGGATTCATGGGGTGTCAAATTTCCTTCTGATCCAGGATTAAATCTTAATGAAATGATGAAGAAAGTGGGGGCCTCTGTCCATGGCTTATTTGTTATGGGTGAAGATATTGTTCTTTCAGAACCTAATGTATGTGAGCTCGAGGAAGGCTTAAATAATATTGATTTTCTTGTTCTTCAGGATATTTTTCTAAATGGCACTTCTCGTTTTGCGGATGTAATTTTTCCAGGAGCTACATTTGCTGAAAAGGAAGGAGTTTTTACAAACTCGGAGAGGCGAGTTCAGCGTGTTAGAAAAGCAATAGACCCACCTGGTGAATGTCGAGCTGATTGGGAGATATTAATTGACCTCGCAAATTCATGTGGAGCTAATTGGTCATATAGTAATACTTCAGAGATTTATGATGAAATGGTCAAGGATGCTCCCAAATTTGCTGGCCTAAGTCATGAGCGTTTGGAAAATGAGGGAGGATTACATTGGCCATGTACTGATTCTTCTGATCCCGGCACACAATATTTGCATAAGGAAGGAATAATGAGGGGTAAAGGGAAACTAATGCCTGTTGATTATAGGCCTTCAGTAGAGAGTGAAGATTCTGATTACCCTTTAATCCTTTCCACAGGGAGAACACTTTATCATTATAATGCGGCAACTCAAACAAGAAGATCTAAAGGTCTAGATGCTAAACAGCCAGAAGCATTTCTTCAAATACATCCTAAGGATGCTGGAAAACGGAATATAAATGACGGAGATTCAGTTAAAGTTTTTTCCCGTCGTGGAGAGATAATTTGCCGTGCATCACTTACACGTGAAGTTAGAAAGGGTTGTGCATGGATGCCTTTTCATTTTATGGAAGCTAGAGCGAATGTCTTAACAGTCGATGAAGGAGATGCGGTTACCGGAACGGCTGAATATAAAGTTTGCGCTATTGAAGTATCAAAGAATTGAAAATTTTACCCGTATAATTTTTGAAAAAATCAAAAATATTAAATGAGATGATTAATCCTGGTGTAGTTGTCAGATATCGAAAAAAATCTACAAATGTAATTGATGATTATAAAGAAGGAACAAATGAGGATTATCTAGTGCTTGAAGAACCATTAGAGATTCTTGTGAATGGTGAATTGATTTCGATTACAATGAGAACCCCAGGAAACGATGATGTACTTGCAATAGGATTTCTCTTTTCTGAGGGAATAATTAAGAGTCTTAAAGATATAAAAAAACTTGAAGATAATTGCAAATCCGGTAATAGTTGTAATCTTCTAAATGTTTACTTACCAATCAACAATGGCAAAAAAAATCCCAAAGAGATTAAAAAACTAAGAAGAGGAACTTTAACCTCCGCATCCTGTGGTGTTTGTGGTAGACAAAGTATTGATGATATGCTTGGAATATGTGAAAAGCAAAAAATTGATTCTACTTTTCCTAAAGAAATAATTTCACAATCTACAGAAATTCTTAGTGATCAACAGATAAACTTTTCTCATACAGGTGGTTGCCATGGTTCAGCTATTTTGAATAGAAATGGTGAAGTCCTTTCAAGCTTTGAAGATGTTGGCCGACATAATGCTGTAGATAAAACAATAGGTGATTTAATTATGCGAGGACTTATTTCTCGTCCACCTTCTAAAGAATTAATTAAATCTCAATCTTTGCTAGTTGTAAGTGGTCGGTTGAGTTTCGATATAGTTCAAAAATGTGCTGTAGCTTCTATTCCTTTAATCTGTAGTGTATCCGCACCAAGTTCTCTTGCTGTTGATTTAGCTAATGAAGTAGGAATTACTATAGCTTCATTTGTTAGAGATAGAAACTTTAGTATTTATACACATCCTGATCGAATTCAATAGTTAAAATTGGGAAATCTTTGGATATTTCAACTTATTTTGAATTTTTCAAAAAAAAATTCAATAAATTATTAACGAGAGAGGAAAATTATATTTTGAAATTAATTAAAGATTTTTCGTTTATTTTTATTTCTATGGTTTTTCTAGGTTGTAATAGCGATGCTAGTTTATTAACTAGAGCAAAGAAAATTTCTCAAAGGATAATAATAACTGATGGTCATATTGATATCCCTTGGCGATTGACAAAAAAAATGGAGGATATTTCAGTTAGAACAGAAACTGGAGACTTCGATTATATTAGAGCTAAAGAAGGAGGCTTAGATGTTCCTTTTATGTCTATTTATGTACCATCCTTTTATCAAGAAGGTGGTGCAAAGGAAAAGGCTGATGAATTAATTAATCTTGTTTTCAAGTTAGCTGATGATTCACCTGATAAATTCAGAGTAGTTACTTCTACTAAAGAAGCCGAAAAAACTTTTGAAGACGGTCTTATTGCTCTTCCTATGGGTATGGAAAATGGTGCTCCTATTGAACATGATTTGTCAAATATAACCTATTTTTATAATAGAGGAATTCGTTATATAACATTAACTCATGCAAAGGACAATCTCATTTGTGATTCTTCTTATGACACTACGGCTACTTGGGGTGGATTAAGTGATTTTGGTTACCAGGTAGTTAATGAAATGAATCGTGTTGGCATTATGATTGATATATCTCATGTCTCAGACAATGCTTTTTATGATGTTATGAAAACAACAAAGGCTCCAGCTATTGCCTCTCATTCATCTTGTAGAGTATTTACACCTGGATTCGAAAGAAATATGAATGATTCTATGATCAAAACTCTTGCCGATAATGGTGGGGTTATTCAGATCAATTTTGGTTCATCCTTTTTAACACAAACTTCACGGGATAAGCGCGATGAAAATTCAATTAAGATTGCAGAATTTTCTGAAAAAAATGGTTACAATCTTGAAGATAAAGAGATGATAGAATTTTCCAAAAAGGTTCAAGAAGAAAATCCAATATATGCTGATGTTACTGATGTAGTGGATCATATTGATCATGTAGTGAAAATTGCTGGCATAGATCATGTTGCTTTTGGTTCAGATTTTGATGGAGTTGGAGATACCCTTCCATATGGCTTAAAAGATGCTTCACAGTTTCCTAACCTAATTTTCCATTTATTAAAACGTGGGTATTCTGAACAGGATATTCAAAAAATTTGTTATAAAAATATTTGGCGAGTATGGAATGAGGTAGATGATATAGCTAATTCATTGCAAAATGGAAGTTAGATATTCAGTTACTAATTTTTCAATATTGTGATATTATATATTGAAATTATCAAATATAAACTTTACAGTTTTAAATAATATATGAGGCTGAAAATGTTTCAGATTGATGCTTTTACATCGGAGGTTTTTAAAGGTAATCCAGCAGCTGTTGTTTTTATGGAAAATTGGTTAGAGGATAAACTTCTTCAATCCATTGCTCAAGAAAACAATCTTTCTGAGACAGCTTTTCTGATTCCAAAAGGATTAGGTTATGAGATACGCTGGTTTACACCTTGTGTTGAGGTTGAGCTTTGTGGACATGCTACTCTTGCTTCCTCTCATGTAATTTTTTCAGAATTAGGTTTTTCAGGATCTGAAATTCATTTCATGAGTAAGAGTGGGGAACTTGTGGTCTGGAGAGAAAACAAGAATTATTTTATGGATTTTCCAGCTGAAGAACCATTTAAATGTGAAGCTCCAGAAAAAATGTTATTGGGACTTGGTGTTAATCCAAAGGAAACATTAAAGTCTACAGATTATATAGCCGTTTTAAATAACGAACAAGAAGTTGAACAACTTTCGCTTGATTTCACTAAGTTGGTTCAACTTGATTCAAGAGGTGTAATCGTTACATCAAAATCTAATAGTTGTGATTTTGTTTCACGATGTTTTTATCCTAAAACTGGAATTGATGAGGATCCTGTTACGGGTTCCGCTCATTGTCAGTTAATGCCGTATTGGGCCAATCAATACAAAAAAACAGTTTTGACTGGAAGGCAACTATCCCCTAGGGGTGGACAAATAAGATGTGAATTAAAAGAAAACAGAGTTGTTTTAGAAGGGAAAGCTACTACCTTTTTCAAAGGAGATATATATATACCTGGCTAATAATTATAAGTTGCGATTGCAACTATTTATTTTTTTTCTAATCTTAATTCAGGCATGTACTGTGCCTCCTCCAGAATCTCCAGAAAATATTTGCGATATCTTTACAGAAAAACGTAATTGGTATAAAGCGGCAAGAAGGACGGAAAAACGTTGGGGTATACCTGTAAATGTTACTATGGCTTTTCTTTATCAGGAATCTTCATTTAGGCAGAAAGTAAAAGCACAGCGAAGGAAACTATTGTGGATTATTCCATGGAAGAGAAAAAGTTCAGCAAAAGGATATGCACAAGTGCTTGATGGCACGTGGAAGGAATATGTCTCATCAGCTGGGGGATTTTTTTCTCAACGTACAGATTTTAATGACGCTATAGATTTTGTAGGGTGGTATAACTATCAAAGTCATAAGAATTTGGGAATATCAAAATCTAATGCAAAGGCTCTTTATCTTGCCTATCATGAAGGTTGGGGTGGTTACAAAAAGGGAACGTATAAGAAAAAACGAAAACTTCTCAACATTGCTGATAAGGTTGAAAGAAGATCTGCAATGTATAAGAGACAATATAAAACCTGTAAACGAAAACTTCGTAGATGGTTTATATTTTTTTAATTATTTAGATTAATTCATCATTAATAAAATAAAAATTTAACAATTGAAATAATATGAAAATTTTCTTAAAAATAATTACTGTCTTATATAAAGAAGTTTTAATTTGATTAAACAGCATTCATGGAACAACAAAATAATTAAGTTTCAAATCCTAATAGTTAGATTTCATGCTTATGATAGACTCCCCTCCCAAAAAAGATCATTTTAATTTTTTTTCCGTCATTTCTACTCGTTGGCGTGATCTCGACTCTCACAAGCATATTAATCATGCTAGTTATTTAACATATCTTGAAACTTCCAGATTAGAATATCTAAATAAAATTTTTGATACGGAAAATGATTTTATTATGGCTTCTATGGAAATAAACTATCATAAACAGTTGAAACATCCTCAAGAACTTGAGATTGGACAAAAAGTAGTGCATGTTGGTAATAAGAGTTTAAAGATTCTTGGCGGAATATTTAAATATGGTGAGGAAGATTTGGTGTTTTCATCTTTGGCCACACTAGTATCTTTTAATTATGAGAAACAAAAGACTTGTCTATTACCAGATGTGGAAAAAATATTTTTGGATCAATGAAAATCAATACTTTTCAAGACTCAAAAGACAATAAACTTGCTTTACTAGCATTACATGGCTGGACAGGCGATGAATTTTCAATGGAAGTTATTGCAAATGAAACTGGATACTTATCAGCTAAATGGTATCTTCCCAGAGCTCCATATAATGCGGATACTGGAAAAGGTTATACATGGTTTAGTAGATCAGATGAGAAAGGTTGGAAATATCAAAAAACATTAGATATGATGCCTAAAATAATGCAAAGAATTTTTGATGATGGATTTTCACCTGAAAACATTTTTATTATAGGTTTTTCAATGGGTGCCGGCCTTGCAATACTCTTTTCTAGTAGATTACCTTATAGTATTGGTGGGGTTATCCCAATATCAGGTTATATTATGAAAAAAGAGCATTTATTGTCGGCTATGACCCAAGAAAGCCTTAATACTCCATTTCTTATAATTCAAGGAAGTAAGGATGAAATTGTTACCCCTATTCAATCTAGATCGACAGCAAATCTTTTAATTAGTATCGGTTATAACGTAGTCTATAAAACTTTTGATGCTCAACATAAAATCCCAAAAGAAGCAATACCACTTATAAAAGAATTTATCCTTAAAAAATAAGTCAATCAAAAAAATCTAATATTATGTTAACTATTATAGTATTCTTAAGGAAGCTATAATAAAGTCTAGTACTTGTTAAATAAGGGATAAATATATGTAGTATATTATTATAGTGCCTATTATACTTAATTTAATAAGGCAATCTTTGTATCATATTAATCTAGGAGTTTAAAATGAGAAAAGTCCATAATTCATTAATTTTTTTTCTATTAATTAGCAATTTGGTTTTAGCTCAATATAATCCTGACAATCATGTTGTTACTTTTTCAAAATATTATCTCAAGGATCTAAAAGATGTAGAAAGTGGGAGCTCCGAAGAAAGAAAAAAAGTTTTTGAAGAAGAATCTCAAAAAATGGATAATGCAAATTCTTTATTAATTAGCAAGTTCGTTTTAGGCCATCGCTGGACTGGTTCAGTTAATGAGGTTATACAAATGGCTGAATGGAAAAGTATTGCTGATGCTGATAAAAGCATTGTTGGTACAGCTGATAGGAGAAAAAAGATATGGCCTGATAAGGAAAAGCGAGAAGATTTTCTTAAATCTTTTAATAAATATTGGACAGGGGAACATACTGATATTGCTGTGATGGAACAGGTTAATAATCGACTAAAAAGGTATAAAGGCAATATGGATGAAAATACTGTGGTTACAATTGTAGAATTTTATTTGCGTCCAATTAGTGAAATAGAAGATGGTTCTTCTGAGGAAAGAGAAGAATTATTTAATGAATATTTTAATAAGGTAATAATGAAAAACCCCAAAATTTTGAGTCGTACAGAATTACGTCATTATTGGTCTGGATCATCAGGGGGAGGGAATGTACCAATTACTATAGTTACGGAGTATTCAAATATTGAGGATGCTGATAATATGTCCTTAAATAAAGCCTATAATGAAAAAGCTTGGCCAAATAAAGAAAAAAGAGATGAATTCTTTAAAAAAAGGAACAAATATATTGCCTATGGGCACAAAGATATTGGCATTCATACAAACTGGGTTAATTTGGCAAAACGTTAGAATAAAATGATGAATAATTATTGAAAGGAGATAAAATGATAACCAGATTTTTTTTTACTATACTCATTACTATTACTTTTATTTTCGCTCAGAGAGGTGAAACTTGGAATATAAGTGAATCCGTTTATGCTGTTTCGACAATTGATTTAGAGCCAAATGTTGATGCACAGTATGTAAACCAATTAAAACTTACCTGGTACAATAATATGGAAGTTTTTAAATCTGAAGGCCTTGTTGAAGAATTTCATATTTTTAAAAGCATTAACCAATATGATGGTGATTTTGATTTGTTACTTATTGTTAAATATAAAAACTTGGCGATATTGGATAGTAATCCAAAGAACAATAAAATGTGGAAGAAAGCGGAAGATAAGGCTAGGAAAATAATTTCTGAAGAAGAAGTACAGAATATTACTTCAGCTTTTCCTAAACTTAGAACGATTTTAGATCAAAAATTTATGCGTGAGATAACTTTTATCGAAAAATAAAGAAAATATTTTTTGTTAATAAGTTATTTTTCTCTTATATATATTTTTTCTCCAGCGGATATGGCCAAATTAATATGATTCGATTTTGGTGGTATTGGACAAGTAGTGTAATTGTTCACAGCACAAGGAAAGTTTAAAGCTTTGTTAAAATCAAGAATAATTTCTTGATTTTCATCCGGGTATTCCAATAGAAGGAAACGACCACCTGAGAATGTTTCTGATCCTGTTGTCTGATCAGTAAACATAACTTGCATTCCATCTTTAGTATACTTCGGTTCAAAAGAAAAAGAATCTCCATGCATGCTAAAATTGATTATACCAGGGATTTTTTCTTTGTATGTATGATCTCTAACATTTGTAATAATATGAGTCTTATGATCTTCATATTTTATGAATTTCCCAATTATTTTCCATTTTTCATCTATTTGGTAAAACCTTAAGTTAAGATTCTCTTTAAGTATTTCACTTTCTAGATTACGCATCCTAATCGCATAATTATCAGAACTTTTTATAATCAACCATTGAAAAGGTCCATATGAAAAGAAATTTGATTGATTATCACCATCTACAGTTGCTGAGGTTATGATTTTATTATTGTTAAGGGTAACATTTTCCTTAAATGTAAATGAAAATCCTTTCTTCAATCTAGTTACCGTGCCAAAATCCTTTGGGAATTCTTTAGGAAAATGAATATCATTATTTTTTCCAGAGCCAAAACTATTTTCTCCTTCTTTTAACCAATATAGACCAACGATATTTAAGTATCCCTTTTCTGATTTAAGAAATTTTATTCGATTTTTCCGAAAATTTCTTATTTCTTTTTCATACTTAGGATCAATATAATGGTTCCTAAAACATCCATAAGAACTAATTAAATAACATAGGATAAAAAAAGTTTTAGATAATGATAGGAATGTGCTCATGCTATAGTGTGAAGTTATATTGAAATAGAACCTTTTCTAAAATTTGTTTCTTCAATAATTGCATTGATTAGAACTGGTTGTCCAGAATTAGAAATCAATAACAATTTTTTAATAATTTCCCCAAAATTATCTAATGAATTTAATAGATGTCCTTTTCCTCCATAGGCCTCAGCTGCTATATGATAATTTGTATTCAATAGAGTAGTAGCTAGATCATCTTTGAATATATTGATTTGTTCTCGTTTAATTTGGGTCCAACCAGCATCATTTCCTACTAACCCTATTACTGAAAGGTTGTGACGATAAAATGTATCAAACTCAGTAAGGCTATACCCCACAGAGCCATCTCCATACAATATCCAAATATCAGAATCTGGCTTAGAAAGCTTTGCGCCAATTGCAAAACCTGCACCTACTCCTAATGTACCAAAAGGTCCTGGGTCAAGCCATGAAAGTGGTTGCCGAGGTTTTAGAATATAGGATGCGGAGGCAGCAAAATCTCCTCCATCAACAATTATAATTGAATCATCCTTAATTATTTTTTTGAGCTCCATTAAAAGGGCTATAGAGTTAATTTTTTTAGTTTTTAAATTGGATATGTCAACAATTTGCTTTTCACGATAAATTTCATGAGTTTTCAAGTTTTTTTTCCATCTTTTCCAGTTATCATTTTTATAGCTCCATGATTTAGCAATTTTTAGTATAGTTTGACATGGATCAGCGTGTACAGCTAACGTTGGTCTACGATTAAGATTTAAGTTATGGATACATCTATTAATAGAGATAATAGATGTATTTTGGGGGATTTTTCTACCATAGGCTAATCTGAAATCAAGAGGAGCACCCGCTAAAATAATAAGATCAGCTTGTTTTAAGGCTTTAGACCTATTATGAAGAAAAAAATTCTGGTAATTCCCTAATAAACCTCTTGCCGTTCCTGACAAATAGGTTGGTAAACCTATTTTCATAATTGCATCTTTTAAATGTAAAGCATTTTTTGCTAGGAGCAATGCTTGACTACTTACAAGAAGGATAGGTTTATTAGCTCTCCTAATCATTTTAATGCAATTATTAACTTCGTATTTTTTAGGAGAAACTGAAGTAGAAGAAAAATAGGGTTTGAATTCAAACTTTTTTTTGTTAAACAATTTTTTTACATGCCAGTTTAGGTAAAACTGCTTCACTCTTTGTTTATTGTTTTCTGAACTAAGTCCATACCATTCTCTAACTATTTTTTCTGGATAAAGTAAATCAACAGGAATCTCAATGAATACAGGACCTGTGACTCCATCATATGCAATATTAAAGCATTTATCTAAAGCTTTTTCAATTTGACAAATTCGTTTTACTGAACAGGCCCATTTAACGTGAGGGCTCATTAATGCTATTTGATCGATATCTTGTAAAGAACCTTTATTTTTCAGGATTGTTGCTGTTGCACCACCAATTAGAATAACGGGAGATTGAGCCATTTGAGCATTTTTCACAGCGGTTATTGTATTAGTTAGCCCTGGACCAGCCGTAACCGTAGATATACCAGGTTTATCTGAAAGTCTAGTTATAGCATCAGCAGCAAATACAGCTGTTGCTTCGTGCCTTACATCGATTACTCGAATTCCTACATTATTAGCACCTATGAGGATTGGAGAAATATGGCCACCACAAAGAGTAAAAATATATTCTGTACCTTTTTCATGCAAGAATGAAGCTACAATTTCTCCTCCATTTGAATTTATATTCAAACTGATGTGGTTTTATATAAAAACAGTCGATATGATTTATGTTTCATATATGATTCTTTGGTGATCTTATTTGACAGGTATACTCGTTTTATTTTATCGAACCGACTATACATTTTCCATTTAAGCAAACGGTAAATCATTGGATAGTTTGAGGAAAGATATTTTGCTGATAAAGTAGTCGTAGGCTTTAAAAATTTTGTAAGAAAATTGTCTAAAATTTCAATAGTGGGAGAGGTTTCTGAGGTTATATCTATATCTTTAATTAGTTGAAAAGAATATTTCTCTATAGTAGCAAAAAATTTATCTAACTTTTTTCCTCCACGCAGAGGGCTAGATTCTTTTTGTGGTAATTGGAAAAAGTCGCAAATAAGTAAATAGCTATCTCTTTTTAAATACCTTGCAATTTGTTCAATACCTTTTTCTAACTTGATATATTGGAAACTTTCACTAAAAAGAATTAGATCATATCGATTGTCAGTTTCTAGATTTTCTAATGTGGTTCGGAACAATTTTGACTCAGACGGAAGTTTTGATTCGATTGAATCAGAAAGAAAAGAACTAGGGGATACACAATCAACTTTATAACCTTTTTCTGAGAGTTTTCTTGCTAATTCTCCAGATCCTGCTCCAACATCTAGTATAGAATTAACCTCATCAGGTATATTTTCAAAAATAAGATTACTATGTCGTGATTGGGCTTCAGGGAATGTTAAGAAGTCAGTTTTTGATCCATCAGGCCAGTAACCAAAATGTAGATCCTCAGAGTCAAGAAAAAATTTGGCTAAAAGAAGTCCTATTTCAAGACCAACTTCTTTAGAATTAACTTTAATTGGTGTTTCTTTCAATTAATAATAAATATAGTTCTATTAGGTTTTTTCAAATTTATTTTTTCATTTTATTTATTAGCTTTTAATTACTACATCAAATTTAAGGAGTTTAATTATCATAGATAGCCCAATGCTTGCAAGATTTTATTTTAATGATCTTAAATCTTATTCCATTAATTTTATAAAAAAATATTAATAATTTTTTTGTGAATATTTCTATTATTAGAAATAAAAACTAAATTATTAATATTAAAGAACAAATATCAATGTAATTTGAAAGTTATTATTAATAGATTGCTAAACTATGAATAAGGGGTGTATTAAATTAAATTAAATAAATTTTTTTTTGTTTATTTCATTTCATTTTTTATTATTTTGGAAAGTATAGAGGCTGGTTCTGAAATTGATTCATTGTATTTTCAATTCGAGCCAGATTCAATTTCTCTTGCTATTGGAGACTCTGCATTTGTAATCATAAAATTATTTAATAAAAATGGGAGTTTATCTGGGAATCCTTTTTTTGTTTATGGTGGAGAACGAGGATCAGTTGCAGCTAAACCAAGAATTAGTGATTCTACAGGTGTGGCAAAAGTGATGTTAAAAGTTTTCAAACCTGGAGATCTAACTCTAAACGTAAGAAGCATTTCTCAAAAAAGATTAGATAGAGTTAAAAATAGTATTCCTATTAAAGTTCCTTACCCTCCTTTAGAAAAAATTGTATTTAGTAAATCCCAAATAAATTTATATGAAGGGACATCTGTTGAATTAAAGGCAAGAATATTTGATGCGGCCGGATTATTACGCGATGGAATAAATATTCACTACACATCTAGTGATCCATCAATAGCTGAGTTTGATTCTTTTGGCAATCTTAATGGAAAATCAATTGGAAAAATTAAGATTACAGCTCAAGCTGAAAATATCACTAATCATATGATAGTTAATGTGGTTCGTAACCCAATCAGAGGAATTGAAATTTCTTCTTCAAAGGATCAAGTTCGTACTGGGGATGTCATTCAATTTATTGCTAAGCCCTTATCAAGGAGGGGAAAAATAATTGATAATGTACCTGTAGAATTTTCTTTTTCAGGAATTGCTGATTATGGTATAGGGTTACCAGCGGCTGGCCAGATCACTAAAGATGGTCGGTTTGTTGCAGAGACCACAGGTATTTATACAATTTTTGCTACATCTAGTGGATATTCAGCTCAAAAAAGTATTAAAATAAATCCCCGTAATGTAAAAAAAGAGATCGAGCTTATAGGTCAGGGTCTTGTTTCTAACGTTTATACTTCTGATTTGTGGGTATGGTCAGGTATAGATTCTTATGAAGATAAAGATTTTGCTGTTACAGGAACATGGGGAGGAAATGGTGAAGCTTATTTTTGGGATGTAACTGATCCTGAAAATTTAGTAATTATAGATACAGTTAAAGTGGATGCAAGGACGGTAAATGATGTAAAAATATCTGAGGATGGTAGAATTGGGATTATAACTAGAGAAGGTGCCTCAAATAGAAAAAATGGATTTGTTATTCTTGATGTTTCAGATCCATTTAATGTGGAAATTCTATCATTATTTAACGATGATATGACAGGTGGTGTCCATAATGCATTCATATATGATAATCATGTGTATGCTGTAAACAATGGGCTCAAGTATGATATAATTAATATTGAGAATCCATCAAAGCCTTACAGAGTTGGTGTGTATGAATTAAAAAGTCCTGGTCATGCTATCCATGATGTTTGGGTTCACAATGGAATAGCATATTCTTCTAATTGGAATGATGGAGTTCATGCAGTGGATGTTGGTGGTTTATCTTATAATGAAAAAAACAAACCTATAATTCAATCAAATCCTCTGCTGTCTAGATCTGGAAAAGGAAGCCCATCTAATCCAATTCCTTTAGCATCAAAAAAAGATCCTACGGGTAGAAACCATGCTGCTTTTCCATTTTTAAGTCAGTCTACTGGAAAATTTTATATAATTGGTGGCGATGAAAAATTCCCTTTTGGTCTTAGTGCGCTAAATTATGAACCTTCAAATCCTAGGGGTGGTTTCCATTTCATTAATTTTGATAATCCAGATCAACCTAAAGAAACAGCATTATATCAGGTGCCTGAAGCAGGTTCTCATAATATGTGGGTAAAAGGTGACACTCTGTTTGCGGCCTTTTACCAAGGTGGTTTTCGTGTTTTAGATATTTCTGGAGAGCTATTAGGAGACTTATATAAGCAAGGGAGGGAAATAGCTTTTTTTCTTTCCTCCAATAAAAATGGATTTCTTCCTAATGCACCGATGGTATGGGGTGCTCAGCCATACAAAGATCTAGTTTTTTTTACTGATATGAATAGTGGGCTTTATGCTATTCGTTTAGGAAGAGAATAAAACAGGAATTATAATTTGTTAAAAGTGAAATCTTTTCTTGGCCTATTGTTTTTAGCACTATTTTTTGGTCAGAAAATAATCGGAAAGACCATAAATCCAGATTCTTTATCATTCAACTTTGTTCCTGAGGAGTTAACACTTGGGGTTGGTGATTCAACTGAAATTAAAATCTCACTTCAAAATTCTAACGGGGAAATAGTAAAAGATGTTTTCTCAATTTATGGTGAGCGGAATGCTATTTCTATTAACCCAAGAATTAGTGATTCAACTGGGGTCGCTTTAGTTAAAGTAAAAGCATTTAAATCAGGCTTAATTCAATTAAACACTCGAACAATTACTGGAAAAGGTGAAGATTCTGTTAAAGGAGAAATGTCTATTGAAATTCCATCTCCAGAATTAAAAACTATTGAGTTTGTTAATCCTCCAATGACTATTTTTGAAGGGACAAGTATTAATATAAAAACTATTGTTATTGATAAAGCTAATATTATAAGAAAAGATGTAAAGGTTGAACTTTTTTCGAAAGAACAAAGAGTAGCTAACTTTGATGATTTTGGAAATCTAAATGCAAAATTAAAAGGTCGCATAACAATTGAAGCAAAAGTCGAGGATATCACTAATTCTTTAGATATAAGGATTATTGCAAATCCAGTTAGAGGAATGTCAATTTCATCTGACAAAGAAGAGATTCGTACTGGAGATGTTATTTCTTTTAGAGCAATACCTCTTTCACGTTCAGGTAAACCTATTGAGGAAATTCCAATAAAATTTTCTTGGTATGGTAAAGCAGATTATGGGATTGGTCTTCCAGAAAATGCACAGATTACAAAAAATGGAAAGTTCGTAGCTGAAACACCTGGCATTTATACAATTACAGCTTCAACCGGAGGTTTTTCTGCAAATAAGTCAATTCGTGTCATTCCGAGAAATATTTCCTCAAATTTAGAATTAGTTGGACATGGTTTGGTATCCTCTGTAAATACATCTGATTTATGGGTCTGGGCTGGTATAGAAGAAAATTTAGGGAAGGATTTTGCTGTAACCGGAACTTGGGGTGCTAATGGTGAAGCATATTTTTGGGATGTAACTAATCCTGGTAATATCACTCCAATTGACACAGTTGTAGTTGATGCTAGAACGGTAAATGACGTGAAGGTTTCAGAAGATGGAAAAATTTGTGTTATTACAAGAGAAGGTGCTTCAAATCGAAAAAATGGTATAGTAATTCTTGATGTAAGTAATCCTTATGATGTAAAAATTATTTCCGAATATAATAAGGACCTTACTGGTGGTGTTCACAATGTTTTTATTTATAGAGAGCATGTTTTTGCCGTTAATAACAGTCGAAAATTTGATATTATAAATATATCTAATCCTGCTTATCCGTATTATGTTAGTTCTTATGAATTGAAAACACCAGGTCATTCAATTCATGATGTCTGGGTTGTAGATGGCATTGTATATTCATCAAATTGGTCTGATGGTGTCCATGCGATAGATATTGGTGGTTTGCCATATAATGAAAGAAATAAGCCTTTAATTGAATCTAATCCTATTTTAAAGAAAGCTGGAAAGGGAAG
Organism: Fidelibacterota bacterium; assembly: GCA_002715465.1. Next base: position 54,846 of record PAYY01000015.1, on the reverse strand, counting down.
TCTTATTAATCCTTTATCTATTTTTAATATAAAAGATGAGACAGGTAGGAATCATGCATCTTTTCCATTTTTAAGTCAATCAACTGGAAAATTTTATATAATTAGTGGTGATGAGTGGTTCCCATTTAAAGATTCAGATTCTCAAACAGCTAATCCTAGAGGAGGTTTTCATTTTATAAATATTGAAAATATAAATAGTCCAGAAGAGGTCGCTATTTACCAAGTTCCTGAAGCTGGCTCCCATAATATGTGGGTGCAGGGCGATACTCTATATGCTGCATATTATCAGGGTGGACTTAGAGTAGTGGATATTTCAGGTGAATTAATGGGTGATTTATATAAGCAAGGTAGAGAGATTGCTTTTTTTCATAGTCGTTCTCCTAAAGGATTTACACCCAATGCGCCAATGGTTTGGGGACCTCAACTTTATAAAGGTATTATATATTTTTCAGATATGAATAGTGGACTTTATGCTGTACGATTTCAAAATAAAAATGAGAATGAACAAAATTAATTAATATGTGGATTAGATATTTAGTAATTCATGTAATTTTTTTAATGTTATTAAACAAAATAATTTTTTGTAACAATTATTTTGTTTATGTAACAGCTGAATCTGAGGATGAAGTTGCATTAGTTCGTTTTGATGGTATTGATATTCATTTAGAAAAACGAATTCCAGTTGGTGTTTGGCCATTGGAAATTGAAGGCCCACACGGAATTAATATTTCACCAGATGGAAAATATTGGTACTTATCAATGGCTCATGGAATGCCATTTGGACATTTGTACAAATATAAGACTGGAAACGATGAGATGATAGATAGAGTAGAGCTTGGTCTTTTCCCCGCAACGCTCCAAGTTTCTTTTGCTACTGGATTACTCTATGTTGTTAATTTTAATCTACATGGTCCTCATGATGAAGCAAGTACAGTATCAATAGTAGATCCTGATAATATGATAGAAATTGAAAGAGTAGAAACTGGTGTTATGCCACATGGTTCCCGATTGTCAAATAGTGGACTAAAACACTATTCCGTGGCCATGATGTCTGGAGAATTATTTGAACTTGATGCTGTGAGAATGGAGGTTACTCGAAAACTCTCTATGGAAAATCATCATAAAATTAAACATCACAAAAATATTCATCATAATATGCCAAAGGAAAAACCAACTTGGGTATACCCTCATCCTAATGATGAATATTTATATGTTGTTAATAATGGCACAGATGAAGTGGTAGAAATTGATGTAAACAAATGGACTGTATCTAGACGTTTTAAAACTGATAGAGGACCTTATAATTGTGAAGTCAGTGATGATGGAAAGAAATTAGTAGTGACCTATAAAACTGCATCTAAAACGGGAGTGTGGGATTTGGACTCTGGAAAAGAATTAGGCCGTATAAAAAATACTAGAAAAGTTTCCCATGGAGTAGTGATTTCGCCTGATAGTAAGTTTGCTTTTATTTCTGTAGAAGGTATTGGTTCCGAGCCAGGATCAGTTGAAGTTATTGATTTAAATAAAATAAAACTTGTTGCTCAGCAAGATATTGGAAAACAAGCTGGAGGAATAGCATTTTGGAAGATGGAAAACTAGCAAAAAATCAAAATTATTTAAATGCTAATCTATAGAATGTACTATACTTTGTTTAATTTAGTTGTCATCTAAATAAATTTGGTTAATGAACAAAAAAAAATAGTTTAGAGGAAATTATGAAAAAAATATTTATTGGAATTGTATTACTAATGATCACTTATTCTTGTTCCAATTCGAATGCAAGTGCTGAAATAAAGCTAGAATCAATGGTTTGCGGGAGTTGCTCATCTAAAATTAAACAAGAAATATCACAACTAGATGGGGTGGTAAAAATAGAAATTGATGATAACAAAAAATTGGGAGTTGTTAAGTATAAAACTGCAATTATTGATTTAAAATCAATTGAAAATGCAATATCAGAATTAGGATATTCAGCAAATAAAACTGAGGCTAACCCTGTTGCTTATGAAGCCCTTGCCTCTTGTTGTAAGATTGGGACATTAGTTAATTAATGGTGTTTGAGTATTTTAATGTACTTGAAAATAAAATTTATGGGAGTATCAAATATTGACTAAAGAGAATAATAAAGAACAACAACAAGGTACAGGTTTTGCGAAACGTACAGATTTTAAATGGTTAGGTATTGGAGTGGCAATTTTCCTAGGGTTGATAATTATGCCAACGCCTGAATCAATGATAAGCCATGCTGAAACTGTTTATCAGGAAATGACCTTTGATCAACAAAATATTATATCCGCTGAGAAAATAGCAAAAAATATCCAAGTAATTATCGCACTCCTAGGAATGTGCGTAGTCTTCTTTGCTACTGAAGCTGTTCCTCTTCCAGCTGTCGCTCTATCTATTGGTTTAATTCAATTGTTTTTTGGAATAACTGAGCCTACAAGAATTGTTTCAACCTATGCACATGATGCCGTATGGTTTATTGCTGGTTCTTTGGCTTTAGGGGCAACCTTTATTAAATATGGTATTGATAAGCGAATTGGGATGCTCGTTATCAATGCCGCTGGAACAAATATTAGGCGAATAATAATTGGTCTGCTATTAGGTACATCGCTACCAGCTGCATTTATTGGTGAGCATGCTGTTGCAGGAATGTATCTTCCGATTGCTATTGCTTTGTATACTTTAATGGATAAAGAATTACCATGTCCAAGGTTAGGTAAGTTGCTAACTATTACCATTGCTTTTGGTTGTATGATGGGTGGTCCTATGTCTCCAACTGGTGGCGCAAGAAATGCAATTATGATTGGTTTCTTATCAGATGTAGGTGTTGACGTATCATTTATTCAATGGCTTAGTATGGGAGTCTGTTATACTATACTTATGGTTTTGAGTATGTCATTTATTCTTCCAATTTTATTTAAACCAGAAGTATCAGACCTAACAAAAGCTGTCACTGTACTTAAGGCAGATCTTCAAAAGCATGGTAAAATGACAATGCAACAATGGATTGTCGTTGCTGTTATGGCTCTTGTAATATTCCTTTGGATCACGGATAAAAGTTTAGTTAAATCAATATTTGGTTTTTCTCTAGGTTTAGGCGGTATTGCTATTACAGGTGCTGTTATTTATATGCTTCTTGGTCTTACAACTTGGAAGGATTATGAAGAAGGCATTAGTTGGGGTGTAGTAGTCTTATATGCTGGTGCTATCTCCCTTGGCTCTGTTTTTAAAGCTACGGGTGCTGCGGGATGGTTGGCTAATACAATAATGACCATTGTGGAGCCCTTGGGAATGAATTCAGGCTTACCACTAGTCATTTTGGTGGTTTTTGTAGGAGCCTCTCTAACTAATCTTATGAGTGCTGGTGCCACCGTTGCCGTTATAGGACCTGTTATATTGAGTATGGCTGAAGCTTCTGGTACAAATCCCTTGGTTATTGGAATAGTTCTAGCAATTTCAACTTCTGCAGCATTTTGGCTGGTTATAGGTACTCCAGCTAGCTCTATTGTTTACAGCAGTGGACTGTTAGAATCTAAGGATTTTATCAGAGGGGGAACTCTTGCTTGGCCAGTAGCATTAATAGCTATTATTGTTATGGTTATACTTTATTGGATACCGGTTCTTGGTATTGATCTGAACATTTGAAATAGGAGTTTAAAGTAATGGAAATCCTAATAGCATTGATTATTATTGCAGTTTTTCTATATGTTATGATTTCGAGTAGAAAATCTGGTGTTAACAAAGCTGAATCCGAATTAGATCTTGCTAAAGAAGAGAAAGAAGCTTGGAGTGAAGAGCGATTTGTATCTTATGGTCAGGTTCAAAAAACTAGAGAAGATTTAAAGAATTCCATCGAGACTAGTTTTACTGGTAGTGAAGAGCATCGTTCTCTAATTATAGAAATTGTAAATGAATGGGCTGATCTTAGAGTAAAAACATTTGAGGAAAGAAGATCCTGGGTTAGAAGCCCAAAGAATAAAAAATAATTATTACTTTCCTTATATGAGCTGAGATTTAATTGTAATTATGATATTGTCGAGAAATCTCTGAAAAATTACTTTCTTCTTGCCTAATTATATTTAATAGCTCTACAATTAATTTATTATTATTTAGTGCAGTAATAAGTCTTTCTGAACCAAATAATCTATTCATCGAAGACTCATTTATTTTAATTTCATTCTTATTTTGAATAGATATTTCTCTTAAGAGCCATATTCCTACATCAATTGGCGAAAATAATTTCCGATTAGTTATTATTAGCTTTACACCAAAACATTCTATATTCTGATATTTAGGATTTGGAGCTACTCCTTTTTTGGATGTTGGTGTAAATGAAACAGGTTTGAATTTTACACCAGGTAGATCTTTTTCATTCATTTTTTTTGATAATAAATAGTTGTTTATCCAAGGCGCACCAATTTGTTGGAAAGGTCTATTGGTTCCTCTACCTTCAGAAATATTTGTTGCCTCAAATAATACAGTACCTGGATATACAATGGCTGTTTCTAAATTTGGAATATTAGGTGAAGGAGGAATCCATTCCAATCCTGTTTTATCATAAAACATAGATCTTTTCCATCCTAACATAGGTATAATTTCAAAATTAATTGGTTCGACAACCCATGATTGATCAACTATCATTGTAGCTAACTCTCCTACAGTTAATCCGTAAACTGAAGGAATAGGATATGAACCAACAAATGATTTGTAATCTGGATGAAGAAGTGGTCCTCTAATATATTTTCCAGATAATGGATTTGGTCTGTCTAAAATTAAAATAGGAATTTCAAGTTCTGATGATGCTTCAAGTATAAGTCCCATAGTTGATATATAAGTATAAAATCGAGCACCAACATCTTGTATATCATAAATTAATATATCAATCCCTTTGACCATATCAATTGTTGGCTTTCGATTTTTTCCATATAGGCTAAATAGGATAGGAAAGGGCTTTTTGTCTTCATATTCAATTTTTTCACCATCAGCAAATTCACCAAATAAACCATGCTCTGGAGAAAAGACAGCCTTTACTTTTACATCTGGTATATTTTCAATTAATTCCCAAATAGGAATACCGTTTTTATCAATCCCTGTATGGTTGGTAACAATTCCAATATTTTTCCCTTTAAGTTCCTCTTGATAATTTTGAATTAAATTATCTAATCCAGTCGTAACGGGATTATTATTTGAATTGTTTGGTTTTGTGCATGAGAGAGAAAATAAGAAAATTGAAAATGATAGAAAAAAGAAGTTAACTAATTTATTATTAGTCAAAAGAAATAATGGTAGCTGATATTACCTCATCGAGATCTGAAATTTGTTCAATTATATCAGGAGATGGTTCTGAGTCTAAGCGAACAATTCCTATAGCAATATCAGAATTATCTTTTCGACCAAGTTGGTAACCAGCAATATTGACATTAACATTTCCTAGAAATGTTCCTACCTTACCAATAACACCAGGAATATCTTTATTATAAATTAGGAGAGCTTTTCCTTCAGGAATAAGATCCATATGAAAACCATCTAAATAAACTATTCTAGGATGAGAATCTCCAAAAAGACTGCCTCGGATGGAAAGTGAATTCTCATTTATTTCTACGTCTGAAGAAATAAGATTAGAATAATTTATTTTTGCGTGGTTATAAGTTTCTTCAATTTGTATCCCTGTATCTTCTGCTACAGAAGTAGCATTTATATAGTTTACGGTGCTACCATGGATTTCTTCAAGAAATCCTTTTAAAAAAGCAAGAGCAACTAAATTCGTTTCTTTTAATGTGCCAGAAGTAGTAATAGAAACTGTATCAGCAGGACCTAAAGCAATTTGTTGATGAAGAGAGCCCATTTTTTCAGCAAGATTTAAATATGGTTCGAGATTATTTATTTGGTCTATATCAGAGACTGGTATATTTAATGCATTACCAATTTTACCATTTAATAGATAATTACGAACTTGTGTGCAAATAGCCTTTGATACACCTTCCTTAGCTTCTAAGGTGGAAGCACCTAAATGTGGCGTAAAAAGAATATTTTTCGCTTTGAGAATATTAGAGTTTATTGCAGGTTCTTTTTCAAAAACATCAAGAGCAGCACCACCAATAATATTTTTATTTAACGCTGTTAATAAATCTTCTTCATTAATAATCCCTCCACGTGAACAGTTTATTATTTTGGTTGTTGATTTCATTCTTTTAAAACGTTCAAGATTAAATAGTCCATGAGTAGAATCTGTTTTAGGTACATGAATAGTGATGAAATCACTATTGGAACAAAGCACATCTAAAGTTGTGAACTTAACATAATCTAAATCATAATTTTTTTCTTTAATAAAAGGGTCAAAACCAAGAATTTTCATTTTGAATGGATTAAGTCTTTTAATTACTTCAGTTCCTATCTTTCCAAGACCAACAACACCTAGGGTTTTATTATTTAATTCTGAGCCAATAAATTTTTCACGTTCCCATCTGCCATGAACCATAGAATGATATCCTTCATGTATATTTCTGGATAAAGCCAACAGAAGGGCAACTGTATGCTCAGCGGCAGAAATAGTATTTGCATCAGGAGTATTCATCACAAGAACACCATTCTTTGTCGCTGAATCTAAATCAATATTGTCAACTCCTACACCAGCACGGCCAATAACGTTCAAGTTTGTACATTCCTTTATTAATTTTTCAGATATTTTTGTGTTGCTTCTAACAATCCATCCTTGAATATCAGAGAGGTCAATTTTTTCACTAGGCCATTGATCCGATAAGTCAATTACTTCAATTTCAGATGATGTTAGGATTTGCTTTCCTTCATCTGATATTGGATCTGTAAATAATACTTTCATTTGTTTATTTCTTCTATTATTTGATCTATTATACCAAGAAGTTTATAAATTTCCTGTGGCATTAAATCTCCCATATGAGAAATTCTAAAGGTTTTCCCTTTTAAAGGACCATACCCACCAGAAATCAAATAACCTTGTTCTAATAGTAAATTTTGTAACATTAAGAGATCTATATTTAAACTGTTCTCGACACATGTTAAAGTAGTTGAGGCATATCTATCATCAGGAAATAAACTCATTCTTTCTTTGGCCCATGATTGAACAATAGAAGCCATATCTTGATGTCGTCTAAATCGAGCTTCAATTCCTTCTGAATTAATTCTCTTTAATTGATTAGAAAGAGCATATAAATGAGGGATAGATGGAGTAGATGGTGTTTGAGAACGATTCGCATATTTTTCTAGAACTTTAAAATCAAAATAATATCCTTTATTAGAACATTTACTGCTTCTTGATAAAGCTATATCTGAAACTGAACAAATTGAAAATCCGGGAGGGATTGCCCAACCTTTCTGGACACTTGCCAAAGCTACATCAATTCCAAGATCATCAATTGGGATTTTTACAGAAGACATGGAGCTAACCATGTCAACTAAAAATACAACGTCTGGATAATTTTTCATTATTTTTGCAACTTCATTTATGGGGCTCATGACTCCAGTAGAAGTTTCATTGTGTACAAATGTCATGGCATCATATTTACCAGATGAAAGAGTTTTATCAATTATTTCTGCTGTAATTGGATTTCCAAGTTCTACCTCAATTAGATCAGCTTTGATGCCACACATAACTGTAACATCATGCCATCTTTTTGAAAATGCGCCACATGCAAAATTTGCACAACGCTTTAGTACTGTATTTCTGACAGCAGCTTCCCAAAGTCCTGTCGCTGAACAAGTGCAAAGGAAAATTTGATTTTTGGTAAATAGTATTTTTTTTAAACCATTTACAATATCATCATATAATATAGAAAATTCAGGCGTTCTATGACCTATTGGATAGTCAGACATAGATTCTAGAATGTCATTATTTACATGAGTTGGACCAGGAATAAATAGTTTAGGTTTTAAGTTCCTTTTCATTAAGATTCCATCGTTCTAATAACAAGTCCTGTAGCTACTTTTGGGTAAAAGTATGTTGATTTCTGAGGAAAGACTCCACCAGCTAAAGTGACTTTAAAAAGTTCATCAAGTTTTATAGGTTTTAAAAAAAAAGCCACATTTAGTTTTCCTGAAGAAACTTGTTTCAAACCATCATCAGAATTTTGAAAATATTTTATATGCTTTTTTTTATTAATAGCATCATCTGTAAATCCTAAAATTTCTTTGAAAATGATTTCTTGTAAAATTACAACAGGAACTTGAGCTAATTCTGTTTGAGAAAGTTTTCTTTTTAGATGCTCAATAGTTTTTCTTTTTGGATAAATCGATATTAGGCCATTAGTTTTAGTATAGATTTGGATATTACTAACATTTTTATCACTTAAAGAAGTGTTTAGGTTGAAATTTTTCTTTAAAGAGTTAATAAAATTTTCCTCATCAAAATTTGAATAATTTTCAAGACCACGATGAGTAGCATCTAGTGAAAGTCCTTTTGAAGATGTCGGCACAACATATGCTAAAATAGCTGAACTATTTAGTGACTCATCTTCATTTTCTAAATTTAATATTCGTGATGCCTCATATCTATGATGGCCATCTGCAATTAATAAATGTTTATTATTAAATGATTTGCAAAATGATTCAATAAACAAATGGTCATTAGTAGAAGAAAGTTCTAAGGACACTTTTCCTCTATGAAATAATTCTGCTTCGATTTTATCGGATTGATTGAAATGGTTTAAAAAATTTCCCGTTTCATTAGCATCATCTTGATAGATAAAGAAGATTGGACTTAGGTTTGCTTTAGTAGATTGATATAGTTTTACTCTATCCATTTTTGGGGCTTTATGTGTTTTTTCATGACGAAGAATATAAGAATCTGATTCTTTTGAAAGAAAAAGCTCTACTAAAAAACCACATCTTGTTTTATAGTTCCCATTACCAATTTCATAAGTCTCTTTCAAGCAATAAACTCTAGGAGAATCTGATTGAATGACTATGTCATTCTTTTTCCAACTTTTCCACAAAGTAGATGCTTTTTTATAGAATTCTGACATGCCTTTATTGGGATTATATATTTCAGGTAGTGTTAGATTAATAAAATTATATTTAGACCTTTCACTGATTATTTGTCTCTCTTCACTAGTTATAATATCATAAGGTGGTGCGATTACCTTACTTAGGTCAGGTATCTTTTTTTCATTAAAAACATATGGTTGAAAAGGCTGAATTTTTACCATCTATTATTTTTTAAGGAATTTTATATTATAACAACTATTTTCTAGACTATTAATAATTTGAAGAATTTTAAAAACCAAGAGAATTTTTCAAACTTCATCATCTGTAAACTGCCACCGACAACTACTGCACCACCAGGGTTTACCTTTATAATCTAGTCGTTTTTCATTTAAGGTTAAAGCTATTTTACATTTAGGACAGTCTTTTTCTGTACCTTCCTCAGGCCAAGAATATTCTGGGTTAAATTGAAGAGGGTCATCAAAAATAGTAAATTCAGCCATACTAGAATCTACTTATTAATACTAATCATCGAAAAGCGAAAATTATTGCTATAAATTGAGATAAAATAATGTTGTAATAAAAACAAGTCCAAAAATTGACTTGATCCAAACAAACCTTTTTCGAGCTATTAAATGTTTTTCATATGGTTTCCACCATAAATTAACCGTTAAAGTTTCTCCTTTAGATACATAAACTTTTTTTAGGCTTCTACTAAGTAATGATTCTAGTTCGGTTGCTGAATAATTTTGTTCAAGTAATTTTAAAAATTGTGGATTTAGATAAGAAACTATGTGAAAACCATGTTCTATAGGTATTGGATAATCTATAGGTGACTTTCCAACAAGTATATCATCAACATATATATCTAGACCAGTTGAATCACAATCAATTTTTATAAATGTGGCTTCATTTTTATTTGGGATTATACTAGAATATTGCTTAGAAAGAGCAAATTGTAAGTTTGAAAGCAATAAAATCAAGATTAATGTTATTTTTAACATAGTGGGAATGAAAGTTAACAGTTTATTATTCTTGAGACTATTGTAAAATCATTGACGGAAATAGATGGAAAAAATAGAAAATCTAAAAGCGAATTCAATCAGGTTCTCAGTTTTTGTAAAAGAAATAATCTAGCTTTATGTTAATAGTTATATTTAGCATTAAATACAGTAATCTTTTTGTTGGGATTAAATTGTGAAAAAGTTATGCCTTATACTCACTTTTATTTTTTCTATATGGTCAGGCTGTGCTTATTTTAATACTTTTTACAATGCATCCCAATTTTATCATCAAGCTGAAATAGAAATTAGTGCAATTAGTGAAATTAGTGAAAATAAGTTATCTGATAATGCTCTAGATTTATTAAATAAAACCATAATAAGATGTAACAAAGTGCTAAATGATCATCCTGATTCTGATTTTCGAGATGATGCTCTTTTGCTTAAATCTAAAGCTTTATATCATCTAGGTCAAATTTCTGCGGCTTTGAGCACAATTAGGTTTTTAGAGTCTGAATTTCCTGAAAGTCAACTTCTTTTGGAAGCTAATTTATGGAAAATAAGATGTGAATGGAAAGGTGGGATGGAAAATTATGCTTTATTAAAGACCTTAACTTTTATTGCTAACCTAGATAAAGAGGAAAAGCCAAAAAATTATAAAAAATTAAAATCTTTCGGTCATAAAACTGCATCTGAAATTTATGAAGAAGAAGGAAATGTTGATTCATCTCTTGTCCATCTTGAAAGGGCCGCCAATATTGCTGACAATAGAATAGAAAGAGCCAGTGCACATTATTTAATTGCTGAAAAGGCTTATAATGAAAAGAAACTTGCAGTAGCCTTGCAAAATTATAGAAAAGTAGTCTCTTTCCACCCAAATCCTAAACATATCGAAACTGCTCATCTTCAAATTGTTAGAATTTATCGTGAAATGGAAGAGTGGGAATTAGCATCAATTGAAATTGAAGACCTAACGATTACTGATAAATTCTCTAGAATAAAGGCAGATTTGATGCTCGAATTAGCCAAGTTATATGAGATACAAGGCAGAAAAGAGGAGGCCGTAAATAGATATCAACTAATTACAGAGGAATTCCCAAGAACACGTGCATCAGCTGAATCATATTATAAAATGGGTTCCTTTACACTTCAAAAGGAGCAGAATTATAGTGAAGCACGAAAATATTTCGACAATGTTGAAAAAGAATTTAGACAATCAACTTTTGCTCCATCAGCAAAAGTGAGAGTACGAGAGATAGACGATTTAATTCTTGATATAAAAGTAATTCAAGAACTTGATGAAAGATTATTTGGTATAAATAGTGACAACAGTGTCTCAAATGATAAGAAACTATACGATGACTTAATTCAAAATACAGAGAACATACAAGATGATACCCCCCAGATTGCTACTACTGACATTTCAGCAAATTTGGATAGTTCACTGCTTTTTGAACAAATGGCTATTCATCTTTACAGCGCTGGTGAACTTGAAGCCTTTCGATTTGGTCATATAAATACTGGCATGAATTATTTTAAAAGAATTGTTAATGAATTACCTATCACAAAGAGAACGGCTCAGGCAATTTATTCATTAAGTTATTTGCATAAGACTAAAGGTGATTCAGTTACTTCTGAAAAGTTAAACTTAATTCTTTTGGAATCATTTAGTAATAGTGAGTTTGCTCATGATATTGCTAATGAGAAAAAATTATCTATTGTTGATGTTCCTGCTGAAATGATGATAATTAGTGAATCATTTATTGAGAGTAAACCTGACTCTGCAATTATGCTTTATGAAAAGATACTTACTGAATATCCAAATACTAGGTATGCGCCCATAGTTCTTCTTTCAATAGCACATATCTATGATAGGCGTTTAAATAAACTTCCAGAAGCGAAAGTAGCATATGAACGCTTAGCAAAAACTTATTCTAAATCTGATCATGCTGATTTTGCTAATGAAAGAATCGCAATATTTGATAGAATTCTTTCTTCAATAGAGGAAAAATAAAAGATACTGAAAATAATAAGATGATTTTTGAAAAAGCTTTAATTCTAGATAATAAAAAAATAGCTAATGGGATTTTTGAAATGGTACTTTCTGCAAAGGGAATAGCAGCTTTGGATCCTTTGCCCGGTCAATTCATAAACATCTCTCTTTCTGATTCTTGGTTACATTCTTTAAGACGCCCAATGAGTATTGCAGGTATTGATGGTCCTAGACTCAAAATTATTTACAAGTTATTTGGTGAAGGAACCTTTTTACTATCAAAGAAAAAAATTGGAGATCTTTTGGATCTTTTGGGTCCAATTGGAAATTATTTTCAAAATCCAAATGGAGAACATCCTATTTTAATTGGAGGAGGTGTCGGATTAGCTCCAATTTTATGGCTTCACAAATTATTTTCTGATAAAGGTATTATACATCATACAATAATAGGTGCAAGAAGTATGTCTGAGCATTTCTTAAAACATTCTCCGGAAGATAATTTGATTTTATCAACAGATGATGGTTCAATTGGAAAAAAAGGAACTGTTATGCCAGTTTTATTGGATGTTTGCAAAAATTTAGAAAAACCAAAATTGTATGCATGTGGTCCTGAATTAATGCTTAAAGCTGTAAATGATTTGGCTATTACTCAAAAAATAAATTGCGAGCTATCTGTGGAAAGTTATATGGGATGTGCTACAGGAATTTGTCAGGGTTGTGTTGTTGAAAAGTCAGAACTTAATATATTAGGAAATGAACATAGCTATCATGAGAGATATTCATTAGTTTGTACTAATGGTCCAGTATACAAGGCGGGAGAAATACTTTTTTAATGAAGCTAGATCTTGAAATTAACTTGGGTGATCAATCTTTCAAAAATCCACTATTTGTTGCATCAGGGACTTATGGATATGGAATTGAAGCTAATGACTTATCAGATTCTTCAAAACTAGGAGCAATTATTACAAAATCGATTACTCGATTTCCAAGAGAAGGAAATCCACCACCTAGGATTGTAGAAACTCCTTCAGGAATGATTAATTCCATTGGCTTAGCAAATATGGGCGTTGAAAAATATATAGATAGTGTTTTACCTCAAAAGGACAAAATAGGTACAGAAATTATAACAAATGTTGCTGGGTTTTCAATTTCCGACTATCTTTTTGTTATAGAAAAATTAGAATCTATTGAGGCACCTATCTGTGGTTATGAGATAAATATTTCTTGTCCAAATGTTGAGGCTGGGAAAATGGAATTTGCCGTTGATGATCAACTTACAGGAAAGTTGACTGAAAATTTGAGAGCGGCTACTGACAAATTATTAATAATTAAATTATCTCCTAATGTTACAGATATTAAGACTATTGCTACTGCTGCATCTCAAGGAGGAGCTGATGCTGTTTCAGCAATTAATACAGTATTTGGTATGTCGATTAATGTTCATACTAAAAAACCAAATATTAATACTGATATAGGGGGATTATCAGGACCAGCAATTAAACCTATAGGTATTGCTAATGTATATAAAATTTTTAAATCAATTGATATCCCCATTATTGGAATAGGTGGTATTACTTCTGCTAAAGATGTTATTGAATATATGCTTGCTGGAGCATCAGCTGTTCAAATTGGAACTGCTAACTACAGAGATATTGGAATAGCTCAAAAAATCTTAAATGATCTTAAAATTCATTGCAGAACGAATAGAATTGAAAAAATTTCTAAAATAACAGGTAAAGTTGAAACTAATTATTAGATTATCGCTATTAGTTCTATTTACTTTTATCTTAGGTTGTATTCCAGCTCCTAGATATGGTCATCAGTTAAGTAATGACAAGAAAAATTCTGTTGCTAATAGTAAAGTAAAACATAGGAAAACAATGTCTGGTGTTTCCTCGTTTTATGCGGAAGATTTTCATGGTAAAGTAACAGCTAATGGAGAAACTTATGATATGTATGGTTTAACAGCTGCTCACAAGACTCTTCCGTTTAATACCATTGTAAAGGTGACAAATCTTGATAATACAAAGTCGCTTACTTTAAGAATTAATGATCGTGGACCATATGCTAAAGGTAGGATTTTGGATTGTTCTTATGGCGCTGCTGTTAAATTAGAATTTGTTGAGCATGGAACAGCAAGAGTAAAAATTGAAGTAATTGAATTCGGTGATAATAAATATATGAAGAGAAAGGATAGTTAATCATAACAAAATCTAAAACTGAATCTTCTGGAGGGAGGACACTTGTAAATCTACTTGGAATCCCTTCAATTATATTAATAATATTTTTAGGTGAAATAACATTTTTTATATTTGTAACTCTAGTCTCTATCCTATCCCTCAGAGAATTTTTCCTTTTAGGAAAGTATCAAAAAATTTATCCTCAGTTCATTTTTGGATATATTGTTACTTTTTTTATTATTCTTCAATATTATTTTGGCCTAGGCCATCCATTAACAATTTTTAGACATGGTGAAATGCTTTTACTTTTTACTCCAATAATAGTACTAGCTGAATTATTTAGAGGAAAGCCTAATGCTCTTTCCAATATCCTATTCACTCTTGCCGGAATCCTTTATATACCTTTACTTCTTGGCTCGATGGTAGCTTTGAGACAAATTGATCCAGTAGTTCCTGATATGGGAATGAAATTAACTTTTTGTCTTTTCTGTGGTGTTTGGATTTGTGATTCTGCCGCATATGTAGTAGGTCGATTTTTTGGGAAAAGAAAAATATTAGTAAACATAAGTCCACGAAAAACTGTTGCTGGGGGTATTGCTGGTTTGACTGCAACATTTATATTTTTTATAATATTAATGGAAACGGATGCAATTGCTTCAAGATATACATCATTGAATTATATTGATTTTCTAGTTTTTTCTATTGTGATAGGAATATTTGGCCAAGCTGGAGATTTTGCTGAATCTCTAATAAAACGTGATATTGGGGTTAAAGATACTTCAAATTTATTAGCTGGTCATGGTGGTATTTTAGATAGATTTGATTCTTTAATTATTGCTTCTCCGCTAATGTTTCTATATGCAAATAATTTTATTTATTAAATAACTATGAATAATTTCATGTTATTATTCTATTGCCATAATTGTAAAAAGACAATTGAACTAACCAGATTTCCCAGTCAATCAATTTTACATCTTTAAAATTTAAGGATCATCACTTTAGAACATAAAATATGCGTAAACTATCATTTATTTTTAAATATAAAATATTCCTCTTAATAGGTTGATGATAAACACGATGAATTGATTAATGATTATAAATATTGAGAATACAAGAAAAACTATAAAAAAACATATTATTGATGATGGCTTTGATCTTATTGTGGATCTAGAAAAAAGTTATGGCTCTTGGTTGTTTGATGCAAATGATGGACGCAAATATCTAGACTTTTTCAACATGTATGGATCTATTCCTATTGGTTATAATCATCCAAAATTATTAAAACATAAAGATCTATTAACAAAAGCATCTTTAAATAAACCCGCTAACTCTGAAATGTATACAACATTTTTAGCTGAGTGTTATAATTCTTTTTTTAAGATAGCTGTTCCAGAAGTTTTTAAATATTGTTTTTTTATTGAAGGTGGGGCTTTAGGTGTAGAGAATGCAATTAAGGCAAGTTTTGATTGGAAGATAAAAAAGAATTTCAAATCAAAAGGCAAATATGAAGGAGGATCTATGGTGATGCATTTGAAAGATTGCTTTCATGGTAGGACTGGTTATACTTTGTCTTTGACTAATACTTCTGATTCAAGGAAAACTGATTATTTTCCTATCTTTAATTGGCCAAGAATTACTAACCCAATAGTCACATTTCCAAAGAATGAAGAGAATCTGAGAAAAGTACAAACACTAGAAACTAAAGCTATAAATGAAATTAAAAATGCCATTTTCAAATATGGGAACAAAATAGCCTCTTTCATCCTTGAACCTATTCAGGGTGAGGGGGGAGATAACCATTTTAGAAAAGAATTTTTTCAAAAAATAAGAGAAATTTGTAATGAGGAGGAGATCATTCTTATTTTCGATGAAGTCCAATCAGGTATGGGGATAACTGGTGAATGGTGGGCTTGGCAAAATAATGATATACCTCCTGATATGATGTGTTTTGGGAAAAAAACACAAGTTTGTGGTGTCGTTTCTTCTTCACGTGTTGATGAAATAGAGAATAATGTTTTCAATGAGTCAAGTAGAATTAATTCTACTTGGGGAGGAAACCTCACTGACATGGTTCGTTTGACGATTTATCTTAATATTATTCAAGAGGAAGATTTAATCCGTAAAGCGGCAATAACCGGAAATTATTTACTTGAACAGTTAAATTTAATTCAAAATGATTATAGTGATTTAGTATCAAACTCTAGAGGACTTGGTCTTATGTGTGCATTTGACTTACCAAATACAAAGCTTAGAGATAAATTAATTAATTCAATAATAAAGAATGGTGCCATTATAATTGGTTCTGGAAAAAAGTCTGTACGTTTTCGTCCAGCATTGAATATTTCTGAAGTTGAACTAGATCAAGGTTTTTCAATTATAAGAAAAAGTTTAAATGAAATTAGAACTTGACCAATATCGGTAAACTTTACATAGTTAGCACACCTATTGGAAATTTAAAAGATATTTCTTTCCGATCTATAGAGGTTTTACAAAATGTAGATTATATCTTTGCAGAAGATACTCGGAGAAGTATTAAACTTTTCAAAACTTATAATATTTCTGTTTCAATGATTAGTTATAACGAATATAATCGAGAAAAAAGAATTGAATCTGCTATAAAAAAGATAATTGATGGCCATGATATTGCTCTAATTACAGATGCTGGGACACCTTGTATAAGCGATCCAGGTTATCGCCTTGTAAGAAGATGTATTTCAATAGGTGTGAAAATTATTTCTATTCCAGGAGCATCAGCAGTATTAACTGCCTTAGTGGTTTCTGGATTGCCCACAGACCGTTTTGTTTTTGAAGGTTTTTTACCAAAAAAAAAGGGTAGATCTCATAAATTAAAATCATTGTTCGCTGAAGAACGAACAATAATCATTTTTGAATCTCCAAAGAGGTTGATGAGAACACTCAAAGATCTTAAGATTACTCTTGGAAATCGTCCAGTTGTAATTTGTCGTGAATTAACTAAAATTCACGAAGAAATATGGAGGGGTAGTTTGATTGATGCTGAAAAAGTTTTTTCTTATCGTAATATAAAAGGAGAAATTACATTAATCATTGGTAAGGATTCTAAAAACGTATATTTTGATTAATTACAAAAAATGAAAAGTGGATATTTTTTTAGTTTTGAAGGTATTGATGGCTGTGGCAAATCTACTCAAATTAATTACCTTTCAGAGTCACTCACGAAATTAGGAAAGGAAGTTATAACTTTACGGGAACCTGGTGGTACACAAGTATCAGAAGCCATTCGCTCAATTCTTTTGGATCCGAATAACAAAATGATTAATAATGATTGTGAAGCTCTTCTTATGGCAGCTAGTAGAGCACAACTCGTTCGAGAAATTATTGTTCCAGAAATTATTTCTGGGAAAGTAATTCTTTGTGATAGATATTTTGATTCTTCTTTAGCATATCAAGTAGCTGGTCGTGGTTTATCAGAAGATTGGATAAGAGAAATTAATCGTTTTTCTTTTGAGTTGGCTCAACCTGACAAAACTTTTTTCCTTCATCTTTCAATAAAAGATGCAATTAGCCGGTTTGATGATAGGGATCAAGATCGAATTGAGTCTTCTGGAATTAAATTTCTTGAGAAGGTGGGTAACAGTTTTATCACACTTGCTGAAGAAGAACCTGAAAGGTATATTACTCTTAATGGATTAAAAAAACCTGATTTATTAGCTAAAGAAATATTTGATGAAGTAAGAAAGATTATTGAATGAAAAATAGGTTGTATAAAAGATATCCCATTTTTATAAGTATTCTTCTATTTATAATTATTTCCTTTGCTCAATCTGATGTATATAGAGATGTATCATCAAATTGGCGTTTAGTGTATGAAGTTTATAAAAGAATTATGACAGATTATGCTGATCAGATTGACCCTAAAAAACTTGCTTCAGCTGGTATTGAAGGAATGCTTGAAGCCTTAGATCCATATTCGGTTTTTCTTGAGAAGAATGATAGACATCAAATAACAGTTCTTACTCAGGGGAATTATGGTGGTGTAGGTATCCAAATGAGTGTTAGAGATGATTCTCTTACAGTTATTGCTCCAATGGATGACTCTCCAGCTCAAAAAGCTGGCATCCGTAGTGGAGATAAGATTATAGCTGTTGATGATTTATTAACAAGTGATATGAAAATGGATGAAGCAGCAGAAAAAATAAGGGGCGCCAAAGGAACAATAGTTAAGCTCACTGTTCGAAGATGGGGTGAAAATGATATTGATTATTCCCTTACTCGTAGCACTATAAAAATAAAAGATGTCAGTTATTCAGGAATGATTGATAGAATTACAGGTTACCTGAGGTTAAATAGATTCTCACGTAATTCTTCAGCTGAAATGCGAGAAGCATTGATGAGTTTAGATAATCAAGGAGCCGAAAGAATTATTTTGGATTTGAGAGGTAATCCTGGGGGTTTAATGGATGCAGCTGTTAGTATAGTTGATATGTTCGTGAAGCCAGGACTGGAAATTGTTTCCATGTCAGGAAGATCAGATAAGTCAGCACGTTCTTTCAAATCTCAAAGTGAACCAATTATTGGTGAAAAAGTTAAACTTGCTGTTTTGATTGACGGAGGAAGTGCTTCAGCAAGTGAAATAGTTGCTGGTGCTATTCAAGATCTTGATCGTGGTATTGTCGTTGGGAATATTTCATTTGGTAAAGGCCTTGTACAAACTGCTTTTCAATTAGATGAATCAAAAACTCTTAAGATGACTACGGCCAAATATTATATACCATCTGGAAGACTTATTCAAAAGCCAGATTATTTAAGAACTGATGTTGCTAAAGGTGACGAAACTTCTGATTCTATTTTTGTCACTACAAATGGTAGAAAAGTAATAGCTAATGGTGGTATCAATCCAGATTTTTTGATTGAAGAAGCCAAGACACCTTTACTTACTAGTGAAATTTGGAGGAAAGGTTTATTTTTTCAGTTCAGTTCTAGATATGTAAAAGAAAAAGAATTAGATGCTCCAGTTATAATTACTGATCCTGTTGTTGTTGATTTTCAAGATTTTCTTGACTCCAAGAAGTTAAATCCAAAATCAGAAGTAAAAACACATATCGATAAGTTGGAGGAATTATTAACTGATGATATAGGATCTGACAAAAGAGTTGAACATTCAATCTCAGTGTTAAAAAAATACTATGAGGTTGATAAAGATCAAATGTTTCAAAATGAAATTGATAATATTAGATTAATGCTTAAAAGAAATTTATCTTGGGTTATTGGAGGTTTATCTGGTCGTATTGAATCATCATTTGATGATGATCCGGCTATTTTGAAAGCAATTGAAGTATTGTCGGATGATATTGTTTATGGATTTACTTTAGATCCTTTTAAAAATTGATAAAATATTATTTAATAAACTTTTGCTTAGGAAAGGTGTAATTCTAAATTCGTCTTGCTTCGGGTGATTAGCTCAGTTGGTTAGAGCGCTGTCTTGACATGGCAGAGGTCACTGGTTCAAATCCAGTATCGCCCACAGAATTAAAAAAGGTTTTTATGAAAAAAGTTAGCATTAAAGTAGATGGTTATAAAGAGGTGAATTATCCGCATAATACACCCGCATCAGAAATTTTACAGGATATTGATCCATCCTTAATTAAGGATACTGTTGCTGTTATGGTTAATGGTCAGATGTGGGATTTAAATAGAGGTATAGTATCAGATTCTATATTATCTCGTATAAGTTCAGATAGTGAAGAAGGACATGCTCTTTTGCTTCATAGTACAGCCCATCTTATGGCGCAGGCTGTAAAAGAATTTTTTCCTGATGCACAAATGACTATTGGTCCAGCTATATACAATCGATTTTACTATGATTTTGACATCGAAGGATCTTTTAGTGAACATGATTTAGAAAAAATAGAAAATCGAATGATTGAACTTTCAGCGGAAAATTTTATTGTTATTCGCGAAGAACTGGATCCTGAATCTGCAAGAAAAATTTTTGCTAAAAAAAATGAATCTTATAAAGTTGAAATGATAAATGATTTTAATGATAATGAAATAATTACGACATATACACAAGGAGAATTTGTTGATCTTTGTCGAGGTCCACACCTTAGTTCAACTGGTATGATTAAATATTTTAAACTTCTAAGTACAGCAGGTGCATATTGGAGAGGTGATGAAAAGAACAAAATGCTTCAAAGAATTTATGGAACAGCTTTTTATTCAAAAGAGGCATTAGTTGAATATTTAGATCAGGTTGAAGCTGCAAAAGATCGAGACCATCGGAAATTAGGAAAAGAACTCGATTTATTCTTTTTTGACAAACTTTCTCCAGGAAGCCCATTTTTCCTACCTAAAGGAACAGTAATTTATCAAGAATTAGAAAATTTTATTCGCGAACTTTATTTGAAATTTAATTATCATGAAGTGATCACACCACTTATCTATGACATTGAACTTTGGAAAAAATCTGGCCATTGGGATCTTTTTAGAGAATTCTTGTATCATATGAAAATAGGAGCAAGAGAATTTGGGCTTAAACCAATGAATTGTCCTGGACATACTATTCTTTTTTCATCAGAATTACGATCATATAGAGACCTTCCTTTAAGAATTGCTGACTTTGGAAGGCTTCATCGATTTGAAAAAGCAGGAGTTATTGCTGGTCTTACACGAGTTAGAAGTTTTAGTCAAGATGATGCTCATATTTTTTGTGAGCCAGATCAAATTGGGGATGAGATTAGTGAATTAATAAAAATGGTTAATGAAGTGTTAGCTACTTTTGGTTTTGATGCAATAAAAGTAGAATTAAGTACACGACCTGATAAGGCATTAGGTGATTCTCATCTTTGGGAGAGATCTGAAATGATGTTGTCCGAATCGCTTCAAAAACATGAAGTTGATTATATTGAAGTACCTGGTGAAGGGGCCTTTTATGGACCTAAAATTGATTTTCAAGCACGTGATGCATTAGGAAGGTTTCATCAACTTAGCACAATTCAGCTTGATTTTACTTTGCCAGAACGATTTAAACTTGAATATGTAGCTGAAGATGGATCATATAAGCGACCAGTTATGATTCATCGAGCAATTCTAGGGTCAATAGAACGATTCCTAGGAGTATATCTTGAACATTGTGGAGGAGATTTTCCATTGTGGCTTGCCCCTGTCCAAGTTATTATCCTTCCAGTCTCTGAAAAATTTTCTAATTATGGAAGAAAAGTGAAAGAACAGCTTGATTCTGCTGGTCTTCGTGTTGAAATAGATGATAGATCTGAAAAAATAGGAGCAAAAATCCGAAATGCTGAAACAAAGAAAGTAAATGTTATGCTTATTGTTGGTAAAAGAGAAGTTGAGGCTAATGAAGTGTCTTTAAGAAGACGGTTTGTTGGGAATCAGGGGCAAATAAGTCTTGATTTATTAATTAATGATTTAAAAAACGAAATAAAACAACGAAGGAGAAAATAACAATCGCAAAAATAGATAAAATTAGAGTAAATAATCGCATTAGAGCTAGAGAAGTGCGATTAATAGGTGATGCCGGTCAACAAATGGGTATTGTTTCAATTTCCGAAGCAATTGGTCATGCCAAAGATGCAGGTTTAGATCTTGTTGAGGTGTCTTCTAATTCAGAGCCCCCGGTTTGCAAGATAATGGATTATGGAAAACTTAAGTATGATCAAAAGAAAAAAGATCAAGAGAGTAAGAAAAAACAGCATGTTATTAAAGTGAAAGAAGTTAGATTCAGACCTCGTATAAGTGATCACGATTTAGGAATTAAGGTTAATCAAGTTAGAAAATTTATTTCTGATGGGAGTAAGGTAAAAATAACAATCATGTATCGTGGACGTGAAATGGCGAGACAGGACTTAGGAGAGGACCTTATGAACCGTATTGTTGCATTACTTGAAGATGTTGCTCAGATTGAGAAGAAAGGTGATCTTGAAGGTAGAAGAATATCTGTTGTTATGTCACCAATTTAAGGATATAATAAAATGCCAAAATTAAAATCTAGACGTGGTGCAGCTAAACGTTTTTCAGTGACAGGTAGTGGTAAATTAAGGAAAAATAAAGCCAATAAATCCCATCTTCTTGCAAGGAAAAGCATGGATCGTAAACGGTCTCTTAGAAAAGGTGGAATTGTAAGTAGTTCTGATAAAAATCGTGTTAAAAAAATGTTGGGTTTAAAGTAATTATGCCAAGAGTAAAAAGTTCAGTACCTAGGAAAAAGAGACATAAAAAGGTTCTAAAGCAGGCAAAGGGTTATTATGGAGCAAGGAGTCGTCTTTATAGGACAGCAAAACAATCCGTTGAAAAAGGGCTTTTATACAATTATAGGCATAGGCGACAGAAAAAAGGAGTTTTCAGGAAACTTTGGATTGTTAGGATTAATGCAGCGGCAAGGATTAATGGGACTAGCTACTCTAAACTTATTTCTGATCTTAAACTAAATAATATTGAAATTAATAGAAAAATATTATCTGATCTTGCAATCGAAGAGCCACAGGCTTTTGCTGAGATAGTAAAAGTAGCTAAGACGTCTTGATTTGGTAGTAATTCCCCAAACATTTCGGTTTAGATAATAATTGGCAGGATAGATTCGTCTTGTCATAGTAATCCGTTAGAAATTCTAACGGATTTTCTTTTTTTGAGAAATTTTCAACAATTAACTTAAAACAGTTCACATAATAGTATATGTCATTGTTATCTAAAATAAACAAAACTAAAATTGCTTTTGAAAAAGCTGTAAAATCTATTGATTCTATAAAACATTCTGATGTTGAACAATTAAAGAATCAATATTTATCTAGAAAAGGTGAAATAGCATTACTATTCTCTGAATTAGGTTTAGTTGAACCGCCTGATAGACCTAAAATTGGAAAGTTATTAAATGAATTAAAATCTGATGTTGAAAAACAGATTGATGTATTGTTAGGACTATCAACTTCACCTAAATCAATTGATGACAACATTGATTTTACACTTCCTGGATATGAGTTTCCTTTTGGTTCATTACATCCAATTACTCAAACCATGAGAGAAGTTAAAAGAATTTTTCAATCTATTGGTTTTTCTTCAGCATATGGACCTGAAATAGATGATGATTATCATAATTTTGAAGCTTTAAATATATCAAAACATCATCCAGCAAGGGATATGCAGGATACTTTTTATATAACAGAAAACCATGTTTTGAGAACCCATACGTCAAATACGCAAATTCATGTTATGGAGAAATCAGATCCACCAATTCGTGTTATTTGTCCAGGAAGAGTCTTTAGAAATGAAGCAATCAGTATCCGAAGCTATTGTCTTTTTCATCAAGTTGAAGGTTTATATATAAATAAAGATGTTTCACTTGCTGAAATGAAGGGTACTATAGAATATTTTTGCAATCAATTTTTTGGTAAAAATGTAAAATCTCGTTTTCGCCCAAGTTTTTTCCCATTTACCGAACCAAGCGCTGAAGTAGATATTTCATGTATTATGTGTGCCGGGAAAGGTTGCTCAATGTGTAAGCACACTGGTTGGCTTGAAATCCTCGGTTGTGGAATGGTAGATCCAACTGTTTTGAACAATGTTGGTTATGATAGTGAAAAATGGTCGGGGTATGCGTGGGGGATAGGTATTGAACGTCTTGCTATTTTGAAATATGGAATTGATGATATTCGGCTATTTTTTAATGGTGATATTAGATTTTTAAGGCAGTTCCCATGATTATTTCTATTGATTGGCTAAAAGAATTTGTCCTATTTAATAAATCTCCCAAAGATATTGCAAATGGTCTTACTGCAATAGGATTAGAAACAACTTATAATAAAAATAAAGATATTTTAGATATTGAATTAACACCCAATCGTCCGGATTGTATGTCTCATCTTGGTGTAGCAAGAGAAGTTTCTATTTTAACGGGAAATAAAATTAAACGAAATACAATATCATTTAAAGAATCATCTTCAGCAATTTCCAATCAAATAAAAATTAATGTTCAAAAAATAAAAGAATGTCCCCGATATGGGGCAATGGTGATTAAAGGAATAAAAGTTGGAAAATCTCCTGATTGGATGGTTTCTCGATTAGAGCAATGTGGGATTAGATCTTTAAATAGTATTGTAGATATATCAAATTATGTCCTTTTAGAGCTTGGTCATCCTGTACATATTTTTGATTTTGATTCTTTGGCTGGTAAAAATATTAATATACGCACAGCAATTAAAGATGAAGAAATAATAACTATTGATGGAATAAAAAGAAAATTACAAGATGATCAACTCTTGATTTGTGATAAAGAAAAACCAGTTGCTTTAGCTGGAATCTTGGGTGGAAAAAACAGTGAGGTTACAGAGAAGAGTAAAAATATTCTTGTAGAGTGTGCTTATTTTGACCCCGTTATAATTCGAAAAGGCGCAAAGGTGTTGGGCTTGTCCACTGAAGCATCTAAAAGATTTGAAAGAGGGGTTGATTATGATGATATTTGTTCAGTTTTAGATCGAGTGGCTGATTTAATCCTAGAAATTTCTGGGGGAGAATGTACTAAAGGTATTATCGATTATTATCCAGAACCTATTAAATCTACTTCAGTTTCATTGAATCCCGAAAATGCTAGTTCCGTATTGGGGATTAATCTCGACAATAATTTTATCTCAAAAACATTCGATTCGCTTGGAATAAAACATACTTGGAAAAAAGGTTTATTTGAATGCAAGATTCCTTCTAATAGACCAGATCTTGAACGACCAATTGATCTAATTGAAGAAATAGGAAGGATTTATGGTTTTGACAATATTAAGTCTAAAAATAACTATATTGGTATTATTCCTTCTAATATAGATGATGAAGAAATGCATATTGATTCTCTCAAAGATTATTTCAGAGGAATTGGTTTTAATGAAGTAATGACAAACAGTCTGGTTAGTTCGGAGCATGTTGAATTAGTTTCAAATGACCCTATCAAAGTTTCAAATCCTTTAAGTAGAGAAATGTCCTTTTTAAGATCATCACTTTTTCCCGGTTTGTTATCTTCAGCTCGCTATAATATAAGGAGAGGTGAGTCTAATCTTGCTATCTTTGAGTATGGAAATATTTTTTGCAAAGAAAAACAAGGATGGATGGAAAAGCAAAAATTTTCTGGTATTGTATGTGGAAATCGCGTAAACAAAGGTTGGAAAAATCCTGAACAGTTCTTTGATTTATTTCTACTGAAAGGAGTAATTATGGATTTAGCTAAAAGATATCATTTCGATCACGAATTGAGCTTAATTGAAAATAATGATAACTTTTTATCAAATGAATTAACTATTAAATCTAGTAGTCTTTCTATAGGGAAAATAGGAAATATTAAACAAGATATTCTCAATAGTTTTGAAATAGAAATTCCAATTTTTGCATTTGACCTTAATCTTAGAATTTTTACTAATTATATGAAGGTAAAAAGATTTCAATCATTACCTCAATTCCCTGGTATAGAAAGAGACTTATCACTTACTATTCCAAATAAAATACAAATTAATCAATTAGAAAAAATAATTAAAGATAAAGGTGGTAGTTTGCTCCAGTTTCATCAATTATATGATCTATATGAAGGAGATCAAATTGAAAAAGGTTTCAAAAGTGCAACATTTTCTCTTTTCTTTCGTTCTAATGAAAAAACTTTAAAATATTCAGATGTTGATTTTATAGTGGAAGCAATAATTTCAGAGACTTCCAAAGTATTAGGTGCTAAATTAAGGTGATATGGAATCTATTTTACCAAATCTTTCAGCTTTAGAAGGAAAAGTCCACGAAGCTGTGGAAGAAATAAAACGATTAAAACAATCAAGCAATAATTCAAATCTTTCTATAGATAAAGATATTATTTTTGAAAGAATAAAAAAAATTATTGAATTTATTGAAGATGTTGAGAACAAGAAAAGTTAGGAGGTTCAATGTCTCAGAATCAAGATAATCTTGCCCGAGTGTCCATTTTTGGTCATGAATACACTGTAAAAGCTCAAGCTGAAGAAAGTTATATAGCTGATGTTGCACAATTCGTTGATCAAAAAATGAGAGAAGTTGAAAAGGAACTTCCATCTTCCCAGTCTACAGCTAGGATAGCAATTCTTGCAGCAATGAGTATTACGGATGATTATTTTGCTGAAAAAAGAATGAGAAATAGTATGATTGATGAGGTTGAGGAAAAATCATCCTTTCTTATTGATATTCTTAATGAAAACCTTATTATGAATTAATTAAGGTATTTTTATTAAACTCCCCTGTATTTTAGTATTGTCTAGCATCAATTATAATTATGATAGAAACTAAAATCTTTTCAGGTGTAGAAGTTGCATCTTCGGTTTATGCTGAACTAAAACCTAGAATTCAAAAACTCTTAAAAAGGAAAATTACTCCAGGTCTAGCAGCAATCCTTGTTGGAGAGGATCCTTCCTCAAAATTATATGTTCAAAACAAATCAAAACGTTTTCAAAGTCTTGGTTTACATTCTCAAATCTTTTATTTACCAACTTCAACTACTTTTGATAATATAGTTAATAAAATATCAGAATTAAATTTGGACCATAATTTTCATGGTATACTTGTGCAGCAACCTCTACCAAAAGATGTTGATTTAGGAGAAATATTAGAATCAATTAATCCCAAAAAAGACGTAGACGGCTTTCATCCTGAGAACATGGGTCTTCTTGCCTCTGGAATTAATCATTTTATTGCTTGTACACCAAAAGGAATTATAAGAATTTTTAAACATTATAAAATTCAAACTAGCGGAAAAAATACTGTTATTATTGGTCGAAGTAATATTGTCGGTAGGCCATTATCTTTACTTTTATCCTCAAAATCATCATTTGGTAATTCAACTGTAACAATTTGTCATTCAAAGACTAAGGATCTAGCTAGTATTACTAAACAAGCTGATATTTTAATCGCATCGGTTGGTGTTCCAAATCTAATTAAAGGAAATATGATTAAGGAGAATTCAATAATCATAGATGTTGGTATAACTAGAGTTAATGATAATTCAAAAAAAGGTTATTCTTTAATCGGAGATGTAGATATTAAATCAGTTATGGGTATTGCAAATGCAGTTACACCAGTACCAGGAGGTGTAGGTCCAATGACTATTGCTATGTTAGTAGAAAATACCATTGAAGCTGCTGAATGGTATGGTGATTCTGTTAAAGAAAAAAGTTAATCTGCGCCCGTAGCTCAGCTGGATAGAGCGCTTGCCTCCGGAGCAAGAGGTCACAGGTTCAAATCCTGTCGGGCGTACAGCGGAAACCAGCCATTAAAAGCCCTTCTTAAACAGTCATTTTGTCTCGTGACTATAGAGGGTCTTTTTCTTTTTCCTTGACTTGAAAACGGAACAGCCTTATTATGAGGAATGGAGCAAGGCAAAGCAAGATACTACATAATTAGGGCAACAGGGGGGTATGTCGCCCTCCCTTGGCGTTCTCACCCTTATACCATCCCACATACATTTTTTGGCTTCAGAAGGAGATAAGGAATGAATAAAAGAACAAAAATAAAAATAATAAGGGTTTTTCTCTATAGGTTATATACTAAACTATTTTTTATATCTTGTACTTGTGGGTATTATTAAATACTATAATTCACAGAATGTAGATACAAATTATGTAGATACGCCTGAATTTCAACATTATGCTTCTAAACCGAACTTTTCAACTTTGAATTGAAAGTGACTATGAAAAAGAATTTAATAGCCTTATTACAACTAATTCTGATCGTCTCATTTGTAAATACGGACGATCTAATTGTCGATAAAAATGCACTCCCCTAGTATTAGACGTGAAACCGCTCTTTATTTTATAATCCTATTTTATTTCCAATCGGTATTGTTGTCTCAAACTCAGCGAGGAT
The DNA here is from genome assembly GCA_002715465.1 of Fidelibacterota bacterium. The sequence continues at coordinate 26,866 of PAYY01000015.1, read as the reverse complement.
CCGATATTAATGGGTCTAACGGACAATATTTAAGTAATGAATCAATTTCAATGAATGCTTCTGGTAGTCGCATTGCAGTAGGGGTAAAAGAAGCAAATATTGTAAAAGTATTTCAATACTCCAGTGATGGCTGGACTCAATTGGGTTCAAATATTGGCCCTGGTTCAGGTGCAGCAGAATTTGGAGCAAGAGTTTCCATGAATAGCGCTGGGGATCGAGTTGCAATAAGTGCAACGAATGTTAATGATAATGTGTACCAATCATATGTAGAAATTTATCAGTATAGTAATAGTGCATGGTCTCGAGTTGGTTCAAGAATAACTAGCGCAGACAATGAACAAGGATACAGAGTTTCTTTAAGCAGTGATGGTCTTGTATTTGCCATAGGTTCTCCTTATTCCGATGGAAATGGAACTGATGCTGGTTCAATAAAAGTGTATGCATGGGGTAGTTCTGATTGGGTGCAGCGGGGAGAAACTAATGATGGTGAAGCAGCAGGAGACTTATATGGGCTTTCTGTATCCTTGAGTGGGGATGGTACGGTGGTAGCTGGAGGCGCAATTAGTAATGATGGTAATGGTACTAATGCAGGTCATATTCGTATATATAAATGGTGGGGTTCCAATTGGGCTCAATATGGTCCTGATATTGATGGTGAAGCAGCTAGTGACTCATTAGGGTTTTCAGTAGCATTAAGTTATGATGGCAAAGAAATTGCAGCCACTACACAGTATAATGATGGGAATGGGGAGGCTTCAGGACATGCAAGAGTGTTTACTTATGGTTATTGCAATGGAGCGTTTAGTCAATGGTGCCAACGAGGATCAGATATAAATGGTGAAGCAGCCGGAGATCATTTTGGTGCATCTGTTGCAATAAATTCTGATGGGACAACCATTGCTGTTGGCGCACCGTATAATGATGGTAATGGTAGTAACTCAGGTCATGTTCGTGTATATGATTGGGGTAGTTCATCGTGGTCTAAACGTGGTAATGATATTGATGGAGAGGCTAGCCAAGATAATTCTGGAGCGAGATATTCATTGGCAATGGATTCAACAGGAACTTATTTAGCGATTGGTGCACCGAATAATGATGGAGGTGGTTCACAAGCAGGTCATGTCCGTGTCTACAGTCTCGATCAAACAGCACCTACCATAACTAACACTATACTAGGCCCTGATAATTTGTCGATATCAGTCACGTTCAGTGAGACTGTTTATAATTCAAATTCAGCTTCCGGTGCTCTCGAAGCTAGTGATTTTAGTCTTTCTATTTCTGGAGGAGATGCTTCATTAGGAAGTAACACTCCTACTAATATCACTTCCAGTGGAGATACCTATAAGTTAGGGATAAATCTTTCTGGTACTCCAGATGGAAATGAAACGATTACGATAGTACCTGTAGATAATGGCGTATATGATGGTGCTGGAAATGAAGCCAGTACAAATCAAAGTAACAACTCGCTGAAACTTCATGTGATAGCTGCAGCTCCAACCAGCTCCGGTTGGCAAACTGGGACCATAGCAAACCAGGGTACCCCCTATGATATCGATGAAGACAATTTGTCTCCCAATTCCCACTATGCCATGTATGGAGTGAACCCCGAAATCGTCACGGTCCCGACCTCAACCGGTTTTGATGTTGCATGGCGCGACCAAAACTCGAATAAAATCATCATCACTCAGCACACCTTGTCAAATGGGGTCTACCAGGAATCCCGACACTTGAGTTTAAGTTCACTTGGTTTATTATGTGGTTTTACGAAAGATGATGCGGGAAATTTTTATGTTGTAACCGCATTAGATGACAATGTGACCGCATCAGTCCAACCTACCTATGACCGCTATGGAATATTAAGGTTAAATAAAATTGGTTCAGATGGAACTTTAACTTACTGGAAAGAAGTTATAGTAGATACAGTGAGTGCATTACCTATTTTTAGACCACTGGTTGCGGGTACTGGACGTCTTGTTTACGGGGGTAATAAACTACACTTTTCTTTTTCACACAATACACAATATGATGCAGCTGAAGGTAACCGTCATCAGGCCCATCGTCAATTTCAATTTAATCCTTCTTCTGGTGTACTAGAAAAAGATTGGACTGGTATCAGCCATTCATTTGATCAACGTTTGATCTATGATGGACAGAATTTTATTGGCATAGCACTGGGTGATGTTAGTCGAGGTATAAACATTTCATCTGCTTTTAATACGCGCAATTATGATCTTGGTGGAGGTTCATATAGAATTCTATCTTGGGTTATGGCTTTTGCTGTTAAAGGTGGAAGTGAGACAACTAGTTCGGGTGGATACAACAACACCTTTACACGTTTAGGAGATGTTGTTAAGAGTACAAATGGTTATCCAATTATTTTTGCAACTGAGAAATCAACAACCTATACAAGTAGTGATGGAGACAGAGCCATACTTGATGCAAGGAATCTCGCTTTCGTGCATGTGAAAAATGATTTTTTAAATCAGGTATCATCAAGCAATAGTTATGATGTGACCATCACTGATGCTAGTACCAACTCTAATGTTGCTAGTCCTTATAATGTAACTATTAATCACTCTGGTTCTACGACAGGAACTAATCGTGGGGTTGTATGGCTTACAAATTATACTGATTTAAATACAGAGAATGTTGAAAAACCTAAATTAGTATCTTTAGGTAATGGAGACTTTCTTGTATTATGGGAAAAATGGGGTATTTCTACTACAGATAAAGGTGCCTATGGACAGACCAGCGATTATGTAGAGACCTACGCAATGGTCATCGATGAATATGGTAGAGTTATCGAATCAGCCAGGAGTCTGGGCCAGATCAGGCTTCAACGGAACGATGATGCTTTTGTCCACAACGGAAAGGCGTTTTGGGTAAGGGGCGACCAGAATCCATCAAAATTAATTGTCTACTCAGTTGATAAGGACCTCAATTTCAAGAATGAATCTTCACCGATTATACTATCCGCCGCCATTTCGTCAGACAACAGCACTCTTACGGTCACCATGAGTGAGGCCGTTGTCAATGCAGCATCTAATGGTTCTTCCCTAGAGGCGAGTGATTTTTCTTTGAGTATATCCGGGGGTACGATGACCCTGTCTTCATCAACGCCTTCTTCCATTTCAATTTCCGGTACTGAAATTACCCTAGGGGTTCCAAAATCGGGAACCGCTAACGGAAATGAAACCATTACCGTGACCCCAATAGTGAACAGCATCTATGATTCTGAAGGAAACACGGCTTCTACCACACAGTCAAACAATACGGCTTCCCTCAATGATATCACAGCTCCCAGTTTTGTAACCGATTATCCAACAACGTCAAATGTGGCTGGTACCAGTTTTAACCTGAAGCTGAATATTAACGAAGGCGGTAAGGGATACTGTGTTGTTCTAACTGATGAATCGTCGGCTCCTACTTCAGCTGAGATAAAGGCGGGTACAGGTAGTGGTGGTGCTACAGCGATCAAATCAGGCAGTGTAGACCTGACCGCTAATACAGAAGCGAATATCAGTATAACTGAACTAGCATCTGGGACCGCCTATGATGTGTACGTTGTGGCCGAGGATGCGTCTTCCAATATCCAAACAAGCCCCACAAAGGTGGATGTGACAACAAGCGATGTGACAACAAGCGATGTGACAGCACCTGCTGTTCCCACGGGCCTGACACCTACAGCTGGTGATGCTCAGGTTATGCTTACGTGGAAGGAAAACACAGAAAGTGACGTGGCAAAATACATCATCTACGGAAGTACTGCCTCGGCTCCTACTGCAAAGGTCGATTCCACAACAGGTGTAGCTGATACAAGCAAAACTTTGACCGGCTTAACCAATGGCACCCCATACTATTATAGACTCAAAGCCGTTGATAATTCGAATAATGCGAGTGATTATTCCAGTGAAGTGAGTTCAACTCCCATCCAACCAAACACAGCGCCAGTTGCCACGGCACAAACGGTTACTACCAATGAAGATACGGAAGTTACAATCACTTTGTCTGGGACAGACCCAGATAGCGATACCCTAACCTACAGTATCGTAACATTACCTGCTAATGGCGGTCTGTTTCAGATTGATGATGGAACCAACAAGTCAACGGCAATATCGAGTTCAGAGCTGCCAGCTTCTGTATCTAATTCAGAACACAAGGTCATTTACTCGCCAAATGAAAATAGCTCTGGAGATGGACATGGGATTTTCACTTTTAAGGTCAATGACAGGAAGGATGATTCTGAAACCGCAACGGTAACTGTCAATGTAACTGCTGTTAATGACCCTCCAGCATCTTTTGGCATGGTTTCTCCAGCTAATGATACAAATATTGATATAAATGATGGCAACTACTCAGATAGCCTCACTTTTGATTGGACAGCATCCTCAGATGTTGAGGGAGAATCGATTACATACAAAATATTTTTTACCGATGGCTTGTCTTCTTTTTCACAATCAGGATTATCTGCGGACAAAATTTCTATCGCACGCTCGGACATTTACTTGATTATGGACCAGAGCAATCTTTCCCACTGGACAGAACCATCTGAAATCAGTGGGTCTTGGAAAGTTTCAGCTTATGATGCAACAGATAGTACTGTCGCTGACAATGCATCTTTCAGCCTTACTATTAAAGAGAACGTCCTTGTGGTAGACGCCAGATATGCAATACCCGATGAATTTGCGTTGCATTCCAACTATCCCAATCCATTCAACCCCACCACAACAATCAGCTATGACCTGCCAGAACAGGCACAGGTTACGCTTGGTATCTACGATATATTGGGTAAGAAGATAAAGACCCTTGTGAACCAGTCACAGGATGCTGGTAATAAGACAGCTGTCTGGAACGGGACTGATAATTTGGGCAGGTCTGTTAGTGCAGGAGTCTACCTATACCAGATACAGGCTGGAGACTTCATTCAGACTCGGAAGATGCTGCTATTGAAGTGAATCAGCTTTCTCAACTACTTTCCCAGTCTCAAGCTGGAAAACGAGGGGGGGGGGACGGTCGGGATGAAAGAATGAAACAACTCTTACTCATATAAAGAATTGATTATGAAAATAACGGCTATTCTATTTCTCTTAATTGTTAGCATTAATGCTCAAGAATTAGAAGAACTAAATGAGCAGATTTCCATTGTACGCTATGAAGGATGGTATTATATACAAATAAATGAAAAGCCCTTTTATTTACTTCATAAGTAACATTAAGTATACTATTTAATTATTACAATAAAAGAAATTAAATAGGTTTAATCATTCTATTTTAAAAGAAGCATTTTATGCGTTTTTCTAAATTCCGATGCTTCAATACTATATAGATAGACACCACCGCTAACAGTTCGATTAAAATCATCCATTCCATCCCAAACAATTTTTTTAGTACCTATGCCTTGTGACTTATTAATTAGAGTTCTTATTCTTTTCCCTGTTATGTCGTAAATAGTAATCCTGACGTAAGTTTCTCTAGATAAATCATAACTTATTGTAGTTGAAGGATTAAATGGATTAGGATAATTAGGATGAAGAGCAAACTTTCTTGGAAAATGAGAACCTACTTCTTGATCTGAGTTTTTTATTCCAAGTGAAACAACTTTAATTTTAAGAGTATCATCAGTAGTTAATTTACCATCGCTAATTGCAAATGGAACATTTAATTCACCATAAAAATCTAAGTTAGGTGTAATTGTATCACCATATATGGAGTAATAGTTGCCTTGTTTAATAAAAAGGGTGCATACATCATTTTCAGGGTCATCATAATCAATAGAGTCAATTGAAAAAATGAAAAGACTATCTTCATTAATTGAGGCATGGGAAAATTCTAATATAACTGGAGGATCATTAACTGGATCAATTGAGATATTAAGGCTAGTTGTATCATATCTATCATAACCATCGTCGGCCCAAATTACTAGATTAATAAAAGAATCAGCGGGAGTGAAATAGTTTTCTACTATTGATGAAAGTTTTAGATAATGACCATTCACTATAGAGGCATCAATAATACCGGAAATATCTGTACTGTTTGATTCAAAAGTTAATTGTGATAAAGCTTGTTCCTCATCTATTATATAATCAGCTAGACTGAATAATACAGAATCACTATCTTCTGGAATTACAAATTCAATAGGAGGCTCATCTAACCAAATAGGAGCTGTATTTTCTTTACAAATAACTACTTTGTTTGAGGATACTGGGTCACTAGAAATTAAACCATCTGATGCCGAAACTTCAGCAAACCAAGAATCTCCACAAGAAAGATTAACTGGTAGTATCCTTTTTGAATTATTCATTTCTGACGAAAGGATATTATTCTTATACCAAGAAATAGAAATTGTTGTATCAGTTGATCCTTCAGGGTCAGAAATATTATAAGAAAGGTTTAATGTATCTTTTACTTCAACTATAGATGGTGATATTGCAACATTGGTAACTTCGGGAGGGTCATTTCTGTCTAATACAGTTACCTTGCTTAAAAAAGTAGCTCCTATATTATTTTCTTTACTTCCATCATCCGGTTGAACATTAACGGTGAGGTGACCTACATAATTGAGAACAGGAAAAAGTGTATCCCCAGAAAATGTATAATTATTTCCTTTTTGAATTACTATTGAAAAGGTTCCCTCATTATCTACGTCTTTTATATTGTAATAATCATATGTAAGTACTTTGAAGCTATCTTCCATAACTGTAATTGAACTATCTTGATTTGAAATAATCGGTGAATCATTGACTTCAAAAATATTAACAGAAAATGAATCTTTAACAGTTAAACCATTCGAATTTGCTTCAATAATAATTGTAACATTACCATTCTGATTTTCTAGATAATTGAGAGTTAAAGAATCACCGGAAATAGACGCTGTTATCTTTCCAGTAGGTGAGTTTCCAATAATACTTTTAGTTATACCACTATTTTTATTATCTACATCAGTAAAGGTTCTAGAAAGATTTATATATGTACTAGTTGCATCTTCCAGTATTTTTAAGTCACCTATTGGTTTTGCTATTTCAGGAGGATCATCAATTGCTAGAACTTTAATTTCCGCTGTAAAAATATTACTTGAAGAAAGTCCATCACTTATTTGAAAAGGAACTGTAAGGGTACCATTAAAATTATTATTAGGACGAAGTACAGTGCCATTTAGAGAATAATTTTCTCCAGTGAATACAGTTATTTTAAGATTATCATCACTGATGTCATCATCGTCTGAAAATTTCAAATCACTAATATTGAAATCATAGGGTGTATCTTCTTTCAATGCTTTCACCAAACATTCTTCTATAATTGGATCTGTATTGTAATAGAATTGAAACAATTTAGTCGGATCATCATATCCAGATATAGGAGTAAAATTTGTATTTGTCCAACCGCTATGCGTTAGTGTGTCTCCCAAACTGTCTATTTGAATTAAAATTAGGTTACGACTTGCATCCCATAATCTTAGAGTGAAATATTCATTTTGATTCATACCTTCATCAATTTCACTGGAGGTAGGATCATCACCGTACAAAATAAAATTGCTAAGGCCAACACCAAATCTAACATCATTGTTCAAATTTGTTAGTTTTGCTGATCCGACAGAATTCCCATTGTTATCAAATGCCGCTATCCAATCAAAGGTTGATGCAGGAATTCCATTTAATCTTGGTGTTCCTTGGACTACTCCTCCTTTATCAGTAATGGAGTGCTTAAAATTATCTGGCACAATTGGTTCGACAGTTACCTTGAATGTAGTTAATAGAGTATCAACACCAGTGTTTGCTGTTCCACCATCATCGGTCACTTTAACAGTTAAAAAAACATCTCCATTATTGTCAGGAGCTGGCTTGAACGAAATAGTTCCCATGGTTGCTGGTGATGAATAACCTACCGTAGGTTGTGACATTAGAGTTGTATTGCTACTTTTAGCTGTAACTATAAGTGATTGCTCGGAGTGATAATCTCCATCTAAGATACCAGTTAGGTTGACTACCTTTTCATCAGAATTTTGATCTATTTTAATATCTGAAAGCGAATTCATGATAGGAGGAGAGTTTGCAGGAGAATTCAGATTATTTTCATAGGCGCCAATATCAGGGTTTGAATCAGTTGGTCTTGAATTTCCACTAAAATCCACTCCCACTAGTGTTGAATTCGGTGAAAAAGAAACATCATTTGTACCATAGCCAATGGCTGGTGAATTATTTTTCAAAGTGAAGTCATTGAAGTTAGGATTTGTGAAGAAAGGGTTCGTAGAAAAACTTGTATTGTCAATACTAACTATATCTTGATTATCTGAAATTTGAATAGTCGTTAAGCCTTCAATTATTGAGGCTTTAGCTTCGAACCTACCAGCTGTAGCTCCGTCATTGCCGAAAATTACTTGTTTGGAAGCTTCATTAGAACACAGTATAGAGTTATATAAATAAATACTTGACCCACTATTTAGATATAATGTTGATTTTTCAGGTGCTGAATTATTAGATATTGTAGAATGATACATTTTTACAGTGGCTTGATTATTACCGTATATTACGCTACCATTGCTAGTAATTTTGTTGTCGTAAAATATTGTATTTATAAGGCTCAATTCTGCGGTACTATTTTGAATGTAAATAGCACCACCAGATTCTGATTGATTACCTGTTATCAACGATGATTTAATCGTTGGTTTTGCTCCAGTAACAAATATGCCACCGCCTTTTTTGGCCGAAGAATTTCCATTAATTAGAATATCATTTAGCTCAATCTTGTTTGTAGATTGGATCAGATAAAAACCACCACCTTCATTAGTAGCAATATTATTTAAAACTTTAGAGTCATATATTTTTAGAAGACTTCCCGATCTTGCACCAGCCCATATTCCTCCGCCGTTACGTGCTTTATTTGAAATAATTTCAACCCTTTTAAAAACTGAATTAGAATTTCTAACCCTTTTTGGAATATAAATTCCACCTCCTAAAGATGCTTTGTTATTATTAATTTTAGTATTTTCCAGCGAAATATCACTATTTTTAGAAATATGTATGCCGCCACCCCAACCAATATCTAATTCTCCATTATTACTGATTTCTGAACTATCAATAATTACATCACTATTATCATCAAAATAAATACCTGCTCCGTATAAAAGATTTGCGTCAGAAGAAGTGGCATTATTGGTAATTAGTAGATGTTTAAATGATGGACTGGATGATTTAGTATAAATACCTCCTCCGTATCTTCTACCGCCCATCATTAATCCATTACCATTTTGTAATGTAAAACCCACAAGTTTTGCTGCTGATGTTTCTCCTCCAATAAAAGTTGCTACCGACGAACTATCACTATTTGTTGGGAAACCACCATCAATGATTGTTTGCAAAATATAACTTCTATCACCAGTGGTAAGGGTAAGTGATCCTACAGTAATATTTTTTCCTCTAAAATTGATATTTTCTTTATAAATGCCAGGACTAACCAGAATAATATCTCCATTGGAGGTATTATTATGTTCAATGGCAAACTGAATTGTCCTGAAAGGACTGGTCACAGAACCATCTCCTGAACTATCTGATCCTGAAGTGTCCACGCTGACCTGCTTGCCGAAAACAACTGAAATAGAACACAGAAAAATAAAAATTGATCTTCTCATCATTATTTATTTGAGCAGCATCAGTTTTTTAACTGATTGAAAATCAATCGATTTCATCCGATAAAAATACATTCCAGAGGAGACAGGCTTCCCAAAGTCATCAGTACCATCCCAGGTAATAGAATATCGACCCGGAGTTGAAACACCATCAACCAGTGTTTTTATCTTTCTTCCCATTAGATCGTAAATAATTATCCTAACCAAGCCATTGTCTGGAACATCATATCTAATAGTCGTTACCGGATTAAACGGGTTGGGATAGTTTTGATGAAGGGCAAATGAAGACGGCAAAGGCGCCTCAAATTCCAGTTCAATATCCCTGTGTGACATTGAGTTGAACGGTATCTCAGATGAGAGTGTGTCACCATTATAAATAAATGTCAATAATTCACCCGCTTTTAAACCATCTATTTCCTCGGTTGTAAAGTCATCGCCATAAACAGGTGAATTACGTAGAATTCCTCCTGAAGTTATTGCAAGGGAACCAACCCTTTTTCCATCTTCTGAAATTACCTTTACTATATCCCCTTCACTATATTTCCCTGATATCTTTCCCTTTAAAAACATAAAGGACGGTGTCGGCTTAAGTTCGGTATGCTTAATAGGATGATTTACAGCCAGTTTACCATACGACTTTGACTGAGAAGGAAATGAAAAGCTCGTAACAGCTTGTTTGACTTTTACCCAGTATCCCTTGGTAGGCTTGAGTACATTCAAGGTATTGCTATTTGTCTCATTTGGATCATACACCAATGCACCTTCATTAAAGCCTACAACATATTGAAGATTGTTGGAAGATATGAGATCCATAAAAGCATCGTTTATATTTAATTCATAATCAGGATAATAAGAAATGAGGTTCCAACCAGCTGATAATGAGACTGATGCATCAGCCAATACCTTACCCCTGAAATATATTTTATCGGTAGACTTTGCAACCTTTACATAGTAACCATCCTTGCTACTTAGAGTACCAAGTGTGGAATAAGGATCATCAGGGCTGTAATATCCTTTCGGACTGGATACATACAATAACTGATCGTTATTGATTAAAGTACCCAATATATCTTTCGGTCGAGACTTTACACCATCAAAAGGAATAGAGATCAGGTTCCAACCCTCACTTAACGATACGTCATAAGCAACAGACAAACTGTCCTGAGTAAATGAAAGACTGGGCCATACACTCGTTTTGGGAGCAAATCCAGCCCAAAAAAGATAGATGTCAGTCGGAATTCCATCTTTAAGCAATTTTTCTTTACTATTAAAAGACAAACTATCTCCTTGAATTGACGTACCTAACGCAAAGGAAATTTCACCATTAGATTCAATAGAATTAGTCATATTTATTGAAATCAAAGAGTCTTCTGTTATGGACATTAATGTGTCAATTGAAGTGAGCAATGTTTTATCAACCAAACCAATATTTTTCGAGCCAATTGATTCATTCCATCCCTTGTAATCATATCTATATAATATCACCCCGCTATTGAGAGAATTAACTTTTTCAGGAACAAGATTAAGATTAATTCTATAGCTTCTATTAACTGATGATGGAATATCAAATCTTAAAAAAGCATAATTGTTATTTGATAAAATCAAATTCTTTTGTTGGAATGGAAGAAGTGTACTATCACTAAGTCCTTTACTTAGAGATCGATCGTTTAATGGATGAATCTTGTCATCAACAGTGAATGTCCAATTCCCACCACTGATCCCATCTACTGTTACAGACCAGTTATATGTACCCCCTGGCTGAAATTCTTCAAAAAGAACATTCTTGGGATAATTAAAATTTACAGTCCGGCTAAGGCCCGGCCCATTAATTGTAACTGTCGCTATAGTTCCTGAATAATCTTTCTTGTATGGATAGTTCCAGGCCAGACCATATTCCATTGAAATGCCCTTGGCTCCATCCCTAGGTATCGGAACGCTGGGATAAGAATATCGATAGCCCGGTATCCAATATACAGAATCACCATACTCATAAGCACCAATATCGGGTGCATCACCTATGAATTTACGATTTTGGCCTGGAAAGGAGGGTGGATGATTAAAGTCTTTATNTGTGCCATCATTTATACCTTCAATCACAACNCCACCATCAATCAGAGCTGAGCCTTTCTTAGGACGAAAATCATAATTCTGAATATTGTTTTCCCATGGATTTTCACCAAACATTGTTATGAGCTGTTGATTTGACCTTCCGCGATTGTTGACAAATGGGTCTTGTAATTCTAAATGTGGAGTTGCATGTGACAATATCCTATTGTCTGTGGGGTATAATCTGCCAAACCATATACCTGAATTGTTAAGTAAAGTTTTGGGGTCGGAGGATTTTGGATTTCCATCTGTCAGTAATGGGTCTCCGCAATTTGGGGAATTACATTCAAAAGACCATCCTGCTAAACTGTTTTGTATTTCAGTTCTAAAATTTCCTTTATTGTTAAACATGTCTCTACCATCAAAATTAGTCATCATACTATCTCTNTCNNCNNTNCCATGTTCNCCACAATACTTAATCCTTGGTAATGATATATCNTGTTTATAACTATCATAGCCCATGATATGGTATAGGTTATGGTTNTCACCCTTTAATCTGTACCCTCTTTTTTGTCCAGCCGAAATGACATTATGAATCATACCGTCATGACCTGCACACCAACTATCAAAACGTATTCCATTTCTATTGCCATTTAATATCCAACTATAACGCGTTGTAGACTTTATTGTATTACCAGTAGTTCTTTGAATTGCGCCAGCATCAGTATTCATATATTGATTTTCAATCCTAATATATTCCATTAATCCACGTAAGCCAGGATTAAGCCCGCCATTGCGAACGTGGTTTACTGTAATATATCTCCAAGTACTCGGTCCGATATCATTGTCACTAGCCCAATGCTCTTTATCGCATGGAGAACAATTATTAGCTGTTGCAGGTGAAAATGTGGTATTGACAAACCAATCGTTATATTGCATCAATACATTTTCTACGGTTGGGTTTAGGCCTCCTTGTATTTTAAATGGATGGCCATCAACTACATATTGAAAAATACAATTTCTTATGGTAGTGTTATTTCCAGCATGAAAAATATTTCCCCTCCAATTCCAAAAATTACCAAGTTCATAATGTCTTAAACCTACTTCCCAACTATGAGAAAATTTCGAATCTTCAACTGAAATAAAATTTGAATGGCTAAAATAGACTGCCCCAGCATAAAAATGGATTTTCTTAAACAATAAATTATGAGAATTTTTAAAGTGTAATAGGTTTGATCTAACACGAACTCTAATATTAATTTCAGTGGGTGTTTCTTTCCCAGGGTATAAATACAACATTTGTGTATTTGGATCAAATGACCACTCTTCTAAAGTATCTAAATTTCCTAATTGACCAGGTTTGTAAATTGGCATGGTCCTTAGTGGATAGTCATATGGGGCAGTATATTCTATTGACCAAATAGAACCTGGCTCGGGATTGTCTGGATTTCCAGTAGTTGGATCAGTGGGATTTTTGAAATTAACTGGCATCGCTGGAATCATGAATCTATCATTAACCCAAAGACCATAGATGCTATCTACTTTTGTTCCAGCTTGATCTGATATTTTCTGCATATCCAATTTTGCTTTAAGTAGACTATGGCCATTATGAGAGTAGGGCTCCCAGTTAGCACTAGCTGAAACTGTTCCATCAAAGATGACTTTGTCATTTTGGCCTTCTATAGTTATTGTTGGGCCATTGAGTTCAAAGGGAGAATTAAGATTATCTCTAAACAATAATTCTGAATATCGTCCTTCCATTATTTTTATATTATCTCCAGGTTGAGCTACATCTAAAGCTCCCCTAATTGTAATAAATGGACATTCATTAGAACCATCAGGAGATGGACAATTATTGGAATAGTATCTTTGTTTAATTTCCGCATTGACAATTGAAGCATGATTGTTATTTGAGGTAAGATCTTTCAGTTTCCATTCTTCATTAGTGTTCATAGGATAATAGGCAACTAATCCATCTTCATTGCCATTTAATATTTCATTCATTGATGATTGGATTTGTTCNTTAGTCCTAGCCAAGTTCCAANTTCTCACATCATCAATTTTTCCTCTCATCCTATGACCAATAAGACTGATAGGTTCTTGAATTGGTATTTTGCCTTGTGCAACACGAGAACTGTCAACCATTGATCCATCAATATATAATTTTGAATCTGTTCCATTAAATGTATATGCCACATGTTGCCAAGTAAGATTAGACCTGACACTTTGAATTTTTGACATTATTACCTCACTGCCTGTCCCAAATCCATATATTATTCCACTTGACTTATACAAAATTATCATTGGAGGTTTATTTACATCAGATTCGTCTCTACTGCTTTCAGTTCCGATGATTGTTTTATCACCTCCAACATCTTTTACATAAAACCAGGCTTCAAGTGTAAATGAATTGCCAAGGATTGGGAAGGTTGAAGGAAATACAATTTTATCAGTAGTTGCATCTGATTTGTAACCTTCAAAACCTCCATGATAATCGAACTCATCAAAGAATACATAATTATCTATTTGATACTGTGAGAGAGAGTTATTATCTACCACTAAATTACCAGCAATCAGTAGTATTGGGAAAAACAATATTACAATTTTTTTTAACAATTTATTGTTGAAGTGAAATTATAATAAGGTCAATAGAAGTTAATTCTTTAAGTAAGAAACTATTTATATACCTAAATAATCCTTTGATATAGTTTCTATTACTTCTTGACTGTCCAGCTCAACACCAGCAGCAATTCTTTTATTTGTAATATCATCACGTTTTGTTAGAACTTCAAATTTTGAAGGGTCTTTTACTTCTGTTACATCATATACCTTTGTCTCATCAGCGTTTGTACCAGCCCAAAGTATTTTTATACCTAGTTCATTCAAATCAGGTTCAATATCTTTGTACATTTTTAACCAAGTATCAAAACCTTTTGTAATTTTAAATGTTGATAAGAATTTCATTTTGATCCTCCCATTAATTATTTCAATTATAAATAATATTCAAAATTTTATGTATTATCAAATAAAATTGTCGTTATTTCGTAAAAAATTATATTAATTTCAATTTCCTTTAAGAATACAACTGTAGAGTAGGTAAAACTATTAAGTTCATGCTTTTATATAGATAATTTGATGAAAGATAGGTTTTAGAATGTTCATTATTAAAATATTCATCATGATGATATTTGCTACATTTGAACTATATGGAAACAAAATGCATGATTCACGAAATGCTATATATTTAGAGATTAATGATACTATTGTTCACATTTATAAAGTATATGATTCCAATTCTAGCAATAGATATATCTATTTTCTACATCAATTTAAAGACTCTAAGACTCTTGAGGCATTTGATGAAACAAATACCATTTTATGGTCTAGAGAGATAAACGACAATGTTCTAAGTATTACTGGGGGCTTTGATTTTGATTCTGACGGATGGCCCGATTTAGCCACAGTTGTTAGAGGAGAACAATTATACGACCAGAATGGTCAACCTGTCCGATGCGGTTCAGGTGGTAGAGATTCACGACAACTAATTAAAACGTCATATATGGTTTTATATAAAGGAAGAACTGGAGATGAATATAGAATAATTTCTCCCTTGGAAGACTATTGTTTTCCTAATCAAGATGATGCTTCAAGCTATATAGTACGTCGTTATTATAATAATTCAATTATTTTTGGGAAAGATTCTAATACGATTGTTATTGCACCAGATTATAATATTGAACAATGGTATTTTACCTTTAATGGAATTTCATTCGACAGTGAACCACTAGTTTTTCATTCAAGTAAAAAATTTGAAAATTATGACAATCAAACAAACCAATACTGGGGCTCAAGTTATAAAGCTAATCTAAATGGTATTAATGGTTTACTTTCTCAGGCTGGCAAATTATATGTTTTGTTCAGTTATGGTCGACTTCTGCATTATGAAGTTGGTCCATATAGTAAAAAACAACTTTTATGGGATGCGCATAATTTTAGAAATCATATTGAGAACGATAGATATGCTTATCGAACTAAAGGTAAAGTGCAGATTGATCCAGCTTATCCACAAAATATAGCTTTAATAGGTGGTGCAAATTCATTGACCTTCTTTTGGGATAATATAAATGGGGCAAAAAAAAATGATCCTTATGGAGGTTTACATCGTCGTTTTCTAATTCATAATACCCTAGAGTTAAGTTATGAAGATAGATTTTTTTCACAAACTGATGCTTCCCATCAATCAAGTCAGTATAATGGTAGGATTATTTATCCATCTAACGTTTTTTTAAAAATTAAAGATCGTAATCCTTCTAGAGTATTCTATAATGTTTATGAGAACAAAAAATGGAATTTGCATATTTCCATACCTAATAGCACGAAAGATGAAAGAGTATTAGATAATAAGTTTATATGGGATGTTAGAGATATTGATGGTGATCATGTAGAAGAAATAATTATTTCACCAA
Source organism: Fidelibacterota bacterium (assembly GCA_002715465.1). The sequence goes on along the minus strand of PAYY01000015.1, from coordinate 10,732 downwards.
CAAATCCTCAAAAACCTTATTTCGTCCAAAACTTAACAAAAATTTATCATTGGGATGAAAATAGGTTGGAATTGGATTTAATAAAAACATTTAAAGGAATTCCCAATATAAGTTCACGTTTTCCAAATGTATCAACAAGGGATTCTCGAGGTTATCTAACACCGGTTCAGATCATTATTCGTGAGGGTAAATCTCATATTGCAATGTATGATTTATTAACTAATTCTATTTTGATAACAGAATATTGAAGGGAAAAGGATGAAAATCAGTTTTATTTTCATAATTATAGGTGGATTGCATTTAACATCGATATAATGCTATGAAAAATGTTGATTTTTTCCCTATACAGGCAAATAGTTCTATTAGACAATTAAATGATTGGAAAATTCTAAAATGAATAATTTTATTGCAATGAACAGGTTTAAGATAGCAATTGGAAGAGAATCTGATTTCGAAGAGATTTGGAAGAATAGAGAGACCCATCTAGATAATGTAGTAGGTTTTAAAAATTTTAATCTTTTAAAAGGTGAAACAAATGATGAGTTCACCCTTTATACTTCCCATAGTACTTGGGATTCTAAGATTGATTTTGAAAATTGGAAAAAATCAGAATCGTTTAGAAAATCTCATAGCGGAGGAGGTCAGCATCAAGGGATTTATTTAGATCATCCAGACTTTGAAGGATTTGAAGTTGTACTTTGAAATACTTCCTAAATTGATGTGCCTTTTTTAAGCCGATTTAAATGTAATCAAATGGATAAAGTGTTGTTGAAGAAAATGAAAAGCCCACTTTTTATTTTTTGTTTTATCCCTATTGTTTTATATCCTTCTAATGGAAAGTAGTAAAGTAAATGTTGGTATTGTAGGCCTTGGCTTTGGTGCTGAGTTTATACCGATTTATCAAAAACATACCAATGCGAACGTGTCTGCTATCTGTAGAAGGAATGAGGATGAATTAAATAAAATTGGGGATGCATTTGGAATTGAGAAACGCTTTACCAATTATGAAGAATTAATTAATGATCCTTCCATTGATTTTATTCATATTAATTCACCATTTCCAGATCATGGCTGGATGTCCATTGCAGCTCTAAAGGCTGGGAAACATGTAATGTGCACCGTTCCCATGGCTACTACAAAAGAAGAATGTGAAGAGATAGTAGGTTTAGTAAAAGAGACCGGTCTAAAGTACATGATGGCAGAGACGGTAGTATATAGCCGTGAGTTTTTATTTATTAAAGAAATGTATCTGAATGGTGAGCTAGGTGATATTCAATATATGTCAGCATCTCATCCACAGGATATGGAAGGGTGGCNNTCTTANTGGGAAGANANNATTCCNATGCATTATNCAACNCATNTNGTCTCTCCGNTTCTGGGTTTAGTAAAGGGTCGTGCTGAGTATGTATCTTGTTTTGGTTCAGGAAAGATTAATGAATCTATTGCTCAGAAGTCTGGTAATTCTTACGCTGTAGAGTCCTGTCATATAAAAATAAAGGATTCGGATATTTCGGCTCATATTTGGCGGTTTTTATTTGATACGGCACGACAGTACAGGGAATCTTTTGATGTATATGGGACAAAAAAATCATTTGAATGGTCTCTTGTTGAAGGAGGAGATCATATAATTCATACCGCAAAAAAACCAGAGCCAGAAATTCCTGAGGTGATAAAAGTTCCAGATTTCGCTCACCTTCTACCGGAAGAAATCAGGTCTTTTACGGGNGAAATTNATGATGCNGNNCATNTNTCTTTTGTNNAAGTTAATGGTCAATTTAAATATAACGTCGGTGGACATGGAGGNTCTNANCCACATATGGCTAATGAATTTATCTCTGCATTATTAGAAGATCGGGATCCTTGGCCAAATGCAGAAACCAGTGCTAACTGGACATGTGTAGGGCTTTGTGCTCATGAGTCAACAAAAATGGGTGGTCAGATTATTCATTTGCCTTCATTTACTTTAGAAATATAGATGAATCTGTTAAAAAACAAATATATTCACACAATTACGTATATAGTATTTGTTTTTATTTTTGGAAGCTGTAATTCAACTAATTCAGTTGGCGTTAAATCTGGAACCTCTTTGTCAAAATCAGACCATATTCCAGATTTTGTTGCTAAAATCAATGGTGATGGTAATTCTATTAATGTTTATAGAAAAGGGTCAAAAGAACCCATTTTAACACAAAATGCTAGTATTAATTACAGACCATATATCCATCCTTTAATTTCCCCTGATGGTAATGGCACAATTACTGAATATAGCCCATCTCATCATAAGCATCAGACTGGGCTCTATTGGGGTTTTAAGGGAATCATAGAAAAACGAAACTTAACAGAAGAGCAAGAAAAAAAACATGAGTCAATTAAACAAGATTTCAGCCTCCAAGTAAAAACACTTTATAAAAAAGTTGAATTAGGAGAATTATCTGAAAATGATGCATGGTTAAAGTATAAAACTTTAGAAAAAAATCGCGATTCATCCCTAGTTGTATTTGGTATAGATCCAAAACAGGGTAGGGATTATTTCCATCATCCAACAAAGAATTTTTATGGTGATTCAACTGATTATTGGAAAAGAAAAAACCTTATTGTTCTAAGGCCAAAATCCTCACACTCTGATAAAAGTGTCAAGTGGAGAACTGTTTATGACTTACTTGATGAAAATGGAGAAACTCTTATAACTGAAACGCTTACCTGGACCCTTAGAAATAATAATAATTCTTATTTTATTGATTTAGAATGGGAAGGTTTGGCTTCAAAAGATGTTACTGTTGAGGAACATGATTATAGCCCGTTATTTTTAAGAATGCCTTGGAAAGAGGGTATTAATACTGAAGTTATTAACGGGGTAAGAAATAAAAATCAAGCTGCAGAAGGTAAACGTGCTGTTTGGTTGGATATAGGTATGCAACTTAATGGTAGAGAAGATATGGTTCATGTTGCAATTTTTGATCATGGAGAAAATATTAATCATCCTCAACCTTGGAGGGTTGATAATGAATTTGGCGTTGGTCCAGCACCTTCCAGAATGGGAAGTTGGGATATAAGAAAGAATGAAACGGCAAGATTGAAGTATCAACTAGTTGTATATACAGATGATTTTGATGATATAAGATTAACAGAACAGTGGTCTGATTTTGCTCAAGGTGAATTTTGGAAAAAAAGAAATTCAACGGCTTCAGGGGAGAGATCTGCAATCCCTTATTCCCAATGGGGGTTAGCTTCCGCTGAAGGTAGAAAAGCAAAATTTTTAAAACCTGATGAAGCTGTTAAAGCAATGACAGTGAAAAATAATTTTGAAGTAAGTGTTTTTGCCTCTGAACCTATGATCCGTCAGCCTATGGCATTTTGTTGGGATGATAAAGGTAGGTTATGGATTGCTGAAAATATGGATATGTTTGGTAGTGGAAATGGTATACACGTTACAAAAGAAAGTAGAATTCTAATTTTGGAAGATACAGATTTAGATGGAAAAGCTGATTTAAAAAAAGTGTTTGTGGAAGGGCTAGTCTTTCCTTCAGCTATTGCGGTTGGATTTGATGGTTTATGGGTTGGAGCGCCGCCTAACTTGTTATTTATTCCTGATAGGAACAAAGATGATATCGCTGATATTGATGACATAGAGATTAGACTTACTGGTTGGGGAGATCAGGATTTACATGAAACAATCAATAGTTTTAATTGGGGACCAGATGGTTGGCTTTACGGACTACAAGGGGTATTTACTCCTTCAATGGTTGGAAAGCCTGCAGGAAAAAGTAAAGTTTTTAAGTTTAATGAACCATACCCAGGTAAAGATGAGTTTGGTAAGAAAAAATTAAATTTAACAAATGAGCAACAAGTAAAATATGATTCATTAATGAAAGATTTAAAAATCAAAATTGGAGATCTTGTAAAACAATATGAATCAGGGGAAATATCAAGTGATGCTGAAGCATCCCAACAATATGCTGTATTAGAAGAGGCTCATGCTAAAGCTTTACAAGCTATTGGAATTAAAAAGGAAAATGATCAATGGTGGAAAAATATTGATGATTTTTTCCTTAGATTGAATCCTAATATAGAATATGCTGATGAACCTATTCCTTTTAATGCGGGTGTTTGGCGGTATCATCCTGTTAAAGATCGATTTGAGGTAGTTGCCCATGGGACAAGTAATCCATGGGGATTAGATTATAATTCTAAAGGTCAATTATTTGCTACAGCCTGTGTAATTCCCCATCTCTGGCATGTAGTACATGGTGGGCTTTATCATAGACAGGCTTCTAGCCATTTTAATGAAAATGCATATGATGATATTAGAACTATAGCAGATCATAGACATCGTTCTGCACATGGCGGAGCGAGAGTTTATCAGTCAGATGCTTTTCCTGAAGAATATTACGGACAAATTTTTATGGGAAATATTCATGAACATGCGGTTCTAACAGATAAATTGGTTCCAAAAGGCTCAAGTTATATTGGAGAACATGGAGAAGAATTCTTATTAGCAAATAATGCTCAGTTTGTTGGTTTCAGTACGGAGATAGGACCTGAAGGTGGCGTTTATATGCTTGATTGGCATGATGCTGAAATTTGTGGAGATACAGTTAGAACACGAAATACTGGTAGGGTTTTTAGAATTGTTCCTAAAGAATCAAAAGCCGAATTATGGGAAGGTAGGTTTGATGATTTAGAATCTTTCAATGATTTATATCTTGCAAATCTTCAAATAAAAAATAGTTCTTGGCATGCTAGAAGAGCACGTTTGATTTTACAAAATAGAGCTTCAAAAGGTTCAATAGACAAAAATGCTACAGATAAATTATTTGAAATTTTCAATTCTTCTACGAATGCAGATTATCGACTTAGAGCGCTATGGTCTCTACATGTTTCAAATGAGCTAAATCTTGAAATATTAAGTAAAAACTTATCAGATAAGGATGAATATGTAAGAGCTTGGTCCATTCAGCTTTTAACTGAAGATTTCAATGTGCCTAATTCAATAATTAAAAAATTTGTTTCAATGAGTAGTAGTGAAAAATCTCCAGTTGTAAGAATGTATTTAGCCTCTGCGTTGCAAAGATTAGAGATAAATGAACGTTGGGATATTGCTTCTAATCTAGTAACTCATGCCATTGATTCTTCTGATGCGAATATTCCTTTTTTACTTTGGTATGCTATTGAGCCTATAATATCTACTGATCCAACAAAAGCAATAGATTTAATATCACAATCAAAAATAAGAAAACTAAAACGTTATATTGCTAGAAGATTAACTATCGAGAACAAACTTCAAGCAATTGTTGAAGAAATTGATAATAACCCCACAGATCGAAATCTCTTGTTGTTAGGGATGCGCGATGGTTTAGAGGGGTATCCAGAAGTCACTACACCTGATAATTGGTCCGCAACATACAAGAAATTAAGAGCGTTAAAAGGTAAGGGAGCTCAACTTGCATTGGATATATCAATTCTGTTCGGAGATAAATTAGCAGCGGAAACATTGATTAGTTTTTTGAAAGATAAGAAAAGTCCAGTGAATGATAAGAGAAAAGCAATCCAAGGTTTAGCAACGCAAAAAAGATCTGAACTAAAAAATGAAATAAGTAATCTAATTAATGATGACGAACTTAGAATTGAGACAATTAGATCAGTAGCATATTTTAATGATGAAGATTTAGCTTATTTACTGTTAAATAATTACCCATCTTACAGTCAGGATGAAAAGTTAGAGATATTACATGTTTTAGCTTCTAGACCTAACTATGGGACTATATTATTAAGTGCAATTGAAAATGAAGAAATTCTAAAAAAAGATATTCCAACATATCTAGCACGTTTATTGCTTAGAACCGTAGGTAATAGATTTCTAGCAGTTTGGGGACCGGTTGAAGGAATATCACCAGATATTGAAAAATCCTTCGTTAAATACAGAGAATTGTTATCTACTGAAAATCTAGCAAAGGCTAATAAGATTAAAGGAAGAGATCTTTACAACTCTACATGCGGTTCTTGTCATATGATGTATGGTGAAGGGGGAAATGTTGGCCCAGATTTAACAGGAGCAAACAGGGGGGATTTAGATTATTTACTTGGTAACATTCTTACACCAAGTGCTGTGGTTAAGGAAAATTATAAAATGACAATGATTTCAACTGAAGATGGTCAGTTTTATTCTGGGGTAATTGAGGGCGAGAATGATCGTCAGGTACTTTTAAGAATTCCAAATGTTCAGGAACCAGTTTCAATACCTAAGTCAATTATTTGGGATAAGGAAACTTCCAATATGTCTATGATGCCAGAAGGATTGTTAGAGTTTTTATCTGATGATGAAGTCATCAATATAATTGCATATCTTCAAAGTTTTGAGGATCTTTCGGCCAGGGACTAATTTTTTCAAAGGAGTTATAATGAAAATCATTTTTTCTTCGATACCTATTCTTCTACTATTTATATCTTGTAATTCAGCACCCTCGATTGAATCAAAGACTAATAATATTGCTAGCTATGGTGATTTAGACAATCCAAGACTTATAGCAAAGTTGGAAAATAATAATTCAATTTCCATTTATAGAAATGATGGTGAGGATCCTATTCTTATCCAAAATGCTAGCATGAACCATCGACCTTATATTCACCCAATTGTTTCTCCTGATGGAAAAGGAATATTAACCGAGTACAGTCCAGGTCATCATAAACACCAGACTGGACTCTATTGGGGTTTTACAAGAGTTAATGGTACAGGTGCAGATGAAGCAACATTAAAAGAGTGGTTTTATAAGAAAGATAAAACAGAGGAAATAAAAACTCAGATTGGAAGAGACTTTTTTCATCACCCAACAAAAGATATGTATGGTGATTCTACTGAATATTGGCTTAGAGAGGATCTCAGGATAGTTAAATCGGATGGGGAAGAAGTAATTTGGGAAACTGTTTACAATATGCTTGATGAAAAAGGTTCAACTATAATGGTTGAGACTCAAAAATGGACCATGCGTTCATCGGGAGGTAAATATATTTTAGATCTAGAATGGATTGGAGATGCTGAAACGGATGTTACCATTGGAAAATTTGAATATAGTGGTCTTTTCTTGAGAATGCCTTGGTTTAAAGGAATTAATGGAGAAGTAGTAAATGCAGCTCGGAATAAGAATACTGCTGGTGAAGGAAAACGTGCTCCATGGGTTGATGTTGGTATGGAAATCAAGGGTATGGACAAATGGGGACATATAGCGATATTTGACCATCCTACAAATGGAGAATTTCCTCAACCTTGGAGAATAGATGGAAACATGGGCGTAGGGCCTTCCCGAGCAATCCTTGGTGATTGGAATATACCTAATGGTTCTATGGAGATCATTCGACATCGGTTCATTGTTTATACTGGAGAATTGAATGATAAAAAACTCATGGAAGAATATGCTGAATATGGTGGAGAAAGAGCCACTTGGGCTCTTTGGGACATTGCCCAAGAAGAAGGAAAGAAGGAAAAATTTCTTAATCCACAAGAAGCTGTTGATAATATGACTATAAAAGATGGTTATAATGTAAATGCTTGGGCTTCAGAACCAATGATTACACAACCTATGGCATTTTGTTGGGATGATAAGGGACGACTCTGGATTGCAGAAAACCGAGATTATGAAACAAGGGGAAGAGGATTTTCAAATGATGGGAACAGCAGAATTCTAATTCTTGAAGACACGGATGGAGATGGTAAAGCAGATGATGTAAAAGTGTATTTAGAAGGTGTTCCATTTCCTTCAGCAATTGCAGTAGGTTTTGATGGACTATTTCTTGGTGCGCCCCCTCATCTCTTATTTGTTCCTGACAAGGATCAGGATGATATTGGTGAAATGGATGATGTTGAAATACTTTTAACTGGATGGGGAATACGTGATAGGCATGAAACAATTAATAGTCTTCATTGGGGTCCTGATGGTTGGATATATGGTTTAGAAGGTTTCGCTACTCCTTCTGTAATCAGGAAGCCTAATTCTGAAACCAAACTTTATGGGCATAAAGATGAATTTCCAGCTGATTTACTTGATGCTGATGGTGTTGATATAAATGGAGGTGTGTGGAGATATCATCCAACAAAAAAAGAATTTGAAGTCGTGGCTCATGGTTTCAGCAACCCATGGGGTATTGACTATGATGCAAAGGGTCAACTTTTTATAAGCGCTTGTGTTATCCCTCACCTTTTTCACGTAGTTCCAGGCGGAATTTTTCATCGTCAAGGAGGTAAACATTTCAATCCATATGTTTACAGTGATATTAGAACTATTGTTAATCATAGACATCGATCTGCTCATGGTGGAGCTAGAGTTTATTTATCTGATGCTTTTCCAGAAGAACAACAAGGTCGATTATTCATGGCCAATATTCATGAACATGCTGTGCTTTCAGATGTGCTTGAGCCTAAAGGGTCTGGTTTTGTAGCGCATCATGGTGATGATTTCATGATGGCTAATAATGCACAATGGATAGGTTTTAGTATGGAGTTAGGTCCAGATGGTTCATTATACGTTTTGGATTGGCATGATGCGGATATTTGTGGAAATGACGTAGTCCATAAAGATACAGGCCGAATTTTTCGTATTTCTCCTAAGACAAGTCTAGCGAATGAATGGGATGGACGATATGAAGATGTACGATTATTATCTGACCTAGAACTAGTTAAGCTTCAGGAAAATAAAAGTTCATGGCATGCCCGTCGTGCTAGAATTATACTTCAACATAGAGCTTCTAAAGGTAAGATTAATGGTAATGCTATTAATCTGATAAAAAATATGGTGAATACACATACCAACTCAGATTATCGCCTTAGAGCATTATGGACTGGTCATGTATCAGGTATTTTTACTAATGAAGATTTACTTAGTTTATTGGATGATAAAGATGAGTATATAAGAGCCTGGAGTATTCAATTGATTAGTGAAGACAAAAATCTAAGCAAATCAGCATTAGAGAAATTTGCCTCTATGGCTGAAAAGGATGATTCTCCGGTAGTTAGGCTTTATCTTGCTGGGTCTCTTCAAAGAATGACTTTAGATGATAGATGGGAGATTTCTGAAGGATTAATTAAACATGAAGAAGATCAAGCTGATCATAATATTCCTCATATGATTTGGTTTGGGATCGAACCTATGGTTCCACATAATCCCGAAAGAGCTCTTGATCTTGCCAAAGTCAGTAAAATTCCTATGTTAACGGAATATATTGCATGGCGACTGTCAGACGCGAGTCAACTTGAATTATTAGTGTCTTCTTTAAATGTGTCAAATCCTGCTTCAGAAAATTTGATGAAAGGTATGCTTTCGGGATTAGAAGGACTTTTTGATGTTAAAGCTCCTGATAATTGGGAGACTACACTTCTTGATCTAAAGTCAGATCCCGTACTAACTAAATCAGCTCAAGCCATTGACAGAAAATTTGGTAGTATTAAAGCAATTAATGAAGCTCTTGCAAACTTGAAAGATAAAAATGAATCGGTAGAAAAGAGGCGTGAAGCTTTAAACATTCTTTCCAATCAAAGAAGACAAGAACTTGAAGACGTTCTTCCGAAGCTTATCGATGAACCTGAATTAAGAATTGATGCAATTCGAGCTCTTTCTGCAATCCAGATTGATGCCTCATGGAGGAGTGAAAGAGATTTGGCTTGGAAGTTAATCGAACGTTATAATGAATTTTCTTCACTGGAAAAATTGGAAATTGTTCAAACATTAGCTTCTCGTTCATCCTATGGCTGGCGTCTCACACGTGCTATAAGAGACGGAATGGTTCCAAAGCGTGATGTACCAGCTTATGTCGCCCGTCAATTGCACAGAGTTGTCGGTAGTGGATTCCTTGAAACCTGGGGTCAAATTTCAAAAGTTTCTAATGAAAAAATAGCTTCGTATAAAAAATATAGTGACTTGTTATCTGCAGAGGTAATCAGTAGTGCAAATATTCAGGCAGGAAAAACTACTTATGATGGACTCTGTGGCGCCTGCCATGTAATGTATGGTGAAGGTGGTAAAATTGGTCCAGATTTAACAGGCTCCAATAGAACAAACATTGAATATCTTCTAAACAATATTGTTGATCCTAATTCAGATCTTCAGGATGACTATAGAATGGTTCTGGTTACAACAAGAGATGGTAGGACTTATGCTGGAAACATAATTTCAGAAAGTGATAGAACTCTTACCCTTCGAATTGTTGGTCAGGATCAAGTAATAATAAGCAAATCAGATATTCAATCAAAAGAAGTGCAAACAGTTTCCATGATGCCTGAAGGAATGCTTGATTTTTTAACTGACAGAGAAGTTATTGATCTAATCGGTTTTCTTCAAACTAAAAGTGATGCTGAATTTGATTAAAGGGAGGCAATAGGAATGATAAGTAAGAGGTTATTTTTTTCAACATTGTTTTATTCTACCATAGTTTTTGCACAAAGCTCAATTGGTATGGATCTATCTTTTGACCATCAGGCATATCCAGTAAAAAACTTGGAAGAAATGGGTGATTTTTACCGTGATATTTTTGGATTTCAAGAAATACCAGCTGGTGCAGGGATGAATCCACCTAAAAGATGGTTAAAGAATGAAGAGGGTGCGGAGATGCATCTTATCCTAAATAAAAGTCAAGCCAAGGCTTCACCCAAAGTTTATCATATTGCTTTTACTGTGAAAGACATGGATGCTTTTATGCGCCATTTACAAAAGATGAAAGTTCCCTTTGGTGATTGGTCAGGAAAAAA
>PAYY01000014.1 GCA_002715465.1 Fidelibacterota bacterium | reverse complement strand
AGGAGAAGATTTTGAAGATATTGTATGGGTTTACCATGCTTATGGGGATTTGAGAAACTGGGGAAGTAATTATGGCCTTATTACAGGCAGCTCTACCAGTAAAACATGCTGTAGTTATATGTACTACCGTAACACATTTAATAACCCACAAAATGCTTGGGTTATAGGTTTTGTCTTTGCTGTGGAAGATAATGTTATAGAGGCACACTCATTAAGTAATGGTCAGAGTTCTTTCTGGCCAGGTGGACCTCCTATGGATTGGATGCCCGTAAAAGAATCTGCTCAAGAACATTTTAACCCTAAATCGGGCTATTCATCCTTTTTAGGCACTCCTTATGTTGCTTCGAGCGATATTCCATCTACCTGGCCTTTGAAGGATGGAGAACCTTACTGGCCTGGCAGAATGAAGCCTGGATCAAGTGAGGCGGATAGATATAATATATTGGCACCATTTTCCACATCTAGTAGAGATATATTTTATGCTTTTAATGATAGGAATAATGCTGGCAAAGATCCTCTCGGTTTACGAGTAGAAGTGATGAGTTATGATTATGGCGCAGCGTTTGCTGCCGGTATTATTTTCTATGATTATCTCATTATAAATACCAGTGATAAAGATATTAAAGATGGTTATGCGGGCTGGTATGCAAAACTTGGTTTAGGTTGGACGGACAATCTGGATCTTTATATCGGTTCATTAGATTCTGATCAAGATGGGGAAGTTGATGTAATCTATTCGTATGATCCCAAGTTCTATGATCCAAAAGGATGGAATACCAATACTCGTAACTTTGGTATGAAGATGGTGAAAAGCCCCCTTTCTCCTGATGGTGAAGAGCTCGGAATGACGGATTTCCATGTTTTTAAGGTTGACGATCAAGATATTGGTCCTAAAACTGATGAAGGTATGTGGCCTATAATTAGTAGTAATCCTGATGATCCAGATATAGAAGGTGATCCTTCTTTTTATTTTCATGGTGATAATGTTAGGATAGATGATACGGATTGGATTCCTGAAACCTATGAAGATGGGGCAATGTTTGGCTTTTTCATGATGAGTGGTCCTTTTGATTTAGCTGCTGGTGATTCCACTAGGATCTCGGTTGGTTTTGTCCTTTCACCTGATAATGAGACATTGAAATCTGATGCTATTAGTATGCAGGAGATGGCTGACAATGACTTTTTGGGTCCTTCACCTCCACCAGCACCATCAGTAACGGGTGTTGCTTCTGATGGAAAGGTAACTCTTTACTGGGACAATGGGGCAGAAACAGATCCAAATTTTGAAGGATATCGGGTTTTTAGAAAATATGGATCTTCAATTTTTCATCTTAATAAATGGGGTAAAGAGATCCTAAATTTAAAAGGTGATGTTGTAGGTCATATACCTCTAGCCCAATATGATAAAATAAATAATATAAAAGGTTCGGATCCGTTTGATCCATATATCAACCTTGGCTCAGATACTGGATTAAAGCATTCTTTTGTTGATACAAATGTAACGAATGGACTTGCTTATGTATATGCTGTTACATCTTATAGTGCTCCTTTATTTGAAAAAGAATTGTCATCATTAGAAAGTTCTATAAGTGAAAAAGGGGGAGGTGCTATTGGCAATACAGCATATGTAGTTCCCTTTCAGGAAGCGATTGGTGTTATCGATGGTTCATCATCTGAGGATACCCTATTTCCAGTCGTCGACCTACAGCAATATCCCGATGATAGTTATTATATAAAGGTTAATTCCATATTGCCAAACCTATTTACAGGTCATGAGTATGAAGTTACCTTTACGGATACAGTTTTCTTTTTTGAAGATACCCTTTATGAGCAGGGTTTTAGTCTTTTTGATGTGGATTCTGGCGAGTTTTTAGTAGAAAACATGATGATCACGGATGAATCAGGTGATAATACGCCAATAGCGGGTGGTGTCAGATTAGATTTTTATGGTAGGGATGCACAAGGTACAGATGCCATGTGGGTATATGGATCAACAGTAAAGGATGGTGCTGACTTTCCTTATTGGCATGCAAGAGCTTTTGGGCCTGCTGGTGATGATTTTTATGAAATAACAATAACGGAAGATACTCGTTCTGTTGAGGCTTCCAGTGGTTATGGTTCTTCTACATATCAGATTCCTCTTAGAATAATGAATGCTACTACTGGAGAAGATCTTTCTTCAAATATGTTTGTTGTAGATATGATTGGAAAATTTACTGATGACGATGACAAATATGGTGGTTCCTCTGGATCATGGGATCTATTACCAGGTGGAGCGAATTGGAATCCAATTCTATCGACAGGTACCACAACATATGAGAAAGATGCTGATAAAATTCTTGTTAAAAATGCTGAAGGAAAAAATCTTCTACTTATATATACCGTTCATCCTCCTGATGGAACTCCTCCCAGCATTGGAGATAAATTCTATGTAGGTCCAACAAATCCGTTCCCAAGAGGTCAAAGTTTTCGTTTCTCTACAATAAAATCAATTGTAGATCCAGACTTGGTTAAATCTGAACTTGACCAAGTGAGGGTTGTACCTAACCCATATTTGGCTTCAGCGGCTTGGGATATAGGTAGGGCAACTCGTAAACTTGCGTTTGTTAATCTCCCTCCAGAATGTACAATCGACATTTTCAATGTTGCTGGTGAGCATGTATATCAAATTGATCACAAAGGTGTCCGTTCACTGGGTACCCGTATAACCCCAGGGGCTGGTAGAGGATTTACCTATACAAGAGAAACAAAAGGTGTGCATGAGTGGGAAATGATAAATAAGAACCAATTAGAAGTTGCTTCTGGTATGTATATTTATGTCGTTACTACACCTTCAGGTTATCAAACTACAGGCAAATTTGCCGTGATTAGGTAAATAATAGAATTAAGTATGACCCATTTAGAGTAATATTACTTATTCTAAGAATATATTGGTTAAATCTCTTTAATCAATATTATCTAATTTACATAAACCACTTAGTGTTAAACCGAAAAGCCATGCTAAGTTATCTAAAGGACGGGGTTCTGATAATCCTGTAACTTTTTGATAACCTCCCTGATTAATCATATCATCGTTAATATTCTTTAACAACCAATTGCTAGCAGCTTTAGCTTTAGATTTATAAGTTTTAATAAGATTGTCATCTAGGAATTTTGATTGTTTTACAGCTATATAGGAAAGAATGGCTGAAGCTGTCATACCAACCCATTTGTCATCTCTCATACTCATTCCAATTGAACCATCTTCAAATTGACATTGATCAAATTGCCATTGCATAGACTGACAACATTTTTCTTTAATAGATAATTTCATAGAATCATTATTTGTATAAGAATAAAGGGTTGTAAGGAATTCTATAGCTCCTACTGAAGAGAATCCCCATGCAATATTAGATGAGGCTTTTCCTGAGAAATGTTCGAAACTATCAACACTTGTAGGGGCAATTATCCAAGATCCTGCTTTTGATGACCAACAGCCATTATAAGTACCTGGTAGAGATTCAGTTAGAAAATATTTTGCAAGTTTTTCTGAATGTTTAAGGACTTCCTTACGTTTAGTAAGTTCGTAATATCTAATAAGGCCACGTCCCATATGGCAAAGATCGTCAGAATTTCCAGCATCTTCAACATTATGTGCTAGATTACCATATCCATTCCTAAGATAACTTCCCTTGTTCCATTTATAGTGTAATAGCCACTCGTAAATAGCTGCTGCCTTTGAATCCATGGCTCTTTCATTAGGATTGGTTTTTCGAAAAGCTCCGAAACCAGCCAGAGCCATTCCTTGGATGAAAGGCCAATTTAAAATGTTTATGGACCATTTTTTTAAATGTTCATTAGGCCCAAATTGGGTTTCCATAAATTCAAGCCAATCTTCAGCATAATGATCTGGTTTAGAAGGTGGATTTCGAAGGCAGGAGAGATAAAAAATGATATAACGATCAGCTACTTCCTTATAAAGATCAATGCCGGTAAAATTCCAGGCATCATAAAGACCAATAGCAAGAAAGGTAGGACTATGAAAATTACAAGAGGTCACCATATTTTCAGTAAAAACAAAAGGACAGGTTGACGGATTTACACGACCATAATGGTTTTGCCAAGATACAAAACGGTCAGCTAAGAGAGTAATGGCTTTTAATCTTTTATATTCTGATTCAGGTTTCTTTGAAAGGTTTTTCAAAATAAATCCATTAAAAATTTTTTAAAGGAATGTTAAAATATATTATTATTAATAGCTTTATGCTATTATAATTGAATGTAACTATAGAATTAAATGAACGTGAGCGAAAAACACATTGTAAAAGTTGCTGTTGTAGGTTTAGGACAGTTTGGACTCAAATATATTAATTCTCTTAATTCGATACCTTTGGTGGATGTTAAATGGGTAGTTGCACGTCGTTTGGAACAAGCAAATCAAGTTGCTGTTGATTATAACATAAAAAATGGTACGGATGATTTAGATCATGTTTTAAATGATTATGAAGTTGATGTTGTGGTAGTTGTTACTCCAGAGGATACACATCGAGAGATTACTGTAAAAGCATTAGAATCAGGAAAACATGTCATTGTTGAAAAACCTTTAGCAACAAATGAATCAGATGCAGAATTAATGATAAATGCACAAAAGGCTTCTGGTAAATTATTAATGACTGCATTTTTGTTGCGTTTTGATTACCGATATTCTCAGCTCAAATTGCGACTTGAGGAACTAGGTCGAATATTAAATATTTATGCTTGGCGAAATTTTGATAGAAATCTATTTAAAATATACAGCAGAACACATAGTTTTATGGAGAATGCCATTCATGATATTGATTTGATTCAATGGCTTTTGGGAGATGATCCTTTATTAGATGCCCACGGCTTTACCCGTAACACAATGGGATTTGCTAACCCAGATATTAATTGGGGAATATTAGAATTTACATCAGGGACTATAGCAACTATTCAAACCAGTTGGCTTTACCCTGAACAAAAACATTCTAATCTTCAATGGAATGCAGGAATGCAAGTAATGGCTGAAAGAGGAGTTTTAGAAGTCGCAAACGACCGACAAGGATTTACAGCTAATACTGAAGAAACAGGTATCCTTCTTCTTGATCAAACTGGGTGGGCAGATTTAAATAATGAACCTAGGGGGGCTTTTGGTGCAATGCTTAGACACTTTATACATTGTGTGCGTGGGGATACCACATATATAGGGACAACACCAGAAGAAGCACTACTTTCTATTCAAATCGCAAAAAGATTAATAGAAAATTCTTAAGAATAAATATATAAAGGTTAATGAAAAGGTTTAAAGAAAATTTACTATTTAGTTTTCCAAAAGAAGGTGTCGTCGCACGCGCTCGCCTTTTCCGAGACATTGCACCAAAAACTGTAAAAAAAATAGTATCAGCTTTGCCTTTTGAAGGTATGAGTCATCATGGAATTTATTCTGGAAGCGAATGTGTACTTTTATTGAATCAGTTTATTAAAATTGAAAAGGAAAATGCTAGGAGTAGTGTCAAAAAAGGTGAGATAGGATTTACATACATGAAAGCTGGTCAATCTTATGGTGTTAATGAAGACTTTTCAGAAATATGCTGGTTTTATGATATTGACGCTGAACCTAGAATGTGGGAAGGACCAGTTATGGTAAATGTTTTTGCTGAATTTATCAATCCATTTGATGATTTTTTTAGTATATGCCGAAGGATGAGACGTGAAGGTGTAAAAGAATTAAAAATTGAAATGGAAGAATGATTAATCGGAATGATTCACTTGCCTATTTGGAGATGTATGATTTAGGAGAAATAGGTAAAACATATGAACTTCAAGGTGGAATGTTTTTAAAACCCATTGTTGTAGAGTCAAAACGTGGTAAATTTGTTTTAAGATTACATACTTTTCGTTCCGAACCTTTATCATTTGAATATCAAGCAGAAATACTTTACCAAGCTTCTTTGGAAGGTTTGTTGTGCCCTCAAGTAATTCGTACAGAAGATGGTTCTTGGGGCTTTCCTACACCTGATGGTTATTGTGCATTGCATGAATATGTTGAAGGGGTTATGGTTGATTGGGAGACATGGTATAGATTAAAATTACGTCCAGGATTTCTTGAAGCCTTGGGTCGTAAGGTAGCAAAATTGCATGATATCCTTCGGAGAATAAAAGTAAATGGCAAAGATAATTTAGATATTTTTTTACCACCAATTCAGTTTGATAAATTAGAGGACATTAGGGTTGATTGGAGAAAAAGATTGGAGAATTTAAAGGAGAAACCTTTTGCTTGTAAACCCGCACCTAAAAAATTCTTAGAAGTACAAGACCAAATAGAAGTATTTTGGGATAAATTAGAAATGAGCATCTTAAAAAGCGATCTATTAAATCTTAATGCTCAACCAGTTCATGGTGATATATCAGCAGTAAATTTTATTTTTAACAGTGAAAGAAGGGATGATCCAGAAGAAGCGGTTTTTATTGATTGGGATTGTGTACATAAAGGCCCAAGAATTTATGACGCATTAGGTGATGTTCTTTTACGGATTCCATCAAAACATCCAGAGTGGAATAAGTTTTCTTGTGAAGAAATTGAACGTTATTTAAATAGCTACAACAAAACTAGCGAAATACCATTGCAGGAAAATGAGATAGAAGTGATTGGTGTTTGTATAATGGCCCGTCAGCTTGAAGATTTACGTCAAAGATTGCAAATTATCCCAACGTTATCGGAACCAGAGGGTATAAAAAATGCTAATTTAATTGATATGCGATTAGAAATGATGAACCAAATTACAATGGATCCTAACTTTTATTTAAATAAAATAACAATGAAACCTTTTTAAGGAGGTATAATGAGCGAATCAAAATCGATCAAATATTACCCAGAGTCACTAGACCTTGAAACAATATTAATAAATATTCGAAGTGATACCCAGACATTACCAACTGATGATATGCGTCGTGCAATATTTGAAGCAGAGTTAGGTGATGACACCTATGATGAATGTCCAACTGTACATCGGTTTGAAAAATTGGCAGCGGAAATGACCGGGATGGAGGCTGCTTTATTAGTAATTAGTGGAAACATGGGAAATTTAACAGCTTTGATGACCCATGCTCGTCATGGGGATGAAGTAATTATTGATTTAGATTCACACATATATTATTACGAAGAAGGAGGTTTAGCAAATATTGCAGGATTGATGCCAATGACTGTTAAAAGTCATCAGGGTATGATGAATCCTGATGAAGTACGTTCAGTTATTAGAAAACCGAATCTTCATTATCCTATTCCACGTTTGATTTGCTTGGAAAATACTCATAACCGTAGTGGTGGTCGCGTTGTACCGTTAGATTTACATGAAGAATTATGTAAAGTAGCACGAGAGGCTGATTTATCAATTCATTTAGATGGTGCCCGTATTTTTAATGCATCCTTAGCAGCAAAAGTTTCGGTTAAAGAATATACTAAGCATGTGGATTCAATGATGTTTTGTTTGTCAAAAGGTCTAGGAGCTCCATTAGGATCTGTTCTTGTAGGTTCACGTGATTTTATAGAAAAAGCAGATTTTCACAGGAAAAGACTTGGAGGTGGAATGAGACAAGCAGGTTTAATCGCAGCAGCTGGAATTATTGCCTTAGAAGATATGGTAGACCGTTTGGAAGAAGATCACGCACATGCAAAGCACCTAGCTCAAGCTATTAATCAAATTCCGGGGCTATCTGTTGATTGTGAGACAGTAGAAACGAATATGGTTTACATTGATCACAGTGATACTGGTTTAGATACTGGACATATTTTAAATAGATTAAAACAATGGGGGCTGATAGCTTCAGGAAGACCACCCTATCATGTTCGGATGGTTACAAACTTACATCATAATTCTGATATTATAGATGAAGTTATTCGAAGAATGAAACTTGCTTTTGAATCATGAGGGTAACTTCAACACAATACTTAACATTGGAACGTGCAAGGGACTTACTTGAAAAGCTGGTGTCATTTAATACTATTAATCCTATGGGAAAAACATTTAATGGACCTATGTCTGTAGAAACTGATGCAAATAATTTTGTTTCGAATCGTTTTTCGGGGCTTGAACAGGATCGAATTTCAAGTGGGCCTTGCCATGAAAGTTTGTTAATAAAACTACCGGGTGAAGACATGAAATTATCTCCAATTTTATTTGAATCTCATATGGATACGGTTCCAGCTGATGACTGGATGGAAACGGCTTTAAGTCCCAGAGTTGAAAATAATGTTCTTTATGCAAGAGGAGCATGTGATGACAAAGGTTCTCTTACCGCAATGCTATTAGCACTTGAGGATATATGGCATGGAGATAAACTTCCACCACATCCAATCTGGATGTTAGTAGCTGGAGATGAGGAGTATGCTCAAACAGGAATAAAGGAGTTTCGAGAACGTGGAGATACTCTAGCTTTAGGAATTTTTGGAGAACCAACAAGACTACAACCAGTTGTACAGCATAAGGGAACGGTACGATGGGATATTGAAGTTCATGGTCGATCAGCCCATACTTCTCGTCCTGAATTAGGTGTAAATGCCATTTATTTTGCTATGTCAGCTATTGCAGAATTAGAATTATTGCAAAATGAATTGCAATTAAAGCACAAAAATGCATTAATGACTGGACCAATGTTAACGGTTACAATGATTAAGGGTGGAAGAACTCGAAATGCTGTACCAGATTTATGCACATTATCTATTGATCATAGAGTTGTACCAGGGATGGATCCAATGATGGCTCGTAAAACTGTTATTAATAGACTTGAAAAAATTGAAAATGCTAGCTTTACACACAAAACACCACAACTAATTACACCACCCCTTGCAACAAATCCAGAAAATTCCGCTTGCCAAACTATACTAAAAATATGTAGAAAACACCAAAACAATATAGAATTAAGAGGTGAACCCTATGGTACAGACGCGGCTTGGATTGCTGACAAAGCACCTGCATTGGTTTTGGGGCCAGGAGATATTACTTATGCTCATGCTATTGATGAAAGGATCGCATTAGATGATGTTGTTACAGGAGCAAAAATTTATCGTGACATTATGCTAACGCGATTCACGAATTAAGTTAATAAATAAAATAATTATTTTATTTAATTCTAATTTAAGCAATTTCCTTCATGTTAATTCAAAATTATCAGACTTCAATAATCAACAAAAGTGTCAAGAAATTTAAAACAAAAAACCCGATCTGAAGATATTATACCTCCTCGGCAAAAATTTGGCTGGGCTGCTGGCGGATTCATGGAAAACGGTTTATCATTTGGGATTACAGCACTTGCATACCCCATATACAATATAGCTTTAGGTGTACCGGCTCAGTGGCTTGGTTGGGCTTTAGCAATACCTAGATTTTTCGATGCAATTACTGATCTACTTATTGGAAATTTATCTGATAATACCAGATCTAGATGGGGCCGTCGTCGTCCATATATGTTTATCGGGGCTATAATTAGTGGATTAGCTTTTTCTTTGATCTGGATTCCGCCTCTTGGATTCAGTGATTTTGGTCGTTTTATATGGTTCTTAATTTTTAGTTCAGTAATGTTTTTGAGTTTTGGTCTATTTTTAATTCCTTGGTATGCACTTGGGTATGAGTTAAGTCCAGATTCAGCTGAGCGTACTAGAATGATGAGTTATAAAATTATCGCAGCTAATTTGGCCGGACTAGCAGTTCCATGGCTTTACTGGTTATCTCAAAGGAATCTATTCAACGGGGATGAAATTATAGGTATAAGATATATTGGTGTAATATTTGGATCTATTGCTTTGGTCACAGGACTTTTACCAGCGATTTTATGTAAAGAAAAGAAGGAAAGTTATACTCAACCAAAAATTCAATTCATTAAAACAATAAAATCTACTATAAGTAATAAACCATTTGTTTTTTTAACAATGACATTTATATGCTGTCTTATTGGGACCTTCATAATTTCTCCATTAACACTTTACATTCTTATATATCATGTAGCTGAAGGTGATAAGAGTTTTGGTGCATTGTTATCTGGATTAGGTGGATGGGGTTTTTCTATTTTTCAGATTATTCTTTCACGACCTACTGCGTCTTTAGGAAATAGATGGGGAAAACGTAATGTCCTATGTTTAGGTATAATAATTATGGCTTCTGGTTATCTTTTGTCATGGTTTTTATACACACCAAATTATCCATGGTTATCAATTATTCCTTTGCCAATTATGTGTATTGGATCTCTTTGTATATATCTCCTTCATGGGGCTATGGTTGCTGATATTTGTGATATTGACGAATTGGAATCTGGGTTTCGTCGTCAAGGAATATTTGCTGCAGTGACCCAATTTGTTTACAAGAGTTCAATTGCTTTAAGTAGTGCTTTAACAGGTTATTTAGTTTTCTTTTCTGGTTTTAATGAAGGTGAAATTCCATCTGTAGATACAATCTTAACAATGAGGATATTATATGTAATTTTCCCTACAGTGCTTTTGTTAGTTGCATTTATTTTTGCTTGGTTTAATCCTCTTAATGATGACCTAACTAAAGAAACTACCCTGGAACTAAAAAAACGGAAAATAGAAGAAGAAAATATTTAATCGATGAAAATTTTTTTAAAAAAATATTGCAGCCACTAAAAAAAAAATATGAAACTTTCTATAAAAGCTTCTTTATCCCTTTTGTTAGGATTATTAGTCCAAGCAAACTCTCAAGTAAACAATGAATATATAAATTCTGGTTACCCCACTCCTAGGGAAGCAGGATTCCGAGCTGCAACACTTGTGGCTGAAGGAAAAAAAGGGGACTTATTAGCGAATGTCGCTTATGTTGATAAAAATGGTAAACCCATCGATTGGTTCTTTGATGGTTTTATACTATTACGAATAAATATTGAATATGTTAATGGAATTACGGACAAGGAAACTTGGGAAGAATGGTTAGATGCATTATTTGAAAATGAAGTAATTCGTGTAAAAAATGCGGTAAATGAAGCGAAAAAAATATTAGGAGAGCCTGTCAAACCAATAAAATTGATGACTTTTATACCTTATACTTCTCCTAATCAAACTAATTTTGGTGATATCGATGGCGATGGTATTTCTGAAAATTTTAATCTACTAGAAGATCGTCAGAAAGCCATTAATTGGTATGTTAATGAAGTCTTAAGGCGTTTTGAAAAAATAGATAAAAATAATCTAGAGTGGTGGGGATTTTATTGGACTGGGGAAGGAGTGTATGAAGGAAAAGATCAGGGATCCATTATTGCAGCCTCTGATGTAATACACCAGCATGGATTAAAACTACTTTGGATCCCTTATTATGAAGCTGAAGGTATTGATCGTTGGTGGGAGTTAGGATTTGATGTAGTAACAATGCAGCCAGGCTATGCTTGGTGGGCTCCTATTCAGGGAAGTTTACCCAATGAGGCACAACTTTCCGAAGCTGCTTCATTATCACGTCTCTTTGGAATGGGAATTGAACTTGAATTTTTTGGTGCTTCACATCCTGTTCGACGAAATAATGCTCAACGATATATTGATCATGGTTCTATTGAGTTGGATGGATATCAGGATGGGGTTATAACAAGTAACGATTCACATTTTATACGAAATTTGGCAGTTAGTAAGGAACCAACTATTCGTAGATTGTATGATGACCTATACGCACTAATAAAAGGTGTGCATAAACCCCGTCTCTTTCATCAACCTTTATCCATTCCTCCTAAAATTACTGGCTCTAACATAATTGGAAACGATTCACCAATAGCACTTATTGATGGAAAGTGGAATACTAACCCCAAATCCTCTTACGCTAAATTAATTCTTGATGGTCAGTCTACTGAATTAACTTTTGATCTTGGAGCTGGTCGATTGGTTGGGGATGTTAGAATTCATTTTACAAAAAATTTAAAGAATGTTGTTATGATACCTGAGTATATACAACTTTTTGTTACTAATGACGCTTATTCAGATAATTATAGTGAAATTGCAACAACTGCTCGTGTTGGACGAAGAAATAAATATCAAGGAGGTTTTGCTATTTTAACAAGTCAACCAGTTTTTGCAAAAAAAATGAAACTAATCATTAATCATTCGTTAACTAATAGGGAACTTGCTATTGACGAAATTCTATTATTTCCAGCTGTACAAAATTTATGGGGTAAATACTACAAAACTCTTGATGCCTTGGGGGACGGAATAAATTTAACCGATGGAATAGTTGGTGGAAAAACTATTACTAAGTGGGGTCTTAGAGAAGGCCATATTCAAATGAGGTTTGAAAAAGATCAATTTTTTCAAACTATAGGTATTCATTTTCTTAGAGGAAATAGTCAAAAATTTCAACCTAAGGCAACTTTACGTACTAAAAAGGATTATTCTTTAACAGTAAAGGCTGAAGTCTATAATGATGAAGCATGGGCCTTTTTTCCAGTACAAATGTTTTGCAAAGACATAGAAATTACTGTATCTAATTTAGGAGATTCTATTTATGTTGATGAAATTGTTAGTATTGGGAAAAAATCACCGACTATAGGCCAACCCTATTATTATGAACCTTCGTTTATTTCAACAATTCCTGATGAAAAAAACATTGAGCTTACAGATGGAGAATTATCTAAAACCCTTGGCGATAAAGCATCAGTCCGATGGTACAGTATTTTTGACTGGCCTTTACGTAACTATGCACCAGGTGAAATTGAGATTATTATAGATTTAAATAACATCCAATCTTTGGATAAGATTTCTATCCAGTTATGGGATGATATACCTGGAGTAAAATTTAATCAGTGGAGTATAAAACGTCCTTTAATTATTACAGCTAGTTATTCAAAAAATGGCAATGAATGGAGCCCTAGAGACGTGTTTAATAGTGAACCAGAATTAATTGAATTAGTTAATGATAAACGATCTATTTGGATGCATTATACGGCTCAAATAGAAGCACGTTTTATAAAATTAGAACTAACTCCACAAGGAAGATATCTGATGCTTGGGGAAATAGAGGTTCTTAAAGAAGGAAAAAATATTGCCCAGGATAAATCCTATACTGTTTATCCTCTTCCAACAGGTGATGGAATTTTGGTAGACAACTTTGGAAAACTCACGAATGGATATTTATCAACAAATAATGCTATATCACCATGGGATCCAGTTGCTGATTTTGTAGAACTTTCTTCTAAAGAGTCAACGCAAATCACTCTGGATTTGACAGGCACACATTTGGTTTCAGGTGCTCGCGCTCATTTTATTAGTGGACCTTCTGATGAGTCCGGTGCAAAATTTCCTAAGATATTATTTATAGAAACTTCTTTAAACGGTTATGACTGGATTCGTGGTGGAGAAACTATGGAACATGTTCTTCCTAAAAAGAATTCCGAAATGCCTGCTTTTCACTACAATCATATTACCGGTTTTATGGATGTTTTGTTCTCTAAACGTGAAACCCGATTTATTAGATATAATATTACTCCTGATGATGAACCTGTCTGGATAGATGAATTACAAGTAATCCCAATTTTTGATAAAATTAATTAGTAGAATTGAACAATTAGTTCAAAAAGATTAGAGACATATTCCAAGAATCTTACATATTGGATTAATTTATATTAGACTTAACAATTTCTTAATAATTATTATAATAGAGCAAGTATATTTAGAAATATCCATACTCTAAATAATCTAAGTTCCCATACTTCTTATTATTTTAATAGTTACTAAGTAAAGGTTCCAATCCTAGCCCCTTTCTATATAAAGTCTCGAGGTATAATTCTAAATTTCTTAGGTTATTTTTAATAAGGAATAACTTACATTTGCGAATAAGAAAGGACTATAAGAAACTCCAATGAAAAATATAATTGTTAATAATAGAGAAAAAATAAGAATAATTGGCTCATTACAGCTTATAATAGTATTACTGGCCGGATTGTTTATAGGATGTGAATCAAATACAGTAGAAAATTCTTCTAAAAACAATATTAAACGTGTTGGTATGGTCATTAAAATCAAACCAGAGTATATAGAAGAGTATAAGGTTCTACACGCAAGTTCTAATCCTGGTGTTAGGGACCTTCTTAGTAAGGCTAACATGCACAATTTTTCCATATTTCTCCATCAGTTAGATGATGGTAATTGGTATGAATTCGGATACTATGAATATACAGGAAATGATTTTAAGGCAGATATGGAGGAGCTTTCTAAACACCCTCGAAATATAGAATGGTTAAAGATTTGTGATCCGATGCAAGTTCCTCTAAATGGATACGAAGGATGGGCAGAAATGGAACAGGTGTATTATAACAAATAGCAATAGAAACGATATTTTGCCTTAGGTATATTAACCAATTTCTAGGTTATTTTTTAAAATTGAGGATAGATCACTTACCATTTCCGATCCCTCTGCGAGGCCATTTTTTCGTTCAGTAATGGCGTTATCTAAGTTTATGCAATTGGAGGCATACCCAGCGCAGGTGATTTTTTAAATTCCAGATGGATTAGAACTGGATCTTTTGAAAATAAGGCATACGTCAGTGTTATTCCCTTCATGATGGTGTGAATTAGACCATGGTTAGCTATATCTATTCCTGGTATCTCAACATTTCCTAAATTTAAGATTAGGACCTATGTCAAACATAAAGGTGAAATAGTATTTTCTCCTCGTACCCTAGAAGCGCAGATGAGAATTAGTTGCATGTATGCACCATATATCTATGGATTCCCATAAAGATAATCAAAGGGAAAATTAGACATTCATGGTTATACTTACAGTTGATGAGAAAAAAGGTAAAAGGTGGCTAGGAAATTATCGTATCATGCTTGGTATGGGTGATACTATGTTAGCAAAGTCAGGATATTTGGATGAGTTTTTGTTCGAGCGATATTGTTTATACACAGTGCTCAATAAGAAACTATGCATTACATAGATTCTTCACAATCCTCGGATCTTTCGAAGGGGAAAGGCGATCTGATTTTCAAAACTCTTAGAGTGTCATATGATCTTGAAATATAAGACCTACTACAACCAAATTTTGTTCATGTATCGGAAGGAGTTTTAGTACATACATGGTAATAAAAGAGGTAGATTAATAAATGTCTGAACCTAACCGAGATCTACTACTGCTCGATGGTGACTGTGGTCTTTGTCACAGACTTTCGCTTTTCATGGAACCAAGACTAGGAAGAGGGATTAATCTTGGATATAGACCAATTAAATCAGATGATGCTCAGAACGTAATTAGTAAGTTCCCAAAATGGCAGCAAAAAGTTGATTCCGTTTATTTATTGAGGAACGGACGTTCTTACGTCCGATCTGCCGCAGTTATACGGTGCCTTCTCTATTTAAGGTGGTACTGGAAAATGTGGTTCATTATTTTCTGGGTTGTCCCATTACCAATACGTGATATGGTTTACCGATTTGTATCTAAATACAGGCACCTTGTTTTTAAGAGACCTGAATATTGCACTTTCAAAATCGATTGAACATGGTTACGATCTCCATAGGTAGTCATATAAATATCAATTTTCTTTTCAAACGATGCTATTACTCAATAAAATGGTAAGAGGGGTAGAAAATTATTTGAGGAAAAAATAAAATCAATTAATATGATTATTTTTAGTATGAAACTTTTTTAAATGAAAAAATGTTTAATGTTTATATGTTACTCTCAGTAAATGGAATCTTTCTTGTAAGGAGATGTTTAAATGAATAAAATTACCTTTATCACTCTTTTTGCAATATTAATATTGGGCTGTGCCGCAAATAATTCAGAAGTAAATAGACTCACATTGGGAACTGTTCAAAAAACTGTTTATGAAGGAGCTAATCAGAATGAGATTATGGAGGCCTTGGGCTCACCTAATATCATTACCAGTAATTCAAGTGGAAAAGAAGTTTGGACTTATGACAGAATATCAAAAGAGGTCCAAACAAGTAGTGGTGTAGTAATAACTTGGTGGAACCCCATTACTTGGATAACTGGTATTTTCTCAAGAAGTTCATCTAGATCCTCTTCGACTTCTAAATCGATTACAATTCTAATTACATTTGATAACAACAAACTTGTTTCTGAATTTAAGTATCAACGTCTTCAATTTTAATTGATGCAATCTTTTTGGTATTCACAATCTTCTTTTTCGAAAAGCATGGGGATTTTTCTGAGAATTTATCTTGCCACTTTTCTCGGTTGTGTTGCTCCTAGGCCTCCATCTCCGCCCACGAGTGTTGCCCGTGCTATGGAAACACGATCTTATACTAATAGTAAAGATAAAGTGATGAAAGCTTCTATAAATGTTTTACAGGATCTCAGCTACACTGTAGATGTCATTAATGTAGAAATGGGTCTTCTCACAGCTAGCAGAAGTACACAAGGTCAAGAGGCTCGTTTATCTAAAGATGAAGAGCTCATAGAATCCGTGTCAACATGGAAAAAGGCTCTTCTCGCTGCTACGGGTATTTTTGTCGCAATTGGTATATTTGGTTTGCTATTCGGTGGAAAAGATGGAGATCAAAATGAAAGCGATAACAAAACCCATGTGATTCATCACGGAAGCAGTCATGATGACGGTACTGAAGGACCTATAATTTATCGTTACAGAATAACAGTAAATCTTGATAAAATTAAAAAAGAAGAAATTAAGGTACGTGTCAGTGCACAAGGTGAAATTGAACAAGATGGAAATATTCTTCAAACAGGAGGTATCCATGAAGTTGAGTTTTTTCAACAATTTTTTGCAAATCTAGAAAAATCTTTATTTCTTGAAAAGTAATTTAATTGATAACATTGTCGAAAACTAAACTATAACTTTAATTAATTATAATAAGACCTTATATTATAGTAATTAGTATATGTAATGAAAACCCAATTCTTTATAATTTTCAATTTATTTTTGTTTACTTTTCAAATAAAAGCTGACAATTATCCAAAAAATCCTGGAATTGATATATTACATTATAATTTTCAATTAACACTTTCCGATAACGTAGATGCTATAAAAGGTAAAGCAACCATTAATATTCTTTTTAAAGTTGAAAATATAAAGGAGGTTCGCCTGGATTTAATTAACAAAAATGACAATCTTGATGGAAAAGGTATGAGTGTATCTGAAATTATATGGAAAGATCAAAAGCTAGAATATTTTCATCTGAATGATGTATTAACTATTCACCTAGAAAATCCTTCAAGTGTTAATGAAGAAATATCTATTATTATAGATTATTATGGTGTACCAATTACTGGTTTAAAAATTGCACCAAATAAATATGGTGATCGGACCTTTTTCAGTGATAACTGGCCAAATAAAGCTAGGCATTGGCTACCCACAGTTGATCATCCCTATGAAAAGGCTACTTCAGAAATGGTTATAATTGCACCAAACCATTACCAAGTCATATCAAACGGTCTACTTGTTGAAGAAAGTAATCTTGACAATGATTTAAAAAAAACTCATTGGAAACAATCTGTACCAATATCATGCTGGCTCTATGTATTAGGAGTTGCTGAATTCGCAATACAATATGTGGATACATTTGAAGGTAAATCTATTCAAACTTGGGTGTATAAACAGGACAGAGATGCAGGTTTTTATGATTTTGCTGTACCTACTAAACACGCTCTCCAATATTTTTCTGATTTCATAGGTCCTTTCACTTATGAAAAACTTGCTAATATTCAATCAAATAGTGTAGGTGGAGGGATGGAAGCAGCGACAGCTATTTTATATGGTGATAAATCCGTAACAGGAAAACGTGAAACCCGTTGGAGAAATATTATTATTCATGAGGTTGCCCATCAATGGTTTGGTAACGCTGTAACGGAATATGATTGGGATGATGTTTGGTTAAGCGAAGGATTTGCTACATACTTTACTTTATTATTCCGAGAGCATGCTTATGGTCAAGAGGATTTTATTTTTGGTTTAAAATCTTCAAGAGAAAGAGTATGGAAATTTTATCAAAAAAATAAAAACTATCGAATTGTTCATAATAATCTTACAAATATGAATGATGTCACTTCTTCAAATACTTATCAAAAGGGTGCATGGATTCTTCACATGTTACGGAATCTTATTGGAAAGGAAAATTTTCAGAAGGGAATAAGAAATTATTATTTACGATATTTAAATGCTAACTGTTCTACTGATGATTTTAAGCATGAAATGGAAAAAATTTCGGGTATGGATTTAAGTCAATTTTTTCAACAATGGCTTTATAATGGAGGTCATATCGTTCTTGATGGTACTTGGGAATTTGATAAAAACAGAAAAGAAATTATCATTAAACTAGAGCAAGTTCAGAATGATGGTTTCTTATTTTCTTTTCCTATTGAATTTGGGATTTATGAAGAAGGGAAACTATTACCCAAAATTATAAAGAGAAATTTTACTGAAAAGCAATTTTCATATTCAATTCCTTTGAAATCAAAACCTCATAGGATAGTTATTGACCCTAGAACTGTCTTATTAGCCTCTTGGAGCTTAAAAGAAAAATAAAGTGAATTATTTTTTATTCAGCAACAATTTATAGTTTTTATCAAATGCTGCTAGCAAGCTTTCTTGACTTGAATATGGAGCTGGACTGTATTTTTTTGATTGGATTCCTAATTGTGACATTTCACAAATTTTCCAATCTTGTTTATTTGTTTTATCCCAAAA
This sequence comes from Fidelibacterota bacterium, assembly GCA_002715465.1. Next base: position 13,840 of record PAYY01000014.1, on the reverse strand, counting down.
ATCAATAGCTTCTTTAGTATTATAAGAATCTGAAATAACCACATTTTTTTCAAAAAGCCATGAACATCTAATCTCACAAGAATCAACATTTATTGGTAAAACTGTGTGATACATTACATACTCTGGATGCAGACTTAGTAACATATTAGGAGAAATTGAATAATAATAAACACGATCTAAATCATCTTTATTTAAATCCCTTATTGGAGGACAACAGAGTTTTCCTGAAGATGTAATGCTTTCTTTATTTGCTTTAAAGTTCATATATCCACCTAAAAATGAACCTTCAAATAAATCATTTCGGCCACTTAAATATGGTGTGATAGAACTAAGCTCTGGATGAATTATCGGGCAATGGTAGCATTCAGAATAATTTTGAATGATAAGCTTCCAATTAGCTTTTACTTTATATGTCTTGGTTTCTAATGAAAATAATTGAGATAAATTCCAGTTAGTAAACTTGTTAAAAATTGGTGAAAATGATTTTTCAAATGATTCAGGATTGTCATTGAAGTTTATAAAAATAAAACCTTCCCATTCTGCAATTCCAATAGGAAATAATGGGTAATCATTTTTATCGAAATTTTCTATAGAATCCATGTGTGGAGCTCCTATTAGTTTTCCATCCAAGCTATATGTCCAACCATGATAACCACATTGAATTGCATTTGAAAACTTCCCTTTATTTTTTTCGCATATTCTGGTTCCGCGATGTCTGCATATATTTGTGAATGCTTTTAACTCATTTTTTGAATATCTTAAAATAATAGCACTCTCGGATCCCAAATTCATTACTTTAAATTTTCCTTGATTGATTAATTCTGATGTGCGGCCAGCGCAAACCCAATTTTTTAAAAATATATTTTCATATTCATTATTTAATATTTCTGGATTTATATAATAATCTCTATCTAGTGAATTTGCTCCTTTTTTAAGAGTTTCAGCTGTTTTTTTATATATCATTTTTTAAAATAGTAGTTGCTGCATTATATCCATTAGTACCATGAAGTCCGCCCCCAGGATGAGTTCCAGATCCACATAGGAAAAGATTCTTAATGGGTGTTTTATAGTTCGACGCACTAATTAGAGGCCTCATAAACATAAATTGATCTAATGTCATCTCACCGTGATTTAAGTTTCCTTCAGTTAAACCAAATTCATTCTCTATATCTAATGGAGTTAATATGTTCGAATATTCGATCGATGATGAAAATTCTGGGGATACTTTTTCTATGGTTTTTATTACGTTATTCATCACTTCATTTTTTAGTTTACTTGACCATTTATTCTTTCTTAGGTGATATGGACAATATTGAATAGAAGCGGATAGAACATGTTTATTAGATGGTGCAAAATCACTATTTATTAATGAAGGAATAGTAAACTCAATATAAGGTTGATCAGTTGGATAACCATATTTTACCCCATCTGACGCACGTTCTAAATATTCTATAGATGGGCAAATTGAAAATACGGTTACCATATTCTTTTCAGAAATATTATTTATTTTTGGAAGTCTATTTAAAGCAAAATGTGCTCTTGCAACAGTTCCTCTATATCTAATGTTCTTTAACTGTCTTTGAAAGTTAGGGGTAAGCTTTGAAGGGTTAATCAGTTTCATGAAAGTGTTATGAGGGTCTAAACCTGAAACTACTTTATTCGCTTCAAAGGTTTCTCCACTCTGAAGCGTAATTCCTTTGCAACAGTTATTTTCAAGATTAATTGAAGTAACTCTAGCTGAACATTTTATTTTTGCACCAAAAGATTCTGAATAGTCTTTAAGTACCAATGCCAACTTTTCAGTGCCGCCACGGATAAAAAAGGCATTATGAAAAATACCATTAGCATGTATATGTTGATGTAAAAGATTATATCCAGTGCCAGCAGCATATGGACCAAATGAATGGTGGTGAATTCCAGCTGTAGAAATTGCAGAGCGAAGCAACTCATTATCAAACCATTCATCGACTAGTTCAGGCATCATCATAGGTATTACACGTAATAAATCCACAATACCACGAGTTCCATATTTTCTTAATGGACCAATCATAGATCTCATTTTTATAATTTCTTTTAATCCAATATTTTGAAGTTCAGGAGGATTCATTTCATAAATCTTTTCAAGAAATTGAGTAGACTTATTTATATAGAAGTTGAATTCTTTCCAATTCTTAGAGTCCTTTTGAGAATATTTTGTTATTGATTTTATTGTTTTATTCAAGTCTAAATAAAATTGTATATGATTATTGTTCATTCCTATAGCTGTACGAACAATATCAGGTTGTATTATTTCTAACCCTCTAGATTCTAGGTCTAAATTTTTTAATAAACGTGGATCTATCCATTTTATTGTATCATTGAGTATATTGCATTTAAATCCTGGTGAAAATTCATCTGTAGATGCCATTCCGCCTATTTTTTTTCTAGCTTCTAGTAACTGCACTCTTTTACCAGCTCTACTTAATATTGATGCAACAACTAAACTATTTATACCAGAACCAACAATAATTACATCAACTTTATTCATTTTATAATACCTAATATTTTTTTTGCGGCCATTTCACCAGGGGATCCTGTGATACCTCCACCAGGATGTGTGCCAGAACCACATTGAAAATAATTTTTTATCGGTGTTGTATAGTTTGCCCATTTTACTACTGGTCGAAAAGAGAAGAGCTGTTGCAGGGTTAATTCCCCGTGGAATATATTGCCACCGGTTAGACTAAAGGTTGATTCTAAATCTGCTGGTGTAAGGATCTGACGATGTAAAATTATATCTTTAATGTTTGGTGCATATCTTGATATAGTATTAATTACAGCATCTCCAAAATCTTCTTTTTTTTGGTCATTCCATCCACCGTTAATATCATATGGCGCATATTGAACAAAGCAAGACATAACATGTTGGCCTGGAGGGGCCATTTGTGGATCTAAAACTGATGGAATAATAATATCCATAAATGGAGCCTTAGAGAAATTTCCATATTTTGCATCATCATAGGCAATTTCTAAATGATCATAAGATGGACTTATAGAAATAGCTCCTCTAAGATGAGCCCCATTATCAGGAAGACATGAAAAATCAGGTAAATTATCAAGGGCAAGATTAACTTTTCCAGATGATCCCCTGATACGAAAATTCTTTATTGCTGCTACAAAATCAGAAGGAAGATCTCGTTCATCTAACATTTTTAAAAATGATAACTTAGGATCTAATCCTGTAATGACGATTTTTGAATTATATTCATCGCCATTCTCTAAAACTACACCTTTGGCTGTTCCATTTTTTACTAATACTTTTGCAACAGATGTTTCAGTTTTAATATCCACACCAAAATATTCAGCAGATCTTGCTATGGCAGTACTTACACCACCTGTACCTCCTTTTTGAAATCCCCAAGCTCGATAGACTCCATCAATATCACCCATGTAGTGATGTAGCATTACATAGGCTGAACCAGGAGAATATGGACCCATAAAAGTACCAATTATTCCACTGGCTGACATGGTGGCTTTTAATGGTTCATATTCGAACCATTCATCTAAAAAGTCGGCAGAACTCATAGTCATTAGTTTTATTAATAGTTCTAATTGATCAGAAGAAAGAGATGTAATATGATCAAATAATTTTTTCGAAGATGATAGGTCTGATAATGAAGGTTTGATTGGATTGGGTGCAATAGTTTCTATTATAGGTCTTACTGCCATACCTATTTGACTCATAATGGGTCCAAACCTCATGTAGTTTTCAGCATCCTTTTTTGAATGTCTTGAAATCTCTCGATATGTTTGATCTTGATCTGAAGTTCTAATAAGATAATCATTATCAAGGGGAGTCATTGTACTTTCTAGAGGTATAAGTTCTAAACCAAACTTTGGCAACATCAACTCTCTTATAACATTTGATTTCATTAAACTTACTACATAGGAACAGACAGAAAATTTAAACCCAGGAAAAACCTCCTCTGTAACTGCCGCACCCCCCAAAACATGCCGTTTTTCTAGTACAAGAACTTTTTTTCCCGCTCGTCCTAAATAGGCTGCCGCAGTTAGTCCATTATGACCACCACCTATAACTATAGCGTCATATTTAGTTATACTGGACAAGAGTATTTTCTTTTTGGGTTAAAAAATGGTGTTTTTACAATAATAGCTTTTGTTAGTTTCCGGAAATGATTAACTCTTACTTCAAACATTAATTCAGAACCTTCACTGGAATATTTTGATTGGATATGTGCTAATGCAATATACTTTTTAAGAATTGGTGACCATGTTCCACTTGTAGCATAACCAATTTGTTCATTATTTTTGTTAAATAGCGGTGTACTTCTTCTCCAAGCTTTGGATGGAAGTATAGGAGGAATTCCAACTTCTTTATACAGTTTTTCAAATTCTTCCCATTGAATTTCTATACCAACAAGTTTCCATTCTACTCCATTGATTTTTTCTTTTATCAATGAGGTTTTTCCTATAAAATTATTTTTTTTCAATTTTACTGTCCAGCCTAGACCTAGTTCATATGGTGATGATTTTCTAGATTCAATAATTGCATGTTGTGAGGATATGTAATCAACATTTAAGAGTATTAACCCCGCTTCAATTCTGCAAATATCCAATGCATTCAATCCAACAGGAGTGATACCATAAGGCCTCCCTCTTTCCATAAGCAGATCCCAAATATCTAAAGCATTATCACAATTCATCCAAATTTCATATCCGAGATCTCCTGTATATCCAGTTCGTGAAATTGATACTGGTATTCCTCCAAATTTTGTTTCAGTAATCCAAAAATATTTAAGATTATTGATATTAACTGATGAAATAGAATTCAATATTAATCTAGAATTTGGTCCTTGAAGTGCCAGAGCTGCTGTTGATGATGAATCATCTTTAATAGATACATTTAATCCCATGGAATTATTGTAAAACCATAGTAGGTTGGGATTTGCACTAGTAATTCGAAATTTATTTTTTTCTAATCTTTGGATTGTTCCATCATCAATTACTTTTCCATTCTCATCGCACCATGTTGTATACATAACTTGACCAATATTGCATATTTGAATATTTCTTGTAATAATATTATCTATTAGATTTTCAGCATTCTCACCTTCGATTATATATTTTTTTAATGGACTAATATCTAATAAGCCGGCTTTTGTTCGAATTGCAAAATATTCATTTTCATGAGTTAATTCATAATTTGTTGCTGAAAGGTACCCTGACCATCTACTCCATTCCTGTGATTCATTTAACTGTGAGGTACGTTTGAAAAAAGGTGACAACTTAAGTTGAGTACTAGCAGTAAAGTGGTTTTTAGAATTCATAAGTGCTATTTATCAATGGTACGTTAATCATATGAGAATACAACTTCTTCAATCAATATTTAAAATCCATCATAAAAATACTGAATTTCATCAATTGTCTAGCTTCAAAAATTTAATTTTCATTATGAATAATTATTCTAATATTAGTTATTTGTCAAGATTTTTTTGTTTAAAAGAGTTCTCTTTGTAATTTTATTTGTGAAGCTTCATCATACACTTTTTATTATATGCCTTATTTTTTCAAATTTATTAACACAAGAGGCAGATGTAGTTTTACAGTTAGATCTGGCTTGGGAGAAATTAAAAAAATCAATTTCTACTGGAGATTTCACCTCCTTTAAATCCCTTTACCATGAAGATGCCATCTTGGTCAATGGTATTTTAAAAAATTCTTATCCTATCAATAAAGCATTTAATGGATGGAAACAAGGCTTCGATGATACTAAATCAGGTAAAATTAATGCATACTTAGAAATTATTTTTACAGAAAGACTGTTTGATGAGCAATCAGCACATGAAAGTGGGATTTTTCATTATTATACAATCGATAATAATGGACACCAAACTGATAGTTATGTCCATTTTGAATCTCTTTGGGTAAAAAAGAATTATAAATGGTTAATGACAATGGAATTTCAAAAATCAAAAACAAATAAAGTTGAATGGGATGAATTTCAAAAAAATTCTTTTATTAAAAGAAAGGAAGAAAGATGAATTTAAAGTTAGTATTTCGAATATTTGGAGGGTTAAACATTTTAACCGGTGCTGGGGCTCTCTTTGCTACAAATGGAATGTTAAGTTCAGCTGGGATGACAGTTTCTTCACAACTAATAACTGTAGCACAAGGATTTGGCGTAACAGCAATTGGACTTGGTCTTATTTCTTGGCGTATTGTTGACATTACTGATAATCTATCAAAATTTAGTCAATTGTTTGGTATAGTACAATTGTTACAAATTGTTCTAATACTCTATCATTTGATTACTGGACAAGCTGGAGGACCTCCAGTATATATAAATCTTGTTGTTGGTGTTATTCTTGCAGCTTTGTTTTTATTAAAAAGTTCCAAATAGATAAAAATTATAAGTCAAGATTTAAGTCCAATAAAATTAAAACCAAATTTTATTTGGGTGAGTGTTTATTAAATAGAGTAATTTGGATATAATCATTAGAAAAGCAGAACTTATAAAAGGTTTGCGAAGTATGGGAATCCGAAAAGGAGAACATTTGATGCTTCACAGTTCTTTAAAAAGTATAGGATATGTTCAAGGTGGTGCAAAGACTGTTGTTGATAGCCTACTTCAGGTTTTAGGTGACAATGGAACGTTAATGGTACCTACATTTACGCATAGTGATACAAAATACTATGATCCTAGAAAATCTCCATCTAAAAACGGAGCTATTACAGAAGAAGTCCGAAAAAGACCTTCCTCGGTTCGCAGTTTACACCCTAGTCACGCGGTTACGGTTATTGGTCCTGATTCTAATGAATTGGTATTCAATGATTTGAATTGTGAGCCACTTGGAAAAGGTTGTGCATTAGATATACTCTCAAAAAGAGAGGGGCGTATCTTATTATTAGGAGTCAATCAAGAAGTAAACTCAATAATACATGTTGGAGAGTATTATGCTAATGATCCGGATCGCCATAAACTTTGTAGTCCAGATAAACCTATTAGTATAATTATAAACCATCCGAAACATGGTGAAGAGGTTTTCTTAATAACATCCATGATGGGTAAAACAATAGCTTTTGAACAAATGGAAAATGTTCTAAGAAAAAACGGACAAATTGTTTATGGTAAATTAGGCAAAGCATTATGTCAACTGATGAAGGCATCAGATGTAATAAATGCAACTTTAGATATATTAAAAAATGACATTAATGATAATTTGAATTAATAATCTAATATTGATTTAAAAAAACCAATTATAGAATAATTAAATTAGATTTAATTAAATCATGAAAAAAACTTACGGTTTTGGAATTATTGGTTGTGGAATGATTGCTGATTTTCATGCCAAAGCTATTAAAGATCTTACCTGTGGAAACCTTATTGCTGTCAGTTCTAGAAGTTCTATGAACTCACAACGGTTTGTAAATAATTATGGTGTTAAGGCATATACGGATTACCATGAGCTTTTAAAAAATGATAATATTGACATAGTTTGTATTTGTACACCAAGTGGGTTACATATGGAACCTGCTGTAGCAACAGCTATTTCGGGTAAACATGTGATTGTTGAAAAACCACTAGAGATTACTCTAAAACGTTGTGATAAAATTATTAATACGTGTTTAAAAAATAATGTTCGAATTTGCCCAATATTTAACTCTCGATTTAGTGATTCCAGCAGGTTAATAAAAAAAACAGTTTCTGATGGGCGTTTAGGTCAATTAATACTTGGTGACGTATTCGTAAAATGGTATAGATCACAAGATTATTATGATAGTGGCGACTGGCGAGGCACTAAGGATCTTGATGGTGGGGGAACATTGATGAACCAGTCAATTCACGCAATAGATTTTTTACAATATGTAATGGGCCCTGTAAAATCAGTCCAGGCTTTTACTGATACTTTGGCACATGATCGAATTGATGTTGAAGATGTTGCGGTGGCTTCACTGAAATTTAATAATGGCGCCCTTGGTGTAATTGAAGCTACAACAGCTGTCTATCCAGGTTCATTAAAAAGATTTGAATTCTCTGGTACTAAAGGAACAATAGTCATGGAAGAAGAAAGTATAATAAAATGGGATTTTGATGAAGAAAAAAATGTAGATAAAGAAATACGAAAAAAATTTTCTCAAAATAACTCTGGTGGTGGAGTATCTGATCCAACAACAATTTCTCATGTTAATCATTTTCGCCAAATGACAGATTTTATTAATTCTATCGAAAAAAATGAACCTCATCTTATAGATGGTTATGAAGGTAGAAAAGCTGTAGAAATCATTTTAGCAATTTATGAATCGAGTAAATTCGGGAAAATTGTACATCTACCTTTATAGATAAAAAATATAGAAAGAATTAAAATTATTTTTAGTAACTATAATTTATGGTAATAGTAAATATTAAAATGAAAGATATTTCTAAAAATATTTAAGGAATACAATTGGTTTCCTCTGTAGAAGCTTCAAAATGTTTAAACCATTTAATGTCAAAAAGCATTGATATTAAAGAAGAATTAAATACTATTTATGGTGATCAATTATCACTAATTGACGATCGTTTTAAGTCATTAAAAATTATAGTTGAGAATTTTATAAAATATTACGGCGATAATAGAAAAATAATTATATCAAGAGCTCCGGGCCGCGTGAACTTAATGGGAAGACATATAGATCATCAAGGTGGATATGTTAATACAATTGCAATTAACAAAGAAATTTTACTTGTTGCTTCTTCGCGTCAAGATTATAAAGTAAATATTAGAAATATTGAAAATTTAAGATTTCCCGAAAATAAACTAGACCCTCACAGTTTATTAGAAATTTCGAAATTTTCTGATTGGAAAGATTTTGTAAGATCTAAGGAAGTTTTAAAACTAAACAAAAAAATACCGGATGATTGGAGTATGTACATACTAGCAATTTATTATCGTTTGCAATTGAATTATCCAAAATTTAAACTAACGGGCGTAGATTGTTTGTTTGGTGGAAATATTCCCGTCGGCTCAGGTCTTTCCTCTAGTAGTGCACTTGGGGTAGTCTTTTCCCTAGCTCTTCTAAACCTAAATAAAATTAATTTGTCAAAGGAAATTCTGATTGAAATGATTGGTGAAGCTGAATTATTTCTTGGATTTGATGGTGGTAAAGCTGATCCAGCCGCAATTATTAGTGCAGAAAAGGGGAAGGTCTCTACAATTGGATTTTTTCCGTTTCACATATTATGTACAACTCAAATTCCAAAACATTTGAAAATAATTATTGCATACAGTGGAATAGAGGCAAAAAAGGTAGGAGAAAAAAAAGATATTTTTAATCAAAGAGTGGCTTCATATAAGTTGGCTATGATGATTCTACGTAAAAAATGGTCTCTTTCAAAAAATATTTCCCATTTGAGGGATCTAATGCCAAACAAATTAAATATTCCTGTAAGTGAGCTTTATCATGGTCTATTATCACTACCAAATAATCCAACAAGAAATGATATAATATCAATTATGGGGCCTGAATATATTGAAATTTTAAAAGAAGTGTTTATGACTCATGTAGATCCTGATAATTATGATCTTCTAGGAGTAACCCTTTTTGGATTGAGTGAATGTGCAAGAAGTGAAAATTTTTATAAAATTCTTGAAAAAAGAAATTATAAACTTCTTAAAACCTTTGTTAATCTAAGCCATAATGGTGACAGATTAGTTTTATTCGATAGTTTTGGGAATTATTCACACTATGATCATTTATCAACAAAAGATCATCTTGTACTAATGGTAAAGAATCAACCTTCACTAGTTTCGATTTCAGGAAATTATAGTTGTAGCATTAAAGAAATAGACAAAATGGTAGATATAGTTAATTCTATTCCTGGTACGATCGGTGCTCAAATCGCAGGCGCTGGAATGGGAGGAAATATGACTATTTTAGTAAAAGACAATTCGGAAATACAAGTTATGGATGAACTTCGAAACAAGTATTATAAACAACAAAATATTTCATTTGAAGCAAGTATAACATATCCAATATCAGGAGCTTCGATATTTAAAAGTCTGCAAAAATGACCATTCACAATAGTATTGCCATTATCTTATGTGCTGGTTATGGAACAAGAATGTATCCATTAACAAAAGATAAGCCAAAACCTTTGCTGCCCATTATTGATAAGCCTGCTTTAGATTATATAATAGAGGAAATAATAAAAATTAATGATATAAATAATATTTATATTGTGACTAATGATCGATTTTTTAAGGATTTTAATGAATGGAAAGACAACTGGGCGAAAATTAGTAACTATTCAAAAAAATCTATTCATATTCTAAATGATGGATCAACAAGTAATATTAATAGACTCGGGGTTGTTCGGGATTTAAATTATGTTTTCAAAAATACTTCTTCATTCTCTCAAGCACTATTAATTGGAGGGGACAATATCCCTCTCTTTTCATTAAATGAATATTGGATCAAATTTTTAAAAAATAAAAATCATTGTGTATTTGCATTAAAAGAGAATAATATTGAACGTCTTCGAGAAACTGGAGTTTTACTTCTATCTAAAAGCGGTCAAGTTTTACGTATATATGAAAAGCCAAGCCATCCACCATCAAATTATTTTTCTCCATTAATATATTTTCTACAATCAAATGCAAAGAGCCATTTAGAAGAGTATTTAGATGGCAAAACTAATTTTAATGATAAAAGGAATTTTATAGACTATCTATGCAAAGTAGAAAAAGTATATGCATTTTTTCCTGATAAGGGACGTTTAGATATTGGCAATATGAACTCATATAAAAATTCTGAAAAAATAATTAAATCTTTGTTCCCATTTGAAAATTAAAAAAGTTCTGGTACATATTTTCTTCCGTGGTATATTTATTAGTAATTTTTAAAACGGAGGGATTACATAATGGAAAAAATATTGAATACTAAACTTTGGCTTATAATACTTGCAACAATGCATACAATTATGGGTGTACTTGTTGGCTACTTCACAATGGGTGGTAGCATTGAGACTCTTGCAATGTTCCTATATATGGGAGTTGTTACAGTATATCTACTTTATGCAGCATTTATGACTGAAGGTCAATCGCAAGCGCGATTCGCAACGGTTTTATGTGCACCAATGGTGATTTGGTTTCTTATTGGAGCTATAATGAAACTCGAGATGTTAGGGCATCCTGTAGCAGAATTTCCAAGAGCCTTATTACCAATATTATTATGGACTATGCCAACAATCTGCGGCATAAGAAACTGGAATTCAAATTAGTTTAATATTTAATAAATAAGAAAATATTTTCACCAATTTACATTTTCTTTATAATTAAGCCCCTCAAATTGAGGGGCTTTTTCTCAATAGTACATAAGTATTATTAGTTATAGATTTTAGAAATAATTAATAAGGGTTGAATATATGCACATATTTAGAGTCATTATTATGCTTCAAATTTTCTTTTATAACATAAGCTGTGATAATAATAAACCAGCCACTACAGAGAATGAACAATTACAAAAAATCATAAAAAGACATAAAGGACACTACGATGGATATTCAGTTTTTAAGAAAAAGAAATTTTCTCTTAGGGATTTAATTGATGCCTCAAGGCAATTAAGAGAACTTCAAATAAGTGATCCCCATAGACCTACGTATCATTTTGTCAATCCTGAAGGACGGGGAATGCCATTTGACCCTAATGGCTCGATATATTGGAATGGTAAATATCATATGTTTTATATCTATCAGGATGAAAGAGGTCATAATTACGGACATGCATCAAGTAAAGATCTATTACATTGGCATTATCATACTACAGCACTTTTTCCCGGTCCTAATGACCCAGACAAGGGTATTTTTAGCGGAAATGCATTTATTACTAGAGAAGGAAAGGTTGCTATGATATACCATGGAGTTGGTGCTGGAAACTCTATAGCAATTAGTGATGACAAAGAATTAATACATTGGGAAAAATTAAAAAATAACCCAATAATTCCTGAACCTGAAAAAGGATCTAAAGAATCAGAATTATATTCATCATGGGATCCTCATGGATGGCTGGAAAATGATACCTATTATGCCATATTTGGGGGCAAAGTTCCTACCTTATTTAAGGCAAAGGAACTGGATAAATGGGAATATGTAGGACCATTCTTATCTTCTGAAATGCCAGATGTAGACGTAGAAGTAGAGGATTTGTCATGTCCTGACTTATTTCAACTTGGAGATAAACATGCTGTATTAAGCATAAGTCATTCTCATGGAGCTCGCATCTATATTGGCGAATGGAAAAATGAACAGTTTCACCCAGAAAGTCATCAACGAATGAATTGGTTAGGAGGAACCGCTTTTGCTCCAGAATCTATGGAAGATGCACAGGGTAGAAGAATTATGTGGGCTTGGGTACTTGACAGAAGAGAAGTACTTCATTTAAGGTACGATGATGATCCTCCTAAGTTTGGCTGGACTGGAACATTAACTCTTCCTAGAGTTTTATCCTTGGATGGTGATGGAATCTTAAATATTAATCCATTACCTGAATTAGCAAATCTAAGGATCAATGAACGTCAAGATAGTTTTATTGATCTTAATGAAGGTGATTCACAGATTTTGAATGAAATGGGAGGAGATGCCATAGAAATAAAAGCTTCAATCAATCTAGCCAAATCAAGCATTTTTAGTATAAAAGTTTTGAGCTCAGGTGATGGTAAGGAAGAGACTACCATTAAGGTAAACAATATTGATAATAATATAGAAATTGATTTTGCTAATTCTTCACTCGATTCTTCGGTTAAACATTTTAAAAGAACAATGGGCCACAAAGAAATGATTGCAACAAAACAAATAGCACCATTCAAATTAAAAAATGATGAATTGCTGGAGTTGCAAATTTTTATAGATAAATCAATTATTGAAGTATTTGCCAATGGTCGACAGTGTATAACTCAAAGAGTTTATCCTATTCTATCTGAAAGCAAGGGAATTGAAGTTATTGCTGAAAAAGGTTCAATGATGATTGAATCAATAAAGTCATGGGACATTGTTCCAACAAATCACTGGTAAACTTTAATTAAAAAGATTTTATTTTCAGTTCTTTTATTAATTAGTTCTACGTTCTTATCAGCTCAAATATTTGTTGGTGCTGGTATGGGATTTAGCAAAACTTCTAATTCTTTCCATTTAAATGTTATAGAGAAAAAAAGAGTTTATTTATTTGGGGGAAATTTTTTTAATAATAGGAATTCATATAATACATACGAACCTGTACCTAGTCTTTTTGAAGACCTTGATAAAGGTAAGTTGACTGAGTCTTATTGGTTAGGTTATGGCTTTAATAAAGGTGGTTTTAAGACGGGTTACTATATTGGCGCAGGGTTGTCTATGAAAAAGGAATATTTTAGAAGAGATGATCCTAGAGATTACAAGGAAGTCTATTATATAAAAGACAATGACAATAGTTCAATAATGCCTACACTAATATTTGGATCATATATGAAAATTGGTAAAGCACTGTTTGGTATGGCTGTAAACCTAATACCATTAGACTTTTCAATTAATTTATTCTTTCCAGTCGCATCCTTAGACTATCCTTCATAATCGAAGAATTCCTAATTTTAGATAGATTTAGATGAGAAAAGAAAACTTCAGAAATATTGCAATCATTGCTCATGTGGATCATGGTAAAACCACTCTAGTTGACGCCATGCTAAAGCAGAGTGGAACTTTTAAAGCTCATCAGGATGTTGCTGAGAGAATAATGGACTCTATGGACCTAGAAAAAGAACGGGGTATTACCATAACGGCCAAAAACACTTCATTGTTCTACAATCAAGTGAAAATCAATATTCTAGATAC
>PAYY01000013.1 GCA_002715465.1 Fidelibacterota bacterium | reverse complement strand
TTATTATTAATAGAGAAAAAATGGAGGCTGGGATAACTAGCTTCTAAGGAGTCTCCAAGCTCAAGGAACTTCATACTTTGCATATCTTTTTTACTTTCATACTTTCCATTTTGACGAGCTTTATTTTTCCTCAGGACAAAACTGTTGGTATTGTTCCTCTTGATGCACCTGAATTCAACCGATTAGAGCTTTTTACTATTTCCGATTATATCAGACGTGAAGCTGAGGCAACAGGAAACTTCAGTGAAGGCAGTACTTTAATTGCCGATGCAATACTCGGTACCATAATTGATGAATCTTGGGCTTGTGATGAAATCGATTGCGGCTTTGATGTAGTAGACAGAGCCGGCGTGAGTCAGGTTATTGCTCTTGATCTAACCCGCATCAAAAAAACAGGTACAGACTCTACAGGTGCCATCACAATCTCTGGAAATATGTTCCTGTATTTATTAAGTCCTGAGGTTAGCTCGGATAATGATCAAGAAAAGAAGTGGCTATCCACAGTATATGACAGGACCCATCAGGTATTAACAGGAGAACCTCGCCCAGCCGATAATCGGGTAAACCGGTGGTATAAAGGATCAGCAGAGAATGTACCGGAAATAATAAAGGTTATGACCTGGGAACTTCTGGGAGCAACTCCTCCTGAAGGCCATTTCTCAGAAAACATCCTTTCCCTTGCTCAGGGAGATTTTGTCGGTAAAGCCCTGACATTTGCGACGGCAAACGTTGTTCCTCTTTCCTTAGGAGCAGGAGGACTCATACTTGTAGGAAGTGGTTTTGTNGCTGGTGCTGCTTTAAACNCTGGACCTGAACAGAACCCTACTGATTTCGGTANCCCCCCACCTTTCCCTGGAAANTAATTTGCAAAGCTCCTTGAAAAATTCTCTCCTTCCTGTTTTTCTTTCCATTTTGAATGGCATTGCCTTAGCCCAGCTTCCTGAATTCACAATTGATGTGCCTGATGGAGCAACTACACATGGTTTTGGCTATCGATCTGCCATCGATGGCGATTATGCTGTGGTATCTGACCCTTATCAGGAAATAGACGGGCAAGATCACAGAGGTGCCGCTTACGTATATAAACGCAATGGCTCTAGTTGGGAACTGGAGCAAAAATTAACCGTCCCTAATTCCGATCTTAACCAATACATGTATTTTGCTTGGTCTGTTGATATTGATGGAAATAGTATTGTTGTGGGCGNTTNNTGTNNTGCTACTGGTGGTGGTTCTNAAAATAATCTAGAAGGAGCGGCCTTCGTTTTTGTCCGTGACGGCACAACCTGGAGCCAACAAGGAAGGCTTGTCCAGACTAATCCCCAAATGACTAGTGGCTCAAGCTCTTCAAACAAAAATAGCTTCGGCGAGTCCGTTTCCATCTCAGGCGATTATGTCATAATAGGTGCTCGTTTAGATGATGGCAACGGTACATCCCCCAATAATAAGGATAGACAAGGGGCTGCCGTTATCTTTGTCCGAAGTGGTACAACCTGGAGCGAGCAGCAAGAGATCTTTGCAAACGATCCTGCATCTGTTGATTATTTTGGTAATGATGTTGATATTGATGGTGATTACGCTATTGTAGGAGCGCCATATGACGATGATGGTGGTAGTAGTACTGGATCGGCCTACATATTCAAACGTAGTGGCACAAGCTGGAATCAGGAAGCTAAAATTAATGCTTTTAATGATGGCTCCTATACATACCCCGTTAATGGTACATATTTTGGTGGATCTGTTGCTATTGATGGTGATTATGCCGTCGTAACGAGAGGTCAACCTCAAAATCAATGGTCTACAAATTACAGTTATGCTTACGTTTTTAAGCGTGACAATACTGATTGGAATGGTGAGGACACATTTGAAACGGGAGCTGCCTATGTTATTCTAGGTGGATCCGTTGATATTGATGGTGACAACCTTGTTTTGACAGATAGTGAGCATGTAATTACCGTTAGACGAACCGGGACCGATTGGAATCAGTCCGCTAAAGTGAAAAAAGATGTATATAGAGTTTCTATTAGCGGTGATTATGTCATCGGTAGTAAAAACAACACAAGCACAAATATTTGGAATAATAGTTACCCTACTATTACCTCTGTTGCTCTAGCAGCTGATAACAGTACAATAGCCGTCACCCTTTCTGAGGCCGTTTATAGTACCAGTGGCGGCAGTGGCAACCTTGAAGTAAGTGACTTCGTTTTTTCCATGTCAGGTGGCTGGGCAAACCTCACAAGCACCACTCCCACNAGCATTTCCGCTTCGGGAAATGTCTATACACTGGGAATAGGACTTTCCGGAGTTGTAAACAACAACGAGGTGTTAACTGTCGAAGTCGCCGAAAACGCCATTTACAATGCTGCCGGCAACCCCGNTNTGACTAATCAGATATCGAACAGTGTAAATCTCAACGAAACAACACTTGCGCTAGCGGATTCCANAGTAGGTAGTCCAGGAGGTTATTATCCCTCTCTTTTAAAGATCGCTGAGGATACATACGTACAAGCACNAGGTTCGTATATAATCACCTATACTATCCCCGCTGATGGATCTCCTATTACGGAAGTGACCAAAGCCAGCAACCCAAGTGGAATTACGGGACTCTCAGAGTTTCATTCACTTATAAATGTTAGCGGCAACACTTATGCNCTCGCGTCTACCCAATCTTACAGCGTTGGCCGTAAATCTTACATTACAACTTTTACCATCCCCGAGGACGGCTCTTCCATTACCAACATAGCTTCCCTAGAGCATGATAGTCAAAATTCGNANCAAGCCAATAATAAATTATTGAAACTGTATGATAATACCTATGTCCTGGCTTATAAGTCTGGAGGAAATGCCGGATATCTCAAAACTTTTACTATTCCTACGGATGGATCTTCCATCACAGAAGTGGATTCATTANTTATGTTTACTAGCAGTANCTCTCAGANNACAACAAAAGGTCTAATAAAAATTGATAATAACACCTTTTTCCGTANAGGCNCTACTTATTCCATTTCCTCCGATGGCTCTGTCATCGAAAAAGTGAAANGTCATGGNNTTGGTNCTNATNNGGACCGTTCAANNTTAGCATCTGTACACGTTGAAGGAGATATCTATGCCGTTGTAGGGANGAACAAGGTAANCACCTTCAACATATCCGCTGACGGATCCGNTGCCACCACTGTGGCAGAATTGGATTATACACAAATCACTGGTAATGGCGTCATGGCCCCTTCCCTTCTCAAGCTTACTTCAAACATCTACGTCATTTACTATTCTCTTCGATCAGGAAATCATTCCNCAANTNNNAGATGGGCCGGACATATCCAGCTCATTGAAATTTCCGCTGACGGTAAAACTATTACCACTGCAGGAAACCTACAATTTGAACCTTATTTGAAATATAATAGTAATACTNCGGGAAGTTCAGTAGTCAAGATCGATGCAAATACATTTGCTATTTCCCGTCGTNATAGTNGTAGCAATATTAAAACATTCAACGTGAATTATATCGATAACCGGGCGCCTACCATGTCTATTATAGGATCAAGCAGGGACAACAGCAGTGTAGATATTCGGTTTTCTGAAGAAGTTTATAATACCAGTGGAGCAAGCGGCAATCTTGAAGTAAGTGATTTTTCATTCTCCATCTCCGGCGGTACNGCCTCTTTAACCAGTGACATACCTTCAAGCATTAGCAAGATAGACGCAGTGACCTGGCGACTAGGNCTAAACATTTCGGGCGGTGGCACGGCAAACGGAGAAGAGATTCTCACTGTAAGTCCCACTTCAAGTTCCATTTACGACGAAGCTGGCAATGGAGCGTCCAGTTCTACAGATGGCTATTTGACTGATAATACAGCCCCTATCTTTACAGATGTAACTATAGAAAACGATGGCAATAAAACCGTTAATATTACATTCTCTGATAAAGTGTACGACACCATAGTTGAGNCCGGTGATCTTGAAGAAAGTGATTTTGTCTTTTCCATATCTGGAGGTACAGCCTCTCTTAATTCAACAACACCAACCAGCATTTCAGGGTCAGGCAAAACATGGTCCCTTGGTGTGGATGTATCCGGCACCGCTGATGGATATGAGGTTCTCACTGTCAATCCCACTGAAAATGCCATTTTTGACCGCGGAGGAAACGCCGCGTCCACTACTCAAACTAATAATACGGCCAACTTAAAGGCTGATAAAGTTGGAACTTCCTCTGCCGTTCTGATTGAAGCGAATTATAGTAATTATCATTCCCTTGTCCAGATGAATGTCCTCAACTATGTAGTGGCCTATGGCGGGGCTCAAGGTCACGGCCACATCAAGACCTTTGCCACATCGGCTGATGGATCCTCTATCACTAATGAAGCCACCATTGAGCATGATAATAACCGAGGTTATCATAATTCCCTGGTGAAAATAGATGACGACACCTACGCTTTAGCTTATCAAGGATNTAACCAACAATCCNATCCAAGGNANATCGCATACATCAAANCTTTTACCATCCCAGCTGATGGGTCAGCCATCACCAAAGTGGACTCCCTGNAGCATGATGTTTATGGAGCCNACCATTCCTTCGTAAAAGTTGACGATGATACCTATGCACTGGCTTACAATGGTGGGAAAAATGGCAGCTCTATAGGCGACCCCTATCTTAAAACCTTTAATATTTCCGCTGACGGGTCCTCCATCACTGAAGTGGCCTTACTGAAACATGAAGGTGATCTTTCAGCAAATGCCGCAAAGCAAGCATATTATAATTCCCTAATAAAAATGAATGATAACACCTTCTTGCTGGCTTATTACTCAATAGTACCGGGTGGATGGGGTGTTACTACCGGTACTGGTAAATTGAAAACCTTTACCATCTCTTCTGATGGCTTAACCATAACTCAGGTAGACTCACTGGAGTATGATTCGGATAGGGCCGAATTTAATTCCCTGGTGAAAGTGGATGATGATACCTATGCCCTGGCTTATGATAATGGAGACGGTGTTGTCGCCACTTTTTCCATTTCGGCTGACGGATCGAATATCACGAAAGTTTCAAGCCTCGTTCATGAGACGGGCTTGGCTGATCATAGTTCTTTTGTACAGATGAATGATGACAACTACGTCCTGGCTTATGCGGGTACGGGAGCTGATGGTTATCTCAGCACTTTTACCATAAACAGCGATGGATCCTCCATCAAAAAAGTGTGGAATGATGAGCATGATGCAAATAATGGCACATTTAATTCAATGGTAAAGGTAAATGATGCCACCTACTTGCTGGCCTATATGGGTACTGGTTCATCATACATCAAATCATTCAATATCGCCAGCGGCAACATGTCCCCATCCATCTCCTCATCACCTACGGTTACCACCAATGAAGATACAGAATACGCATTTTCCGTTTCTGATTTCAACTATTCTGATCCTGACAACGACAATCTTGATCACATTAAACTTATCTCTACTGAAACGGTGGGAACACTGTACCTGGACGCCGATGATGACGACACTTACGACTCAGGCGAAGATGTGATTTCAGATCAACAAATTCCCATTTCCAATATTACAAGCGGTCACCTACGCTTTGCTCCCATTGCCAATGCAAGTGGCGATGCCTACTCTACATTTACATACAAAGTCAATGACGGAAATGGTTATTCCGGTGTTACGGGAACAATGACAATCAAAGTTGTGGCTGTAAATGATGTCCCAACAGCGACAGCCCAGACAGTGAGTGCTGATGANGATATTGATGAGACTGTCACTCTAGCCGGTTCTGATCTTGAAACAGATACACTCGCATATATTATTTCCACCCTACCAGCCAACGGAACTTTGCACCAAACCTCAGACGGAACCGTAAGAACAGGTGATATTACATCTGTCCCAACCACCATTANTGATTCAAAAAATCGGGTTATTTACAGGTCCGCCGTAGATGGAAACGGCCAAGGCCACGGAAACTTCGGGTTTAAAACCAATGATGGTGAGTCTAATTCAGAAGAAGCAATTGTTGTGGTAAATGTTGTCTCTGTAAGTGACGATATTTCTCCCACAGCCCAGACTATAAGTGCCGCCGAAGATATGGACAAAACCATCACACTGAAAGCCTCCGATGTTGAAGGAAGACCCCTTTCATACAAAATCTCAACCCTTCCCTTAAATGGATATTTATTCCAGACCACTGATGGAAAAATCCGGGGTGATTCTATTCTATCCGCGCCAACCAACGTAACTAGTGACAGCGCTCAGGTAATTTTTTCCTCATTCATTAACGAATACGGGGATAACTACGGCAACTTTGGGTTCAGGTCTTTTTCCGGCAGTGTAATCAGCTCTGAGGCCATTGTATCTGTTAATGTGGCGGCGGTGAATGATCCACCTATTGCCAAGGCACAGGTTGAAAGTGCTGTTGAAGATGAATATGAATTAATTATTCTTTTGGGAAGTGACGTGGAAAATGATTCACTGACCTTTATAATCTCTACCCTTCCTGCTAAAGGAACACTCTTTCAAACACCCGATGGTCAGTCCACGGGAGACAGCATACTAACTGTCCCAACCAATATAACAGACACAAACCACAGGGTGATTTACATCTCAGAAAAGGACGGTAACGGTACTGGTTATGGAAACTTTGGATTTAAAATAGATGATGGAAATGCTGAAAGCGAAGAGGCCATAATCAACTTAAATGTAGAAGCGGTTAACGATCGACCCAAAGCTGAACCTCTAACCATTAGTGGTGACGAAAATTTAGAAGAAATAATCACACTTAGAGGCTCAGATGTTGATGGGGACCCCATTTCATTCATGATTACCACCTTACCAGCAAATGGCTCCCTTTTCCAAACTAATACAGATTCAAGCAGGGGAAATACTATCACAACAGAAGAGACCAACATCACAGATGCTCTAGGAAGGGTTCTTTATATCTCCGAAGAAAATGAAGGTGGCGAAGATCACGGAAATTTTGGTTATGTAGTATCTGACGGAACGCTGGAATCAACAGAAGCAACGGTAACAGTAAATATTGTAGAGGTGGATAACAATATTGCCGTAGTCTCTCAAAATCTAACGGCCAATGAAGATTCCTATCAGCCCATCACTCTTTCAGCTACCGATACTGAAGGAAGGAACTTGACCTATGGCATTTCATCAATTCCAATAAAAGGTTGGCTTTTTCAGACATCCGATACTTCTGCAGTAGGAGATACCATACTTACTCCAACAACCGTTACAAATGATAGCGGGAAAGTTATTTATTTGCCTGAGCTAAACGGCTACGGACAGGGATATGGAAACTTTAGCTTTCGAGCTTATGCTGGAGAATCCATTAGTTCGGAAGGAACTGTCATTATTGATGTGTTGTCAGTAAATGATGCTCCTGCGGTTGATTCTCTATCATTTAATATTGCTGAAAATATTCCTGTTGGGACCCAACTGGATACTTTAACAGCCTTTGATGTTGACACGGATAATAGTCTTCTGAAAGATTGGACTATCATTGATGGTGACAGTACTGAACACTTCATTCTTAATGATACCACCGGAATACTTTCTACCAATGCCATATTAAACTTCGAAGAAACTCCCGTCTATACCATCTCTGTAAATGTGTCAGATGATTTTGACACCTCTCCCGCCCAAAAAATCTTTATTCAACTAACGGATATAGAAGAAGGTATTTTTATTAATAAAGAAGATGAGATTATAACATCAGAGTATGGTGAGTCGGACACATTCACCGTCGTACTTCAGTCCCCTCCTTTTGACACCGTCAAAGTGAAGTTGTCAACCTCAGATTCCACGGAAGCATTCCTGTCTCTTGATTCACTTATTTTCCCCCCTGAATTGTGGTCAACGCCCCAAATTGTTACCATTACAGGAATTGAAGACTCTATCAATGACCCCAATATATCCTATTCCATCATCCTGGACTCTACCCTCTCCTCCGACCCTAACTATAACGGACTGGATATTCCAGATTTAACCGCTACAAATATGGCAAGGGATGTTTATGGCCCTACAGTTAAACTTTTTTCCTCTCCTGATTTGATCGTTTCTGGAAACCCTTTCACTGTAAAGTTTTCCATCACAGATAATAATGCTGTTGAGAAAGCTCTCGCTTACTTTGCATTAGGAGGAGAAACAAAATTTGATCAACTCATTATGGCTCAATTTGAAGATGAAGAATACCAAGTTACCATTCCATCTATAGCTATAACCTACAAGGGGATCAGCTATTATGTCTTGGCTAATGATTCTTTAGGAAACGAATCAAAATCCGATATTTTTTCAGTAAATGTAAAATTTGATGAAGGTGATCTTTCCACTAATATTGAAGGTAGCGTTCTTGAAGATAGCTTACCTAGAAACAAATGGAGGATGATATCAATTCCCGCAGCTCTAGAAGAAGAAAATGTAGAAACAATACTTGAGCCTGTCCTTGGTCAAAAAAAGATTGATACCTGGGTTATAAAACATTGGGATGGTTCTTCTTTTATTGAACCTGAGGATTTTGTAGAAGGGATGGGATACTGGTTCATTCACAATGTAAATGCTCCCACCGTTTTTAAAACTGGTATGGGAACTTCGCCCGATCAATCTGGTTTTACTTTCAATTTTGATCCGGGCTGGAATATGATCGGAAATCCTTACCCATTTACTACCGAATTTGAGCTGAACGATAGTCTTTTCTCTGGGCCCATGACCTATGGGTGGAGCCTGGAAGGCTGGTCTGATGAAACTGAACTTCGACCGTGGGGGGGATATGCAGTTTTTAATAAAAGTGATTCCATAGAAACAGTTTTATTGAAACCAGTGGCAATCTCCACACCTTTATCTCGTGAAATAGAACCTGAACTTGATGGTTGGGAATTAAAGATAAGAGCGTCTGGTGAAACTTATGTGGATCCAAACAACAGTATTGGCAGAATAGCAGGTTCTTTAGAACAATATGATTTCAGGGATAATCCTGAACCTCCCTATCTTGGAGGATATGTCTCTCTTGCTATGCCCAGAGAAGGATGGAAAGATAATATCTCACAATTTTCCTCAGATATAAGATCTCTCAATGAAGAAAATGGCGTCTGGGATATTGAACTGAGAGTAAAAGAAGAAACTGGGGCTGTATCATTGTCTATTGTAATGGAAGGTATATTCCCTATTGAACATGATATTATCCTTCTTGATCTATTAACCAGACAAATACATGATCTTAGTGAAACTTCCTCTCTCACCTTCCACCAATCCTGGGATAAACTTTCTGTTTATCCTTTAAAAATTATTGCTGGAAATCCTGAATATGTCATTGCAAAAACGGAAGAGATACTCTCTCTTTTACCGGACAATTTTGCACTACACCAAAATTATCCGAACCCATTTAATCCTACCACTACCATACAGTTTGATGTACCTGAGCCAACTTATATCAGTCTCAAAGTTTATAACCTCATGGGACAGGAAGTAAGAAGCTTAAACAATAAATGGCTTCCAACTGGGAGACATCGTTTAATTTGGAACGGAAAAGATCAACGAGGTATTTCTGTTAGCAGTGGAGTCTATATTTATAGGTTACAATCCCGAACATTTCAACAAACAAGAAAAATGCTCCTATTGAAATAAGGAGAATAGGAAAGGTTCCTGGCTAACTATAGATTAGATATAATGGTGTCCGCATAAACGGAAGTGGATACTTCTGTAGCATTACTCATTTGACGTGCAAGATCATAGGTAACCTTTTTCTCTTGAATAGTTTCTTCCACTGCTCGAACTATACTATTGGCAGCTTCTTTCCATCCTAAATGTTCAAGCATCATTACACCTGAAAGAATTACTGAGCTAGGATTAACTTTATCTTGACCAGCATATTTTGGTGCCGTCCCATGAGTTGCTTCAAAGAGAGCAACTTTATCTCCCATATTAGCACCAGGAGCCAAACCTAAGCCACCAACCTGTGCCGCTGCTGCATCTGATATATAATCACCATTTAAGTTTGGTGTAGCGATGACCTCATATTCATCAGGTCTAAGAAGAATCTGTTGAAACATACTATCAGCTATTCTATCCCTTATAACTAATTGACCATCAGGAATTTGGCCATTATGATTTTCCCATAAAACTTCCTCTGATAAGACCCTGTTAGTAAACTCTTCTTGAGCCAATTCATAACCCCAATCACGAAATGAACCCTCTGTAAATTTCATTATATTACCTTTATGCATAAGGGTCAATGATCCACGGTCATGAGTGATTGCATATTCAATGGCTTTTTTGACTAGACGCTTCGTACCAAATGCACTAATTGGTTTTATCCCTAAACCAGAATTTTCTCTTATATTTTTTTCAAAGTTTTCATTAATAAATTGACGTACACTTTCTGCCTCCTCACTACCACCTTTCCATTCGATTCCAGCATATACATCTTCTGTATTTTCACGAAAAATGGTTAGGTTTACTTTTTCGGGATTCTTGACTGGAGCTGGAACACCCCTGATCCAACTTATGGGTCTAACACAAGCATAAAGATCAAGTATTTGACGAAGAGAAACATTTAAACTTCGAATACCACCACCTACAGGAGTAGTAAGAGGACCTTTTATTGCAACTAAATGGTTAGATATCGCATCTATACTTTCTTGAGGCAACCATTCTCCAGTAGATTCATAGGATTTCTCACCAGCTAGAATTTCTTTCCATTGTATACTTTTTTCTACACCATAACTATTTTTGACAGCAGCGTCAAAAACACGTACAGAGGCAGACCATATATCAGGACCAATACCATCTCCTTCTATAAATGGTATAACAGGATGGTTTGGTACATGAATAGTATTATTTTCAAAAATTATTTTTTTTTCACTTGCAGTCATGATCTATTAATCTAATCCTTATTTTGCGATTTCTTAGTTGATGGACTCTTACTATTATTTTTTTTTGATTTAGTATTTTTCTCTGATTTTTTTACTGAATTATCATTTGACTTACCGTTTGTTTTACCCTGAGATTCTGATTTTTTTTGGCCACCATCTTTTCCTTTAACATAATCTGTTATATAAAACCCTGAGCCTTTAAATATCAATCCCGAACCAGCTCCTATTAAACGTTCAACTTTACATCCACATTCAGGACACTTTTTAAGAGGAGGCTCATTCATTGTTTGCAGCATTTCAAATCGATGCTCGCATTTTGTACATTTATAATCATATGTTGGCATATATTAACTCTCAAGGAATCTTTTCAAATAAAATCCTGACCTAGAATTTACTTTAATGGATGTAAGAGCTGGAACGATTATCTTAATTAGATTAATATCGGAAAAAATCTAATTAGTTAACCTAGCTTATTCTTGAGTTTTTCTGAAACATAAGGTGTAAGGAAATCATCCACATTTCCCCCAAGCAATGTTACCTCTCTAATAAGAGATGAATTTAAATGAGTATATTTTACATCAGTCATAAGAAAAACAGTTATGACTTCAGTATTTAAATGTCTGTTCATCCAAGCTAGTTGAAATTCAAATTCAATATCACTAACAAATCTAAGACCACGGATTAAAGCAACGGCACCTCTATCTTCAGCAAATTTTACTATTAAACCATCATTAGAAGTGACTTCAACTTGGTCAAAATGTTTAGTTGAGTGTTGTAGCATATCCATACGCTCATTCATAGTAAATAATGGTTTTTTATCACGGTGAGTAGCAACTGTAACAATTACTTGATCAAAAAGCTTAACGGCTCTTTGTATAACATCAAGATGGCCCCGAGTAACAGGATCAAAAGATCCAGGATAAATTGCTGTTCTAAGAATTCTATTCATTGTTAAAAAAAGTTAACTGTGTATCACCATATGTTCTAATTTTTCCATTTTTTGGAGACCAATTCTGTCTTGTAGAAGATTCTATAATAATTTGACCCTTTGGTCTCAAATTATTGTATGATAATTCTAGTAATGTATTTAAATCGATAGAATTATACGGTGGATCAGCAAAAATTATATCAAATTGAGATTTGCAATTATTTAAATACATATAGGAATTCTGTCTTTCCACAATAATTGATGCTTCACAAAATAAAATGGAGTTTTTACTAATTGAATCAGATAATTTTTTATTCTTTTCCACAAAAACCACAGAAGATGCACCTCTACTAGCCGCTTCAAAACCAACTAACCCAGTACCAGCAAATAAGTCTAGAACAGAATATCCTGAAAGATTTCCTAATATGTCAAATAATGATTTTCGAACCTTTGAAGATGTAGGTCTTAAGTTTCGATTAAAATTTGACCTTATTTTCCTACCCCTATACAATCCACCTAGGATTGAAAGACTACTCATTGGAATTTTCTTGATATGTTTTCAATGAGTTAGGAATATATTCACTTACAGTTGATACAACAGTTTTTCGTAAAACAAAAAACCAAATTACCAGAGCTATAATAGAGCTAGCTAGAAGAAAAGAAAATAACTCATGAAATGAATATTTGAATTTGTACTTTTTCTTTAACCTCTTTTTCGGTTTTTTAGTGTTCAAAAAAACGTTTTGTTTTGATCCAGCACCTTGTATCAATTCTACATCATCTATTGGCTTTTCAATTGAATCTGTTTTATTTGTAGAATTGCTGATTTTATTTTTTACCTCTTCATCATTAATAGTGTTTTCTTTTATTTTTTGAAAACCAGGATTTTCAAAAAGATTAATTTCATTTTTCATGACAAAGCCTTTTGCATTAAGCCAGAAACTTCAGTAAAATCTGAGAGATCGGTTCCTTTTCTTAATTTAATACGTTTTCCTTTTTTTATTCCTGCTATTGGGTTAATTCTTTGGATATGACGTTTTCTTGAAGATATGTAAGAATTCCATTTTCCAGGCAATTCTCCTATCGTATTTATTGAAATGGATGATTTTTTGGATCTCGGTTGTAAAGCATTCACCATTTTAATAATTGAATCAGCTAGGCCTTTATCACCAGAAATTGAACCTATATACATTTTACCATTTCTTATCAGCGGTTGTCCAAAAGCAAGGAGATTCCCGCCAAAAAAGAAAAGAGCTCTTACACTCCTTTGATCTTTAAAAAAAGAAACACCTGGACCTTCACTTACAACTAATCTAGCCATGGATAGAATGGAAGGTTCTAGCCAGACAGGATTCTTACCTGACTGCTTTATAGAGGACGTAATTGATTCTAAAGCGTTTTTTGCTATTATTGATGAAATAATCCAATTTTTATCACTAGCTGTTGATTCTATTTGAGAAAAAAAGATTGAACAAGAGGACCATAAAGATCCTAATCTTTGCTGCATATACCAGTTTAAATAAGCCTGCTGGTCTTCAACTTTTAATCCTTTATCGATAGGAATAATTTGACAATCAATCCATCTATCATCTAAAGAAAGATGAATTTCTTTTTCATAATCAGGAACTGAGTTCAACACATCTTGAAGAATAACTCCAAATAGAACACTAAGATCCAAAGATCTCATATCTAAATTCTGAAATTCTTTTGAAAGTTTGGTGTTTTTTAAGGAATTGAGAATTAACGTCTGATCAATTACGTCAGCCTGGGCATATCTAAGCCAACCACTCCTGATAGAAATCGCAAGCATGTACTATCAGAAGCGTGCCCAACTTTTATCCCCGTCTTCGACCTTACCATGAGATTTTGCTTTGAATGCAAAAACAAGATAACGTCGGTCCGAATAAGTACCCTCTATAGGGCTGGCAACTTTATAATCCTCTTCAGTTAATTCAATAATATATGGCTTCCTTGTTAAAGGACAAAGAAGCATATTGTTATCAGGTACAAAACCATCATAATAACTGATAACTTCCGCATGACTTGAAAATGTTGTGTCATTTATTTTCACAAAAGAACTGTCTTCAATATATGGCTTTGCCATATCATTCCTAACAAATGAGGTGTCATAGCGAGAATCCTCATCATTAAAGCTTACAATTGTTAGAATAGTATCCTGAATAGTATCCTTCCTTGTCTTTAAGAAGCCAAAAGAGGTATCGTAAACTGTAATGAAATTTGCTGATAAATCAACATTCGCTATTCTATCTTCCAAATAAATGTCTTGTTTCCCAAGGAAAGTACTATCTGCTGTCATGGAATCTCTTGCCGCATTTACAACTTTTATAGCCCATTCACCATCAGTAGTCCGTTCTCCTGTAATTTGCTGATAAGAACTCAAAACATCATATACATGTTCCATGTAGAAACGACTTTTTGATTCTACCTTTTCTTCTTCATCCCATATCATTCTCGGAAGATAAATCACCAACATAAAAATAATAACTGCTAAGAGAATTGCTACTTCGAGTAAATCTCTTATCCACCATTTATATTTTGAATCTAGGAACTCAGTCATTAATCAATCTTTCTCTTTTGAATTACAAAGTTAATCTATTAATTAATAGTTGTTATTAAAACCACCATTCAATAAGTGCACAATAATTATTCAAATAATTATTACAAGCACCTAGCACCACATCCTAAGTTTACTTTTTCAAACCTGATAATTGAAGAAATATTTTCAAGAATTTCTTAACAATTAATTATGGACCCTTTAGTCAAAATAACTTTAATTGGCTTAAAAAAGTAGATTGACAAAAAAGCTCCTAAAACTTCATAGCCATTAAAAAAATTCTTAAAGGTTAACTTTTGTTACTTTTATTTTATGTTCAGAACCATTTAAAGAGGATAATTCCTCAAAAAATTTCTTTTCCTTAGAATTTAATTTTGTAGGAGTTATAACTTGAATCTTAACAAGTTGATCACCCCTCTTCCCACTACGAAGGCCAGAGAGTCCCTTATCACGCATACGTAAAACTTGCCCTGATTGAATTCCTGGAGGGATAGTTAGTTTTGCAAAGCCAGATAAAGTTGGAACTTCAATTTTATGACCTAGCGCTGCCTGCGAAAATGAAATTTCTACAGCTGTAATTATATTTTCACCATGCCTAGAAAAAAACTGATGGTCTATCTCTTCAAAAAAAACAATTAGATCTCCACGTTCGGAACCTCTAGGACCAGCATTCCCCTCATTTCTCAAGGTCATATAATTTCCAGAAGCCACTCCTGAAGGCACATTAACCTTAATTTCAGAAGACTTCTTACTTCGTCCATCCCCCCGGCATGAGCGACAAGGCTTTGAAATAACTTCTCCAGTACCATCACAATTAGAACATTCCCCAACATTAACAAACTGACCAAAAACCGAACGAGAAATTTGACGAACCTGACCAGATCCTTCGCAATTGGGACACCTAGTCGGCATGGCACCACTTTGACTTCCAGAACCATTACAAGCATTACAGCTATCCATCCTCTTAATTTTAATGGTCTTTGTTACTCCATCAGCTATTTCTTCAAGAGTCAAATCTATAGTAACTTTCATATCTGAGCCACGAATGCGGCGACGTCCACTACTACCTCCAAAAAAGTCTTCAAATGAGCCAGATCCAAAACCGTCCATAAATGTTCGTAGAGCATCTGATAAATCAAAATCCGCAAATCCACTGAATCCACTTGCTCCACCAAATCCACCTTGTGGATTTCCACTTGCAGCATGACCAAACTGATCATATTGTGCTCGTTTCTGGGAATCAGATAAGATTGAATATGCTTCAGCGGCTTCCTTGAATTTTTCTTCAGCCTGCTTATTACCAGGATTTTTATCAGGATGATACTTCATTGCCATTTTACGATATGCTTTTTTTATTTCATCATCACCAGAACTTTTTTGAATACCTAAAATTTCATAATAATCACGCTTCACGAATTACTCCTTAGTAGCTTCTTTTGAGTTAACAATAACTTTAGCGTGTCTAATTACTTTATCTTTGTATTTGAAACCTTTTTCGAATTCTTGAATTATGATTCCATCTTCATCCTTTTCAGAAAATTGAGTCATCATCGCATCATGAATTTCCGGGTCAAACTTCATTCCTTCTGAATCAAAAGGTTCAACCTCCAGAGAATTTAATTTACGGATAAGCTTATCCCTTATTAATGCTACTCCTTCTAATAGTGATTCTACATTCTTGGATCCATCTGTATCAGCTGAATCCAACATTCTTTGGACATCATCAGCTATACCCAAAAATGAAATTATGACATCTTCACCCTGGTATTTAAGTAACCTTGAAAATTCTCTTTCACTTCGTTTTTTATAATTGTCAAATTCAGCTCTTAACCGAAGGTGACGATCACGAAGATTATTTAATTCCTCATCAACAGAAATTTTCTGTTCATCCTCGACAATTTTATTATCTGAACTATCAGAATCTTTTTTATCAAGGATCTCATCAGAAGCTATATCTTCTACTATTTCTTTTTCAGCTTTCTGTTTTTTTGTTTTTTTCTTAGTCATCATTTAATCCATCAATAGTATTCGCGTAAAGATCCAAAACTGTTACTACTTCACTATAGTTCATCCTTTTTGGCCCTATTACTCCAAAACTTATAGAATCATCACCAATATTAATCGACCTTGTAGCAACAGAATAATCTTGCATAAACTCTGTGGAATTCTCAGCACCAATTGTAATAACCGATTGTCCTGACTTCGAAGGCAATTTAGCAGAAATTTTGATTGTTTCTGAATTGTCAAGGACCCTAATCATTGTTTGAATTTCTGAGGGATCACTGAATTCTGGATGCTGGAACAAATAGTCTTTTCCAGAAACAAATATTTGATCATCATCAGATGTTGTGAAATACTCTTGAGCATTTTGTATAATCACCTGAATAATTTCATTATCGAAATAACTTTGGTCCTTTAAACGATCACTTATAGTTTCTATAATCTCTGAAACATTAAGACCTACTAATCTTTCCCTAAGAACTGAACCTATTGTTTCAATTAGAGAATCTTTAATCTCCATAGAAAGATTAAGAACAATTGTCCTAACCTTATCAGATTTAAAACCAACTACCATAAGAATCTGACCTGAACTAAGTTTTACAAGATTTAGGTCAGTTAATTCACTTTTAATTTCCGCTGAAAGAAGGGCAAAGCCAAATAAGTGACTTACTTGCGCTACTGAATTTGCAGTGATCTGGAGCAATCTATCAATATTTGAAGAAGCTGAAAGTAATTCATCCATAGCAACTTTTTTCATTGATTGTGTTGGTTCAACTAATTCTAAAAGTTCATCAACATAATATCGGTAACCAATATCTGTTGGAACTCTGCCAGAAGATGTATGAATATGATTCAATAAACCAACTGCTTCAAGACTATGAAGTGTATTTCGGATAGAAGAAGAACTAAGATCAATTTTATATTTATCTTTCAAACGTTTTGAAGCTACAGGATGGGCTGTCCTAACAAAATCCTCTACAACAATTTTGAAAATAATACGATCTCGGTTAGATGTTTGGTTCTTACAATCTTTCATTCGATTAAACATAATAAGGCTAATAAATTAAGGCTCTGAGAAACCTTTACCAAGACTCTGATCCTAATAAAATTATACTTAAAGAAACTTTCTAACAGCACGGATACTTCCAATAAAAGAAAACATCATAATAACGATTGTTAAGATTATCACAATATCAAAATCCCATCTTATGCGATAATGAGTGAATAGAGATAGGAAATAGTTACCCCCTTCAACAAAACCATAGGATACTATAGCGGCAAAAAATGATCCAAAAAATCCTTCTAACAAACCTTCAATCATAAAAGGGAAACGAACGAATCTATCAGTAGCTCCGACAAGTTTTAATATCCTGATTAAATCCCTCCTCGCATAAATACTAAGACGTATTGTATTAGAAATAAGAATTACTGTTCCAAAAAGGATAGCTGCTGCTAAGGCAGTAATTGCAACAAAGAAACCTTCATAATATCTTTCAATTACTGATATAAGTCTACCTTGATATCGGACCTCAGAAACACCTTTTATTTTCTTTATTTTATTAATAATTGGATCAACATAAAGACGTCCCTCAGTAGGTTGTTTAAGATTAACAACACAACCAGTTGGTAAAGGATTATAATTTAGTAAATCAAAAATGTCTTCACCAAATTCATGCTTGAAAATATCAGCTGCATCCTCTTTACTTATTAGATTAACAGACTGGATTCCTTCTAAATTTGAGATTTTATTATTGATTTGTATTGCTTGATTATTATCTATATCATCATTAAAAAAAATTTGAAATTCATACTGACTTCGAGCCAACTTAACTATACTTGAAAGATTTTCACCTAATAAGGCTGTGAAAACAACAAAGCTAGCAGCTATACCAATTGCTGAAATAGTAGCAAGAGCTGTTGTTTTAGTTCTCCATAGACTTCTAAAACCTTCTGAAACTAGATATAGGAATCTATCAATCAACCTCTTACTTCTCCTTCAACAATCTGTAAAAACCTATGGCCTCTGTCTTTAACCATTGAATAGTTATGAGTTGCCATTAGTATTGCTGTGCCATTATCATTTATTTCTTCTAAAAGTTTAATTACTCTAAGAGAAGCTGCGGGATCCAGATTTCCAGTTGGTTCATCAGCAAGAATTATAAGAGGATTCTTCACTAATGCTCTAGCCAATGAAACAATTTGCTGCTCGCCACCAGAAAGCTCTGTTGGTAAATGATTTCGTTTATCAGCAATACCTAGATTATCCAGGACATTTTCCACTTCTTCTTTGACAGCTTTAATTCCAATTCCCTGAACATGTAATGGAATTGCTACATTATCAAAAACAGTCCTGTCATTTAATAGTTCGAATTTTTGAAAAACCATTCCAATCTTCCGTCTTAGCATGGGAATATTTCGGCGTTTTATTTTATCAGAACTGAATTTATCGATATTAACAATTCCCTTATCTGGGAAAATATCCATATAAATAAGCTTTAGTAGGGTAGTCTTTCCAGCTCCAGTGGGACCAATAATACATAGGAATTCACCTCTATCTATATTAAAGGTGGCATTCTCAATTCCGGCACCACTGTCAAACTTACTTGAAACTCCCTTGAATGAAATCATAAAATAAAAAGTGAAGCAATAAAACTAATATAGCCTAGGAGCAATATGGAAGCATATTTACGAGAAATTATATTTGATTTTAAAATTATTGGATAAAGTGCTAAAGAAAAAGCAAGCATAATAGGTAACTCAAATAAAAAGATACTTGATTCAGCTTTTAATGGAGAAATTATTGCCACAGGCCCAACCACTCCCATCATATTAAATAGATTGGAACCTATTATGTTACCAATTGAGATATCTCCTTCTTTTTTTAAGGCTGCTACAATAGATGTAGCCAATTCAGGCAATGATGTACCATACGCAACAATTGTCATACCTATTATTATATCTGTAATACCTAAAATTTTAGCAAGATTAATAGCTCCTTCAACAAAAAGATTTGAACCAAAATAGAGACCTAGCATACCAATAATTAATAGACCTATATTTTGAAAAGTAGATCCAGACTCTTCAATTTCTTCTGTAGTCTTTTTGTTAGAAAAAAATGTGTAAAATGTGTAAGTAACTATTCCTAAAAATAAGATAAAACCTTCTGTTCTTGAAACTTGACCATCAAAAAGTATAAATAAAAATGCAATAGAAACTCCAATCATAATGTTTAAGTCTCTTAAAAAATCTTTACCTTCTATAGCAACATAGAACAATGAACAAGTTAAGCCGACAATAAGACCAACATTCGCAATATTCGAACCAATAACATTACCTATTGCAATAGCTTCTTTTCCTGAAATAGCTGCAACAAGACTTACAACAAGTTCAGGTAAAGAAGTACCAAATGCAACAATAGTTAAACCAACTACTATTGGTGAAACCCCGAAAATGCGAGCTATATTTTTTGCACCTTTTACCAAAAACTCTCCGCCAAAATATAGAAGGGTTGTACCTGTTAGAAGATAAATAGTAATACTAAAACTTGTCATCAAATATAAAGGGCTGATTTCTTAATATAATCTATCACTTGACTAGATAGCATGTAGCGAACACTGGATCCTTTTTTTATTTTGTTCCTAATCTGAGAAGAAGATATTTCTATTTGAGGAATTATTGAAAATCGAATTTGGGATAAAATATTT
Organism: Fidelibacterota bacterium; assembly: GCA_002715465.1. Next base: position 121,258 of record PAYY01000013.1, on the reverse strand, counting down.
TCTTCAATCCTACTTACAAGAAAACCAGGACGCATAGCAACTATAACTTTACATTCTTTAAGAATACTTTTATAATTTTTCCATTCGTGGAAAGTTAACAATGAATCACTTCCAATTAGAAAATAGATGTCTTTTGAACTTAAATTAAATTTTTGTTTAGCTTCAAGAATTGTTTCAATAGTATAAGATGTTCCACCTCGTTTTATTTCAAAATCCGATATATGAAAATTTTCGTTATCTACAAGTGCTAAACGGAGCATTTCCTGTCGATCCTTAATTGATGAGATGTTTTTTTCTTTATGGGGAGGGTTAGGAGCAGGAACAAAAAGAATAATATCAAAACCCTCCGATTCTCGAACAAATTCAGCAATAACTAAATGGCCCAAATGAGGTGGGTCAAAAGTCCCACCAAATAAGCATAACTTCATAATTATTAAAGTTCTTTAGTCCTTTTTTTTTCTAGTAACAATGAAGCTTCATCCTTTATTGCTCTATCAATGAATTGAAGAGAATTTTCCTCAAAAAAAGATTCAGCCTCTTTAAACTTATTTGCTGTAATGAATGTTTCAACCATCATTAATCTTGCTTGATCTGCATAACCCGTATCAAAATAAAGCTCTAATAAATCTTTTAAATAACTGATTGCGGCATCATACTCTTCCATTTTTACATATAATACAGCAGACTCAAACATTTTCTGCGATAATTTATTCCTTAACTCTTGAATAGTATTAGTTGCTTCATTTCTATATTTCGAATCGGGAAAATCTTCAATAAACTCTTGATATTTCTGAATGGCCCTTTGGGTTGCATCTTGATCGAAATAGAATTTAGGCGAACTTTTTTCATAACTCTGGCAGATCCGATATCTTGATAATCGAACATGAGGGCTGAAAGACATTTGACGAATTAGTTTATCAAACTCACTTATAGCTATATCATACTCCTCATTAAAATAATAAGCTTCAGCCAAATGAAATTGAGCATCATCACCAATATCTGTATGTCGACCTCTTAATAATACATACTGAAAATGTTCTTGAGACCTATAATACTTTCTTTTCTTCAACAATTCTAGACCTTTATTATATCTTTCATTAATATCATCTCTTGACAGGTCAATATCATCCTTAGCACAGCCCAAAATACTAAGGATCAAAACAATCATAAGAAATTTTTTGTTTCTAACAATTACCATCGAACACTCAATGAAAACCCTCCTATACCCAAACGAGCATAAGGAGAAAATAATAATCCTATATTAGTTTGTGATTCAGAAGAAATTTTTCTTCGACGAGTTTCAATAAATGCATCAAAAGCACTAATTAGATGATTAAACATTAAAGCTGTAACTGTAAAAGTTCCCATTCGAAAAGCATTATTGGCCTTGGCACGTTGATTAATGTAATCACGTTTAAGGTCTGTCATAACAATTATTTCTGTACTATCTCCAACTGACTTTTCCTTTTCCCACCATCCATTTTCCCCTTCTATCAAAAAAAGATCGGACCAGCCAGCTACAAATTGATCATATTTTCCGACATTTTCATAGAATTCATGGTCTTTTACTACTTCAACCCCTTCTATCCATTCTCCACAAAGAGAATCAGAACTAATTGTCGTTGTCTGCCCCGGCAGGAAAAGATTAAGATGATGAGTACCTTTGCAAACGACATCACCATAAGATGATGTCAGCCAAGGTGTTCTTAGCCACCATTCATACAAATCCCAATTTTCATCAGCAAACTTTTCATATTCCCTTTCAATTTTTACTCCTTTATTAGAAAAAGATCTAAAGCTCATCCATCCAGCAACTTCAAGACCAAAGAAAAAGAATGCTTTAGCTTTTGCTCCTGCATACCATTGCCCCATTCCAGGAATAACTAAAGATAAAGCAAGTCCTCTTGCAGGGTAAATAGAACTTTCTTTAGATGTCGATATTGAATCAATATGTGATTGATTAATTACAAAAGGGAAAGGTCCATGTAATTTAGAATTATATTGTAGAAGACCTGTATTCCCTTGCAAAAAAGAAATACTTAATAAAAATAAACTTATTACAAATTTTACATTAATCATTTAGAATCCAAATAATAGGGTAAAGTATAATCTTGAGTCGTTACCATACTCATGATTTAATGCTTTGAATTTATCTAAACCTCTATGTAATTCCACACCAATTCCCGTAGGATAATTGTAGAAAGAAAAGCCACCTAACCTAAGTTGACCTCCAATTGATCTCTTTAAGGAAATATTTTGTGCTTTCCCAGTCCAGGCATCACCAATTTGACCAATAACACCAATAACAATATTTTGAAGAATAAAGGGACCAAGTGGTATATTTTTCTGTCTCATTATAGGAATTTTTAAGTTTCCAGTTGAAGTGATCATCCGGGTACCTTCAATAGAATAAAATGGATAACCTTTAATTCCAGGCATTCCACCAGCAAAAAAATTGAAAAATGAATCAACCTCAGTAACTGACATCCAACCAATAGATGCTTCAGTAGAAAACGTCCATCTATCTGTAAAAGGAAGTTGAAAATGAGTTTCACCCTTTCCTTCTAATCGAAGAAATTTGAAATTGTCATATTTAATTTCAAAAAGTGATTTTTCTGGACTATAAAAAAGGTTTGACTCTTGTCTAAGATCTAAATTTATTTTGAATCCATTATTTGGTATAATATTATAATCAACTGTATTACGAAATGCATGAGTATCCCATTTTATACCTGTATGAAAACCAGAATAGTAATCAATTCCTGATTTACCAAAAAGATTCTCTCCAGGGACCCACCACAATGCATTGGAGCGATAATTCTGGTAAGAACTAAATATAGAAAAAGTATGCCGACCTTTAATCGGAAACTTTGCACCTCCTTCCATTTGAAAAAGTCTATATGAAACATCAGTGTCAATATTTATAACATCCCATAATGTTGATTGCTGATTAATATGTCTCGTCATATAAAAAATATCAGCATAAAGTGTAGGATACATAGTGCGTAATTCGAAAAGTAAAAAAAGATCAATGTCCGACAATCGATTTACAGCCACACCCCCAAAAAGATTCAGTCTATTTATCATCTCATTGGCTAATAAATATATACCGGGCTTTATGATTCCATAATCAATCTGTATACGTGGGAAGAATAATGTTTTAGAAAAAGAGTCTTCATATTTTTTTACGCTGAAATCTGATTCTTTTAATTTATTACCTACAATTGGTTCTGGAAGAGCTTTGAATCTTGTAAAATAGTCAGGACTATAACCTATAGATTCTTCATCGAGAATTCTTGCGGAGTCGATTATTGCAATTTTATAGCCACCATCTTCATATAGTGAGTAAATTATTTTTCCATCTTTACTTACACTTGGCATAAATGCTCCACCTAAAACATTAGTGATATAACCTTGATTTCCATCACTAGTATTTACATAATAAAGATTATAAACTCCTGATCTATCAACAGAATAAATAAGTCCACCATTAGCTGTTGAAGTAATATCACGTTCATCCCATTCTGATATAGCCATTAGGTTAACAAAGGAAGTGTCCTGAAGGCTAATTGCAGAAATATTTCTAAAATGATTTTCAACATTGTCAAACATTATAAGATTATCTTTTGGATCAAAAGTAAGATTCATTATTTGACGGCCATCTTCGAAACTAGTAATTTGGTGAAATTCCAAGGAGTTGAGATTAAGTAAAAATAAGTTTTGAGTTCCATCATTTGTTGCTAAATAAGCTAACAATGAATCTCCTGGTAGCATAATTGGAGAAAAAGCACGAGCACCTTTTGTTATACGATCCTCTTTTTTATCTAAAAAAGAGTAAGTATATAAATCAAACCAACGGGATCCTTTATCATCTACCTTGGACTTTTTTGTGTAATAAATTTTTTCTCCTGAACAAGACCATGAAGGTGAAGAAAAAACATTTTCTGCAATTATATCATTATTACCTCCCTCCATTGTATAAATATGAAGATCAGTTTGACTTAAAAAATCCTTACCAGCATTTGAAAGGTAAGCAAATTTTTTTCCATCAGGTGACCATTGTGGATGGAAATTTGCTGTGCCATTTTCTCGAATAATCCTTCCTTTAAATTCATTAGACTTAATCGATTTTGTTAGCAAGTCATAACGTTTATTTAAGTTTTGTTGAAAATTAATAATTAAAGTGTCTGAATGAACACCCGTAACATCCTCTAATACATGTTCAATAGATGACTTTACCTTACCAGACAAACTGTTTGAAATATCTGGTAATATATTTTCTCCAAATTTATAAACTAGATAGCGAGTGAAAGCAAAACCCATGTTATATATAGATTCATTGCCGATACCAGCTTTTCCAAAAGTATTCATTTCATTAAGACTAATCGATTTACCCTTTAAAGTTCTATCTCTAAGAATCATATCTCTATGAGTATCCCAAAAATCAAAAGTGGCTCCCTCATACATAAACTGAGCTATGCCCTCGGCAAACCATGGTGGAACAGCAGCTCCAGCAATTGGATAGGAAATTAGAATATTTGGGTATCCATAAAGTACATCTTGCCGTTTCTCTGGTTCATATTGAATTAATTGAAAATATCCACCAGGTATTCGATTACCATACTTCATTGCGGAACCCATTGATACAATATGAGTAAACTCGTGAGTAATTACATTCTGTAACCATCTATGGCTCCCTCTCAATTCACTATCAAGTGGAGATGCCCATATTTCAATCTTGTTATCATAATAGTAAGCAGCACCATTTGAATAATCATCGGTATCTATAAATATAATTTGAGTTTTTTCAAGTGGTTTAAATTGATAAAGCTTAGTGATATTATGATAAATTGATTCAGCAACTAAGGCGCCTTCCTTCGCAGTTCGCTCAGTTCCATTGTGAAAGTGGTAAATAAAATTCTCTGTTTCAAATGTTTTCCATTCTAATTCAGAATGATTATAATTCATTTGAGCTGAGATCTTAAAAATAGATAGGAACCAAATTAAATAATATTTTTTCAACTGTTAATGTGATTAATTTATTATTGCAATTTTTATAATTTTATTTTCAGTTTTTGATTCAAAAGAAGCTTCTATATTAGCAAGATATAATCCACTTTCTAGATCTCGAACATCCCAAATTAGTTCATTCACTCCATTGATTTGAACTTGCGGTATATCGAGCCTATCAATGAAAAAACCCGCTGTATCATATATATTGATTGTGATCTTATTTACATTGCCGACTGTAACACGAAAAGTAGTCATGCCTTTTTCAACAGGATTAGGGTAATTATATGTTTTTGCAAATAAAATTAAATTCTTTTCATTTGGAATGGTTAAATCATCAGATTTATGGAAAATACGACGATTCATAATATCACCATGTGCTGTTGGCCAATAATCTTGAATCTGATCATTATTTTCTTCAAAAAGCCATAATGATGATGATGTTAATAAAGCATTCTTCCCATTGTATACAGAAATCATTTTTACTTCATCATTTTTACTACTAGCAAGTTTATATTTAATATAGCCTTCAGAGTCTATGATGTAAATAGCTCCAGAATTTGTTTTTGTTACAATTTCAGGACTTGGTGTATCATAAAGCTGTCCAACTAAGATAGGTCCCTCTGCACCGATATCTATTGGAAAACCACTAAGAAGAGTCAAATTCTCATTCATAGCATATAAAACTCCTTTTTCATCAGAAGCTAGGATTTCAATACCATTGTCTCCATCTAATTCAACTGCAATGAGAGATTGAAAATTTACACCTTGAAAACCAGAAAAGGATTCTCCTTGCAAAGTTGAGACATATAAACCTTCATCACGAAAATGAGATACAGAACCAGAAAGATTCTCAGATGACACATGTTGCCAATTAGCAGAAATTATATTCGATCCTTTTTCTTCCCATAAAGAATCAGCAGTAATAAATACTTTTTTACTTGGATAGTCAAGAGCAATTTTTGATTCATTTGCAAAGCCAATTATTCGAGTTGGTAAAGAATCAAAATATTCAGATCTCCAAACTGTCTGAAAACTTTCTTTATCAGTATTAAATGAAAAAAGTGTGACTTTAATCTTATCCTCTTCATTTACAATAAATACAAGTTGGGGTGTAAGTTCAGCATTAGTAATTCCTAAAAGATACTCTCCATCAATATGAGAGGAAATTTCTGATGGAGAAAAATTTTGAGAAGAAGACCACCAAAGTGAATCAGAAAATCCAATAATTTCATCAAATTTATCAGCATTAAAATCAAATAAGAATTCCATATTAAGTGAAGGTTTTGGAAATCCATTTGCCACAAATGAATTCGAGATATAAAAACTCATTGTTTTTCCAGCGGGAGTAAAATTATTAAACTCAATAAATGTTTTTCCACCACCATTAGAATTAGAATTTGGATAGGTATCAGGACCAAAAGAAATCTGTCTATTTTCAAAAGCAGAATTTGCAATAAAAAATTGCTCATTTCCATGAAACCACATATCTGACCAAAGTCCAGAGGAAGGGTTCGTAAACAAAAAAGCTGATGGATACCCAATATCTTGGGCACCATCAGCTTCTTCAATATCAATAGCTTTTATATTTTTATTAAAATTCAAATTTTGATTAATTAAACCTTCTGAAATTCTATCTTCATCAATATGCCATATAAGCATTCCTGAACCTGGGAGACCAAGATCGTAATTTGATGCACCAATTACAACGCCGGTATTGTTATCTATTATAAGACCGCTAGAATCAAACATTGCTTCAATATAACTGCTTCCATTAATAGTCCATTTAATTGAATCAATATCAACCGAAGGCCTTATCCAGTTATTTCTATTTTCAACAAGAAAATATTCATTTGATGAAATAACTATTTTGGCTGTCTGATCTATGGATAAATCACGTGACTCTAATTTTACTGTATCACCAGAGCTAAAATCTTTACTCTTCTCCCAACCAGCCCAAATTCGAGTCCATGGATTTGGAGGTGATGGAATAACTCCTCTACCGTTATTTGAACCTTGATCCATTAAAGCAAAAATACCCGCCCCACTTTCACCTGTTTCAGTATTCCATAAAGAGGGCAAACCAATGGCACTCCCCATTAATAAAGCAAAGGTTCCAGTCAAACCAAATTGATAATCACATGGATTACTAACGCCGGCAAAAATTTCCGATGAAATAGAATAAAGTAAATGATTTTGGGTTTCAGGTAAAATAATTCCTGATCTAACAATTAATGAGTCAGAAAGTTTAACTCCTGGAAAATTTATTTGATCCATTAAAAATTCAGAGTCTATATACATGGATGGAATATCCGTTTGAGTCGGATCAATGAATGGTAAATCAAAATCTTGACCTATTCCAGCATGAAAAATGACAATGACATCAAAATCATTAAACTTAGGCTGATCTAAAGAATGTGCTAATTCAATAGATTCTTTAAAAAGCTCCGCCATGCCTAAAGCTTGAGAAAGAGAGTCGTTATAAGGATAATAACTTCCAATAGTTCCAGTAAGTTCATAACTAGAATCCATTTCAAAAGGTAAAATGAGAGAGTTTTTTAAATCAATACCAAACCTTCCTTTTGAAACAGAACGAAAATAGTTGTCGATTGCTTTAAAATGAGCCTCAAAATAAGACCGGTTATGTGGAGGAGGGTCAATAAGATGATCTAGACATTGATCTTCTTCAGGCGCCATTAAAAAAGATCCATCTCCCGTAGAAGAAATAAGATCATCATTTAAAAAACTTGCTCGAATTCCAAGAATTGAAATTTCTTTTTTATCAAGAACTAACTGACCCTGAATTTGAGGAATCAAAAGAAAAGCGATTAAAAACCGTCTGATCATTATTTAAGAGAATGCCTTTATAAGGCGGAGAATCTCAAATTAAATTCCTATAAAATCAAAATTCAATGTTGAGTGAAAACCGCATTGTATTGGTTAATGGGTGACCTGGTTCTCCAAGAGTAAAGCCAGCATCAAAACCATATCCAGCAAATCTTAATCCTACACCAAAAGTAGGGTTCTGAATTTTACCCATTTTATCATAATAATACCCTAATCGAAGAGCAAAATAACGAGAATACCAGTATTCAGCACCAAGATTTAAAACAAGTTCATCCAATTCATTTTGTATAGAACGGTTCTTACCTGTTCCAAGTTCAAGTTGTCCGGCATCATTATATTTTCCATAATTAGGATTTCCCCATTCTGATTCTGTTGGTACAAATTTACCAGATTCATTTTTTGTATAGCCTCCAATTTTTCCGTCAGAGACTCCGCTTTTACCTGGACGATCAATATCACCACCAAGAATCCAATCATCAAACCATGAAGAAAAAATACCAATATATATAGGATCTGTGTGCGCTTTTTCCAAATTCCCTTCAGAATTATAACTACCGCTAGGACCTATATACTTACCTTTTTTGTCATGCATTCCGACAAGTCCATCTTCATCCCAATCCATATCAGGGTAAGAAGCAACAAGCATTTTATCAAAATCCATAACTATATTAAACTTATTATGTTCTGAATCAATAACTCTAAAGTTCAAACCTAAGGTAAAATTTGTTGGCATAGGATCTGCTTGTGCTTCATCTATAAATGCAATTTTAGGACCTATATTAGTAATAGTCATTCCTATATCTAATCTATTGGATAAAAAACCTTTTTGAAGATAGCCAATATCAAAAGCGAAATCAGTTGTTACTCCTTTTCCTTTTTCTGCACCTGCACCTATTTCCGCCAGTTTTTGGTGCAATATCTTAATATTTAAACCTATCGCTGCTGTACGGGAAATAAAGGCACCATATGAACCAGTAGCTGCGAACATAAAACTACTGAAAGTACCAAGATTTTCACCTTGTTCATCCGTTCTTTGCTGTTCACCTAGATTTAAAAATATTATATGTCCGCCAAGAGTTCCAAAAGTAGGGACATGATGTCGAAAAGCAATAAATTCATAATACATATCAGATACAAGGTTTGGAAGCCAATTTACATGCATTAAAGCTGCTTCTGACCCCTCAAGAAAAGCTAACCCTGCTGGGTTCCAATAACTAGCATAAGCATCATTTGCAACAGCTACTTGCGCCTCACCCATGCCTCCTGCCCTAGCACCTGGAGAAATAAGTAAAAATAGTGCACCTGCTTCACTCCCAGCAATAGCTGGAGAAATAAATATTGAAAGGAAAACTATACTAATATAGATAATTCTTGATTTTAAAAAATTAATAAACGAGTTCAAAATATCTCTTTTACTTTCTTTTGCTCAATCTGTTCCATCAATTTTACTAATAGGTTCATCCTTGAATATACCTGAAGTATACATATTTCTCAAAATGCTCTAATTATTAAATAAAATAAGTGAAAAAGCTGGAACATAGGTAATTATTAATACAGCAATTAACAATATTATAAAAAAAGGTAAGGTAGCTTTGTAAACTTGTGGCATTGATTTATTAAATCGATATGCAGATAGAAAAAGATTCATGCCAACTGGTGGTGTTAGATAACCAAGTTCCAAATTAGCTATAAATATTACGGCTAAATGAACAGGATCTATACCAAAATGAGCACCCATTGGTTTAATAAGTGGGACTATAACAATTATCGCTGAAAAAATATCCATTAAACAGCCTACAATCAACAAAAGAATATTTAGAGCAAATAGAAAAACATATTTACTCTCTATATTTTCTCTGACCCAGTCTAAAGCATGAAGAGGTATCTGAGCATCTACTAAATAACTAGTAAATCCCATAGCTACCCCAAGAATAATTAAAACACCACCTACAAGAGAGGCACAATCAATTATTACTTTTGGAATTTCTTTTAATTTTAAATCCTTGTATACAAAAATTTCAACAATTAAAACATATATTACTGTGAAAGAAGCAACCTCAACAAGTGTAGTAAATCCACCAAAAATACCAATAAGTATAAAAGCTGGTAAAAAAACCTCCCATTTTGCTTTTAGAAAAGAATCTATAGCTTCCTTAGGTAGAAAACTTCGACGAGCAACCTTGGAAATATATCCCTGGCGAACCCCCCAGCCAGCAACCATAATTACAATTAAAAGTCCTGGAATAATACCAGCTAAAAATATCTTATTAATTGGAACACCGGCTGTTACACCGTAAATAATCGCTGGAAGACTTGGAGGGAAAAGTAGACCAAGAGAGCCCGAAACAGTAATAAGTCCAATAGAAAACTGTGTGGGATATTTTTCGGATAATAGCATCGGTAACAACAAACCACCAAGAGCAAGAATAGTAACACCAGAACCACCTGTTAAAGTCGTGAAAAATCCACAAAGCAATGTTACCATAACTGGTGTACCACCTGGAATCCACCCAAACCAATTTTGAAACACTAGAATTAATCTTTTTGAAGCACCTCCTTGGGCAAGTATATAACCCGCTAGCGTGAACAGAGGAATTGTTGGTAATGTAGGTGATACTACAATTCTATACATTTCTGCTGGAACCGCTGCGATAGGAACTTGATCATACCAAAAAAGAAGTACAGCAAGACCTCCAAGACCAATAAAAATAGGGGCACCTAATATTAAAGCTAGTACTAAGGCAATTATCCCTATCCATAAAATTATGGGGACTTGAAAATTTTCACTGAAACCAAAAGTCATAATTAAAACAAATAATAATAATAAAATGATTTGAAAAATTCGTTCACGCCAATTTTTTCTAAATATTTCCAGACCAATAAAAAAGAAGCCGATAGGCATTATAACTTGGACAAGCCACACAGAAATTCCAGGAATTAAATCTCTTGGATATTCAGATTCAGTTTTTACTAAAAGGAAACTTGCATAAGCAAGAATCATACAAATAATAAATGCCATAGATTGTGCAAACCAGAATTTGGAATCCTTTGTTTTATTAATTTGTATCTCAACGGGTTGAGTTAAGGATAGAAGACGGTTCTCTCTTGCTGCGATAATTGCACCTAAGAAACCAATCCATAACGTTAAGTGCTGAACAATTACAGAAGAACCAGGAATTCCTTGAAAATTAAAAATTCGTCCTATGGCTTCAAATAGTGGGAATGATGCCATGCTAAGAAGAACTAAAATAGCTATACCATTTTCTGAGCGAACAATTAATTTATTCCCAATATGTATTAGTTTTTGAATAATATTCACTTTAGATCTATTGTAAGTAAGCTAATAAACAAAAATTCTCATAAAATCAAAATAAATGTACTAGAAAAACAATTCATCTAATCGAGTTTTGAGCCAATTTGCTCGTTCTTGAGCAAGAATATTAGCCAACCTCTGATCTGGAAATTTATTAATATCCACCCCAATAGCTTGATCCAGTAAATGCAAAAATTCTTGTTTATTCTGATTCGGTATTGAAATTGACTCAGCATAAGATACATAAAGAGATGCACGACTACCCTCTGACAAATCAATAGCACGATTATAATGTTCTTTTGCTACTACTATAGCCGAACTTCCTCCATCTGGACGACTTAGTGTATAAGTAAACATCAAATCATGAATAGCACCTCTTTCATAATCCTCATCTAATTCAAGAGCTCTTTCTAGGAAGAATCCAATGTTAGGGAGTTCAATTATTGCGGAAGGATTATCTTTAGAAACTGAAATATAGAGTCCCCAAGCTGCTGCTGTCCAGTACAAACTTGGAATGTCCTTATCATTAGTTTTCATTAGAGTGTTTTTAGGATTATCATTATAAGATTCTTTAAATCCAGGATGAGAGACTTCTAAAGCTTTTAAACCATAATCTCTTGCACGTTTTAGAAGATTCCTACTTCTTGAATATAATTTTCTTGCTGTTGAAAAATCTTCATCCATAGCAATTTCTGCATCTCGGAGAAGAAATGAATAAGCATAAACTGTAAAAACTTGACATGCTGCTGTTAAAAGTTGCTGATTATTTGGAGACTGATTAATTAGAAGTTCAATAAGTTTCATATTAGTTGGAAGAGACTCTCGGACAAGTTCAGGGTCATCTTCTGACAAATAAATACTAGAAATACCATCACCAGCTGAACTAAGCATATTACCCATAATTAACTTGTCCAAAGAACAGCTTGAAAAAAACACCGAACAAAAAATTAAAGGTAGAAAATTAATTGTCTTTTTCATCAACTAACCCAGGATAAACGGGAAACCTTTTACACATTTCTTTTATTTCTTCGCGAACACTTGATGCAATTGATTTATCATCAGGAGATTGAATTACTCTATCAATATTCTCAACAATATTATACATCTCTTCCTTTCCCATACCTCTTGTTGTAATTGCGGGAGTTCCAATCCGAATACCACTAGTTATCATAGGACTTCGTTCATCATATGGAACCATATTTTTATTTACAGCAATTCCAGCGATTTCAAGTATATTTTCAGCCTTTTTTCCTGATATGCCTTTATTGGTTAGATCAATTAATAATACATGAGTATCAGTACCATGAGAAATTAGATTATAATCTTTTTGAATGAACAAGTCCGCCATAGTTTTTGCATTGAGGACAACTTGTTCACAATAAGTTTTAAACTCAGGTTTAAGTGCTTCACCAAAAGCAACGGCTTTTGCCGCAATAATATGCATTAAAGGTCCGCCTTGAATACCAGGCATTAGATTTGAATCAATTAGTTCTGAAAGATTTTTTGTTCTACCTGTTTTCGGAGCTGTAACTCCCCAAGGATTTTCAAAATCTTCACCCATCAATATTAATCCACCTCTAGGTCCTCTAAGAGTTTTATGGGTAGTTGACGTAACAATATGACAGTGTGGCCATGGAGTGGGATGAATACCAGAAGCAACCAGGCCAGAAGGATGGGCAATGTCGGCTAAAAGAAAAGCACCTACTTTATCAGCAATAGTCCTATAAGACTCAAATTCTATAAACCTTGGCAATGCACTACCACCACATATTATAAGTTTAGGTTTTTTTTTAATGGCCAAATCTGAAATTTTATTAAAATCAACACGTCCAGTATCTCTTTCTACTTGATAGGATATAATATTAAATAATTTTCCTGAAAAATTAACTGCACTTCCGTGAGTTAAATGACCTCCATGAGCAAGATCCAAACCCATAATGGTATCTCCTGGTTTAAGGAAAGTAAAAAATACCGCCATGTTTGCTTGTGAACCCGAATGAGGTTGGACATTAACGTAATCTGCTAAAAAAAGTGACTTTGCACGATCTCTAGCAATATTTTCTGCTTCATCTACCCATTCACACCCACCATAATACCGTTTCCCTGGATAACCCTCAGCATATTTATTTGTCATAACACCACCAGTTACTTCTAGAACAGATTCACTAACAAAGTTCTCTGATGCAATAAGTTCTAGAGTATCAATTTGTCGGTATAATTCATTATTTAAAGTTGAAAAAACTTGAGGGTCTAAATTCTGCAAATTATTACTAAACATTGATTTAATTTTCATAGAAAAATTCTCTCTCAATTTAATTGAAGTACAAAAATTTTAAGCAACCAAATTCAACGGCAACCTATAAAATTAACACTAGGTATTATATATATATCCAAATATTGTTTAACGCCAACTAGGATCTTTCTTTATTGATTCTGTGGCCCATTTATAGCAATTACCTTTTGGAGAGATAGAGCCTCGGCGCTTTACATCTTCATCCAACATAAACCAATCTGTTTTACCAAATACTAGGTCATCGCGATTATTTTCTAAGTAAATCCTATCACGTTTATGTCGATTAAAACCTTTATTTTCAGCTTCTTTAAAGTATTTGTATGCAAGAGCAGCAATTATTTTATCATCATTTGTAGGAAAATTATTTCTGCAATCTTGAAAAGCCGCATAGTAGACGTTTCCCTTTGCACCTGAAGTTTCTCCATTTTCAGGAGCAGTCCTGTTAGCTTCTTGAGCCCATTTCATTGCTTTGGCATAATCTGATAGTGAAATATTTACCTTAACAATCTCCAAAGCAGTCTTGAAATCACGGCGGTCAAGATTAAAAAGTTCCTCATATGCATCAGAAGCAGCTTTTAGATTATCAACTTCTGAATAAGCTAGAGCTAATTTTTTTAGTATTAGTTTATTAGAAACCGAGCTACCTCCTTGAATACTGCTACGTAAACGATCAAGTACATCAATAGCTTCTTCTTCTGCTCCAGCAATCATTAATTGATCTGACAAGTCTATGCCAAATGAATAATTAGAAGGGTTATCTTGAAATCTTCGACGATAAATATCTATAGGGTCACGTCCCGTAGCTTCATATGCTTGAGCAAGATCTCCTTGAGCATTTTTATTGTTAGGGTCAATTTCAAGAACCTTCTGCAAAATAAAAATTTGATCATCATAGCGACCAACTTCGCTATAAAGTTCATTTAATCTGTTTAAAGGTTCTATATCATCGGGAATAAGATCAGTAAGCTTCTCATATTCAAAAATTTCTTTTTCGGTATTCCCTAGTCGCTTATATGCATAAGCTAGTCGTTTACTGAGGTTTATGTTATCTGGAAGTCGCTTAAGTCCTTGGAGAAGCACATACTCAGAACTATCAAATTTCCCCATAAATTCAAAAGCTATAGCCCAATATTGGAAGACTTCTTCTTCACTGCCTTTATCACAACCTAAATCAACTAAATCACCGTAAACCCTAGAAGTTGAAGACCAATCTTTATTTTTATAGTATTCAGCTGCGCTACTAAGGAGCCTAAGACATTGTCGTTCACTCACTGGCTCTGGAGCAGTTTCTTCTTCAATCGCTGGTGGTGGCGAACAACCTTGAAAAACTAACGTTATAATTAAAAAAAATTTAATTAGTTTTTTATCAAATTTAAACTTTTCTTCATCAAAACTCATTTTATCTCCTCTTTCCTTTTATCAGCCACAAATCACCAACAGTCAAACCAACGGAAATGTGGGTAATTGTTTCAGTTGATTTCGATAGAAAACCTTCTCTTTTTGAAATCCTAAGTCCAAAATCTAATTGATTTTGTGTTAAGCCAAAGGGTATACCTAAGCCTAAAGAAAACCCCAACTCTGTCAGATCGCTCTGGAGTCCGCGAATGTAATGTGATCTTCTGAAAAAACCAACCCGGTAGTGGAATAAATCGAAAAATTCTCTTGATCCAATAACTTTTTCTTTTGTTAACCCTAAACTAATCCGGTTAGCTTTACCAATTTCACCATAGATAGAATTAATATCATTATTGAATTTAGAGTTAAATGAACGCATAAGAATCTCTGCTGATGCATATAAAGATGAAAGTAATTTATAATTACCTCCAAAACTTATATTAATTGGAAGAAGAAAATCTGTTTTTGGACGTGAAATAGGGTCTAAAAATTCAAAAAAATCAGTTCTAGTTATGTAATGATATCCTACTGGAAATTGCAAACTAGAAAATAAAGAGAAATGATGATTTTTTGGATCACTTAAAAAGCGATAATATGCAGAAAAATACGTCCCCTTATAGCGAAATCTACGCGCATAATTAGATGATCTGAAATCAATATTGCTAACATTTAGCTCATCATAAATGCCAAATAAAAAATCCATTCTCATACCAATTGTATGGTTATTTACAAAATTACTCGCACCACTAAAAAACATACTACTTATTCCACCAGTACCATTTAATTGTTTTGAAACATTCAAAGTATCACCTGAAAAAACTATGCTAGTAGTATCTCCAGCTATATTAAAGGTCTTCCTAGATATCGGTGTAATACCCATGCCAAATGCGTATTTTCCTCTTATCGGGAGTATAAATGTAGCATTAGACAATGTTCCAAAAATTGATTTATAAGCATCCGTTGCAATATTTTGGTTATTATAATGGCCTGTTAAATAAGTAAATGAAAGATCAGTCCATGTCGTAGGATTAGATGGTGAAAAACTATTATTAAGCGATGGCAGCAAACCACTACTTGAAATACCAACACTAGCTGCATCAGGTACATCCATTATTATGCCATGACCAATAGCATTATAAGGAGATTGAGATTTTGCGATAGTAATCAATACAAGCAAAACAGAGTTACGGAATTTCAAATAAAACCTCCAATTTTGGCTGATCAAAACCGACACTATCCTGTTTTATAGCAATAAAATCAAAAATTGACTTTGAACTTAAAATCTTTAACTTTAGACCTAAATCAGAAATAAGTTTTTCATCCGTCTCCCTCGCACTAATTATCGATTGCAATATTTCTGTTACATCAAGTTTAAGTGTTAATCCTTTTGGTGATGAAGATAATGAACGTGCTATAGTTCCAGTGTGATGCGCATATGAATCTTCATCAAGAATTTCACCCCAGTTCCAATCTAAAATAGTATCTTCCATGGCATAAGCTTGGAAAAAAAGAGAATCAAGACTTGATTGATTACTTCGCTCGGAATCAATTTGTAATATTAATTTAGCTCTAGCAATAGAAGCTTCTTTAGGAATGTCAAGCATAGATAAGTCTGGTTTTAAAATAGTCACAAACCCTGATGCAATACCCACATAACTAAAACTTGAATCAAATGCATCAGAAGACAGTTTTGGAGGGACAAAAAGAGTTACATCTGAAAGACTTTCAAATATTCGGGTTGAATCCAACGAACTTGATGTATCTGAACTTGATGTATCTGAATGCATAAAAGTTCGGAAAATTGGTTTATTAACTGGACTATTAGATGAATAAATTTTCAACATGCTTTTTGCATTTTGAGATGACTCAAGAATATATAACCAATTACCATCTGTTGTGTCAGCTAGAGTCTGTACAGTCATAGAGTCAGCAAGAAACAAAAGATTCCTCAATCCAGTAGTGTCAGTAACTAACCTAGAAGTCAGCTTTGGATAATCAGAATTAATCCATCCAACATTAGAATAATTTGATCCAGATTCAGAATAATTTGAGTCCCTTCTAAAATATCCCAAAGTAAATGAATTTTCTATATCACTATCTATAATAAAATTAGTATCTAAAGTAAATTGGAAATGGCCACTATCTACTTCAAAACTAGCCCAACGAAGAATTTCATGAGATTCAAATTCTATTAAAGTCTTAGAAGCTTCATATCCATCTTGATTGCCAGTAT
Source organism: Fidelibacterota bacterium (assembly GCA_002715465.1). Next base: position 104,167 of record PAYY01000013.1, on the reverse strand, counting down.
AAATAAATGGAAGGCTTCCAACATTCGGAGGAGTTTGATAGGTTTTAAAACTAAATTTTGTAGAAGTAGATTCTTGAGTTTGTATTTTAGTACTTTCAAGATTGGCAATAAATGTGTCACTTTCGCAAGAAAAAAGAAGAAGGAAAGTCAACAATATAATCGTGTTGATAGAGCGGTGCATAACTAATAAAGTAAAAGAAATGAAAATGACTCAAGATGAGCCAAAATAATCGAGAAGCACCTTATTGATATCATCAGCCACATCATAACAAGAATCATTATCTTCACTTTTAAGAGTTACCTTTTCAAGTTTTTTCTTTATTACTCCAATATGAGGTTTAAAATCTGAATTAGTCAAAATTTCCTTTGATGGCTTTGAATTAGGACTATCGACTGTAATAACAAGATCAGCAGTTTTTGATGCAATGGCAAGTGAATTAAGTTCTTTATCCTTAAATTCTTTAGGAGGATTAACACCTACTTTTTTATAAGAATCAAAAGAAACTTTTGCATAATCATCTATAGAGTGAATCAATTGAACAGTCTTTATATCTTTATAAAAATCCTTACTTGCAAATAATTCTTTATACAATAAAGGTACATAAGATGATTGCCAATCATTACAAATTATCACATCTGGCGACCAGAAAAGATTAATAAGCATTTCTAAAGAAATTTTACTATAAAAAGCAAAACGGTCATCGTTATCTGGTAGAGGTCTTCCATTTTTTGCTTTATATAAGAGAGTAGTTAAAGGCTGAAACCAATCAATATGTTCCATAAAATAGACTTGCACTCTAGTCTTAGGTATAAAAGCTGACTTTGCTGAGGCAATCTCTGTTTTACCTCCAATTTCTGAGGGTATTTCTCTTAGGCGAATAACTTCTCTAAGAGTATATTTTCTCTCACTAATATAACCATATTTTGGAGAAGTTAATCTAATATCATGGTCATATTGTTGCAGTTTAATTGGAACCATACGACAAAAATTTGCGAGAAATGATATTTGTGAAAAGGGTGTAATCTCGGATGCTAAAAAATATATTTTCATCTAGTGAATCTCCAAAAGGAAGTAATTAGAAAATTAATTAGTTACAATTGACGCAGATATTGTTGAGCACGTTGGTAATATTCGCTTCCTGGATAGTGATCAACCAATTTTTGAAACTCAGATCTTGCTTTATCAAAATTTCCTATTTTTTGGAAACAGATACCTAGCTTTAACTGGGCATCATCCCATTTATCTTGTTCTTTAAACTGAAAAACTTTTTCGAATTCTAAAATTGCACGCTTGTAGTTTTTTAAAGCATAAAAAGATTCTCCAAGCCAATATTGACAGTTATCCGCTAGCTTATGGTTTTGATCCCCAGAAACAAGTTCTCCAAAAAACTTAATAGCCAACTCATAATTTCCATCATTATAAGTACTTAAAGCATTAATGTAACTTTTCTTGAAATTGTCACCGCTCATCTTCATTGGACTAGTATCAATTGCACCTGTTTTTAAATCATAGAGTTCATTAAAACTTCGAGTCAATGTTACTATTTTATTCTCTATCATCATAAGCTGTTGCAATAATTGAAAATTAATACTGTCAGTATAAGCAGCCTTTGTTTCTAAAGTTCTTATAGTGTTTTGTAAAGTATTTATTCTATTTATTATAAGGAGAGTAGTGCTATCTGATTGGGACTTTGCACGAACCATACTCTTCATTGCGTTTTCAACATCAGGAATTACAATACCTAATATCTGATTTACTTGAGTTTCAAGGATCTCAATTTTTTCATTTATATTTTTATTTGTTGCAGACTGACCATTCAAAAAAGAAAAAAAAGATATTAATACTGCACAAGCAACATTAATGAAAAGAGCGGCAAAATTAAATTTACGGTTCATTACCTCGGATTTTATAAAGGTGATCTTTAAGGAATCAACCTAATAATAGTCGTAATTTAAGCTTAATGTCCTATTTAAACAATCTTGTTTACTATTACAAAATTAAGAATTATAACTGCTAAACTATTCTCTAAGGTTCTGATTCAACACTCATATTCATAGCAAGGCCGAGCATTGCATAACAAGACACCAAAAAAGTACCTCCATAGCTAAGGAATGGTAAAGGTAATCCCTTAACAGGAAGTAGATTAACAGTCATTCCAACATTTACAAAAATATGTGAAATAAAAATAATAGCAATTCCAAAAAGTACTAAACTAGGAAAACGTTCTGATAGTTTGTAAGAACGATGAATCATATCAAGAACTAAAATTGCAAAAAGAGAAAGAATTGTAATTACCATAAAAAACCCAAATTCTTCTCCAATAACTGAAAAAATGAAATCCGTTTCTTGCTCTGGCAAAAACTTTAAGTGCGTTTGAGTACCTCTACCAAAACCCTTTCCCCATAGCCCACCAGAACCAATAGCTGTCTGAGATTGAATGACTTGATATGCTGCCCCAAGTGGATCTCTAGAAACATCAAGCAAAACAAGAATCCTTTCTTTCTGGTAATTATGAAGACTATTCCAAAGAATAGGAGTAAATAGACCAAGTGAAATATTTCCAAAAAAGTTCAAAACAATAACACGAAGGCTACTCTTTGAAAGATATAAAATAACTCCAATAAATAAAATCCAACATGTGAAAGAATAATAATTGAAGGCGGTAATTATACTAATTATTGGTGCTGTTAATAATAATATGTGAAGAGGCCTTGCACCGACCCAGTATAATAAAGGAATTACAGGAGTGACTAAAATAACAGCCGACCCTAAATCTGGCTGTTTTGCAATAAAAATTGCTGGAAAAAGAACAAGTAATATTGGAGGAAATAATGAGAAAAACTTTTTCAATTGAAGTCGATTATCTGAAAGGTATCTTGCCAATGTAATTACCATTACCCATTTTAGGATTTCAGCGGGTTGAAAACTTATCCCACCAAAAGATATCCAGCGATATGTCCCGGCAATTGGTTTAGCCAAATAAGGGAGAAAAAGAGCTATTATCGAAATAGCTAAAGCAACATATGCATACTCATGAATAAACCGTTTAGGTATAATAAAAAACAACAAAAAACCTCCAAGGGCTGGCCCAAACCAAAATAAGAATTTGAAAAATCTTGATGAATAAGATAATTGGTCAGCACCGCTCGATATGCTGAAAAGAGCAATAAGTCCAAATATATTTAAAATTATAGAAACAATAAGCCAATGTATAGGGGCTTCTCTAAGTTTATTAAAAAAGTTCATGGGCCTTTAGTTTAGTGGTTTTAGATCAAAGTAATTCTTAATAATTTTAGAAGCGATTGGAGCGGCAGTAGAACCTCCAGTGCCTCCATTTTCTATAACAATTGATATAGATATTATCTCATTATTATCTTTCGCAAACCCAACAAACCATGCATGAGGATCACCATGTGGATTTTCAGCTGTACCTGTTTTGCCATAAACTTTTATTTTAGATCTAGCTAGATGAGAATCATACGCTGTCCCTTTAACATCATTTACAACATCATACATCATATCATGTATTTTATCCCAAGTACTAGAGTTTAGTTGAACATTCATCGAATTTACTTTTTCAATCCCCATTCTTAATCTTGGTATAACTACATTACCTTTGGTTGCAATTGTTGATATAAAACTTGCCATCTGAAGTGGGGTAACTAAAACATCACCTTGACCAATTGAAAGATGAAGGAGAGATCCTTTAGCCCATCCCCATCTACCATATTTTTTGTTCATATAGTTACGATCAGCAAAAAGGCCAGAGTTTTCTTCTGGTAGATCTATTCCAGTAAATTTTCCAAAACCAAATAGTTTAGCAAATTTAGCTAGTGTATCAATATCTAACTTTTGAACAACTTGATAAAAGTAAATGTTGCAAGATTCAATAATAGCTCGCGATAGATTAACCCTGCCATGACCATCCTCTTTCCAACAACCAAAAGTTCTGTCGCCAAATTCATAATTTCCATTGCAATCAGCAACCAAATTTTTTTCTGCCCTACCTCTTTGTAGAACCGCTATTGCTGTTACTAATTTCATTGAAGATCCTGGAGGATAAAGGCCTAGTACAGATCTATTAAATAGTGGTCTATCTGGATCCATTGAATAAGATTTCCATTTTTTTGAACCCATTCCAGCAGTGAAGTCAGTTAAATCAAAATCTGGTTTGCTTGCAATTGCTAATATTTCTCCTGAATTAGCATTCATTATTACTGCAGCACCCTTATGTTCATTTAGCAATGATTCAATCAATTCTTGAAGTGAAGAGTCAATTGTCAAAATCAATTTGTTCCCTGGCTTTGCAAGAATTGGTTGTTTGCTTACAATCTCTCCTACTTCCCTTCCAAGAGCATCAACTTGTCGATATTCAACTCCCTTAACTCCTTTAAGATATTCTTCATAATATTTTTCTATTCCTTGATATCCATGGTAATCACCCAAGGAATAGTTTCTACCTCTAGTATTAATAATATCAATAGAATTTATTTCTCTTAGATACCCTAGAATGTGCGATGCTCTTATTTTTTTATTAGGATAAAAACGTATTGGGAGTTTTGTTGATATGACTCCTGGCAATTCATTGTTATGCTCTTCAATCAAACTAATTTCACTTATAGAAACATTGCGAGCTATTAATGCTGGAAGAAATCGGCCTTGAAAATATTTATCTAAATTGTTCTTAAGAGTTTCCTCACCTCGATTAAGATACTTGGCAATCATATTTAATTGAACATCTTCATCAATTAATTCATCCCGTATTACAGATACTGCATAGATAGATGTATTAGCAGCAATAATTTTACCATTTCGATCAACAATATTCCCTCTAGGAGCTGGACTTGATATCATTCTAATCCTGTTTGCTTCAGCAACAGCAGAATATTGTTCGTATTTATAAATTTGCAGATAATAAAATCGTACGATTAGGATTATAAAAAGAGATAATACCACCCCAAATGCAATATCTCTTCTTCTTACAGGGATATATATTTCCGTTTTTAACATAAACTTTTAAATCTTAATTAGAACTTAAAGAAGTAATAGGTTTGATTGATTGAATAATCAGGAAAAATACAAGAGTATAAATTGTTGTATATAAATAGGTCAGCCAAAAAGCCAAAGAATTTGATTCTAACAGATGTTGATAATTAAAGAATATATAAATGAAAAAATGAAGCAATAATATAATAAGCCAAGAGCAGTGAAAAGTGATAGGACTCATTATATGATATTTTCCTTGTAGTTTACCAATCAAGAATCCTGAAATTGATTTAGTTAGTGGCGATAAGCCCAATAATGACCCAGCACTTATCAGGTCCTCAACAAAACCTAAACTGAAACCAATAATCACACCATGAAGACTGCCAAATTGAAAAGATATATATATGATTAAAATAAGCATAAAATCAGGACGAACACCTTTGATTAATAGAAAATCACTTAGTAAAATCTGAATTAATAATGTTGCAATACCAATAAGACAAATAGTAACTATCTTATTCATTATAATCCTTTATAACAAAAACATGTCCCAAACTATTGAAATCAACATAAGCTGATCCAATAGCTATTTTATGAAGCATCTCAGGACGGTCAATAATTTTAATTACTTTTCCAACAGGAAGATCAGAGGGAAATATATCACTGTAACCAGAAGTAACTATCCTGTCACCTATGTTAACATTAGAAGCACGTGGTATTTCCCATACTTCAAAAATATCACCTTTCCGCCAACGTAAAATCCCAATAGTTTCAGTTTCTTGAAGTTTTACACTTAAACGAAAACTATAATCTGTTAACAACTGAACAAGAGCTGTTTGAGAGGTAACTGAAATTGTTTTTCCTACAATTCCTTCAACATTCACAATAGGCATATTTGGCATTAAATTATACCCAGGGCCAACATCAATTGTAATTGCTGTTAATAAAGGAGAAAGACCCCTGCTAGTTACTTTACCAGGGATAATTGAAAGCTCTGTGTTATTCTTATAATCTAACATTTCACGAAGTTCTTCATTTTCATTTTTATAACGCAATAACTCCGAGTTAAAAAGAGAAAGTTGAAGAATTTTATTTTTTAGATTATCATTCTCAGATTTAAGTGTCCCTAAATCTTTTAACCAATTCCCAGGAATAAAAAAAACTGAAAAAACTGAATTTGTTTTCCCTCTAATTAATTGAATATTATGGGAATTGTTATTATTAAGAATAATTAAAGAAAAAAATATAGCGCATAGCAGTGAAAACCAATCGCGATTATCGAATATGAATCCAATAATTTTTCTCATCAACTGCTACATAAGAACATCAGTATATCTTTTAATTTCTGAAAGAACCATTCCTGTTCCCCTAACTACATCAGTAAGGGGCCTTTCAGATACATTTGCTGGCAAATTTGTCCTTTCACGAATATTTTGATCAAGACCCTTTAGTTGTGAACCTCCTCCTGTCAAAATTATACCTCTATCCAATATATCTACTGCTAATTCTGGAGGAGTTTTTTCTAAGGCACGTTTAATTGCATCAACAATCTGGGTTACAGAATCCTTCAGTGCTTGTCTTATTTCATCAGATGAAACTTCAACTGTTTTTGGAATACCTGATACAAGGTCGCGACCTTTTACACGGATAGGAATTTGATCCATTCGCATTGCTGTACCTACTTCTTTCTTTATTTTTTCAGCTGTTGGCTCACCCACATCTAATTTATGTTCATTCCTAAACCATTGAACAATAGCACCATCCATTTCTCTTCCGGCTACTTTTATTGTCTCTTTAGTAACTACACCGTTTAAAGCAATAACAGCAATTTCAGATGTCCCTCCCCCTATATCTACTATCATATTTCCCACAGGTTTAGATATATCAATTCCAATACCAATTGCAGCAGCAACTGGCTCTTCAACAAGATAGACTTCTCGACCATTTGCACGCTCCGCTGAATCACGTACAGCTTTTCGTTCTACAGCTGTAACCCCACTAGGGACGCAAATAACCATTTTAAACCTCGCAATAGGACTAAAATTTATTTTTTTTACAAAACCTAATAACATACCATCTGTTGCTTCAAAATCAGCAATAACCCCATCACGTAATGGCCTTATTGTTTCTATACCTTTATGAGTCTTCCCAACCATTGCACTAGCTTCCTTACCTACAGCAAGAACTGAGCCGTTATTTATATCACGTGCAATAATTGATGGCTCATTAATTATTATTCCCTTAGTCCTAACCCAAATCAAAGTATTTGCTGTACCAAGATCAATAGCAATGTCGCCTGAAACCCAGCCCGCAGAACTAATACCATTCTTAATTATATTCATATTTGTTTGCAAAAATTTTTTTTAAAGTCTCCTCGGATTAATGCAGAGAAAGAAAGTTACTTCAAAGTTGATTCTAAATCAATCATATATACATATCGCAATGATAGTATGAATTAGGTAAATTTTTGTTTAAAAATTAGATAAAACAATGAAAACAAATATTACTATTTACCATAATCCTCGTTGACGTAAAAGTAGAGAAGCCGTGCTGCTTCTAAGTAACAAGGGAATTAAACTAAATATAATTGAATATATAAATTATCCTCTTAATGAAAAAAAATTGCTTTCTTTAAGTAAAAAAATGTCCCTTAAACCAAAAAAGTTTATCCGAAGATCTGAGCCTATTTTTAAAGAATTAGCATTAAAAGATAATTTAGAGAATGACAATGTTTTATTAAAAGCAATGGCAAAGTATCCAAAACTTATTGAAAGACCTATTGTAGTAGTTGACAATAAAGCAATTATAGGACGTCCTCCTGAAAAAGTTTTGGAACTTTTGATTTAATTATGGATTTTTTTTTCATTGTCATTATCTCAATTATAGCTTCATTCCTTACACTTTTTTCTGGATTTGGATTAGGAACATTATTGCTACCAGCCATGTTAATTATACTTCCCAGTCAAGAAGCAGTAATAGCTACGGCTATAGTTCATTTCCTAAATAATATCTTTAAATTTATGATTTTTGGAAAAAGCTGTAAAAAGGATGTTTTAATTAAGTTTGGTATCACAGCTATTTTAGCTTCTTTCGTTGGGGCGAAACTCCTTGTAACACTTGCAAATTTACCACCAATTTTAAACTATGAATTACTAGGTTATGAAAAAAAAATACTTCCTTTAACCTTTATAATTTCTTTACTAATTCTCATTTTTGCTATTTATGATCTATACTCAGTTAAACAAAATTTAAAATTTGGAAAGAATTTTTTACCTATAGGTGGATTGGTTAGCGGATTTTTAGGAGGATTATCAGGACATCAAGGAGCAATGCGAAGTGCTTTTCTAGCAAATGCTGGACTTACTAAGGATTCTTTTATTGGGACCGGCGTTACAATAGCGTGTCTTGTTGATATGGCCAGGATAACAGTTTATGGCTTACATATTTCATCAATTGGAAAAGAGCATATTCCATTAATGACAGCTTCCTGCATATCAGCTCTATTGGGAGTATTTATGGGAAAACATTTCTTAAAAACTGTAACAATGGAAGAAATTCAAAAAATTGTTGGGATTGGTCTTATTTTATTATCGATTGCATTGGCTATAGGAATAATCTGATTTAATTTCTTTCTTTAATAAAAACGCAAATAACTACATTAGCAAACTAAGGTCACCTAACTTTACTAGTAATAAAAAGGTTCAATCATAATGAGTGAGTACAATATACCAATTCCAAAAAATGACCCTATAAGATCATATTATTCTGAATCAGCAGAAAGAAAAAAACTGATTACCCAAATTAATGAGCTAAAAAATCAAGTAATCGAAATTCCTTTAATTATTGGAGGTAAAGAAGTTAGGACTGGTAATTTAGGAAATTGTCTAATCCCTCATAAACATTCTCATATTTTAGGTCGTTTTCATAAAGCTGGAGAAAAAGAATTAATTCTCGCAATTGACTCTGCTGCTAAAGCTTGGAAATTCTGGTCAAAAACAACTCTCAAAGAACGATCCAAAATATATATTAAAATGGCTGAACTTACTTCAGGGAAATGGCGACAAATTTTGAATGCTTCAACAATTTTAAATATGAGCAAAACAGTTTTCCAAGCTGAAATAGATGCAGCATGTGAATCAGTAGATTTTTTTAATTTTAATACATTTTTCGCTCAAGAATTAGAAAAGAATCAACCATTATATTCACCGCCACCAACTAACAACACGATAGAATATCGTTCACTTGAAGGATTCATTTTTGCTGTAACCCCTTTTAATTTTACCAGTATAGCCGCTAACCTGCCAACAGCCCCTTCTTTAATGGGAAATGTTGTTATTTGGAAACCAGCGTCGAGTGCTGTATATCCAGCTTGGTTTCTAATGCAACTTTTTAAAGAAGCTGGCCTACCAGATGGTGTAATCAACTTTATCCCAGGAAATGGGTCCCAAATAGGGCCATTTATTATGAAACACCCAGATCTTTCTGGAGTCCACTTTACTGGCTCCACATCTGTTTTTCAAAAAATGTGGGAAACCATAGGAGAAAATATATCAAAATATAAGAGTTACCCTCGTTTAGTAGGTGAAACTGGAGGAAAAGATTTCTGCATTGCACATGAAACAGCTGAAATTGAATCTTTAATAACAGGAATGATCAGAGGTGCATTCGAATTTCAAGGTCAAAAATGTTCAGCAATGTCTCGTGCGTATATACCATCTAATATATGGAAGAAAATAAAAAATAGATTAATTAAAGAAGTTTCTACATTAAAAATGGGAGATCCTGAGGATTTCAATAATTTCATAACCGCTGTCATTGATCAGACAGCTTTCAATTCAATAAAAAGATATATAGATCTAGCAAAAAATTCATCTGATGCAGAAATACTAGTTGGTGGAAAGTGTGATGATTCAGTGGGCTATTTTATTGAACCTACAATAATAAAAACTAAAGACCCCTTTTTCAAAACTATGCAAGAAGAAATATTTGGTCCGGTATTAACTATATATATATATGAACCTGCTGATTGGGAACAGACACTCAAACTTATAGATAATACGTCACCATACGCTCTTACGGGATGTGTATTTTCAAAAGATGAAAAAGCAATAGAAGAAGCTAAAATTGCATTGCGACATTCAGCAGGAAACTTTTACATTAATGACAAACCTACTGGCGCTGTAGTAGGTCAACAACCTTTTGGAGGAGGAAGAGCATCTGGCACAAATGACAAAGCTGGTTCAATATTTAACCTAATTAGGTGGGTATCCCAGCGAACAATTAAAGAAAATTCTGCACCTCCAAAAAATTATCGTTATCCTTACATGGAAGAAAAGTTAACTAAATAAAATATGAAAATTCACGAATACCAATCAAAAGAAATTTTAAAAAATAATGGAGTTGAAATACCTGTTGGTTTTCCAGCTTTCTCTATTGATGAAGCAATTTCAGTTGCAAAAAAAATAGATGGGAAATTATGGGTGGTAAAAGCCCAAATTCATGCTGGAGGACGCGGGAAAGGTGGTGGCGTAAAGATAGCAACTAGCATAGAAGAGGTTAAACTATTTGCTGAAGAAATTCTAGGTATGAAGTTAATTACCCACCAAACAGGTCCTGAAGGTCAAGAGGTTAAACGTCTATTGATTGAAGAAGGTATAGATATTGCTCGAGAGCTATATGCTGGAATAGTTCTCGATAGATCAAAAGAAAAATTTGTTTTTATGGTTTCCACTGAAGGCGGAATCGAAATAGAAAAAGTAGCTGAACAAAATCCTGAAAAAATAATAAAAGTATGGATTGAGCCAGAATTTGGATTAACTACATTTCAAGCCAGACAGTTAGCTTTTTCCCTTAATCTTGAAGGAAATCAAATTAAAAATGGTATAAGAATGTTTAAATCATTATGGAAAGCTTTTTACACAAATGACTGTTCTATTGCGGAAATTAATCCTCTAGTGATTACGAAAAATGAGAAACTAATTGCTTTAGATGCTAAAATGAATTTTGATGATAATTCCATTGATCGTCATGAAAATATTGAACAAATGCGTGATTTATCAGAAGAATTACCTAGTGAAATACAGGCTTCTAGTTATCAACTAAACTATATCAAACTTGATGGAAATGTTGGATGTATGGTAAATGGTGCTGGATTGGCTATGGCAACTATGGATATAATTAAATTATGTGGCGGAGAGCCAGCCAATTTTCTTGATGTTGGAGGAGTGGCAAGTTCAGAAACAGTATCAAGAGGGTTTAAACTAATACTTTCTGATCCAAATGTTAGATCAATACTAATAAATATATTTGGAGGAATTGTTCGATGTGATCGAGTAGCCGAAGGTGTTATCGATGCACTAACTAATCTGCAACTTGATGTTCCAGTTGTAGTCCGTCTTGAAGGTACCAATGCTAAAGAAGCAACCATTCTTCTTAAAGACTCTAATCTTAATTTTATTTTGGGTAACAATCTCAAAGATGCAGCTAAAAAAGCTGTAGAGGAAGCAGTAAAGACATGAGTATTCTTTTAGATAATCAGACTAAAATACTTGTACAAGGTATTACTGGGAAGGAAGGCTCTTTTCATTCTAAACAAATGATTGAATATGGTACAAATCTTGTAGGGGGTATAACTCCTGGTAAAGGTGGAATCACTCATCATGGTTTGCCAGTTTTCAACACTGTAATTGAAGCTGTTAAAGAAACTAAGGCTACTGCCTCTGTTATTTTTGTACCCCCCTCATTTGGTCCAGACGCAATATTAGAAGCCGCAGATGCTGGCTTAGAACTTATAGTTTGTATCACTGAAGGAATTCCTGCGAGTGATATGATTAGTGTTAAGAATTTTATAAGAAAATTAAATTGTACTCTAATTGGTCCAAATTGTCCGGGGATAATTTCTCCTGGTAAAGCAAAAATTGGTATTATGCCAGGATCTATTCATAAGCAAGGAACTGTAGGAGTTATTTCTAGAAGTGGAACTTTAACTTATGAGGCTGTTTATCAGTTAACACAATTGGGTATTGGTCAATCTTCATGTATTGGAATAGGAGGTGATCCAATAATTGGTAGCACATTTATTGATCTCCTATCGAAGTTCAATAAAGATGAAGAAACTAAGGGAGTGGTTCTTATAGGGGAAATTGGTGGCTCAGCTGAAGAAGAAGTTGCAGAATGGATCCATGATTCGAAATTTGGAAAACCCATTGTGTCTTTTATTGCCGGTCAAACGGCACCACCCGGTCGAAGAATGGGGCATGCTGGTGCAATCATTGCTGGAGGAAAAGGTACAGCACTAGAAAAAATGCAATGTTTAAAAAAAGCTGGCGTGACTGTTGTTATTAGTCCTGCAGATATCGGTACTATGATGAAAAAAGAACTGGAGAGTATATCTTGAATAATAAAACACTTGCAATAATAAAGCCAGATTCGGTAATAAAAAATAATACAGGGAAAATTATAGATAGAATTCTTTCAGCTGAGTTTATTATTGCTGCAATGGAGCAAAGGGAATTATCCAATAATGATGCTAAAACATTCTACAAAATACATAAAGAGCGTCCTTTTTTTGAAGATTTAGTTTCATTTATGACTTCCGGACCTTGCGTTCCAATTGTTCTAAAGAAAAACAACGCAGTTTTATCCTTTAGGAATCTAATTGGATCTACTAACCCCGAAGAAGCAGATTTTGGAACAATTAGGAAAGATTTTGCGGAAAATGTTCAAAATAATGCTGTACACGGTTCAGATTCAGATGAAAATGCCATAAAAGAAATTGCTTTTTTCTTTCCTACCTTCGAAATTTAAAATGACTATACAATAAGTCAATAAAGATGCATTCTTCCCAAAAATACTTATTCAAACTTATCGGGTTTTGTTTATTAACCTCATCCTGTGATAAGCCAACTTCCAATTTCGGCACTGTTGGTAATTTCTATAGTGTCCAAATCCAGGAACCTATTGGGATTGTTCTTCCTTCATATGCTTGGAGTATATTATCATTTCCATCTGAAAGTAATTTAATCTATACAGACCTTTTTATTCGCAGAGGTGGTAAAGAGATGTCTTTTCAGCCAGACGTACCAGGAAATTATAGTTTTGAACTAATTATTTTTAATGAAGAAGGTTTATCAATAGTCTCTAACAAATATGATTTTTTAATATCCAAATCAGCAACAGCTTCTATTTCAATTGAGCCACAACCTAAAATTAAAACAAATACAAATGAGAAGGATAAAACTTTTAAAAAAGATTTAAATAAGAATAGAATACCTAAAAATATTAGTAATATAGAATTAAATAAACAATCTAATGAAAATTTATCGAAAAAAGAGCCAAAACTGAAAAATAAAGTTCCTGCAAAAGTTAAAATTGCCCCAAGAGCAGATTCAATTCCTTCATTAGGAGATCGGTTTACTATTCAATTCTATTCTGAATCATCTCTTGCTCAGTCAAAACATCGTTTGGATGAATTAATTAAGTTGGGTTTTGATGCTTATATTCAAAAAGCTTACTTCCAAGATAAAGATGAATTATGGTATAGAGTCCGAGTTGGAACTTTTAATTCAAAGGAAGAGGCAAAAAAAGCTGCTATTGAGATAAAAAGACTATCTGGCTTAGAATCCTGGGTTGATAAAGTCCGTATTGACCAATAATTATTGTGGAAAGGTAATAATTAATGCAACCAATGAATCTTCATTTTGATATAAGAGATCTGTTCAAAGCACCTCGTTTAGGTCTCGGTGGAAAGAAAATTTGGATACTTTTACAAGTCAATCTTATTGGATATTTAATTTATTTTATATTGACGTATCTATCCCTCTTATTTAATGGATGGAATTTAAAAGAAATTTGGGATCAATTTGGACTCTATCCTTATCTACTTACAGCTGAATTTAGTGTTTTTTCATTAATATTATGGATTATTGGATCTATTTCTTGGACTATTTCTATTTCTTTAGGTATGACGGCTGTAGCAAGAGTTACCTATAAGCAATTGAAGGGTGATGGATTCTATTCTTCATCAGATGCATTTAATTATGTAAAAAAACATTGGCATGCACCAGTTTTTACTCCTATTTCTATTTTAATTATTTTGTTTATCTTTGTTTTCATGGCAATTTTATTCGCTCTTGTTGGTAAAATCCCATTCGTTGGAGAACTATTCGTTGGGATTCCATATCTGATTTGGTTTGTTGGATCAATTTTCGTCGCTTACACTTCTATAGTTTTATTTGTTTCTATTTTTTTTACTAATTCAATTGTTGCTACAATGGAAGAAGATACAATGGGATCAGTTTTTCATAATTATTCCATTACATGGTCTCAACCGTGGCGAATAATTTTGTATTTGCCAATTATTTTTAGTCTAGTCTATTTCTCTACATGTTTATTAGCTTATCTATCAGATATTGCCTTTCAACTAATAAATATTGTTTTTGGTCATGATATGCTAATGGGATCAAAACTTGGAAGAATGATGCAATGGTCTAACAATATTGTCTTTGATCCATTAATAGCTCTTTTTTCTCCTTTAGCACCGTTTGAAGGATTATTAAATTCTTACTATCTGCCTGATACCTCAAACCTAATGGGTACTATGGAACACATAGGTTCTACGTTTATTTCTTTATCTCTTTTTATAATAACAATAATAATTTTTTCTTATAGTCTCAGTGTAGCTATTGTAGGTCAAACAATAACTATAATAATCTTTAGAATGAAAACTGAAAAAGATAATCTCCTTGAAAGAAAAGATGAAGAAGAACTTGAACTAGAAAATGAAGATGATTGGTCATTCGACTCTGATAATAATATTAAGAATGAAGAGACTGAAATTATTGAATAAAATATTAAGATACTGAAACCTATCTGAGTATTTAATTTTTTTACGAACGGGTTTAAACCCTTTACTCTTATATTTAAAAGTTTATTTTGGAACTAGTAGAGTTCTTGACTTGCAGTTCGTATAAACGCTAATTTCGTAAAGTAAATATGATCTTATCTAGAAAAGAACTTTTTGAAACCCAAGGTACAATAACTATTTCAGCTAAAGCTTCTGAACCAGCTTTTCATGATATTCCTTTAATTCCTGACAAAGTAGTGATAATCCTTAATATATCAAAAAATGATTCAGCAGCTAAATTAGTTGGAGAAGTATTAGCTGGAATTAATGAACAATGTGATAGATGTCTAAAAAATTTTAAAAAAAAAATTCAAGGTACTTTTGAATTAATTGTATGTGATGACAGACATAGTGAACAAAAATCAAATAATTCAAGCATTAATGTTCTCACTTTAGGAAAAGATTCAATAGATATCTCATCTATTATCCGAGAATCCATTTTTCTTGAAAAATCTATGAAAGAAGTTTGTTTTCAAGATTGTAAAGGGTTATGCTCAGGGTGTGGGACAGATCTAAATTTCTCAGATTGTAAATGTGAAAATAATGAATTTGACGAACGCTGGGAACCGTTAAAAAACTTAAAATTATCAAAAGTGGAGAATAATTATGGCACTGCCAAAAAGAAAACAATCTAAAGCTCGTGGAAGAAAAAGACGAACTCATTGGAAAACAAAAACACCTAGCATCTCAATTTGTGGACAATGCAATCAAGAAAAGATTCCTCATAGAGCTTGTCCAAATTGCGGTTATTACAGAGGAAGACCCGTGAATTCGCCCACGAGCAAATAAGTTTTTATGAAAATTGTAGTTGATGCCATGGGTGGAGATTTTGCACCATCAGAGGTTGTTAAAGGTGCATTTGAGGCTGTCAAAAATGACCCTAATATAGAACTGATTTTAATTGGCGATGAGAATCAGATAAAAGACAATCTTCCACAATCATCCAATCTACCGATTACTATTCACCATACAGAACAAACTGTTGAGATGACAGATAAGCCCTCAAATGTTATAAAACTAAAACCAAACTCCTCTCTCGTCGCAGGAATTAAAATGATTAAAAAAGGTAAGGCAAGGGCTTTTGTTAGCGCTGGAAGTACAGGTGCAATTTTAGCTACCTCGCTCTTTCTTCTTGGAAGAATAGAAGGAGTTAAACGTCCAGCAATTGGAGTTTTTTTACCCTCAGGAAAAAATGGGATAGTTTTGTGTGATGCTGGTGCTAGCCTAGATGCTAAACCTGTTCATCTAATGCAATTTGCAATTATGGCATCTGAGTATATATCGCATATAAGGGGTATTGAGAATCCCAAGGTAGGACTCCTAAATGTTGGGGTTGAAGAAACAAAAGGAAATGATCTTTACCTTGAAGCTCATTCTTTGATGAAAAAATACCTTCCAGCATTTATAGGTAATGTTGAGAGCAGATATATATTTCAAGATCAAGTAGATGTAATTGTATGTGACGGATTCCTAGGTAATAATCTAGTGAAATTTGCTGAGGGATGGATAGGTCATGTTAATCGTGATGTCTCAAAACAAATTGAAGAAAGAGTAGAGTCCCATGAAAAGAAAAATGAATTTAGATCCATTTTTTCTAGCGTAATGCAACAATTCGAATATGAAGAATACGGAGGTGTACCTTTATTAGGAGTCAATGGCAATGTAATTATATGTCATGGCAGTTCTCCAGCAAGAGCAATAAAAAATGCCGTTTTCGCCGCAAAGAAATCAGCTGATACAGACCTTATAGGTTCCATAAGAGATGATATTTCTTCTACAGTCTCATTAATTGGAAGAAAAGCATGACAAAAAAAGCAAGTATTACAGCAGTTGGTCACTATCTTCCTAAAAGAATTCTATCTAATTATGAATTAGAAAAAACATTAGATACTTCTCATGAATGGATAAAAAGCAGAACAGGCATTGTTGAACGACATATAGTTGGTGATAATGAAGCAACTTCTGACATGTGTATTAATTCAGCTCAAGAAATTCTTAATAAAACAAAACTTAATCCAAAAGAAATTGATGTAATAATTGTTGCAACTGTTACTCCAGATATGTTTTTTCCATCAACAGCTGCTCTAGTTCAAAATGCAATTGATGCAAAAAATGCTTGGGCCTTTGATCTCAGTGCAGCATGTTCAGGTTATATTTTTTCTCTTGAAACAGCAGCTGGGCTTATAGCTTCTGGTAAACACCAAAAAATTTTAGTTATTGGTGCAGATACTATGTCATCAGTAATAGATTACGAAGATAGATCAACATGTGTTCTATTTGGAGATGGAGCTGGAGCTAGTCTTGTTCAAGCTACTAATGGTGAGTATGGCATAATGGATTCTATACTCTACACAGATGGGAGCGGAGCAAATAAACTATATATACCAGGAGGTGGAAGTCACCAACCTACTAGCAAAAAAACAGTTGATCAACGTCTTCATTATGTTAAACAGGATGGTCGCGAGGTATATAAATCAGCTGTACGAGGAATGGTAGATGCTTCAGAAATAATTCTAAAGAAAAATGGCCTTTCAGCAAAAGATTTAAAATTATTTATACCACATCAAGCTAATAAACGAATAATTGAAGCAAGCGCCAAACGTCTTGGGTTAAATAAAGACCAAGTCCTAGTAAATATAGAAAAAGTTGCTAATACTACAGCTGGAACAATACCTATCGGTTTAAGTGAAGCTGTATTAAATAAAAGATTGGAAAAAGGAGATTTATTACTCTTATCAGCTTTTGGCGCTGGATTTACTTGGGGTGCAATGCTAATTCGTTGGGGAAAATGTATATGAGTAGAGCATTTTTGTTCCCTGGACAAGGGTCACAAAAAGTAGGCATGGGAAAAGATTTATTTAATGCTTCAAAACACGCAAAAGAACGTTATGAAAAGGCAAATGATATTATGGGCATGGATCTTGCAAACCTTTCTTTTTATGGCCCTGATGAAAAACTTAGACAAACAGAATTTACTCAACCTGCAATTTTTGTATTAAGTATGATTATAGCCGAGCTATTAATAAAAAATGATGTTAAACCCTCATTTGTAGCTGGTCATAGTCTTGGAGAGTATTCAGCCTTAACTATTGCTGGTGTTTTTAATTTTGAAGATGGGCTTAGATTAGTTAAAATCCGAGGAAAAGCTATGAGTATGTTAAGTCATAATAATATAGGGAGTATGGCGGCAATTGTGGGATTAGATGCCTCAAAAGTATCAAAGATATGCGAAACTGCTTCAACAAATAAGCAAGTTGTCGTACCTGCTAATCTTAATTGCCAAGATCAAATCGTAGTCTCTGGCCATATTGGTGCTATAAATCGTGTTATTGAATTAGCTGATGCTAAGGGAGCAAAAAAAGCCATTAAATTAAATGTTAGTGGAGCATTTCACTCCCCCTATATGTCCGCA
Source organism: Fidelibacterota bacterium (assembly GCA_002715465.1). The sequence goes on along the minus strand of PAYY01000013.1, from coordinate 85,864 downwards.
GCAAAATCAACTCTAAAAAACGCCCTATATGAAATAACCTTAAAGAAAGCAAATTTTCCTATTGTAATGAATGTAGTAGCACAACAAGTGACTAAACCTAAATTAATTCTAAAAAATCTAATTAGTCAAATAGACAATCCTGTTTACTGGTCTGAAACTATTTTTAACCTCAGGAAAAGTGGTGTAGATGATTATATTGAAGTTGGTCCTGGCCGTGTTTTACAGGGTTTAAATCGCCGAATTGATCGATCCCTAAAAACAAGAGGCGTAGAAAAATATGAACAAATTAAGGAATTAAAAATTGTCTGAGCAGAAAAATGCTTTTATCTCAGGAGCATCAAAAGGAATTGGTCTTGCAATTGCTAAACTTTTTGCAAAAAATAATATTAGAGTTACTTGTGCAAGCCGGACAATTGAAGATTTAGAAAATATCGTTTCAGAAATAAAAAAAGAAGGAGGTAAAGCCCAAGCAATTAGATTAGATGTTTCTAACACAATTGATTTTGCTGACGCTGTTAAAAAGACAACTGAAAAATATGGTGAAATTGACATCCTTGTAAATAATGCTGGTATTGTTAAAGATAATCTTATGCTTAGAATGAAAGAAAAAGATTGGGATTCAGTAATAAGTATTAATTTAAAGGGTTGTTTTAATGGCATTAAAGCTGTTATACCTTCTATGATGAAAAAGCGTTTTGGAAGAATAATTAATATTAGTTCAGTGTCTGGAATAATGGGCAACGCAGGCCAATCTAATTATTCAGCATCTAAAGCTGGAATTATTGGATTAACTAAAACTGCCGCTAGAGAATTTGCATCTAGAAATATTACTGTTAATGCAATAGCGCCAGGTTATATTGATACTGATATGGTATCCTCTTTAAATGAAACGTTAAAAGAGGATATAATAAAAAATATACCGCTGAGAAGAATTGGAAAGGTTTCCGAAATTGCTGAAACCGCACTATTTCTCAGTTCGAATGAGGCAGGTTACATTACGGGTCAAACAATCGCTGTAAATGGCGGTTTACACATGTAAGGAGGGATTATATTCATGTCCAGTTTTGACAAAGTAAAAGAAGTGATCATGGACAAGCTAGGTGCTGATGAAGAAAAAATCACCACTGAAGCTTCCTTTGTTGATGATCTTGGTGCCGATTCCTTAGATACTGTAGAATTAATTATGCAGTTAGAAGAAGAATTCGGTATGGAAATTCCTGATGAGGAAGCTGAAAAACTTACTACAGTAGGTTCAGCAGTAGATTATATAGATTCCCATTCTAGCTAGATTCTGTGTCCCGTCGTGTCGTTGTAACAGGAATGGGGGCTGTTTCTCCATTCGGTTTAGGAGTTCGTCACTTATGGGAGTCCATACTAGCTGGAAAAAGTGGAATATCCAAAATAAGTAAGTTTGATACTACTAGTTTTGCTGTAAAAATTGGTGGTGAAATAAAAGATCTTGATCTAGAGAGTTTCTTTGATAGAAAAGAACTAACTAAACTTGATGATTTTGCAATTTATGCAATACTAGCAGCTCAAGAAGCTTTGGTCAACGCTGAATTAGAGGCTGGCATCCCAAATATGGACAGATTCGGCGTAATTTTAGGTTCGGGTGTAGGTGGTTTAACAACTATGGAACAACAAAATAGAAAAATGTTAGCCCGTGGACCAAGAGCTGTCTCACCTTTTTTTATACCTATGTTTATTCCAGATATTGCACCAGGTCATATTTCTATTCGTTGGGGTATGAAGGGACCTAATTATAGTGTTGTTTCAGCATGTGCTAGTGCGACTAATGCAATAGGAGATGCTTACAGATTAATTCAAAGTAATGATGCTGATATAATTCTCACAGGTGGCTCAGAAGCAGCTATTACTCCAATTGCATATGCTGGATTTACAAACATGAAAGCTCTTTCCCTAAACAATGATAATCCAGAAAAAGCATCTAAACCTTTTGATAAAAATCGAGATGGTTTTGTTATGGGAGAAGGATCTGGTGTTCTGATACTTGAAGAAGCTAATCATGCAATAGCACGTAACGCAAAAATATTTGGAGAAGTTGCTGGGTATGGAGCTACTGGAGATGCTTATCATATTACAGCACCTCCGCCAGGTGGAGAAGGCGCTGTAAGAGCTATGAAAAGAGCAATAATAGATTCAAAAATAAATGAAAAGGATGTGGATTATATTAATGCACATGGCACCTCTACACCATTTAATGATAAAAATGAGACTAAAGCGATTCGAAAAGTTTTTGGAGCTCATGCAAAAAAAATTAGTGTTAGTTCAACAAAGTCAATGACCGGTCATCTTTTAGGAGCAAGTGGTGGTATTGAAGCAATTATAAGTACGCTCTCAATTCTTGAAAATAAAATACCACCTACTATCAATTACGAAATACCTGATCCAGAATGTGATCTAAATTATACACCTAATTTTTCAGTGGAAAGAAAAGTTGAAGTAGCTATGTCGAATTCATTTGGGTTTGGAGGTCATAATGCAGTTATTATTTTAAAGCAATGGGTTTAAACCAAATTATTTATATCCATAGATTAATATCCTGGCGATTTTTACGTAAAGACAAATCTCTTTATCAACTTCAAAATAGTTTGGGGTATTTTTTTCAAAACCCTTCACTTTTGAATGCGGCATTAACTCATAAGTCTAAAGAAACAAAAGCTTCAAAGAATTATGAACAATTAGAATTTTTAGGAGATGCAATTCTTGATCATATTATTTCTGAGATGCTTTTTATAGAATTTCCTCAAGCTGGTGAAGGATTCTTAACTGAAAAAAGAGCTAGTTTAGTACAGAAATCTTTTCTTTCTAAAATGGGACATCAACTTGATTTACTAAAATATATTATCTCGGGATCATCACTTAATCTAAAAATAAAAAAAAATTATGAAAAACAACTATGTAATGTTTTTGAAGCATTAATAGGCGCTATAAAATTAGACGGTGGTATAAATCCTTGTATTGATTTAGTTAAAAAAACTGTGTGGAAAAATCGTCATGAGGCATGGAAAACAATTAATTTTAAAGGAAAATTGATAGAATACTGTCAAGCTAATTCTTTAAAAACACCACGTTTCATTGTTGCTGATACTGAAGGACCTGATCACGAAAAAGTATTTAAAGTAGAAGTACATTTAGGTTCATCTACTTTCAGTTCAGCTTCAGCACCCACAAAAAAGGCAGCAGAGCAAATAGCTGCCGAAAAAACTTTAATAAAAATAAAAACCAACTAAATACTTGTTGTACTTTTCTTTATTTGGCAAGTTGATCTCTAATTTCAGCAGCTTTTTCATATTCTTCATCATCTATAGCTTTTTTTAGTTTTTCCTCAAGAATTTTTTGTTTATTATTGTCATGGCCATGAACTAATTCCTCAAAACTACCACCAGAGTAATCTTCTCCATTTACACTAGCTTCTTTCATTACTATATCTTCAACAAAAATCGGTATACCGAGCCTCAATGCAACTGCAATAGCATCAGATGGACGAGAATCAACTTCTGTTTCATCTTCTCCATTAAGATCTATACGAATACCAGCATAAAAAGTACCTTCCGATAAATCTGTGATAATTACAGCTTTAACATGAATTTCCATTTCTTCAAGAATAGAAGTTAAAAGATCGTGGGTCATTGGTCTAGGCGTGTCAACTTTTTCCATAGCAAGAGCTATTGATTGAGCTTCAAATGACCCAACAATAACAGGAAGTTTTCGATTCTCCCCAGCTATTTCTTGTAGGAATACCGCATAGCCTTTACTTGGCGGATAGAATGAAATTTTTGTTACTTCTACAGGTATCATATAGTATGATTGAATTATACTTTAATTTAATTGAACATAAATCTGAAAACAACTATCTTAAGAAAAACTAATCTCTATTTTCATAGAGTTTTTGTTTTAACTCTTCAATAAGCTTTACTGGTGTTGGATCGGTATCATGTAAAATAGCACACCAATAACTTACCCAATCACAAAAATTAAGGAGGTATAATAACCTTTCAGTAATAGAATTTCCTATACTAATAATTTCTTCCTGATATTTTACAGTATCTCTAATAAGATCCTTGGTTAGTGATTGCCTTAAGCTAGAGCCTGAATGTTGACTCTTATCTATTAACCAAATAATTCCAATTTTCTTTAAAAGCATTGGATTATTATAGTAACCAACAATTTCATTATGGTTCATTTCTGGAAGAGTATGATGAAAACCTAGCATTTTAGCATTTTCTTCCAACTGACCTCTTAACCTTAAAGCAACGAATTCTGTATATCGAGCATCACCATAAATAATTGGAATTGAATCATATATTTTCATCGCAAGATTCATTGCAGGATTAGATTTTGATTGCTTAGAAAAAGATTCTCTTATTTCTAAAAGAAATAAAACGGAATGGGAAATTTCATCTTTAATTCTTTCAGCACATAGTCCTAAATCACATAAATAGATTAAGGCTGGAATTGCAAGATAACCAAGAGAAGCTCTGGGAGGATTTCCATCTCCAATATTGATAAAGTCACATCTATCCTTTTTTAATTTAGACAATAGCTCACCCCCACTAGTAATGCCTAAAACTTTTGCGCCCCTCACTAAAGCTTGGTTGTAACATGATAGAGTTTCTTCAGTATTACCAGAATAGCTGATGCATATTACAAGTGTAGAGGAACTAACCCAAAAAGGAATATTGTAATCCTTCACTATTTCAATTGGGATAGTCACTGAATCAGCAGTTAATGCCTTGATTAATTCTCCTCCAATACCAGAACCACCCATGCCAGCTATTACTACGCTTGTTATATTGACATCCCTTATTTTGGGGTGATGATTAATTCCAATATTTAAGGCATTTTTTAACTGATCAGGAAAACTGAAAATTTGGGTGTACATATTTTTTGGATCTATCTTTTTTAAATCAAAAGTCAATTTTTTCTCTGCATCAAAAATTCAAGAAAAGAAGTAAGATTATGTTGAACTTTTTTTGGTAATTCATTTAAAATTAGAAGGGAATCATCAGAAAGAGAACGTAATGCTAACCTCGCATCTTCTAAAATTTTTTGAATTTCAAAATAATTTCTCATTTTCAATCTACTTTCTATCAAAGAATAATCTTTAAGACCTTTTTTAAAACTATACCACTCTGATGGATTCATTTCAGCTGCTTTAATAGTTAAAAATGTTTTTTTATCAGTTAGAATATCACTTCCTAAACTTTTTCCCATATCTTTCACATTTGAATATATTTCAAGAATATCATCTTGTATTTGAAAAGCTTTTCCAAGTTGTAGTCCAAATTCCCCAAGAGAATTAATTTGATGATCGGAGGCACCTCCTAGTATTCCACCTAATTTGCAACATAGTGATAAAAGAGTTCCCGTTTTAAGAGAAACCATTTCTAAATATTCATCTAAACTAACTTTTTGACGGGATTCAAAATCCTTATCTAAAGCCTGTCCCTCACAAAGTCGAATAGTTGAATTAGAAAATATTTTCAAATATGAAGATGTTAGCCCATCAAGACGATTTAATTGATCATAGGCTAAGCAAAAAATTCCATCACCAGCTAGTATAGCTGTTGAAATATCCCAACGTTGGTGCACTGTTTGCTTACCGTGTCTAAAATCATCATTATCCATAATATCATCATGTACAAGAGAAAAATTATGAAGAATCTCAACAGCCATAGCTGCAGGAAGAGTACGATTTTCATCTACTCCAAAACCATCAGCAGTAACAAATACTAATGCTGGTCTAAGTCGCTTACCTTGGCCAGAGAGAACATAACGAATTGGATTATAAAGATAGTTTGGTTCTAATCCTTTAACAATTTCCAATAAAGAAAGATTAATCAATTCTTGATATGCATTTAAGCGTCTGCTAAAAATTTCAGGAGACATCAGAAACATCAACCTCACCAAAATCTTTTATCTTATTCAATATCAATTCTTGTATTTCTTTAGTACGCTCTTCAGTTTTTGATTCAAAACGGCAGACAATAACAGGTTGGGTATTAGACGCCCTTACTAATCCCCATCCATCCGAAAATTTCACTCTCACCCCATCAATATCAAGACAATCATAGTTCTCTTTAAAATAAATTTTCGCTTTTTCATTGATTCTAAATTTTTCCTGATCATCGGAACAGTTCAATCTAATTTCAGGAGTAGAATAATACTGAGGAAGTTCAGAAACTAAATCAGAGAGTTTTTTGTCTTGACGAGAGAGCATCTGAATTAATCTTGCTGAGGCGTAAATAGCATCATCAAAACCAAAATAATCATCAGCAAAAAAAATATGACCGCTCATCTCTCCTCCAAATTTACAAGAAAGCTCTTTCATCTTCTCCTTGATTAAAGAATGTCCAGTTTTCCAAATAATTGGTTTCCCACCTAATCGAACTATTTCTTCTTCAAGTCCTTGTGAACATTTTATATCAAAAAGTATTTCTTCATCTTTCTTAACTATCTCAGGCAACATTAAAGCCATAATTTGATCTGCAAATATAATTCTTCCTTTTTCATCAACTAAACCCAAACGATCTGCATCTCCATCATAAGCAATACCTGCTTCGAATCCACCTTGTTTCATAGTTGAAATAAGCTTAGAGATGTTTTCAATTACAGTAGGATCTGGATGATGATTAGGAAAACTTCCATCAATATCGCAAAATAATCCAGTGACATCTGCACCTAAGCCATCAAAAATCTGAGGTGCCGCCAAACAAGCAGCAGCATTTCCACAATCAATAACAAGGTTCATTGATCTTTCTAGTCTAATTTTTTTTTGAATCATCTCAATATATTCATCAATCAATTTGTACCTAACTTCTGTACCAGTCCCACTTTCAAAATCTTCTCTTTCAATTAAAGTTTTTAATTTCTGTATTTGTTCTCCATAAACAGCACTTTTATTTATTGACATTTTAAATCCATTCATCTCCGCTGGATTATGACTACCTGTAATTTGTACTGCAGCTCCTACACCAAGTTTCCACATGCTATAATAGTTAACTGGAGTTGGTAAAATTCCAATATCAATAACATCTATACCTGTATCGAGGACACCTTCTTTAAATTCTTTTTTTAATTTTGGCGTAGTAAGACGAACATCACCACTGAGAGAAATCTCTTTTGCTCCTAACCTTTTTACATATGTTCCAAATGCTTTTCCAAGTGAATTAATAAATTCTGAAGGAAAGTCATCCTTAACAACTCCTCTAATATCATATTCTCTAAAAACGAATGGATTTACTTTCATAGTTTATATAGTTATTTTTCCCAATATTACAGATTTTTTAGCCCCTGTTACTGTTGGAACATTAGCAGGAATACCTTTCAAGTTTGCTACACCTAATATAGCAAAACCTAAGGCTTCTTTCATAAAGGGATCAAATCCATAATAATCTGAAGATATTACAGAAATTGGTGAAAATTCTTTTTCGATATTATTGATTAATCCTTTATTATATATGCCACCACCTGAAATTATAACTCTATTAATTAGATCCATTGGTAGGAATCGTTTGCAATTATAAGCTATGCTTTTTGCTGAAAAAAGAGATAAAGTAGCCATTAGATCGTTAAGGTTTATTAAATCTAAATTTGGAATATTTTCCTCAATCCAAGAAGGACCAAATATATCTCGCCCTGTAGATTTAGGAGGTAAAGCATTAATAAAATAATGTTCCATCCATTTTTCAACATCTCTATCATCAGATTTTCCTATTAAACATCGAGCTCCATCTCTATCAAAATATTCACCTCTGAGCCTTAACATAACCTCATCCATCAATGCCATACCTGGACCAGTATCAAAACCTAAAATCGGCTTATCTAATTTAGAAGCAGGAATAAATGAAACATTTGCAATACCTCCTAAATTTAAACATATAATTCCAATATCCTCTTCTTGGAAAAGCCATTTATCAATTATTGGAATCAATGGAGCACCAGTACCTCCAACAGAAATATCTGCAGCACGAAAATTTGAAATTACAGGAACATCTAATTCTTGGGATATAAATGATGGTTCACCTATCTGAAAACTTGACTCACGATTGGAATGAAAAATTGTCTGTCCATGCATAGCAATAGCATCAACTATTGATATTTTATTTTTTTTTAAGAAATTTTTTGTTTCATTAGCCATAAACCTTCCTAAGTTAAAATGTGTCTGAGATATAAGCTCTGCGTTTCCTTTTTGACAATTTGACACTTTTTCTCTTAACTCTTCTGAATATGGAATTGAATCTGATGCAAGCAAGTTCACATCAACTGACATAGATGCAAACCCAATTTCAGCAACACATATGTCAAGACCATCCATTGATGTCCCGGACATCATACCAACCATAATTAGTTGTTCTTTATCTTTTAAGGAATGGAAAATCAATTAACTATCACTTCCCGTAAAAAACCATCATGCTTTGACAAAAGTTTTCTAGCTGCAACTATATTACACTGTTTTTTATGCATAACAATTGCTGTTTTCACTTCTTTCTCTGCACTTTCAAGAAGGTCTCTTGCCGACAAATAATCTAAATTAGTTATTTGAGTAATAATTCGAATACCTCTATCCAACAATTTATTATTTACAGCTTTTAGATCAACCATGAGATTATCGTAAATTTTTCCAAGCTTTATCATAGTTACAGTTGAAATCATATTCAAAATCATTTTGGTTGCAGTTCCAGACTTCATTCTTGTAGATCCAGCAAGAATCTCTTGTCCAACATCTACCGCAATAATAATATCTACTTTTGTTGGAATAGGATACTTATTACATGTCAACAATACAGTATAACAACCTTGTTCTCTTGCATAATTCAGACCTTTTATTACGTAAGGGGTCCTTCCGCTACTCGCTATTCCAATAACTAAATCCCCAGAAATTAATTCTGCCATATCTAGATCAATTATAGCATTTTCAGATTTATCCTCAGCACCTTCAACTGAATTTCTTAAAGCCTTGTCACCACCAGCTATTACCGCTTTAAAAAACTTAGGAGGGCAAGAAAAGGTTGGTGGACATTCTGAGGCATCTAATACTCCAAGTCGACCACTTGTTCCAGCGCCGATATATATTACATGATTACCTTTTCTTATAGAATTAATAGCTATATCAATGGTTTTTTCTATTTCGGGAAGAACTTTATAAACAGAAGAAGCAACAGTATTGTCTTCGCTATTTATAATTTTTAATATATTCGAAACCGATTTGGTATCTAGATCTTTTGATTTAATATTTTGTTGTTCCGTTGACAACTTTGACATATTAATTATTTTATCCATTCATCTAAATTCTTTCTAAATCAAAACTTAAATTAACAAAGTCTTTTATTATGATAAACGTATTATAAAACTTATATAAACTAATTATTCAAAGAATGAATTTATTTTTTAATAATGATTGAAGTTTCTCTTGCTATATTTGGTCTGACTCTATCAGCTTTCTTTTCAGGAACGGAAATCGCATTTCTTAGAGCTAACCCAATTCAATTATCAGTATGGAAAGAAGCAGGAAATAAAAATGTGCTTCAAACTGAACATTATTTAGCTGATCCTGAAAAATATCTGACTACAGTATTAGTTGGAACGAATCTTGCGAATGTTTTGACCTCTTCCTATGCAACTATAGCTTTAAAAAACCTTCAACTTTCAGAACTTTCAATAATTGTAATAGTTGGATCGATAATACTATTATTTGGTGAGGTTATACCAAAAAGCATAGCAAGAGAATGGCCAAGTTCAATTGCTATATCTTCAACAACAATTTTAAAAATATCAGAATTTATTTTATTCCCTCTTATTTGGGTCACACGTAGTTATTTATTTCTTTTTCCAAATGTCAAAAAAGAAAAAAAGACAAGTCTACTTAGTAGAGATGAACTAAAGATTCTATTTCATGAGGCTAAAAAGAGCGATAATTTTCAAACTGAAGAAAAAAAGGTAATATCTAAAATTTTTGAATTCGGATCTAGATCGGTTCAAACCGCTATGAAAGCTAGAGTGGACATAATTGGAATTGAAGAAAGTGCCTCTATCACTGATGCTATTAAACTAATGGCATCAACTGGTTTATCAAAACTTGTCCTATATAAAAATTCCATGGACAAAATATCAGGGGTTTTATTTCTCCATGATTTGATATCAATTAAAGGCACATTGAACAATGTAGCTCGTCGACCTCTTTTTATTAGCGAAACAATGACCTCAAATGAAGCCTTGCGAGAGTTAAGAAGATATCAATCAACAATAGCAATAGTTGTCGATCAGAATGGAAAATCTTCTGGACTTGTAACTGTAGAAGATTTGATTGAAGAATTATTTGGTGAGTTTGAAGATGTTTTTGATATTAAAATTAACCAAGCTTCTAAAATATCTAAGAATAGCTTAATCCTAGATGGCATGATGAAATTACATGACTTGAGATTAGAATACGGTGTTATTCTTCCAAAGGGAGATTATGAAACAATAGGTGGGTTAATTATAGATTATCTTGGAAAAATTCCTTCTCCAGGAGAAAAATTTGAAACTGCTGGCATTAAATTCAGGATTCTTAAATCAACACCGAGTCAAATAGAGAGAATTTATATCAAGACAGAAAATCCAATTGATTAGGGTTTTGCACCCAATTTATTTACTATAAAAATAACAGCAATTGCTCCAAAAATAATTAGTAGAAATACAGGAATAAATCCAACTAAAGCATAGCCTAAGAATAGGCTAATTATACCGGTTGTTACAGCATAAGGCAGTTGAGTTCTCACATGATCTATATGGTCTGAGCCAGAAGCAATAGATGAGAGTATAGTTGTATCTGAAAGAGGGGAACAATGATCTCCAAATACACATCCTGACAAAATACTTGCAAAAGTAGCTAGATAAACTGGATGTGAAAGTATAGCATTGGGATCTTCACCCCCAAGTAAATTAAATGCCAGAGGCACAGCTATAGGAACGAGTATTGGCATTGTTCCCCAAGACGATCCAGTACAGAAACTTACAATAGCTGCAGTAACAAAGGTTACTATGGGCAATAAATTGGGAGTGAGTATACCATTAGTTAAACTAATAATATAATCTGCAGTTTTCACCTCACTACAGATATCACCCATTGTCCAAGCTAGAACCAAAATCATACATGCCATTAGCATTGATTTAGCACCCTCAACCCAAGCTTCAATACTTTCTTTAAAGGTAAGAACATTCATAACGCTTGACAAAATAATAGTAAAGAATCCCCCAAGTAACGAACCCCAAATCAGAGCTTTATATGGATCTGAGGCACCAATGATGGCCCTAATAGAATGATTTTCTTTAGATAAATTATCTATTCCAGAAGTATATAATCCAATTAATGTTATTATAATTAGAAAACCTATTGGCAATATTGCATTAGACCAATGAGACGACTTTGCTAAAAGTTCTTTGGCTTTATTTTTTTCTTTTTTCGAAAGAGGTTCAACCCCTTTAGAAGATACTTTTCCTTTTTCTATAATTCTCTTCTCAGCTGCAAGCATATAACTATATTCCCGACCAGAAACAATTAGATAGGCCATAAAGAAAAGAGTAAAAATACAATAAAATGAATATGGAATTGAATTTATAAATGTTACATACGGATTTTGAGTTATACCAAAAGATTTATAAGGAGCTTCCAAAAGAGACATTTGAAAAACTGACCATGTGCTAATGATAGCAAGCGAGGCAACAGGCGCGGCCGTAGAATCGACAATGTAGGCAAGTTTTTCCCTCGAAACTTTTAATTTATCAGTAAATGGTCGCATCATATTTCCAACAAACAAGGTATTAGCATAATCATCAAAAAAAATAAATATACCCGTTAGCATTGTTGCTAATTGGCCATTCTTTTTCGTGCGAGCATATTTCGAAGCAGTTTTTACAAACCCTTTCATTCCTCCATTGGCACTAACAACACCTATAACTCCTCCAAAACCAATAGTAAATATTAATATCCTAGCTTGATCATTATTAATTATTGTATTTATAATTCGTGTATCAATAGTATATAATAACCCATCAATAGGATTATTACCCAAAACCAAAGTAGAGCCAATCCAAATACCAATGAATAAGGAAAAAATAATTTGGCGAGTAAATAGTGCCATAATAATTGCCAATAAAGGTGGCGCAATTGATTTAAGAGAAGGTTCAAATTCTAAAACCTCTAACGGAGGCAAAATAAAATCCCACACAACAAGGGAAGTGAGTAGAATGCTAATCAAAAGTATTCGAGGTTGTCTGTTCACGAAGGAATTAATATAATTGGTGGTTAAAAGTGAAAAAAGATATTTTTCTACTGAATTATTATTACTTGAATTAAGTTAACTATCTTATGAAGAAAATAGATATATATGTTGTTCAACAGTTTATTTATTTGCTTGGAACCTCATTGCTTGGTTTCATAGTTATTTTTCTTGTAGTTGATGCTGTTGAGAATATGGACAAATTTATTGATGCGGAAGTCCCAAAAAATATAATCCTATCTTATTATTTTCATTCTCTTCCATGGTTTATTAGTATTGGTCTTCCTATGTCAGTACTTGTTTCTACTATTTTTACTGTTGGATTTTTTTCAAAAAGGAATGAATTAACAGCAATGAAAGCTTCTGGGGTATCACTTTATAGAATTGCCATGCCAATGATCTTATGTTCAATATTAATAAGTGGTATTTCATTCTTTTTTGAAGATCAAATAGTCACTATTGGTAATCAAAAACGTCGCTCCATTGAGAAGGAATACTTTATAAAATCACGAAATAAAAGCTATTCAACAAAAAAGCAAGATATCTTTTTGAGGAAATCAGATGATTTTCATATTGCAATTGATCGCTATACTCCAAGGACGAAGAAGGCTGCTGGTGTCGTAATACATTTTATGAATGATGGAAAGTTAGTTAAAAGAATAGATGCAAGTACAATGGCCTGGTTAAAAAAAGAAAAAAAATGGAGATTTAATACCTTTGCAATTAGGGATTTTCATCAAGATGGATTCGAAACAGCTGTACATTTCTCTCGAAAAGACACAACCCTGTCAATTAACTTTAATCCTGACGATCTAAGCCGTCAAGCTATATCCCCTCAAGAAAAAAACTATCTTGAACTTAAATCATTTATTGCTGACCTAAATAATAATGGTGTTGATACTACTAGATGGGAAGTAAATTTATATGGTAAAATATCTTTTGCCTTTACCAATGTTATTGTCGTCCTCTTTGCATTTCCTCTTGTAGCATTTAAACCAAAAACAGGTTTAGCATTTGGGGCTGGAATGAGTGTATTTGTTATATTTGGTTACTATGCATTTATCCGTTTTGGCCAAACATTAGGATATAAAGGCATATTAGAACCATTATTATCGGCATGGATTGGTAATATTATATTTTGTTTAGGGGGAATTCTTTTACTTATAACAGCAAGAAAATAATGTTCTCAGAATTTAATTATCGGGTTTATTATTTTTCCTGCTTTTAAAACTTGTTAATGCAATACCAAACGAAACTGACAATCCTTTCATATCATGAATCCAAATCCCATTTCTAAATGAAAAACCAAAATCATAAATAATGGGTCCCGCATGGATACCGGCACCAAAACCTAATTCTTTGAGGTATTTTCCTGCATACATATATCCTATTCTCATTGGTATACTCTTAAATCGAGTAAATTGTAACCCAGTTGAAATTTTCCATTGTTGATGAACACCCAAACGATCTGAAAAACCCGCAACAAGATCACCAGCAATTAATAAATCTGGATCAAGCTGTTTGGAAAAACCCATTCGTAATAAACCAGGATAACGAATTTTAAACTTACGAGGGTTTCCATTATTTTCAATATCTTTAACAATTCTTTTCCTCTCAACAAAAAGTTTGCTCCATTCAGTCGTGCTAAGCTTATCTAGTGTTAGTGAATCAGCTTTTATCTCATGAACCATAGCATAACCTCTGGGCACTTCTTCCCCTCCCCATTTGAAATATCCAGTTGTATCTGATACCCCTAGAAGGTCAGTTAATGCAGAAGGTTGGTTCCATTCGATAGAACCAAAGGCATTAATTAAAGAAACTCCTAATCTCCAACCATTAATTTCTTTTGAAGAAAGACCAATATCCATTGCTGTACCATACCCGCCAACTCCATGACGCATGAAATATCGGGCATCTAAATAAAAAGCTGTAGTATCAGTTGTTAAAAAAGTATAGCTAGAGTCAGGATCCGTTCCCATATAATATAAACCTTGAAGAAATTTTAAGGATATTCCCCATGAAAAATTTTCACTAGGAACTGCAAATGAAAAAGCATGCTCAAGAAGACCCATTTGTTCTCTACTATACTCAAGATCAAGAGATTCATTTATAGTATTTCCATCTAAAACAAACTTGAAAATGCCAAAAGGCATTTTGATATCATTAATTGTTACAAGATCATTAGTTATAGCCATATTTCCAGAAGAAAAGTTCATGCCAGGCAGAGCTAAGTGCAAATCTTGTGATAATCTTAAACCATCTCGCACTTGATCATAAATTTCATATTTACCCTTTTGTGATTCAGATTCAAGATTTTTTCCACTCAAACCCATTGTGTTTTCTAAAGAAAAAAAATTGTTTACTATGCCAAGATTAAGAGTACCTATCTGCCACATAAAAGGTTTGTCATGTTGATAAGCTAGATTCGCGGGATTTACACCTACAGCATAAATTCCATCCGCTAAAGTGGTATAAGCCCCACCCAGAGAAACCATTACGGGATCTCTTTTTATTTGGCTAATACCAATAGATTGAAAAAAAATAATTAAAATAACTTTATTGATTACTTTCATTACCTTTTTCCATTTGCCACTCTTTTTTGTTTAATTTTCCAATTATTAAAAAGATTTGATCCGGAACTAATGGTATTAGTTGAGACCACTTTAAATGACGATAAACTTCTATCACATATACTACCGCTTTCATTACAAACTTTTAGCCATAACTTATCGGCTACTGCTGATGGTGTCCAGTTGAGAGAATCAACATTAGCAATAATACCACCGCTAATAATTGACCACAGATCTTCTGAAGAAATATCTGGATTATCATCCGTTGATGTTGAAACAAGAACATTTTCTGATTGCAAATTAGAACCCAAAGATCTCCATTTAATCTTAATTTCTTCTCCTAGAGATATAGTCTCACCTCCATTAGGATATGTAAGGATTAACTCATCAGCAGCCTTTTCAAGAAGACCATCACTCTGAAGTTGCAACACCATAAATCCTTTCATAGATAAAGAATCTTTCATAGAAAATTGTACGATATCAGGGACTTGATCAAGAGTACCACTAAAATGAATCCTTGGACGAACAAAATGTTTACCCAAATCAGTCAATAGATACATTTTTAAACTATCTAAGCCAGTCATAACAGTCGTATCTCCCGAAGTCATAACTGAATTTGGGAGTCTTTCTTTACTTGCATCAGTATAATATGCTTTTGGCCTAGGAAGGGTAATTGTAAACATTGTATCTACATAAGATAGTACAGTATCAGCTTTCCCTGGAACACCTCTAACAAGGTAAGCAGTACCATCTACACAACCCGAACTATCAAATATAACAGAAGATACATATATGGTTGAATCAAGCTTCATAATTGAATCACATTTTGACAAAATATATAATGAGTCTGAGATCGACCATTTAAGACTATCTCTGAGTGCATTCAATGTTTTTCTTGATCTATCCAAGGGAAAAATTTCTCTATTAGAGAAAAGGATAGAAAGGTTACCACCAATTGGTAAACCATTAATCACACGAGAAGTTAGATTAGCTTCTTTTACAAAGTTTCTAAGTTTTACCCTCGTATCATGTTTCCACTCATCAATAACTGTTGAATTATTTGGAATAAAAGTCATTGGTGCAATTCTGACTTGAAATGGTGCAATTAAGTTATAATTTCCCCAAATTGCTTTATTTACATCAATGCTCCCTCTACCATCTATCTTTGCTGTCGCTTTTACAATAAAATCTGCTGGATTAAGTGCAAGTAGATCGACAATAGTGTTTACACCTCGACCAGCTTGAATTACATAACTACTGTCAGCTATAGTATCCAAGGCACTATTATAAAGTTTTACACTAGTGCCAAAACTACTTAATTCCACTACTGTCTTAGCACTATCAGTTGTTGAAACTGGACGAGCAATCTTTGTATCAAGAAGGACTTGAAGTGAATCTCCTGTTGAAGAAATCCCTATTAAATTCAAGTTAAGACTAATTGGAAGTCGAATCTCATTATAAAGGGTAAATTTTAACAAAACTTCACCAAATGACATTCCTGTAAATCCCTGAGGGATATCTCCCATTTCCTGATTTTGTGAAGGGAAAGGGCAACCAAGATCAGCTTCTAAAGATGAAAACTGGAGAGGATTAAATTGAATTCCAGCCGAAAATTTCCAAATAGAGGTTTCTGATGATAGAGAGACATTAACCGTATCAGGAACAGTTGTTGCTTTTATATTGAGAGCCATTTCTTCCACAGCGGAATTAGGATCTATTGGATTATTGAATTGACCTCCTCCTATATCTGCTTCCTCATTATATGGAGATCCATTTTTTCTAAGAATTTGTGAAAATTTTACTGTATCTCCGTTGGATTTAATAAAATTTCGAAAATCAAGTCCAAAATCAATATCAAATGGGAAAGAATTAGATACATTTTTTAAAGCAATCATGTTAGACCCTGAAACATTTGGTTCGAATTGACCGCTATATACTCCTCTAACTTGACATTCCTCGGAAGGATTTTGATTAGTTGAAAATGAAAAAGGTGGAATCTCAGGTGCTAAAGAATATTCATTGATAATAACTCTAGCCAAATCAATGTCATTGATCTTCATAGTTACTGAAATAGACATCGAAACTTCAGAATTACCTGGTATGGTAACAGTATCTGTATCAGCCACTCTTGTAAGTGTAAAACCATACTTTAACCTTAATTCACTTCCTAGTAGCTTACCTACTAAAGATGAAGTTTTTGGAAAAGATTCACCTGATTGCAAATTAGTCGTATCATGAGATGCAACCGTATCGCTACCTGATAAGATCGTAGACCATGTCGAGGACAATGGGACGGGAATATCTGAATTAGTTGCATTCGACTCAAAATAATTATCATTCGATGCGCCACCAATTACAGCACCTAAAACTTTTTCTATAAAGGGAATTTGATCAAACATGCTACCGATATCGATTACATTAAAATTCGTGTCTACAGAACCTGCTAATGTTTCTACCTTGTTAGCAGCTGCATTCCAATCAGCTCCAATAATCTTTTGTTCATTAGATGATGGTATAAGAATTTTATTTGATGGATCTGATAAATTATTATATTGACCATTCAAGACATACTTACCAATAGGAATTGGAACTGAAACAGTTAGCGTAATTGGCGAAAAAGCACCTTCTAACGAAGGTGCTGGCACACTATCCGCTATTGTTTGATCAATATTAAGAGGAACCTTTAAAAAATCACCTGAGACAGAGTCTTTTGGAAGAGTTCCATCAAATTTTATTAAAAGAGAATCACCAGATGAATGTATTGTTGAATCATTAACAATACCTGCAATACCATACTCTCCATCTAAAAGAGGTATTGTAAGATTGATCTTCCACTTTGGAACTTGAAAATCGGCTGGATTCTGAAAATCACAACTCATATAGAGCGTGACAAAAATAAAAAGGACGATCGGTAAGGATCGTTTCATAAAATCTTAAGGAGAGACTAGGTTCCTTCCTCCCAAGACTCTAAATAATTTTTTTGTTTTTCAGTCAAATTGTCAATATGAATACCCATTGAACTAAGTTTTAAAGATGCAACTAGTTCATCTATTGATCGAGGAACCTTATGAACTTTTACTTCTAAATCATTTTTTGCTGTATACTCAGCCATGAGGGCCTGTACTGAAAAACTCATATCCATAACAGAAGCGGGGTGACCTTCAGCAGCAACAAGATTAATTAGCCTGCCCTCACCCAATAAATAAATTCTGTTACCATTATCTAAAATATATTCATCGACATATTCTCTTACACCGATATTAATTGAATTTGAAATAACCTCAAGGGATTCAATATCAATTTCAACATTGAAGTGTCCAGAGTTAGCTACAATGGCTCCATCTTTCATTTTTTGAAAATGACTCTTATCAAGGACTGTTGTGTTACCTGTAACAGTACAGAATATATCACCTGTAGAAGCTGCTTCTTTCATAGACATAACCTCGAAACCATCCATAGCTGCTTCTAGAGCACGAAGGGAGTCAATTTCTGTTACAATAACATGAGCACCCATACCTCTTGCACGACTTGCAAGACCTCTACCACACATTCCATAACCACCAACAACAAATGTCTTCCCAGCAAGCAAGATATCCGTTGCCCTAATTATACCATCGATTGTTGATTGACCTGTTCCATATCTATTATCAAAAAGATGTTTTGAATCGGCATCGTTCACAGCAACAACCGGTATTTTTAATGCACCATCATTTTTCATTGCTTCAAGACGAATCACACCAGTTGTAGTTTCTTCCATACTACATTTGACTTCTGAAAGCTGATCAATGTATTCACTATGTAAAGTACTAACTAAATCAGCACCATCATCAAAAGTTATTTGTGGGCGATGATCTAAAGCTTCTTTAATATGTTGGTAATAAGTTTCATTATCTTCACCATTGATTGAGAATGTTTTAATTCCAAAATCTGAAACAAGGGAGGCAGCAACATCATCTTGAGTTGAAAGCGGATTAGATGCACATAAGAGACTATCAGCTCCACCTTCAGAAAGTGTTCTCATTAGATTCCCAGTTTCAGCTGTAATATGGAGACAAGCTGATAATTTGATCCCCTCTAATGGTTTTTCTTCTCGAAACCTTTTTCGAATAGAAGCTAAAACGGGCATGCTCCTATCTGCCCATAATATTCTTTCTTTTCCTTCGGTTGCTAAATTTAAATCTTTAACATGATGATTTGGCATTTCTATCTAACCTTTTCCTTAGGCATGTTTTTTCAAATCTTCAACTTTATCTGTTTTTTCCCAAGTAAATCCCTTTTCTTCTCGACCAAAATGTCCATAAGCTGCGGTTTGTCTATAAATAGGTTGTTTTAAATTTAAAGATTCAATTATTTCTTTTGGCTTTACTGGAAAGTAATCTTTAACAATTTTTTCTAATTCTTGATCACTTATAGCACTTGTTCCAAAACTATCCACATATATTGATACAGGTTCAGCTTCACCAATAGAATAAGCTAATTGAACCTCACACTTTGAAGCCAGTTTTGCAGCAACAACATTTTTAGCAATATAGCGTGCCATATAAGATGCAGATCTATCAACTTTTGAAGGGTCTTTACCTGAAAAAGCTCCACCTCCATGTCGGCCATAACCACCATAAGTATCCACAATGATTTTTCTCCCAGTAAGACCCGTATCAGCTTCTGGACCACCTTTTTCAAAAACACCAGTTGCGTTAATAAAATAACCCGAATTTTCATTTAACCAATCAGAACATATTGGTTCAATAACTTGATTTTTTATTGAAGAGTGAATTTCGCTATTACTTATATCTGGATCATGTTGAATAGCAACAACTACTTTCTCTACAGCGAAAGGTTTTCCACCCTTATACCTTACGGACACTTGAGTTTTACCATCTGGACGTGACCAAGGTAAAGTTCCATCCTTTCTTACATCAGCTAATCGCTTTGCTAATCGATGGGCTAAAGTAATTGGCAATGGCATAAGAACCTCCGTTTCATCGCAGGCATAACCGAACATTAACCCCTGATCCCCTGCACCTTGCTCCTTTTCATTAGAAGAATCAACGCCTTGGGCAATATCCTTACTTTGTTCATGTATAGATGTAAGTACGGAACAGTCTTCAAAATCAAGACCATACTCTGGGTTTGTATAGCCTATATTTTCAAGGGTGTTCCTTACAACATTTTGAACATCACAATAATGATTTGTTGTGACCTCACCAGAAACAAGCACTAAACCTGTAGTAGTTAATGTTTCACAGGCTACTCTAGCATTAGGGTCTTTAGCTATTATTTCATCAAGAATTCCATCTGAAATTTGGTCACATACTTTATCAGGATGACCCTCAGTAACAGACTCAGATGTAAAAATCCTATCTTCCAATATTATTTCTCCCACATCTTAATTTCTAAACCTCGAATAAAACATGTGAAGTTACTCCACTTGCTAAAGCAAAATCAATATAATTGTCTAATTTATCATCATTACTTAATTATGTTTCTTGTTAACTACTGGCTACGAATTCTGGCTGTCCAGCTAGAAAAGGAAATATCAACAGTTAATACCATTTTAAGGTTTCAAAAGAGTGCATTAATAAATTTGTAATTATTTAATTCTTCTAGGAATTTATTGATTAATAAAATTATTAAGCATGAGGATGTGCCTCATCAAGAATTTTTTTCATTCCTTTTACATCTAAATGACTGTAAATCTGAGTAGTAGATAATTTTTCATGACCAAGCAAATCTTTGACAATCTCCATTTTAACACCCGAATTAATTAGATGAGTAGCAAAAGTATGCCTAAATAAATGAGGTGTTGGATTAATTGAATTAATTAGTATTGATAAATCTGAATTTCTTTTATTTTTCTTTTTTGAAATTTTTAATGCAACAAATTCAAAAAATATTTTGATTCTTTCTTGTACTTCTCTCGGTTTAATCCTATTACCTTTTTTAGTAATAAAAAGCGGTCTAGCCCCATATTCCTTTCCCTTATAATTTTTCGATAGATGAATTTCATGTTCTACAATATATAGTTTAAGGATGTTGGCTACCTCTTTACCAAAAAAAACTATTCTTTCTTTCCTACCTTTACCAAAAATAAGAATCTCATTATCAACAAAATTTATATCTCCTAAATTTATTTGAGTCAATTCAGTAAGACGTATTCCTGTACTATAGAATACTTCGAGTATTGTACGATCACGAAGTATTTCCCAATCTTCAGAATCTATTGGAGTAAGTAGAATTTTCATGATTGTTTCTTCAAGAACTTGTGGAGGATTAACTTTGTATTTTGGAGATTTAATTATTGTTGCTGGATTATTTTTAATTAATCCTTTTTTCAATAAAAATTGGAAAAAGGATTTAACAGTAGAAAGCTTCCTGCTTCTGGACCTTGCTGAAATTGCTTTAGGCTTTTTCAAAAGTTGATAGAGTTCATTAAATCTCCCTGTATGTGATAATAAAAATTTTGTTTTTTCACCAAATATGTCTTTTACATCAGTTATATCAATATCATTTTCAAATAAGTGAGTAGCAAATAATCCACGACAAAACTTTAAGGTAAAATCACTATTTCTCTCAACATTCAAAAAATAATCATTAATCCTACTTCTAAGGATATCCATTGAAAATCTAACTCCTTCCCTTGATACAAAAAGAGGATCATTTAAGTTATTTTTAGAAGAACGTTTTTTTCTATCATTAATAAATAACCTAATGGCCTTTTCAATTTTTGTAGGAAAGTGAAAAGTTTGTTTTTTCCCCTTTTTATCAGAAATAATTATTTTTTTTTGATTTAGTTTTAAATTGACTAAATCTAAATCCAATAATTGATTAGGAGTTATACCGGTAGAGTATAATAATAGTAAAATTATCTTATCTTGTTTTTTCTCCCAATCATCTTTTTTATAAAGAATCCAATTATCCTCTTTAGAAAAATCAATATTAAGTTCACCTTTAATAATTTGTTCTTTAGTATATACAAGAACTTTATGTATAAATAGTTTAATAGTTCCTATTTCAATTATTGATTCTTCAAATAAAGTTTTATTATCTAGATCTAAATATTTGATAAACTGATGAAACTGCAAAAGGTCTGTCCTATATGCATCAACAGTGTGACTAGAATAGTTCTTCTCTCTTTTTAAATAATCGAGAAACTCTTTCACATATTTTTCTAGATGATCAGACAATTTCTGGCTCTAAAGAATTGATAACGTTACCAATATCATTTGGCATAGGAGCTAGGGAAACCTGCCGTTTTCCTGTCACTGGATGATCGAATTCAAGAGTCATAGCATGTAGAGCCTGTCTAGAAAGAGATTGGGAAAGTTTTAAATATTTTTTCGCAATATGAGGAAGGAATTCTTTTGTTTTATTTTCTCCACCACCATAATTGTCATCAGAAAAAATAGGATGTCCTATAGATGAAAGATGGACTCTTAATTGGTGAGTACGACCGGTTCTTGGCGATAATTCAACCAATGCGATATGTTCAAATTGTTCTATTAAACGATATGATGTTTCTGATGAACGTCCTTTTTTCCCAATGCTAAACAATGTTCGATCTTTCGAATGACGAATTATTGGGTAATCAATTATTCCTTTTGGTTTCATTAGAATTCCCCAAACAAGAGCTATATAAGTTTTTTTAACAGTTCTTAAAGAAAATTGTTTCGACAAATTTGAATGACTTGAATCATTTTTTGCTATTACCATTATTCCAGAAGTATCCTTATCTAAACGATGAACAATACCTGGACGGGATGAATTAGAAAAAGAAACATTAGTAAAATGATAAATAAGACCATTTACTAGGGTTCCATTTGGATTTCCAGCTCCAGGATGTACAACCAACCCAGCAGGCTTATTTAATAAAATAATATCTTTGTCCTCATATAGTATATCTAAAGGAATTAATTGAGGTTCTAATTCAATAGGTTCTATATCTGGAATACTAATTTCAATAATTTCCCCTCCCTCAAGGATAAAGCTTGGCTTAACTTGCCTACCATCTACAAGAATATCCTTGGATAAAATCAAATATTTTATTTTTGACCTAGATAAAATTTCAATCTCATCAGCTAAATATTTATCTATACGAATTTTTGATAGTTCAACACATAAGCTAAGGGTTTTCATTGATCGTCTGATCTTTATCTTGTTGAAAATAAGAGGCATAAATGAAAAAAACCATTCCTACTGTAACGCATGAATCCGCAATGTTAAACACAGGATAAGAATATTGTCCAAAGGAAAAATGAAAAAAGTCAACTACTCTTCCAAACATATAGCGATCAAGAAGATTTCCTAGAGCACCACCTAGGATAAGGGATAAACCTAATTGGTTAATAAAAGTAGTATCCTTTGATTTCCATAAGTACCATGCAACAAAAACAGTAGCTATAGACGCAAGTATTGTAAAAATAATAGGACCTCCATGGAAATTTATTCCGAATGCAATTCCAGGATTCTCAACATAAGTTAATTTAAAAAAATTCCCGAGTATTGGAATTGAATCATAAAGATCCATAGTACTTCGTACGATTGCTTTAGTAAGCTGATCAAGGAATACAGACAAAACAGTATAAAAAATTGGATTCAAATAATAATTAATTTTTTTTGCTTTTGCAGTTTACGCACTGGGTAGTATTAGGAACTTCTTTTAACCTTTCATGAGGGATTAATTCTTCACAACCCTTACAAATCCCAAAAGTACCGTCTTTAATTCTATCTAATGCTTCATCTAGATGTCTTATAAAATTGCTTCCACGAGTATACCACAAAAATGATTTTTCCCTTTCATGTGAATCTGTACCAACATCTGCCATATGGTAAGCATAATTTGAATCTGTAGCAGTACTATCAATGTTTCCACTATCATTGATAGAATTTTCTTTAATGGCATCAGAATCATCTATTGCCTTATTGCGCATATTTAAAACGATTTTCTCGTATTCAGCAAGTTGCTTTTTTGTTAATTTCTTTTTTGCTGTCATTCTATCTCCATTAATTAAACTTTAACACGTGAAATTCCAAATACAATTCTTTTTTTCCCAACTGAAATTTTCTTGGTCAGTTCCCCACTAATTTCACTGAAATCCAACTCTACAGCTAGAACTTCAGATCTAAAATAATCTTCATATTTACTAATTATAGCAGACATATCTTTATCAGCTTGACAAAAAACTTTAATCCTATCTTCAACATTAAAGTCAGCTTCTTTCCTCATATTTTGTAAAGAACGAATAATTTCTCTTATGTAACCTTCATGAATTAAATCTTCAGTAAGTTCAGTAGTCACACTAACAATTAAATCGCCTTGTGATACTGAGGATCTACCTTTAACTGATTCTTGATTTACAATAAAATCTTCTTTCACTAATTCATAGTTTTTCCCATTACAAGAAAGAGTTATTGAATTAGAGGATTTAATTTTTTTTGCAAATTCTTCATAAGAATAATTTTGTATTATTGAAGCCATATACTTTACTTGATCAGAAAATTTTTCGCCTAAAGTAGAATAATTTGGTTTTAATTCCCTCCTAAGCAAATCACTATATGATGAAACTCTTTCAATCTCCTTAACATTTAATTCATCCAAAATTTGATCTTTATTCAAAAGGATTGCTTCAGCTACAGCTGAATATTCAGTAAAAAAGAGAAGTTTTTTTAACGGCTGTCGAATCTTCAAAGATGCTTTATTCCTAGCATGTCTTCCCATTTCAACAGTCTTGACTACAGTATCCATTTCTTTAATCAATTTTTCATCAATATTATTAGCAACTACCTTAGGAAAACTATTTAAATGAATACTCTCAGGTTCGTTAGGCTCAAGACCACGAACAAGGTTTTGATAAATGTCCTCAGTTGCAAATGGGATAACTGGTGAAAGGATTAATATAAGTTTTTTTAGAACATTGTAAAGTGTGAAATATGCGGCATTTTTATCTTCATCATTTTCACTTTTCCAATATCTTCTACGATTACGTCTAACATACCAATTTGATAGATCATCTAAAAATCTATCTATATTTTTCATGAAACGATCTACTCTAAAATTGTCGTAAGATTCTGTTGCTAAAACAACAAGTTTATCCATTTTTGCAATAATCCAACGATCAAGCTGAGTAAAATGATCTTTTTTTACATTAATTAATGGGTCAAATTCATCAAGTCGAGCATATGTAACAAAAAAGGAATAAACGTTCCAAATAGTAATTAATCTCTTACGGATTTCTTTAGCTTTTTCATATCCAAATAAAAGATTTTGCTCAGGATTTTGGGCTGAATACATCCATCTCATAACATCAACACCCATTTTGTCTGCAGCTTCATTAAATTCAATAGAATTACCCCAACTTTTATGCATTTCGCGACCATCTTCAGCCATTAGAGTCGCATAACCAAAATTAGTTTTAAATGAAGGACTTTTATCAATAATCGTCCCCATCACAAGCATACTATAAAACCAATTTCGAAACTGTCCGGGAAAACTCTCACTAATCCAATCTGCAGGGTACCATTTCTCCCAGTAACTAGGATCTTGTCTATATCTAAGGGTACTGAAAGTTACTATTCCAGCATCTAACCAAGGATTCCCAACATCGGGAACCCTAGTCATTACCTTACCACATTTTTCACAGCTAATTTTAATACTATCGATCCAAGGTCGATGAGGAGTCCTTCCATCAAAAAATTCGTGACCTGATACAGATCGTTTTTTTAATTCCTTGTCATCGCCGATTACGGTCCAATTTTCGCAAGATTCGCATTCCCAAATAGGCAAGGCCAGACCCCAATAACGTTTTTTTGAAATCATCCAATCATGCATATTATTAAGCCAATCAAGTTCTCTCTCAAGTCCAAAGCTTGGTATCCAATTTATTTGACGAGTAATATCCATCAAACGTGGACGGAGTTCCTCCATACTGATATACCATTCGTCAACTAACCTAAAAACAAGCTCAGTCTTACATCTCCAACATGTCGGATATCTATGAGTATAATTTTCAATACTGAAAAGAATCTCCTTATCCTTAAGATTTTGGAAAATAGGTTTTGTAACTTCTGAAACTGATAGTCCAGTTAACCAATCAAATCCATTAATAAATTTTCCTTCCTCATCAAGAGGTGCAATAACTGGAAGATTAAATTCCTTTCCTAAATTAAAATCTTCTGATCCTGCACCAGGTGCAATATGAACGATACCAGTACCTTCATCTTCACTTACATCATCCCAAGGAATTACTCTGTGAGATTCTATAGAACTAACATTAATATTTTTTATTATTCCATCAAATTCTGTCCATCCACCAGATTTCTTCTGAGCTATTAATTCATCAAAAGGACCAGTATACTCCCAATCAATCATTTCAGAACCTTTAAATTCTTCCTCAATCGTAAATTTAGATTTAATAACTTTCGTTCGATTTTTGGATAGGATAAGAAACTCATCTGTATCCGTTAAGCGAATTTTTACATATTTTAGATTAGGACCTACAGCAGCTACAACATTACTTGTGAGAGTCCAAGGTGTTGTGGTCCATATTAGTAATGATTCATCTCTGCGATTCTTCACAGGAAATTTAACATAAACGCTTCTATGGGTAATTTCCTCGTAACCGTCAGTTACTATTTCATGTTGGCTTATTCCAGTTGAACAACGAGGACACCACGGCATAGTGTCAGCCCCTCTATATAACCAACCATTTTTATAACAATTCTTTATCGCTCTCCATATCATATAATTATTTTCATTAGAAAAAGTAAAATAACTTCCTCCAATTTCAGGCATACCAAGACGTCCAACTATTCCTTCAACTGAATCAGTAATAGGAGCATTTTTACCTTGAATAGTGATTCTTTTTTGAGGATTTTTTGCAATTAGATCTTCTAATTTTTTTAACTGATCAAGGTTATTCCAATCCATCCAATATCCAAGACGAATTGACTGTTGAGTTTGAATGCGAGAATAACGTAAAACTCTTTCCTTACATTTATTTACAAATGTATCTATTCCATATTCTTCAATATCTTTTTTACTTTTAAAGCCCATTTCTTTTTCAACTTCTACTTCTACCCATAAACCTTGGCAGTCAAAACCATTTTGAAAACGCAAATCATAACCTCGCATAGATTTATATCGAAGGAAAAGATCCTTATAAGTTCGCCCCCAAGCATGATGAACTCCCATGGGATTATTAGCAGTGATTGGACCATCAATAAAAGACCATTTTTTGTTTCCTTTATTCAAAAGAGTCCTTTTTTTGAAAATATCAGCATCTTTCCAGAACTTTAATATTTCATGTTCTAACTGCACAAAATCAACTCTAGGATTAACTTTATTTAACATGGCCAACTTTATTAGATAAAATTTGTAAAGTCATGCTAAACATTAAATTCAGGCAAAAAAACAACTCTAACAGAAAGAAAACAGGAAGATTCCTTTTTTCATAATTATAACTACCTAGACCAACTAAATAAGGGGAGCTTAAATAATGAAAATTAACTTGTAACATTAGAAAATAAATAATTCTGAAGGTAAAAAATGGTTTTCTCGCTCATTTTACACTAAATGACTACTTTTCATTTTGAAAACTTAACTTTATAACCATCTAAATCAAAATAATTCAATCTAATTTTGTGTATACAATTGAAATAAAACAATTCTAATTAGCTCATTGAAATGATAAAGAGAATTGAAAAGAATTAAACTAAATTATTTTTCCAATGGCAAAAAGATAGAGCTTCCTCTCCGTTTGATAAGCAAAAGAATAGAATCTTTAACATCTAACTTTGAAATAACATTCCTAAACTCACGAGCCGAATTAATATCATTATCTCCTATACGCTTTATTATATCACCAGGTTGGATTCCAGAGCGGGAAGCAACACTTGATGCCTCAACTTCAACTACAACAACACCAACCTCATCTTTATTTAACCTGAATTGACGTAACATTGCTGTATCGAGATCTTCTACGCGCATTCCTAAAGAATATGAAGGTGGTGGTTTTGAAGCAAAAATTACATCCTCTTCTGGCAATTCGACAAGATCCACTCTTAATGTTCTTTTTCTCCCATTTCTGATAATTCCAACTGGCTCTTTTGTTTCAGGCTGGGAAGAAGAAACTAGATTTTTTAAATGGGATGAATCTCGAACTTTAGTTCCAGAAAATTCTATAATTACATCTTCAACCTTGAATCCTGCTTTTTCTGCAGGACTATCATCAACAACTTCAGTAACCACAGCACCACTTCTATCTGGAAGATCAAGGGCTTTAGCTATTCCATCATTAACATCTTGAATAAAAACACCCAGCCAAGCTCTAATAACTCGTCCTTCAGATATAAGATCATTCATTATATTCTTGGCTAGATTAGATGGAATAGCAAATCCTACACCTGCATTACTACGCATATATCCACCAGTAGCAATAGCTGTATTTATTCCAACAAGTTCTCCATCTAGATTCACTAGAGCACCGCCACTATTACCTGGGTTAATAGCGGCATCGGTTTGAATAAAATCTTGGTAATCGACACCTCCTATAACGCTACTTCGACCTTTTGCACTTACGATACCTGCCGTTACTGTATGGCTAAGGTTTGCAGAAAATGGGCTGCCAATTGCTAAGACCCATTCACCCACATCAAGATTATCAGAATCTCCTAAGCCAACAGAAGATAAATTGTCAGCTTCAATTTTGAGAACTGCAATATCGCTTTTTGGGTCTGATCCTATAATCTCCGCTTCAAATTCTCGCTCATCAATTAAAATAATTGAAATTTCATCTGCATCCTGAATAACGTGATTATTTGTAATAATAAATCCATTAAAAGCATCAACAATTACTCCAGAACCAAGAGCCTGACTTCGTCTTTCACGTTCAGGTGCGTAATAACGAAAATATTCATCACCAAAAAATTCTTCGAAAGGATTTCTAAATTGTTCTTTTTGAACTCTTTCACTTGTTATAGTTACTACTGCAGGATTGACATTTTTAGCAACTTCAGAAAAAGTTTGACTAAAAAATTTAGCAGATTGTGAATGAAGATTAACACTCAGAAATAGAAAAATTAATAACTTTATTTTCCTCATCATTTATCATTATACCTTTCAATAGTATTATTTATTTAAATTGCTAAAATAAAAAAAGTTTCATTGATTTACTTTATATAGATAATTTTTTTTTCTAAAATTCTCGAACCTATTGATGAAAAAATTCTCGCTTTAATAATATAAATACCTGAAGTAATATATTTGGGTTGAACCTTAAAGTTATAATATCCTTTATCAATTGTTTCATCTAAAATCGTATCAACATTGCGG
The DNA here is from genome assembly GCA_002715465.1 of Fidelibacterota bacterium. Next base: position 56,684 of record PAYY01000013.1, on the reverse strand, counting down.
CCTAACAAATCAAATAAAGAAATATTTACGAAACTATTTGTTGAAAGATTAAATGAAAGGTTTAAATAACTATTAAATGGATTTGGAGAAACCATAAGATTGTCAATTTTTTTGTTTTCTTTATTTAAATTTGCTACTGTCAATGGCATTTGAACTTTGATAATTTCCAATCCACCATTTAATGAACCTAATATCATTTCAATTGTTCCATTTTTTTTTAAATCGACTAAAGATGGAACAATATTTGAACCAGCATAAGGCATATTATCAAATTCTTTAAGATCCCAAATTCCCTCATTCTTAAAAGCTAGAAATAGCTTTCCCCCTTCTGTTCCAATTACTATTTCTTTTCTTCCGTCCCTATTAATATCAAATATTGTCGGCGCTGTTTTTCGACCAATTTTTTCTCCTTTAAATAGATCATCAGATACTAGATTAAATTCAGGAGAGTTAAAACTTCCTACATTTTCCCAATAAAAAATATTTCCTTCCCTACTTCCCACTAATAAATCAATATCTCCATCTTGATCTAGATCATCTAGAGCCGGATGAGAAAGGCCACCTACATCTACTCCTAAAAATTCACCTTTATACTCAAAAATAGGAGATGAAGGACTTCCGTAATTCGTATACTTATATAATTTCCCATTCCAATCACCAATGATTGCATCTAAATCTCCATCTTGATCTAGATCGGCAAAAGCCGGTGTTAGATTATTACCTGTTAATTCAGGAAAAAAAGTGGAATCCTCCAATACAAGTATAGTTGAATCAGATCCGCCAGAATTCCTAAAAAAGAATACGGTTCCTCTTAATCCCGCTAATCTTTCATTAAATTCATTTCCAATAAATAAATCTGCATCACCATCTGCATCTATATCAGCAAAGGCTGGTGCACTATATGACCCCAAGTCAAGCCCTCTTAAAAACCTATTAGTTTTATATTGGAATTTTGATGATTTTGCATTTCCAACATTCTCAAAATAAAGGAAGTTATTTGTCAATTCAGTTCCAAAAATACCTGATTGAACAGTAACGAATAATTCACTATCCCCATCTTGATCTAGATCAGCAAATCTCGCAACATTAAAACCTGTAGTTTGAATTGGATCAATCAAAGGATATTGAAAAGTCATAAGTGTGTCACGAATGTCAGGATTTTCTGCAGTTCCAATATTTTCAAGAAAAAATAAGCTGGGTTGAAAAATATCTCCCCAGAAAAGATCCTTGTCACCATCAGAATCAACATCAAAAAATTCTATTGCATTAGCACCGTGCCTATTACCTCTGGCTGGAGTCCATACAATCATAATATTCTCAAATGTATTTGTTTCAAAGCGAAATAATGGAAGATTATCCCTAAGTCCAAGATTTTTGTATTGGGTAACTGTTCCAGCTATAGTGCCAAAAAATAAATCCTCTAATCCATCATTATCTAAATCTGAAAAAGTAGGAAATACTAATGAATTAATTGTCAATGGTTTGCCTTGAAAATCGAGAAGTTTATCCGTTCTGAAATTGAGTTTTCCATTAATATTTTCGTAAACAAAAAGAGGGAATGCACCCCCATCAGAGGGATAAATGCTAGCATGTATAAGATCTTGATCCCCATCAGAATCATAGTCTACAAATCTATACCATAATCCAATTATTAGATCGTTGAAAGTTCTAGTCCTAAGTACAAATAATTCAGGATTAGCAATATCTTGTTCATAGTATTTGATATTGAAATCCGAGTCAGATATAAAAAGGTCTAACAAATTATCATTATCCCAATAAATAAACTGAACCAAGGGACGATTAAAACCCCTAGAGAATGGGTTAGAGAGTGTATCATTATTAATTATAATTGAAGTATTGTTTCTAGGAAGAATCACTTCTTGTCCTGATAAAATTTGAAAAAAAAGGAGAATGATGATTTTGACAATTAATTTCAATTTAAGCTTCTAACTGGGATCTCGACACTTAATGAATCGCCATTAAAAATTTTTAGATTTTTTTCCTCACTATTTAAACCAAATTCTCGAATAAAAAATGGGGGCAATGGTCTAAACCTTAATCGAACCTTGATAAAAATATTCTCAATATTTTCAGGGACATCAAATTCAAAGTCTGCTGTAATTGAACTCTGCACAGGAATAGTAGTATCAGTCTTCTTTACCATACGTTCTACTGAAACATGTCTCAGTCCTGAATCTCCAATAACATCATATAGAACCGTGCGAAAAATGGTGAGGTCAGGATCTTCTTTTCCCTCAGGATCAATATAAAAATCATAGAGATCACCATTAGGATCCAAATGACCACTCTTATAAATAGTATCTGAATCAGACAAAATATTAATCTCTAACCAAATTTGTCTCGAAAAGGTAGTCCCAGTCGGTAAGTTATGACCTGATTTATTGGTTACAATTACACCTAAATTGAACTTTTGGCCTGGTAAAAGATAGTCAGGGAATATTGTAGAAAAGTTTATTTCAGCTGCTGATTTTAACAAAGAATTTATAGATGCTAATTGAGCTTCTTTCTCTGGGAAAGGTGTCAATGCATGGTCCAAACCTATAAAATTATGTCTATGCAGATTTTTTCTATAAGGTGCATTTGGGAAGAGTTTTTTATCTACTGCATACCCTGAGTAGTTTTCCATATGGCATGATTGACATTCAACGCCCATTGCTTCAAATGAAGTTTGAGACCATTCCTTGAAAGTCATTTCAGCTTCTTTTCCTGAAATTGTCAAATTATGACATCCTCTACAGTATTCTGATTTATCATAATCTGGATGAAATTCAGATTCATGAAAATTATTTGGCAATGGATCTTTTATAGAACCATATTGAATCTCACCTGGATTTAAAAAGAATTGTATTCCTTCATTCATTTCATCAGAAAAATCAACATTTGTTGAAGGTGACAGATGAGTAGTGGAATGGCAAAATGAACAGCTAACCCCTTCTCTAGCCTGCTGAGAAAGACCCTCTTTTTGAGATATATCAAATTCGGAAGGGTTATCAATTTCTCTTGTAAGAAATCCAATTGGGCTATGACACATAATACAAAACTGTCCAAGCTCTTTACCTTTCGATTTAAAATGTGCTTGCTCTTTGCTATGCTGTTTAAACCAAACTGGATCCGTGAAGGCATATGCATGCATTGAACCTGTCCATTCTTTATAATGAGTAGGGTGGCAAGATTGGCATTCAGTGGCTGGTTCAAAATCAGATACAGTAAATGATTGTTGAATTGGGAAATCCCTAGAATCAAATTTGACTAAATCTTGATTGTGTTCGCATCCAAATACTAATAAAATACATGAGTAAAATAAAATAGAATTCCAACTCACAATATTCTTCTAATTTTTTTCGTAAATAGCAATACCAGTAGGCATTGACATCTGTGTATCGAAATTAATGATATCCAAAATTTTCATAGATTTTGTATCAACAACTAATACGCGATTTCCTCCTGCAGCACTAACAATAAGTTCACTTTCATCAGGTATAAGTGCACAACCATGAGGCATTTGTAATAAACTATCAGAAACCTCCTCAATACTTTCAGTTTCAAGATTTATCTTACTAACACTCTGTCCCCCTCGATTAGTTGTAAATAAACTTTTATTGTCATTGCTCAGAGCAATATGCCAAGGCTGTTTTTTAAGAAAAAATTTTGTAATTATTTCACCACTAGATGTATCAAAGATTCGCACCTCATTACTTCCAGAACAAGTAATGAAAAGTTTAGAATCTTTTTTGTTCAATTCTAATTCTAACGCGTTATAAATCATATCGTTAATATTATAACTATCAGGTACATCTAATCCGATCTTGAAATTTCTTGGTTGATAACCCTCTTCTCTTAAGCGAGAAATTTCAATTTCAAAAAAATGGGATGCCTCATTGCTAGCCACCCATAGTTTCTTACCATCTGAACTCAATGCTATGCCATGAGGCGAACTTGCACCTACATCAATTTTACCAATAGCCTTCATATTAGAAGCATCAATTATATCTATAATTGATGCATTCGATCCAACCATGCCCATAGAAGGCATAGGCATAAAACGAGAAATGTATAGTATTTGGTTTGGTTCATCTAAAGCCATAAGAGCTGGCATATTCCCTATACGAACTGAATCAATAAATTCATCTCTTTCTAAATCAAATTTCAATATATAACCAGATGAAATAAGGGTTACGTACCAATAACCATTTGATTTATCAATAACTACATAATGAGGTCTATCTCCTGTATCAATAAAATCAACATCTATTGTTTTAATTACCTTTCTTGCTCTAACATCGATCACTGCAACTTTATCAACACCTTGTAATGTAATATAAGCTTTAACTAGTGAATTATTATTGTTGGGAATAATACAGCCAAAAATCAGGAGAGTAATAATTATAGAAAATCTATACTTTATAATTTTTCTTATCTGCATTTGTTGATAAAACTGCTTTATTTTGACAAATCACTCAATACAAAATAAAACATGTAAGAAATTGACAAATAGTTAAAAAATAATTATATCAAATCTTTTATATCTTGTTCAAAAACTGTAGAAGGTCGATACCCCACATACCTACGGTAAAGATTTAAATCTCTATCAATAATAAAAGTTGTTGGGATACCAGTAACATTACCATAAGTACTAACAATTTTACTATCTCCATATAAAATAGGATAGTTTATTCCATATTGATCAGCAAATTGTGGAACTACAGTAGGACCATCATAATCAAGAGATATACCTAATACTACCACGTCTCCGTTATATTTTTTATATAAATCTATCAAGTCAGGAATTTCAAACTTACATGGGCCACACCAAGTAGCCCAAAAATTAATAATTATAATGTTTCCCTTATAGTCAGATAAAGAAACTTTATTGCCTTCAGTATCGGTCAAAGTGAAATCTGGGGCTTTTAATTTAGATGATTTTTCATTACTTGAATTAGATGAAGTTTGTAAAGTTTTGATAGATTTAGCTGATGAGTTTTCTTCAAAAAAAATAATGCCAGCAATTAAGACACTTATCAAAACAAGGGCAAAAGTAATTATTTTTTTAATATTCATTTGTTCTATCGATGATATTTTTTAGACTACTAAGTTTAAGAATTAATAATAAAATTGTTTCAAACGAAAATTATTTATTGACTGTTGATAATTCCAATCCAAGTTCTTCAGCAATTCCTATTTCAACATCCATGAAAATGTTAGGCCTAGGGTTATCTCCATCTGGTCTACTATAGTAAGGATTACGCTTTCGAGGAGTATATGCGTCACCAATTTTTTCTACTATATCCATACCATCAATAACTTCACCAAAAATCGTGTATTTTCCATCTAGAGTTGGGAGACTATCTAAACAGATAAAGAATTGACTTCCTGCGGAATCATTTTCTTTAGCACGAGCCATTGATAGCGTTCCTTTTTTATGTTTCATATCATTAAACTCTGCTGGAATTGTCCATGTGTCAGGTATATCTTTTTCTCCTATACCAAAATATTTTCCTGCTCTTCCACCCTGCCCATCATTAAAACTGTCTCCATCTTTTGAATTCGGATCCCCACCTTGTATGACAAAATCTTTTATAACCCTGTGAAAAGAAGTTCCATTATATAAACCTTCTCTTGCTAATATTTTAAAACTTTCAACATGCTTTGGGGCAATCTCAGGAAAAAAACGAAGAAAAATCTTACCTTTCTCAGTAATAATTACAGCATATTCCTCCGGATTTTCATTGCATGAAATCACCAACATAAAATATGTAAATAAAATAGAAGTAAATATTAATTTTCTTTTTATCATTTTCCTGTTCTACCCCTTGATGTTAATGGTTCATTCTTTTTACATAAAGGACAGTTTTCAGGTTTCCATGTGATAGCCGGAAATCTCATTAGAGATTTAGTATTTGGACCAAAATCAATTCCATTTTCTGTACGATCTGCAATACAAACTACCGAAGCAACCTCAGCATGATAATATTTTACAATTTCAAGTAATTCCTCTACTGATCCTCCAGTAGTAATTATATCTTCTACAATAAGAACTTTTTCTCCTTGGTTAAGCTTGAAACCACGACGTAATTTTAATTCTCCATCTACTCTTTCAGCAAAAACATTCCTCGTTTTTAAGGCCTTTGCTGCTCCATAGCTAATTAAAATACCACCAATAGCAGCACCAAAAACAACATCTATTTCTATTCTTTTTATTAATTTAGCAATTTCCTCTCCAATTTTATCTACCATCTCAGGATTTTCAAGGAGTCGGAATTTTTCAAGGTAAATATTGCTATGACGTCCAGAGGTGAGTATAAAATGCCCTTTTAATATGGCACCATATTCTTCCATTATTGATCTTAATTCCATAACTTAAATTCCCGCAGAATTATTTAGAACTAAATTTATCTTTGATTTATAATCCATAGCCGCTAGAGAAGGATCCGATGCATAGAGGATACCTCTGGAAACATTTATCAATGCAATGCCATCAGTATTGCCAGCGGATACACTTCCTTCAAGATCCCCTCCCTGTGCTCCAATTCCTGGAATCAAAAAAGGAAGGTCACCAGCTTCAAGACGAATATCAGCTATTTGATCGGTTTTGGTTGCTCCTACGACCAATCCACAGTTATTATTTTCATTAAGGTCTTTAATCATTGAAATTACTTTTTTATATATGGCTATTCCAGAACCTTTTGAAAGTTGAATATCTCTAGAGCCTGGATTTGAAGTTAAACACAAAACAAAAGCTCCTCTATCAGACCGATCTAAAAATGGTTCAATTGAATCTTGACCCATATATGGAGATAAAGTAACNGCATCGAATCCAAAATGATCGAACNTTGAAGATGCATATTTTTGACCAGTATTGCCAATATCACCTCGCTTACCATCCCCTATTACTAAACGGCGACCATTAATAACCTCCAATGTTTCCTCAAGCCATGAGAATCCTTTAGATCCATAATATTCATAAAAAGCTAGATTTATTTTAAACGCACAAACATGATCAATTGTTGATTCAATTATTGACCGAGTAAATGTTTTTAATTCAACCAAAGATGGTATTGAATCACCCAAAATACGATTTGCATCAATATCAAGACCTACACAGAGTCTAGAATTGAAGTTTGAGATCGCTTCCTTTAATATATCATTGAATAATTTCAATGTATTAACTTACACCAATGTTACAACGCTAAGCAACGAGAGTTCTAAATGCATAAAAATTTTCATTTCAAAAAAGTCCTATCTTTTAAATAATTAAAATTGAATTATTTTTCAAAAAAACCATCTAAACAACTTTCATTAAAAATAAATAAACAAACCAATTCAAGAATTATAGCCTCTTCATCTCTAAATTTTCAAATTGAAATAATAGAGCATATTGGAGAAAAAGATATTGCGCAACTTATTATGATTTCACATCATCTAGTTGAGGAGTTTACAGAAGATGCTAGATTAACAGAAACAAGTATCAAAAAATATTTTAATTATCCTCATACCCTACCGTTTGTTGCAAGAAAGAATAAAGTTATTATAGGCTATATAATCGGAGTTCCACTTGAATATTTTATAAATGACCCTTCTTTTCAATGTGATAGTAATTTAGGGGGGGAAAATACGCTATATACATATGCTTTTGTTGTCCTTAAAAAATATAAAGGTAATGGATATGCTAAAGCACTCAAAAGAGTCTATATAAATTGGGCAAAAAAAAAACAATTTAAATTTGTAACTGGACATGTTCGTGAAGGAATATCAGAAAGATTTAGTGGATCTGTAGAAGTTTTGCAGCGATTTAATAATTGGCATGGTACTAACCAAAAATTTGAATATTATAGACGACCTCTTTTATCAAAAAATAGGCTAGAAAAACACCTTCAAAACCCACCTTTTGTTGAAAAAGATTAAACTTAACACTCTAGAATTCTCTTTTAAGAAAAAGCTTGACACCCAAAAGAATTAATAGTTAAAGTTAGACTAGTTATTACATGGAAGAATGTTAGAAGTGAATAGAAGAATAAAAATAGTTTCATTATGTGGAATTACTAAAGTGATTAGCCAATCACTGATCGGTTCCTCTATTCTCAACCTTCTTCTGGTGATTATTCTTATTGGGCTTCCGTCCTAAGTAGCCTAGCCAACAGAATAAAAGGCCCAGGTGAAAGGACGGCGGAGGCAAACTCCACTACTTACCTTTCCAACCTGATCTTAAATTTGTTGGTTACATAGCTTGACGGTATGGTCAATTTGGCATCAAATGGGATGAATTGTCATGAGATCTGATAAAATAAAACTTGGGTTTGAACACGCACCTCATAGGAGCTTATTACGTGCTACTGGTGTTATTCAAGAAGAAAAAGATTTTCAAAAACCTTTCATAGGTATTGCAAATTCTTATATTGATCTAATTCCAGGTCACGTCCATCTACAAGACTTAGGTAAGTCAGCAAAAGAATCGGTTCGGGCAGCAGGTGGAGTTCCTTTNGAATTTAATACTATCGGAGTAGATGATGGTATTGCAATGGGTCATATTGGAATGCGATTCTCTTTGCCAAGTCGTGAACTAATTGCTGATAGTGTTGAAACTGTAGTAGAAGCTCATCGCTTAGATGGTATTGTTTGCATTGCCAATTGTGATAAAATTGTTCCTGGAATGCTTATGGCTATGGTTCGATTAAATATCCCAGCAATTTTCGTGTCTGGAGGACCAATGAAAGCCGGTCGAATTGAAACTGGTGAGAGAGTCGATTTGGTTTCTGTCTTTGAAGGCGTAGGGAAACATCAGGCTGGATCTATTAATGACGATGAGCTCAAAAAACTTGAAATTTTAAGTTGCCCTACATGTGGCTCTTGCTCTGGTATGTTTACTGCAAATTCCATGAACTGTTTAGCTGAAGCCTTGGGGCTTGCTCTTCCTGGGAATGGATCAATTTTAGCAATTGACAATCGACGTAAGGAATTGGTAAAACTTGCTGGTAAAAGAATCGTAAAACTAATTGAAGATGATCTGAAACCTAGAGATATTTTAAATCGTTCATCCCTTTTAAATGCTTTCAGTCTCGATATGACAATGGGCGGCAGCACAAATACTGTTCTCCATACTCTTGCTATTGCAAGAGAAGCTGAAATATTTTTTGACTTAAAAGAATTAAATGAATTAGCTGAAAGAGTTCCGTATTTGTGTAAGGTTAGTCCAGCGACCAAAGATGTTCATATGGAAGATGTTGATGAAGCTGGCGGTGTTTCAGCTATACTTAATGAACTATCTAAACTTGACGTTCTTGATCTTTCCAGGCCAACTGTTACAGGATTCACGTTAGGAGAAAATATTGCAAGTGCTAAAGTATCTAATCAAAACGTAATCCGATCAATTAAAAACCCCTATTCCCCAACTGGAAGTCTTTCAGTTTTATTTGGTAATCTTGCACCAAATGGGTCTATAGTAAAAACAGCTGCGGTCGACCCCTCAGTAATGACTTTTACTGGAAATGCTCGCATTTATAATTCGCAAGACGATGCACTTAAGGGAATACTAGATGGTCAGATACAACCTGGTGACGTTGTAGTAATAAGATATGAAGGCCCTAAAGGTGGCCCTGGAATGCCTGAAATGCTTGCTCCGACAAGTACAATTATGGGGCTTGGACTTGGTGATAAAGTTGCTCTAATTACCGATGGACGTTTTTCTGGCGCAACTCGTGGAGCGTGCGTAGGCCATATCTCTCCTGAAGCTGCAGAAGGTGGTCCAATAGGTGCCCTAATAGATGGTGATTCAATTACCATAGATATTCCGAATAAATCCATTTCTGTTGATCTTTCTGATTCTGAATTATCAGCTAGATTAGAAAAGTTGCCCAAATTTAAGCCTCGCATAGAGAATGGGTATTTAGGCCGTTATTCGGCATTAGTGACTTCGGCTAATACAGGTGCCGTATTGAAAACAGGTAAGGAAATCAAATTATGAAAGCAAAAAGAGANCTAACTGGTGCAGAAATTATATGGGAAAGTCTGATTGAGGAAGGTGTAGATGTTGTCTTTGGNTACCCAGGTGGAGCAATTTTNCCTGCTTATGATGCCCTTACCAAATATGANGGNAAGATNCATCANGTATTAGTTCGACANGAACAAGGTGCTACNCATATGGCAGATGGTTATTCAAGAGCTAGCGGTAAAGTTGGAGTCGCAATGGCGACTTCTGGTCCAGGAGCAACTAATATGGTTACGGGTCTTGCAACAGCTATGTTGGACTCTTCACCCATTATATGTATAACGGGACAGGTACCTAAATCAGTAATAGGAACCGACGCTTTTCAGGAAGTTGATGTTACTGGTATCACTCTTCCTATCACAAAGCACAATTATCTTGTAACTGACGTCGATGAACTTTCTAAAACTATTTTTGATGCTTTTGAGATTGCTAGAACAGGGCGCCCAGGTCCAGTAGTAATTGATATTACAAAAGATGTTCAAAACGCAAAGACTATTTATAATTATCCTAAAGCTGCTTCACGGACTGTAAGTATCAATATGCCAAATTATGAAAACATTGATGGAGAATTATCAAAAGCAATAACATTAATTAATAGCTCAGAAAAGCCTGTCATTTTAGCTGGGCATGGAATTCTACTTTCTGAAGGAACTTCCCAAGTAAAAAAACTAGCTGAAAGTGGTGTAATTCCCGTCTCTACAACATTACTTGGAATTGGTAGCTTTCCTAGTAATCACCCTTTAAATATGGGAATGATGGGAATGCATGGAAATGCTCATGCCAATAACGCGATTCAAGATGCTGATTTATTAATCGCTTGCGGAATGCGTTTTGATGATAGAGTAACAGGAAATTTGAAAACTTATTCACCAAACTCTAAAAAAATCCATATTGATATAGATAAAGCTGAATTAAATAAGAATGTAAATGTAGATGCAGCAATCCATGGTGATCTTTCTACTGTTCTTCTTAAAATAATTCCAGAAGTAATTAATAAAGACCGAAATAAATGGCTAAATCAAATTAAAAAATGGCAATCTGAAGTTGATGAAGTTGAGATATTAAACCAACAGTCTAATGTATTTATGGCAGCCCATGCTATTCGATCAATATGGGAGGGAACTAAAGGCAATGCTGTAATTGTTTCTGATGTTGGCCAACATCAGATGTTAGAGGCACAATACTATGCTCATAACGACCCTAGGACTCTCATAACTTCAGGAGGACTTGGGACAATGGGATTTGCCCTACCCGCTGCAATTGGTGCCAGTTTTAGTGTTAAAGGCAAAGAAATTTGGGTTGTTGTAGGTGATGGTGGAATTCAAATGACTCTTATGGAACTCGCCACCATAGTTCAAGAATCAGTTAATATTAATATTGCAATAATAAATAATGGTTATCTTGGAATGGTAAGACAATGGCAAGAGCTATTTTATGATGCACGCTATTCAGAGACACCTATTTACAGTCCTGACTACGTCAAACTAGCTGAGGCATACCGCATCCAAGGTCACAGGGTTTTCAATGAAGATGAAGCTAGAAAAACAATACAAGAAGTTCGTTCATCAAAAAGTTGTGGTTTAATTGAATTTGTTGTAGACCAACATGATATGGTCTATCCAATGGTTCCAGCAGGGGCGAATCTTCATGAAATGATAAGAAGACCCAATAATGATATAGAGAAAAAATCAATAAAGGCAACTGAGGAAAACTAGTAATAATGAAACAGACATATGTCGTTATTGTTGAAGATACTCCTGGTGCACTTAATCGTATAGTAAACCAGTTTCGTAGAAGAAACATTAATATTCAAAGTTTAGCTGTAGCTCCTTGTGAACAACAAAATATTAGCAGGGTAACAATTGTGGTAAATGATATCCCAGATGAGCGACAAGAAATTTATGCGCAAACCTTAAAAAATCTTGTTGATGTAATTGAAGTACAAAGTGTTTATGGAGATTCACATATTATTAGAGAAAATCTTTTAGTAAAGTTTTCTTTGTCATCTGGAAACGAAAAGAATATTAGACAGCTAGCTAAAAATAAGGGCGTGAGTATTTTAGAAGACAAAGGTTCCTCATTTATTATTGAAGCAATGGGAACATCTAAGGAAATAGATAACCTTCTATTTGACCTAGATAAATTTGAGAATGTTGAATTTGTACGGTCAGGAAGCGTTGCTATATCTCGTCATTAGAAAAAATGCAAGTTATGTTATGAATATAGTTTTAGATATTGTAATAAATTAATAGCTATTAATTATGGAGTAAAAATGGTAAATGTTTTTTATGAAAAAGATGCTGATCTGTCTCATTTAATAAATAAAAAAATTGCTGTTATTGGGTATGGAAGCCAAGGTCATGCACATGCTTTAAATTTGAAAGATAGTAATTTAAATGTACGTATTGGACTTCGGAATTCTAGTTCTTCAAAACCAAAAGCCGAAGATGAAGGATTTGAAGTAATGTCAGTATCTGATGTTGCTTCTTGGTCGGATGTTTTAATGATGCTTGTTCCAGATCAAAATCAAAAAACAGTTTATGAAAATGAAATCGCACCATATCTAAAGCAAGGAGACACTCTTGCATTTGCACACGGTTTTAACATTCATTATGATCAAATTAAACCCTTAGATTCTATAAATATTATGATGATAGCTCCCAAGAGTCCCGGTCATCTTGTTAGAAGATCATTCGTAAATAATAGTGGTGTCCCTTGCCTTATTGCTATTCACCAAGATCCCTCAGGTAATACTAAAGATCTAGCATTGGCTTGGGCAAAAGGTATTGGATGTACCCGCGCAGGTGCTATTCAAACTAATTTTAAAGATGAAACTGAAACGGATCTATTTGGTGAACAAGCTGTACTATGTGGAGGTTCGGCTGAACTTATAAAGGTTGGTTTTGAAACTCTTGTTGAAGCTGGTTATCCAGCTGAATTGGCATACTTTGAATGTCTCCATGAATTGAAACTAATTGTTGACCTTTATTACGAAGGTGGTTTGCAGAGAATGAATTATTCTGTTAGCGATACTGCGGAATATGGAGGGATGACAAGAGGTTCAAGAATTATAACGGAAGAAACAAGGAAAGAGATGAAGAAAATTCTTTTAGAAGTTCAAAATGGAACTTTTGCTGATGAATGGATTAAAGAAAACCTTGATGGACAACAAGAGATGGAGAGACTCCGAGACAACACAAAAAAACACTTAATTGAAGAAGTTGGTTTGAAACTAAGAAAAATGATGACTTGGCTACCTGTTGGAAATAAATAAGAAAAAATATAATCTTGTGGTTTTGCCCGGTGATGGAGTTGGTCCAGAAGTAATGGATTCTGGCTTAAAAATTACTCATGAAATTGGTAGGCTTTTTGGTTTAACATTTAATCTTGAAACTAGACTTGTCGGAGGTTGTTCATATGATAAACATGGGATGGCTATTACAAGCAAAACGATTGAAGCTTGTAAAAAATCAGATGCCGTTCTATTAGGTGCTGTTGGTGGTCCTAAATGGGACTCCCTTCCACACAATGAAAAACCAGAGACTGCTCTTCTCCGCCTTCGCGAAGATTTAGCTCTTTTCTCAAATCTTAGGCCAGCAACTGTGTTTCCCAATCTTTTAAAGGAATCTCCTTTAAAAGATGATATTATAAAAGAAGTTGATTTAATCATTGTTAGAGAGTTAACTGGTGGTATATACTTTGGTATACCAAAAGGATATAATGAAGAAAAAGGTTGGAATACACTTATCTATAAACGTGAAGAAATAGAACGTATTGCACATACAGCATTTCAACTCGCCGAAAAACGGCAAGGTGTTCTTACATCTGTCCATAAAGCAAATGTTTTAGACAGTTCCCATTTTTGGAAATTAATTGTTCATGAAATTCATTCTTCATCTTATTCACATATTAAACTTTCAGACATGTATATTGATAACGCAGCAATGCAACTCGTAAGCAACCCAAGTCAATTTGATGTTATCCTTACTCAAAACATGTTTGGAGATATACTAAGTGACATTGCAGCCACAATTTCAGGAAGCTTAGGAATGCTTCCATCAGCATCGTTAGGAAAAGAATATGCGTTATATGAACCTGTACATGGTTCAGCTCCTGATATTGCAGGTAAAGATATAGCTAATCCTATTGGTATGATTGCTTCTATTGCAATGATGTTTAATTATTCATTTAATCAGCCTAAAGCTGGTGCACTAATTCAAAGATCTATAGAAGATGTTCTTTCTAGAGGCTATCGTACGATTGATATATCTCGACAAAATGAAAACACCTCAACTACCACTAAGATAACAAATGAAATCATTGAATCGATGAACCAATTATATGAAATAGATAATAAAAAAATGGAATTGAATTGAAAGGATGAATGGATGAGTGAAAAAATCATTATTTTTGACACTACACTCCGAGACGGTGAACAATCTCCAGGTGCATCACTAAACATCCATGAAAAAGTAGAAATTGCTCGTCAGTTAGAAAAACTGAATGTAGACATTATTGAAGCGGGATTTCCCATATCATCTTCAGTGCAATTTGAGGCAGTAGAAAGAGTAGCTGGAGAAGTAGGTATAACTGTTGCCAGCTTAGCACGAGCTATGGAAACCGATATCAAAGCAGCTTATGATGCAGTTAAAGGTGCTGAAAATTTTAGAATCCACACTTTCCTTGGAACTTCAGATGTTCATTTAAAAGGAAAGTTTGGAAATTCACGATATGGTACTTCTATAAAAGAAAAACGTGATAATATCTTAAGAATGGGTTGCGATGCGATAGCTTTTGCAAAAACATTTACTAATGATGTCGAATTTTCACCAGAAGATGCTGGTCGTACAGATATTTTCTTTCTTTGTGAAATTATTGAAGCTGCTATTGAAGCCGGTGCAACTACTATTAATATTCCTGACACAACTGGCTATACTATGCCACAAGAATTTGGAGAAAAAATATCCGAACTAAAAAAACGTGTTCCCAATATTGAGAAAGCAATAATCAGCGCTCACTGTCATGATGATCTTGGACTTGCAGTTGCGAATTCACTGTCAGCACTTAGTAATGGTGCAAGACAGGTAGAGTGTACAATAAATGGTATTGGAGAACGTGCTGGGAATGCTTCTCTTGAAGAAATTGTGATGGCCTTAAAAGTGAGAGGTAAATATTGGAGGTTCCATACAGATATTCGATCTGAAGAAATTTATAATACTAGTATTATGGTCTCATCTTTTACCGGAATGATCGTTCAACCAAATAAAGCAATTATTGGAGAAAATGCTTTTGCTCATGAATCTGGGATCCATCAAGATGGAGTACTAAAAATGAAGGAAACGTACGAAATCATGACACCTGACTCTGTTGGTTTACCAGATAGTAAAATTGTATTAGGTCGACATTCTGGCAGGCACGGTCTTCAGGCAAGATTAAAGCAACTTGGTTATTCAATGTCAAACAAACAATTAGATCGTGTTTACAAGGATTTTGTACTCTTAGCTGATAAAAAAAAGGAAGTGTTTGATGATGATTTAAGAGTGTTAATGGGTGATGAAGTAAGAAAAATGGATGAACACTATCAATTGTTATATCTAAATGTAACTTTAGGCACAAGTGCGATTCCTACTGCCACTGTACAATTAAAAACTGATAATCGTCTTCTTGAAGAATCCGCTACAGGCGATGGTCCTGTGGATGCCTGCTTTAATGCAATTGATCGAGCTCTTGGTACTAAATCTCATATAGAATCCTATCAGGTACGTTCAATCACTGGAGGCAGGCAAGCTCAAGGTGAAGTCTTGGTAAGAGTTCGAAAAGGAGATTCTTCTTTTGTAGGAAAAGGATTTTCAACTGATATTATTGAAGCTAGTGCAAAAGCATATCTAAAAGCTCTTGAAGAACAATATATGATGACTGAAAAAAAAGGTTTTATTGAAATGGCCACTACTCCATAATAATGCCTAAAAAAACTTTATATGACAAACTTTGGGATAGCCACGTTGTTCATGAAAACGATGATGGTACTTCTTTAATTTACATAGATCGCCAGCTCCTTCATGAGGTAACATCTCCTCAGGCTTTTTCAGGGCTCAGAATGGCTTCAAAAAATGTTTGGAGAAAAACAGCGAATTTGGCTGTTGCTGATCATAATGTGCCAACAATTAGCAATCAACCATCTGACGCTTTTTCTGAATTACAAATAAAAACTCTTGATGAAAATTGCAAAGATTTTGGAATCACTAAATTTGATATGGATGATCCTCGCCAAGGCATAGTCCATGTAATTGGACCTGAACAAGGTGTCACTGTTCCAGGAATGACTATTGTTTGTGGAGATTCACATACCTCGACTCATGGAGCTTTCGGCACTCTTGCTTTCGGTATCGGAACATCTGAAGTAGAGCACGTACTTGCTACTCAATGCCTTGTACAGAAAAAAATGAAAAACATGCTCGTTTCAGTTAATGGAACACTTTCAAAAAATATAACAGCTAAAGATCTTATCCTTTTTATTATTGGAAAAATTGGAACTAATGGAGGAACAGGCCATGCTGTAGAATTTGGTGGTGAAGCTATTAAATCTCTTTCTATGGAAGGAAGAATGACTATTTGTAATATGGCAATTGAAGGAGGTGCTCGGGCTGGTCTAATAGCTGTAGATGATAAAACAATTGATTACATAAAAGGACGTCCCTTCGCTCCCTCGGGTAAAATATTGGCCATGGGAATAAATAATTGGGTAGAACTTTATAGCGATTCAGATGCCAATTTCGACACTGTTTTTAAGATTGAAGCTTCTGATATTGAGCCTCAGGTAACTTGGGGTACTTCACCTGAAATGGTGACCTCTATCGGAGACATAGTACCAGACCCAAATAAAGAAGAAAATCCAATAAAACGATCTAATATGAAAAGAGCATTAGATTATATGGGACTAAAACCTGGCACACCAATCTCTGAAATTTCACCTGAAAAAGTTTTTATAGGCTCATGTACTAATTCAAGGATCGAAGATTTAACTGAAGCCGCAAAAATTGTCGAAGGCCACAAAGTAGCTTCTTCTATTAAACAAGCAATTGTTGTACCAGGATCTGGATTGGTAAAAAAAGAAGCCGAATCCTTGGGCTTAGATAATATTTTTATTAAAGCTGGATTTGAATGGAGAAATTCAGGATGCTCTATGTGTCTCGCAATGAATTCTGATAGACTTTCCCCAGGTGAAAGATGTGCTTCAACTTCGAATCGTAATTTTGAAGGTAGGCAGGGTCATTTAGGAAGGACACATCTTGTAAGTCCGGCAATGGCAGCAGCAGTAGCTATAACAGGGAAGTTTACTGATGTTCGATCTATAAATATCAACTAAGTTATGAAAAAATTTATAACTCATAGTGGGATTGTAGCTCCTTTAGGGATGTCTAATGTTGATACAGATGCCATTATACCAAAACAATTTCTTAAATCAGTTGAACGTATTGGTTTTGGACAATTTTTATTTGATGCATGGAGATATCTTGATCAAGGAGAGCCAGGAATGGATTGTAGTAAACGACCCATTAATCCTGACTTTATATTAAATAAAGAAAGATTTAAAAATGCTACTATCCTTTTAACAATGGATAATTTCGGGTGTGGATCAAGTAGAGAACATGCACCTTGGGCTTTACTTGAATTTGGGTTTCAAGTGATTATAGCCCCAAGTTTTGCTGATATCTTTTACAACAATTGTTTTAAAAATGGTCTACTACCTATTATTCTTAGTAACAAAATAGTGGATGAACTCTTTGAAAGAGTTAAAAGAGAAAAAGGTTATACTTTAACTATTGATTTAAATAATCAAAAAATAATAGCTCCCTCAGACATAGAAATAAACTTTGACATTGATCCTTCTAGAAAAATGGCCCTGATTGAAGGACTTGATGAAATTGGTCTAACAATGAAACATGAAAAAAAAATTAAAGACTTTGAAAAGAAAAGACGTATTGATGCACCATGGTTATTTTCAGCACAAACAAATAATAAATAAAAGATAATTAGTGGCAATAATGAAAATTGAACTATTCGATACTACACTCCGAGATGGCACACAAGGTGAAGGTGTCAATCTTTCTGTTGAAGACAAATTGAGGATAGCCCATCTTCTTGATGATTTTGGAATCGACATCATTGAAGGAGGTTGGCCAGGTAGTAACCCTAGAGATAAATCATTCTTTACTAAAGCAAAAAAAGAAACTTTTGCAAATGCAAAATTATGTGCATTTGGATCAACAGCTCGTCGCATTAATTCTGTTAAAACAGATCCAAATTTGAATGCATTGTTACATGCTGATACTTCGGTTATTTCAATTTTTGGGAAAACATGGAGATTCCATTCAAGTATAGGTCTTGGATTAGAAGATTCTGAAAATGAATCATTAATTTATCAATCAGTGCAATTTTTAAAAGATAATGATAGAACTGTAATATTTGATGCTGAACATTTTTTTGATGGTTTCAAAGATGATCCGTCTTTTGCAATATCTATGTTAAAAGCTGCTGAGTCAGCTGGAGCAGATGTAATTGCATTATGTGATACTAATGGAGGTTCACTTACAACTGAAATATCTAATATTGTAAGCAAAGTAACCCAAGTAATAACGATACCAATAGGTATTCATACTCATAATGATGGAGGACTTGGAGTTGCCAATACTATTGCAGCTATTGAAAAAGGAGCATATCATGTTCAAGGAACAATAAACGGTGTTGGAGAGAGATGTGGTAATGCTAACCTGTGTTCAATTATTCCAAATCTTATTCTAAAGATGAACTTAGAAACGAATAAAAAGGTTGACCTTTCTCGATTAACATATATTTCTCATTATGTTGCTGAATTAATGAATTTAGTTCCAGACAATCGTGCTCCGTTTGTTGGGAAATCTGCATTTGCGCATAAAGGTGGTGTCCATGTAAGCGCCGTTATGAAAGATTCAAGCATGTATGAACATATTTCCCCTGAAAAAGTTGGCTCTGAACAAAGAGTTCTTGTTTCTGATTTATCTGGAAAAAGTAATATTCGTTATAAGATTGAAGAGCTAGATGATAATCTAATAGCTAATGAAAATCTTATAACTCAAGTTGTGAAAAGAGTAAAGTCATTAGAACATGAAGGATTCCAATTTGATGGTGCAGAAGCTTCTTTTGAATTACTCCTTCGAAAAGAAACTGGTGATTTTACACCTTTCTTTAAAATAGTTGACTCTAATGTTCACACTCGTTACGATGAATTGGGTACCACTATTTCAGATGCCGTCCTTAAAGCTTCTGTAAACGGCGAAACTGAACACACTGCTGCGGAAGGAGTTGGTCCAGTAGATGCATTAGACAATGCTCTTCGAAAAGCACTTAGTAGATTTTACCCAGAGATTCAAGAAGTAACTCTTTTAGATTACAAGGTCCGGGTATTAAATGAAAAACATGGAACTAAATCTAAGGTTCGGGTATTAATTGAATCAAGCGACAAAGAAGAAAGTTGGTCCACTGTCGGCGTTTCTGGGAATATTATTGAAGCAAGTTGGCAAGCTCTGAGTGATAGTCTAAATTATAAACTCTACAAAACAAAAAGAAAAAAAATCGATGTTGTTACTTAGTTTGGGAAACTATCTTTAATCACTTTGACCACAGGATATTTAAAATAAATCTCATTAATTTTTTCTATGATGAAAAACAATAGAATCAGCAGCTATAGAAAAAAAATCGATCGTTTGGATGATCAATTAGTCGATATAATTGTAGAACGGTTTGCATTAACATTACAGATTGGTGAATTAAAGAAAAAAAACAATCTACGTATAACTGATACAAGCCGTGAAGAAGAAATCTTAAACCGAATAACTGAACGGATAAATAGCCGATTAAATCCAAATGAAATTAAAGAAATTTTTCATCTTATCTTTCAAATTTCAAAAAAGCTTCAAAAAAAAAAATAGCTTTGCAGTCGACACATCTCTATCTTAATATTTGCATTATGTTTCTTTCAATAAAAAATGGTTTTAGGAATGAGTTTTGGTATTACTATTCAAATACGGGGGTAGTGTAACACCTTTTATTAACTAATTTATGGTGAAAACATTAACCCCGATTGAAGAATCGGGGTTTTTTTTTCGTAATGATGAATAAAATTAAACTTACATTTGAAGAATTTGAATCCTTAGCTAAGGTACATAAAACTATACCTGTATATCAAAGGATTCTAGCAGATCTACTTACACCAGTAGCTGCTTGGGCACATTTAATTGAACAAACGGATAATGGATTTTTATTAGAATCTGTTGAAAAAGGTACTCAATATTCTCGCTACTCTTACTTAGGAATCAATCCTAAAATGATACTAAAAAATCAAAATTCTAAAACATATATTAAGACTAAAAAAGGGGTAAGTGAGACTAATAAGCCTTTTATAGAAATTCTGAGAAAGATTCAAAAAGAATATAAAACTGCAAAACTTCCAGGGATTCCAGCATTTACAG
Organism: Fidelibacterota bacterium; assembly: GCA_002715465.1. The sequence continues at coordinate 36,173 of PAYY01000013.1, read as the reverse complement.
GTGGATTGGTTGGTTATCTAGGTTATGAAACAATAACTTGGGTAGAAGATATACCTATTCATGAGAAGTCTGAAATTGAAATTCCAGATTCAATTTTTATGCTATTTGAAGATATGATTGTGTTCGATCATTTAAGAGCGTCAGCTCTAGTCATATCTAATGTCAATATTCCAGATAAACCTAAGGATCTAAGATCAATCTTTGATTCAGCACATAAACGTATAGATTCTATCGGGGAATCACTACATACAGATTTAAATTATAGTACACCTATTTCATTCCCTCAAAGTAAACTTTCATCAAACTTCACCAAACAAGAATTTGAATCCGCTGTTAAAACTGCCCAAAAGCACATTCGTGAAGGAGATATTTTTCAAGTAGTCCTTAGCCAAAGATTTCAACGTAAAACTAGTGTGCCGCCAGTAACACTATATAGAGCGCTAAGAACAATTAATCCTTCGCCTTACATGTTTCATCTTCATTTCAAAGAATTAGACATTATCGGTGCTTCTCCAGAACTTTTAGTCAAAGTAGATGACCGATCCGTAGAGATAAGACCTATAGCTGGTACTCGTCCAAGAGGGAAAAATGATGAGGAAGACAAACAATTAGCTGAGGATCTACTAAATGACAAAAAAGAATTAGCAGAACATCTAATGCTTCTTGATCTAGGCAGAAATGATGTTGGCAAAGTTGCTAAGTTTGGTTCAGTTTCTATTCCTGAAAAAATGGTGGTTGAAAATTACTCTCATGTAATGCATATAGTTTCTGATGTAAGAGGAGAATTATTATCTGAGAAAGACGGGTTTGATGCACTAATGAGTGGTTTCCCGGCTGGTACAGTAACAGGTGCACCAAAAATACGTGCGATGGAAATTATATATGATCTAGAACCAAATAGACGCGATGTTTATTCAGGTGCTGTAGGCTTTTTCGATTTCACTGGGAATGTTAATAGTTGTATTGCGATTCGTACTATGGTAATAAAGGATGAAGTAGTTTATTTTCAATCAGGCGCAGGTATTGTCCTTGATTCAGATCCAAACACCGAATACCAAGAGACAGTAAATAAGGCTAAAGCAAGTATGGCCGCAATTGACTTTGCAGAAAATGGGCTAGTCTAATGATTTTTGTAATCGACAATTATGATTCATTTACTTACAATTTGGTGCAATATATTGGAACTATTAACCCTGATATAAAAGTCATGCGAAATAATGAATTCAAAATGAATTTTATAGCCAATCTAAAACCTAGTCACATAGTAATTTCACCTGGGCCAGGTAAGCCTGAGAATTCAGGCTTATCTATTGATGTAATCAAAACATTTGGTAAAGATATTCCTATTCTTGGAGTATGCTTAGGTCATCAATGCATTGCTGAGGCTTATGGTGGAAAAATTGTTAAGGCATCCGAAATAATTCATGGAAAAACATCATTAATTAAACAAAATGGCTCCATTATTTTCAAAGGTATAGATGAAACTTTCATAGCTACAAGGTATCACTCTCTTATGGCTGAAAAAAAAACTCTCCCTGCTCATCTTAATATTACAGCTGAACTTCAAAATGGAATGATAATGGCTCTCGAGCATAAATCTCATCCAGTATATGGGGTTCAATTTCATCCTGAATCGATCGCTACAGATGTCGGGATTACAATAATAAAGAATTTTTTAAGGGTTTAATTATGAAAAAAATACTTGAGCAGTTGTTAGATGGGGAAAACTTATCGCGAAATCAGGCAAACAATATTATGCTTTCCATAATGTCAGGTGAATTTAATGATGCACAGATTGCTGGATTTTTAATGGCACTTAGAGGAAAAGGTGAAACTGTAGAAGAAATTACAGGATTTGCTGAAGCAATGCGAAAAAAGATGGTTAGAGTTCCAACTACTTCTGAAGCTATTGACATGTGTGGGACAGGAGGAGATGCAAAAGGAACCTTCAATATAAGTACAGCAGCTACTTTTGTAGTAGCTGGTGCAGGAGTGAAAGTAGCAAAACACGGGAATCGTTCAATGACTTCAAAGTCAGGTTCAGCTGATGTGCTAACTGCTTTAGGTATTTCAATTAATCAGTCATGTGAGGACTCCGCAAAAGATATTGAAACTATTGGGTTAGGATTCTTCTTTGCTCCAGCTTATCACCCTGCCATGAAGTATGCAGTGGGAGCTAGAAAATCCCTTGCTACTCGAACAGTATTCAACATTCTAGGTCCTCTTTGCAACCCAGCTGAGGTCCGTTCACAAATAATGGGTATTTTCCATCAAAATCTTACAGAAGTTCAAGTTAATGTCTTGAAAGCTCTTGGATCCTCAAATGTTATGGTATTTCATGGGATGGATGGTCTAGATGAGATTTCAACTTCAGCTCCCACCCAAATTAGCGAGATGTTTGATGGAGGGGAAATAAAAACATATAAATTTGATGCTTTAGACTTGGGGTTGGATCGCGTAAATCTTCAAGATCTTCAAGGAGGTGAACCTTCTGAAAATGCTAAATTGATAAAAAACATTCTAAATGGTTCAACTGGTCCAAAACGTGATATTGTATTGTTAAATGCAGCCGCTGGAATTGTAGTAGGCGGTAAAGCCAAAAACCTCAAAGAAGGAATGAAGAAAGCAACCGAATCTATCGATTCAGGCGCTGCGAATGAAATAATGAACAAACTTATAATATGAATATTCTTGAAAAAATAATTGAAAACAAATGGCTTGAAATAGAGAAGTCTGACGTTATAAGCAATGGAGATATTAAGAGGAATGATATACGAAGCTTGAAAAATGCTCTTTCTGATCCTATAGTTTCAGTAATTGCTGAAATAAAAATGAAATCACCAAGTGAGGGTCATATCCTTATGGGGGCTGACCCCATTCAAATTGCTAAAGATTATGAGAATGCAGGTGCATCTGCTATCTCAGTTATTACAGATAGTCACTTTTTTGGTGGAAGCCTAGAAATATTAAAATCGGTTAGAGAAGCTGTAAGTATTCCAGTTTTGAGAAAAGATTTTATACTTACGACTGAACAAATTTCAGAAACAAATTTTGCTGGTGGAGATGCTTTTCTTCTAATTATGGAAGCTGTTGGAACCACTGATATTAGAAAGCTTCTTTCCTATGGTCAAAATTTAGGTTTGGAATCTTTGCTAGAATTTCATGAATTGGAAAAAGCACAAGAAACTCGGATTTTAGATGCTCCTATAGTCGGAGTTAATTGCCGAAATCTTCAAACTATGGATACGAATCTAAATCATTTAGAAATAGCTATTCCCCTTTTGCCACGAAAAGCATTAAAAGTAGCAGAAAGCGGTATAAAAAATGGGGATGATCTTAATTTTGTAGCTGACCTCGGCTATGATGGTGTCCTTGTTGGGACTTCCTTAATGAAGACCGGAAACCCTGGGAATGCTCTTGAAGTTTTAATTAAAGGTTTGAGATGATACCAATTAAGGTTTGTGGAATAACATCTTTATCTGACGCAGAGATGGTAATTGATCTAGGAGTGTCCGCTCTAGGTTTCATATTCTATGACAAAAGTCCGCGCTCAATATCAATAGAAAAAGCAAAAAGCATCTCAAATAATATTAGTGATTCAGTTCATAGAGTAGGTGTTTTTGTTAATAATTCATGTGACTTTATTAATAGAGCCATTTCTCAAGTTTCGCTTAGTTCTATTCAATTACATGGAGATGAAACACCGAAATTTTGCACCCATTTCGATGTTCCAATTATTAAAGCTTTAAGGATAAGCAATAAGAAAAACTTTCAAAATTTGGGTGAATATCAAGTAAAAGGTTTACTCTTTGATTCTTCTTCAAAGGGAGTTTATGGTGGTAGTGGTAAAACTTTCAATTGGTCTCTACTAAAACATTTTTCAAATGAAATTCCCTTTATTCTTTCAGGTGGACTAAATCCGGAGAATGTTAAATCCGCTGTTAATCAGATTTTTCCTTCTGCTATAGATGTAAATAGTGGTGTTGAGTCTTCGCCAGGAGTGAAAGATCTCTTACGTATTAAAAAACTCATAAAAGAATTATCCTCAACTAAAGACACAGGATTTACTTTTGGATAACAAAAATAAAATCAAAGTCCTTCCAGATGAAAAAGGTCATTTTGATCGCTATGGAGGAAAGTTTGTTCCAGAAACATTGATTCCAGCACTAGATGAGTTAGAGGTAGAATATGCTAAAGCTTTAGTAGATGATACGTTTAACAACCAACTGCAAAATCTACTAAAAGACTTCTCTGGAAGACCAACACCCCTTTATATGGCTGATAGAATTTCAAAAGAGCTTGGCTTTACTGTTTGGCTAAAAAGAGAAGACTTAAATCATACTGGTGCTCATAAAATAAATAATTGCCTAGGACAGATTCTATTGGCACGTCGTATGGGAAAATCACGTATCATTGCTGAGACCGGTGCTGGACAACATGGAGTTGCAACAGCCACGGTTGCAGCTCGTTTTGGACTTAAATGTACTATTTTTATGGGAGAAGAGGACATCCATCGGCAAAAACTTAATGTTTTCAGGATGAACCTATTAGGTGCAGAAATAAAGCCTGTTCATTCAGGAAGTAAGACTCTTAAAGATGCTACAAATGAAGCCATCCGAGATTGGGTTACAAATGTAGAAAATACCTACTATATCATCGGCTCTACAGTTGGACCTCACCCTTACCCCATGCTTGTTAGAGATTTTCAATCTGTCATTGGCATAGAAACACGGGATCAGTTTCGTAAACTTTCAGGAAAAAAATTGCCTAGTCGCATTGTTGCCTGCGTTGGTGGTGGGTCCAATGCCATGGGAATGTTCTATCCTTTCCTTAATGATAAAACAACTCTGATAGGCGTAGAAGCGGCTGGATTAGGACTCGAAAGCGATAAACATGCAGCAACCATAACTAAAGGTGAATTTGGAGTTCTGCATGGTGCGGCAACAACTCTTCTTCAAAATAATGATGGACAGGTTAGTCTACCCCACTCTGTATCAGCTGGATTGGATTATCCAGGCGTTGGTCCTGAGCATAGTTATTTAAATGAAATAGGTCGGGTAGAATACCATACCGCAACAGATAAAGAAGCCATGGAAGCATTTCAATGGCTCTCAGAAAAGGAAGGTATTCTTCCAGCACTTGAAACTGCGCATGCCCTGGCTTATCTTAGAAATTCAAATAATGGTATATTTAAAAGAGAGCAGGTTGTAGTGTGCCTTTCTGGAAGAGGTGATAAAGATGTGGAAACATTTGAAAAGAAAGCTAAAAGTTCATCGTGAGTAGAATTAAATCACTTTTTAGCTCGCCAAAAGAGAAAGTTATCCCATTTTTTACTGCTGGATATCCAAAACTAAATAGTACAGTGGATTTAGTGATTGCTAGCTGTGATGCAGGTGCTGATATGATTGAGATTGGGATTCCTTTCTCAGATCCTCAAGCTGATGGACCAGTAATTCAAGCTTCCAGTCAGAAAGCACTGGAAAATGGAATTACAATAAATAAAATTTTTCAACAGGTTGAAGAAATAAGGAAAAGTATAGAGACACCTATTGCATTAATGGGCTATATAAACCCAATTCTAAAGATGGGAACTGAACGTTTCTTAGATCGATGTTGTGAAGCTAGTATTGATGGACTCATTCTTCCAGATTTACCCTTAACTGAAGCTGAATCTTTTTGTGTTCTAGCCAGGGAAAAAGGGGTTTCTCCAATACTACTTGTTGCTCCCAATACATCCGGGGAGCGAATTCGACTAATTTCAAATATGGCAGGTGATCTTATCTATGCGGTAAGTGTTTTGGGAATTACAGGTAATGCTCTTTCTTCACGAAAAACTTTAAAAGGATATTTGTCTCGAGTAAGAGAAAATAGTTCATGTCCATTTATAGTTGGATTTGGGATAAAAAACCGAGATGATATTATTTGGTTTAACAAGCAAGCTGATGGAGCTGTAATCGGTTCAGAAATTATAAAAATAATAGATGGTTCTAATAATCCTGCGCATCTAGCAAAAAATTATATTAAAGAATTGAAAGGAAAATTATGAATATAATTGGAATCCAAGGAGGTAAGGGTAGTTTTTCTGAGGATGCAGCAAATGTTTTTACAAAAAATCATGGCTTAGAAAAAGTAGAAATAAAATATTTAATCTCATCAGAAGCTGTTCTTTCAGCAGTAGAATCTGAAGTAACAGATTATGGAATTTTTGCTATGGAAAATGCACAAGGTGGTGTGGTAATTGAAAGCGTAAAGGCTTTAGCAAAATATCGCTGCAAGATAATGGAAATGTTTCATATTTCAGTGGATCAGAATTTGCTCGGACTTCCAGGAATAAATATTGGTGACATATCAGAAATTCATTCACATCAGCAGGCTTTGCGTCAATGCAAGGACTACCTTAGTGAACATTTTTGGACAAGGCCACTTATTGAAGAAGATGATACGGCTGAAGCAGCGAGAAGACTTAGCGAGGGTAAACTAGCGAACACAGCAGTAGTAATAGCTAACAAAAAATGTGCTCAGCTCTATAATCTTGAGATAGTGGAAGAAAACATTCATGATCTAAAAAATAACCTAACTCTTTTCTTAGGAATAAGAAAATTTGAGACTCATGAATAGCGTTGGAGTTATAGGTTTTGGTCGCTTCGGTAAAATCCTTGGAGATATTTTGCAAAAAGGATTCCTAATTAAGGCCTACGATGTAGTAAATGTTTCGACAGTTCCATCGGTAAAAATGTGTGAATTAGAAGAAGTTTTATCTGAAGAAACAGTATTTGTGGCAGTTCCAATAAGACAGTTTAAAGATGTAATAAACAATATTTCGCCCAAATTAAAACCCGGTCAAACTGTTATTGATGTGTGCTCTGTAAAAAATTATCCTGTTGATATTATGAGAAACATTCTTGATGAAAAAGTTGGGATTATCGCCACTCATCCTCTTTTTGGTCCTGATTCATTTAGATCAAATAATAGGCTGAAAATGATGATGAACAATACAAGAGATCTGAATAGTCATTACTCCTTCTGGAAAGAATTTTTCAAAAATCAAGGTATTGAAATACTTGAGATGTCTCCTGACGATCATGATCGTCTAGCAGCATCAACTCAAGGTGTTACACATTTACTAGGTAGGATATTAAGAGAATATGGTATCAAGAAAACTACACTAGACACACAAGGTTTCAGAGACCTTCTTGACTTAGTAGATCAAACTTGTAATGATAGCTGGGAACTATTTACAGATCTGCAACACTATAATCCATATACCAAAAGTATGGTTAAAGTATTTAAAAATGCTTTTGTAAACATTGATGAAAGGCTAAAAAAAGAACAAAATGAAACAATGGAAAATTGATAGTTGGCGGGAATTCAGAGCTGACCACCAACCAGAATATCCTAAACAGGCGAAACTTTCTGAAGTAGAAGAAACACTTAGGAAGTTTCCACCACTAGTTTTTGCTGGAGAGGTTCGTTCATTACATAATAAGCTTTCAAATATATCGGAACAAAATGGTTTCCTTTTACAAGGGGGTGATTGCGCAGAAAGTTTTTCGGAATTTGGAGCTGACAATATTCGTGATACTTTCAGGGTAATTCTTCAAATGGCTGTTATCTTAACAGCTGGAATAAAAATGCCAATTATAAAAATTGGTCGTATGGCAGGGCAGTTTGCAAAACCTCGTTCAAATCCTATTGAATCAATTGATGGTATCGATCTACCAAGTTATAAAGGTGATATTATTAATGATATTAATTTCGATCCATCTAAGCGAATCCCAAATCCTGAAAGAATGCTAAAAGCATATTCTCAATCAGCATCCACACTTAATCTTTTGCGCGCATTTTCTGATGGAGGTTATGCCGACCTTAGACATGTTCAGCGTTGGAACATGGGATTTGTTAAAAGTGGGGAACAAGGTGAGAGATATGGACACTTGGCTCAACAGATAGAGGAAAGTCTAAACTTCATGGAAGCTCTTGGAATTAATTCAGGAAATACACCGCAACTGAAGCATGTTGAATACTTTACTAGTCATGAGGCTTTACTTCTACCCTATGAAGAGGCAATGACTCGTATTGATTCAACATCTGGAGATATTTATGACACCTCAGCTCATTTCCTTTGGATTGGTGATCGAACTAGATCTCTTGAAAGCGCACATGTTGAATTCTGTCGAGGAATAAATAATCCTATTGGAATAAAATGTGGGCCTTCACTTGAACCAGATAATCTTATTCAACTTTTAGATATTCTTAACCCAAACAATGAGAATGGAAGAATCACATTAATTAACAGATTCGGTCATAAAAAAGTTGAAAACTATTTGCCATCCTTAATACAGCGAGTAAAACAAGAAGGTAGGACTGTTATCTGGTCATGTGATCCTATGCACGGCAATACTATTAAGGGGAAAAACGGAATAAAAACACGCTCTTTTGATATGATTCTTAATGAAGTAAAAAAGAATTTGCAAATACATAGATCAGAAAATTCTTTTATGGGGGGAATACATTTAGAAATGACAGGTCAAGATGTTACTGAATGTACAGGAGGACTTGAAAAAATCTCCGAAAACGATCTAACAAATCGATATCGTACTCACTGTGATCCACGCCTGAATGCAAACCAAGCAATAGAATTAGCCTTTTTAATTGCTGATGAACTAAGAAATAATGAACATGGCCGTTAAAGGTGAATTGTCCCTTCCTGGAGATAAATCTATTTCCCATCGAGCTCTAATGCTAGCAACTCTTGGTAAAAAAGAATCTATAATCTCTAACCTTTCTACTGGCGCTGATGTTCTCTCTACTAGAAATTGTCTTAAATCTTGCGGCATAGATATAAAAGATAAAAATAATTCGGTAATCGTTAAAGGTGGCTCATTCAAAGACCCTGAATCATTCCTTGATTGTGGAAATTCTGGAACCACAGCTAGAATGCTAATTGGACTTTTGGCTGGACAGGGAATAAATGCCACTTTCATTGGAGACAATTCGTTGTCCTCTCGCCCTATGCAGAGAATATTATCTCCTTTATCAAAAATGGGATTGAAAACTTCCTCAAAAACTGGGAAAATGCCTATCAATATTAAACAAAGCTCTTTAAAAGGAATAGAGTATGAATTGCCTGTTCCCAGCGCTCAAGTGAAGTCATCTATACTTCTTGCAGGACTTGGAGCAAGTTCTAAAACTTCAATTATAGAGAAGGTAAAAACTAGAAATCATACAGAATTGATGCTAAAATCATTGGGAGCTAATATTTTTTATGATGGGGAAAAAATAACTATTTCTAATTCTATTGATTTCAATTCATTGAAAATAATGGTTCCAGGAGATCCTTCAACTGCTGCATTTTTTGCGGCAGCTGCATCGATTATTCCAGGCTCATATTTAATACTAAAAAATATTTTAGTAAACCCAACAAGAATCGTATTCTTCAAAATTCTAAAAAGAATGGGTGCCAATATTCATTTTATTAACCGAGGAAAAAATGCCGGTGAATTAATTAGCGATATTCATATTCAATATGCACCTCTAAAACCTGTTAAAATTGAAGTAACAGAGATTCCAGGAATGATTGATGAAATTCCTATTCTTGCTGTAATTGCAACACAGATTAATGGTATAACTGAGGTTCATGGAGCAAAAGAACTTCGATTTAAGGAATGCGATCGAATTGAAGCCATTTGTTTCAACCTTAACAACATGGGGGCCCAAGTTGAGCAATTAGATGATGGTTTCATTATTAAAGGATCTTCAACCCTTAATGGATCCTTAATAAAAACATTCCATGACCATCGCATTGCAATGGCTTTTTCAATTGCTGGACTTATTTCCAAAGGAAAAACAACTTTAGATAATCCCAACTGCGCTGACATATCCTTTCCAGAGTTTCATTCAGTACTTCAAAGAATTGTAAAATGAGACAATTTGCGGTAATTGGTGATCCCATCGAACATAGCTTAAGTCCTATCTTACATGGTGAAATTTTTCGTCAACTTGGAATAGATGCTAAATATCAGAAATTCCACGTCTCTAGCAATTCTTTAGATTCATTTATGTCCAAAAATACTTTTGATGGACTAAATGTTACTCTTCCTCATAAAGAAAAAATTATAAATTATTTGGATGATTTGGATACTTCAGCATATTCAATTGGAGCTGTGAATTGCATTTTTGATAATATCGGATATAATTCTGATTGGATAGGATTTTTGAGAGCAATGAAAATTAATAGTATTGAATTAGAAGGAAAATCCTGTTTGATTATTGGGGCTGGTGGCGTTGCGAGATCAGTTGCTTATGCATTAATTATGGCTCGTGTCGCATCTATTAATGTGAGGAATAGATCTAAAGATCGAGAAAAAAACCTTATGATGTGGATTAAAGAGAAATTTCCAAATAATACCAACAATCCTTTTATATCATATGAGGCTATAATTAATTGCACCCCAATTGGAATGTGGCCAAATACTGAAAGTGTCCCCTCAAGTAAAAAAATGATTGAGAAGGCTTCAATTTTAGTAGACACGATCTATAACCCAACTGAAACCCAATGGCTTAAAGAAGGGAAAAAGTATGGAGCAAAAACTTTAGGAGGTTTAGATATGTTTATTGCACAAGGTCTAGCATCTGCTGATATATGGTTCCAAGAAAAAATTTCAGAAAAAATTGATCCAGTTAAAATCAGAAAAGAATTGGAGTTAGAACTATGTTAGCACGTATAAAGTTTCTTACGTCTGGTGAATCTCATGGCCGAGGTCTCTTAGGAATTATTGACGGCTTACCCGCTGGTCTTGAAATTGATGAGGATTATATCAGAATTCAACTTGCAAGGAGACAAATGGGTTATGGTAGAGGCGGTAGAATGAAGATTGAAAAAGATCATGCCGAGATCTGGAGTGGAGTTCGGCATGGAAAGACACTCGGTTCACCCATTGGATTACTTGTGCATAATCGTGATTGGGAAAACTGGACAAAGAAAATGTCCGTGGAGCCCATAGAAGACAAAATAAAAAAAGTTACTCTCCCTCGCCCTGGACATGCTGATCTTGTTGGTGTCCAAAAATATGGTTTCGATGATATAAGGAATGTTCTTGAGAGATCTTCAGCAAGAGAGACCACCATGAGGGTTGCATTAGGATCAGTATGCAGGAAACTTCTTGAAGAAACTGGAATTAATATTTGCAGTAGAGTCACTAAGATTCATGATGTAGAAGATGAAACACCTCTCCCCTCAAAACTGAAGACTAAAGAAATAAACAAAGTAGCTGACGAATCACCTGTTCGTTGTCTTAACTCTGATGTAGAAAAAGATATGATAAAAGTGATCTCTCAAGCTAAGGAATCAGGAGATTCTGTGGGCGGAGTTTTCGAAGTAATTGCCACAGGTCTTCCTTATGGGCTAGGATCATATACGCAATGGGACAGAAAATTACATGCCCGCATATCAGCACTAATGCTAAGTATAAATGCCTTCAAAGGAATCGAAATTGGTGGAGGTTTTGTTGGTTCAGCAAAATTTGGAAGTGAAGTGCATGATGAAATCGGATGGAATGGGAATAGTTATATTAGACACTCCAATAATGCTGGCGGAATTGAAGGTGGAATGAGCAATGGTCAGCCAATAGTCCTCAGTTTAGCAATGAAACCTATTCCAACTTTAATTAAACCTTTAAAATCAGTGGATATCCATTCCAAAAAAGAAAAAGACGCCCATAAAGAACGAACAGATTCCTGTGCCGTTCCTGCTGCATCAGTTGTAGCTGAAAGCATGCTTTGTTTTGCAATTGCAGATACAATGCTAGAAAAATTTGGAGGAGATTCAATAGAACAACTAACCTCACATTTAGAAGCATCTGGCAAATATTAATTTTCTATTTAATGAAGTTCAATTCAAAAAATATTTATTTAATTGGAATGATGGGTTGTGGAAAATCAACAGTTGGTAAATTGCTCGCAAAAATTCTAGGCGTTCATTTTTCTGATATTGATTCAGAAATTGAAATAAATAAAGGGAAGACAGTGACAGAGATATTTTTTAATGAGGGTGAAACTCATTTCAGAAACCTAGAAACTGAAGCCCTAAAATCTCCAAAAAATTCCATTGTTGCATGTGGCGGTGGAATAGTTTTGAGAAATGAGAACAGAACTTTCTTGCGTTCAAATGGTACCGTCATACTGCTAACGGCCTCTACAGATGAACTTTTTCGCAGAATTTCTAACTTAAACTCAAGACCACTTTTGAGTAAAACTAATGATCCTAAAGAAACATTAAAACATCTATGGGAAGAACGTAAAACTCAATATAATAATATAGCTAATTTTACAATTATGACAGATGGTCTTACTCCACAACAAGTTTGCAATAATATTATTGATAAAGTTAAATAATGCATTTAATTAACGTTCAACTAGGTAAACGATCCTATCCTATCTATGTAGAATCTGGATTTATCAATGAAATTCCTAGAATTCTAAGTAAGGAGAATCTTGACCAACAATGGATAATTATTTCTCAACCAGTATTAATGGACCTATATGGCAACAGTTTACTATCTGATTTAATTAAAGGTGGGTTCAATTGTAAAAGTATTACACTGCCTGATGGAGAAGAAGCTAAAAATCTTTCTGAATTTGAAAATATCATTGAGAAAATGATTGAACTTAAATGTGACCGAAAGACTTCTTTGATCGCTCTTGGTGGTGGCGTTGTAGGAGATGTTTCAGGATTTGTAGCTGCAAGTTTCCTTAGAGGAATAGACTATTATCAAATACCAACGACTCTACTCGCCATGGTTGATTCAGCTATTGGTGGAAAAACAGGTATCAATACACCATCTGGAAAAAATCTCATCGGATCTGTGTATCAGCCGAAAGCTGTATTTATTGATTCAGATCTCCTTAAATCATTACCAAAAGAAGAAGTTAATTCTGGCCTCGCTGAAGTTATAAAATATGGCGCTATTCAAAATATAGATTTTTTTAATAAGGTCTCTGTATGGTTAGATAATATTAGTGCTTTTCCTTATGACAATGCTATCGCTGAATGTTGCTCTATAAAAGGAAGTATTATTGAAGAAGATGAATATGAAGGAGGGCTTCGTCGCCTTCTAAATTTCGGTCATACTATTGGGCATGCGCTTGAAGCTCAATTAGGTTATGGTAAAATCCGGCATGGAGAGGCTATCTCTTACGGTATGCGATGCGCTGCTTTAATTTCACAGAGGATGGGTTTTCTAAATGAAGAAGAGCGTTTACTTCTATGCTCTACAATCAAAAAACTATCTTTACCTTCACTGCCAAAAATTGATCAAAATACATTAATGAACTTTCTAAAAGTTGATAAAAAATGGGAAAAAGGAAGATTGCATTTTGTCTTACTTAACCGATTAGGTAATGCATTCGTATCTACAGAAATAAAAGAAGATACGATCTATGAATCTCTAGTTGAGTTGACATGAATATTTTAGTTTTAAATGGGCCAAATCTGAATCTGCTTGGGATACGAGATCCAGAAGTTTATGGATTTGAATCATTACAAGATATAGAAGACTGGCTTAACAAACAGCCTGAAACTAATAATTGTGAACTATCTTGGTTCCAAACTAATCATGAAGGTCAGTTGATTGACAAAATTCACAGTGTAATAGCTACAACAGATGGAATAATAATTAATCCTGGAGCTCTTACTCATTACTCTTATGCATTAAGGGATGCTATTGATTCGGTTGAAATTCCAACTATTGAAGTTCATCTTAGTAATATTTACGAACGTGAAGATTTCAGAAAAAAATCTGTCATCAAGGAAGTCTGCATTGCTCAGTTTACAGGCTTAGGAAAAAGAAGCTATCTTGAAGCATTCCGAATGCTTAAGAAAGAATTTAGTCAATAGAAGTAGTTTCCATATTAGATGAAGATTTATAAATTTTTGTATCTATCTTATTTTATTAAGGAATAAAAAATGACAAATCAAGAACGAATAATTACTGAAGATATAATTGAGAGTCAAAAAAACTCTTTGTCGATAATAACTTGTGATATGGAAGGAAGAATTGAGACATTTGGAAAAGGTGCCGAAGAAATTTTTGGGTATACCGCAGATGAAGTCATCATGAAGAAACGTGTTTCCGTTTTCTCACCTGGGAATGTAGTCATAGGGCATATAAATAAATGGTTGGCTACAGCAAGCAAAAAAGGTGAGTTTCAAACTAACACTACTTTTGTACATAAGGATGGCACACAAATTCCAGCATATATAAGAATTACACCAACCTTTAGTACTTCAAACGGTGTGAAAAAACAGATTGGTTACTGCGGACAAACTAGAGTATTGACAGGAGCTAATCCTGCAGACACAATGCCTAAGGATCCCTGGTGGATAAAATTATTGTCATTTTTGATAATTACAAGACTTCCATTTCTTTCCGCAACTTGGGTTCCAATTCTCCTTGCTTCGGCTTGGGTACAAAGAGAAGGGCTAATCATAGGAACCTTTGATTGGGTACTATTTGGAATAATATTTGGAGGGGCTTCTTTTCTTCATCTATCAGCTAATACCTTCAATGATTATTTTGATTGGAAGAATGGGACAGATAAAATTAATAATGATTATTTCTTACAATATTCGGGTGGGTCTAGGTCTTTAGAACTTGGTCTTATAAGCGAAAATAGTCTTTTCAAATTGGCGTTTTCTTTTCTGGTCTTATCATCTATCTGTGGAATTATTTTGATTCTTGGGCCATGGAGTAGAGGGATTGATCTTATATGGTATGGATTAGCCGGAGCTATTGGCGGTTTTTTTTATACGGCCCCACCTTTCAGATTTTCAGCTCGGCGCGGTCTTGGTGAACTCTCTATTGGACTTCTATTTGGTCCTGTTATTACCATGGGGACTGGCTTTGCTCTAACTGGTATGCACAGTTGGAATGCCTTCCTAATTGGAATTCCTGTTGGCTTATTGACGACTTCTATACTTTGGATCAACCAATTTCCTGATACTCCTTCGGATATTGCTAGTGGTAAAGTTCACCTTGTTGCGACACTAGGTATCCGAAATGCTCGATGGGGTTACATTACTTTAATGGTTGCAAGTTTTACAACCTTAATATACCTCTATACTTCGAATATTACTGGTGAAGGTATACTAATAGCGCTTTTAGCTATTCCTGGAGCAACATATCTGTCATACAAGGTATTCCAAGATTTTGAGAAAAGAGCATTGGCCACAACATGTGCAAACACCATTTATTTCCAAATGTTTACAGGTATATTGATGATTCTTGGTGTTTTATTTATATAGTAAAAATGATACAGGGTAAATGCTAAACTACAAATATCAAGATTCTTTTTATATGTGAGAGCTTGATTTTATATCTGACATTTTTGGTCTTGTAAGAGTTAAAATAGCCGGCAAGAAAAACAAATCCGCTAATAGAGCTCCAAACATAGTAACAGCCGCAAGAAAACCGAAATCTCTACTAGGAAGAAAATTCGAGGTAACCATTACTAGAAATCCTGCTGAAAGAATAAACGATGTAGATATAATTGCTTTACCCGTTGTTAATAAAGTCTTTTCATTTGCCTCTCTATAATGACCCTTATGGGAAAACAATTCCTGTCGAAAACGCACCAAAAAATGGATAGTGTCATCTACGGCAATACCATATGCAATAGCAAAGGTCATTGCTGTAGTCGGTCGTAGTTTTATATTATAATATCCCATGACCCCCGCCATTAACAATAATGGAATAAAGTTAGGAATCATTGAAATAATAGCAATTTTTACACTCTTGAATAGTAATAACATTGAAATAAAAATCACTCCAAAAGCAATCAGAAAACTGACTACCAAATTAGTAACAAGATACTGATTTATTTTCAATCCCATCAGAGTTGTACCAGTTAATTGTATATCCAAATAAGACGGGAGGTTTTCTCTTCCCCACTGTATAATTTCATTTTTTATCTCTTTTGCTCTTTGAGATGTAATATCACTAATTCGTCCAGTTAAACGGGCACTTGAATAATCAAAATTAACTAGTGTTTCAAATTGTTCCTCTTGAAGAAAAATGTATTGGGACACCATTTCTTTGGTTTTAGGTATAGAGTAAAATTCTTTATCTCCTTTATTAAATGCTTGATTTATTTCTCTAAGATAATCTATGACAGAAATCATTTTTCCGATTTCAGGAATGGTTGAAAGCTTATCCTGAAGTTTTGCAATAGCATGAAGAGTCTGTGGGTCCTTTATTCCATTTTCAAAAGGAGCTCCTTTATTATTTACAGTTGCGATTACTTCAAATGGCATTACCGAACCCATTTTTTTTTCCATGAAAATCATATCATCATATAATTCATTCCCTTTCGAAAGGTCTTCCATAAGAGATGAATGAGGATCAACTTTAAAAGCATAAAACAAAAAGATGAAAATTAGTATTAAGGAAAGAAAAATAATCGATTTCTGATGATAATTATTTAGTTTAACAGTCCACTTTAAAAATCGATTCCTCAAGTTTTTTGAAACTGATTTAAGGCTTTTTTGAGTAGGAGTTTCTAGTATCATCAACATTGATGGGATAAATGTTATTGATACAACAAAAGCTAGGATAACAGAGACACAAACGATTGCACCAAATTGGCGAATCATTATAATATTGGTACTTATGAGTGAAAGAAAACCTATAGCTGTTGTTATACTCGTGAGCATAATGGCTCCACCTATTTTTCTAATCGTAATCCTTATTGACTCTCGCTTAGAATTTCCATTTAATAAATTCTCTTGAAATTTCAACATAATATGAATTGAATCTGCTACACCTATAATTAAGACAAGTGTTGGTACGATATAAGTGACAATATTAATTGTTAGACCAATAGCACCCATTATGCCTAGCACCCATAAAACGGTAATAAATACAGCTACAAATGGAAGGAGCATTCCGCTTATGTTCCTGAATAGAAGAAAAAGAGCACCAAAAAGAACAAATGACACAGGAAATAAAAACCGCGTGAAATCATTTAACATATACTGTACATAACGAGTTCTAAGAATTGGAACTCCTGCCTCATACCATCTCCAATCAGTTTTAGATGTAATTTCACCAATCTTATTAACTATTTTTTCTCTACCATCATGGTTATTTATTTCATCATCTAATTCCAAAAGAATTGTCGCTATACTTCCATCAGAGGAAATGAGGTTATCTATAATTAGAGGTGAACTCATAATACGATTTTTTAAGAAAAGAAGTGAATCCTTAGAAGTAGGAATGGTTTTGTATACTGGGGATAGAACAAGATCTTCTTCTGGCTGAAAGAGTTCTATATTTGTTAAAGACGTCACTTTAACCACACCTTTTAGATCATTTAATTCATTAGTAAGTAAGTTAGTAGTTAAAAGATTAGAACGACTAAAAGGGTCTTCAGAATCATAAGCCAAATAGATAAGATTATCTTCACGTTCAAACTCCTCTTGAAATTTGAAATATGCGTCCACTTCAGGATCGTTATCAGGGAAAAGATTCTCAACAGTAAAATCAAATTGTACCCGAGTTGAAACCAACATTGATCCAACGGTAATAACAGTTATAATAAATAAGATCCGGATTGGATGATCTAGTTGAAAACTAATCACCTTGTCCAAGGCTAATTTCATTAATTTATTTTTTCTCGCGAGTTAAAATACTTATGACAATTAAGAAAAAAAGTGAAATACTAATTGCCGGCAAAACCGCATCAAGATTTCCATGTAAATCTAGTGGAATAAATCTATGAATGAAGTCTGCCTCCTTCCAAAGAAGAGTAACTATCATTCCAGATAAAATCGATGAAATTGCACCCTCTTTAGTTACACCTCTCCAAAAAAAGGCCGCAAAAAGAGATGGGGTAATAGACGCTCCATAAATAGTGAAAGCATATAGTGACTTTTCGAAAATTGTCGTTGAGCGAGCAAATATAAGTGAAACAAAATATGCAATAACACCAAGTATAAGAACGACCATCCTGCTTAATATTACAATCTGCTTTTCACTAGCCTTTGGATTAACATACTGTAAATATACATCACGAACAATGGAGTTCGATGGAACTAATAAGAATGAATCGGCAGTTGATATTATCATTCCAACAATTGTTGTCATCATTATGGCGCCCAAAAAGCTAGGTAATAGTGTATGTGACGCATATATAAGAACATATCTTCCAGATTCAGCTTCTGGAATCATACTTGAACTTACCCAGGCAGAAGCAATGATTAATAATTCAGCTAGAAGAACCGCAAATACTAGAATTGAAGTTGCAAGGGTTGCTCCTTTTGCATCCTTACTTGCTGAAAATCTCTGGTACATGTTTGCATCACCAAGTACGAGAAGAAATGCTGGAAGACAAAAATTCATTATTTCTAATGTTGAGAATACTCCAAAAAAACTCATATGATCAGGATTTCCCATGCTTGAAAAAGCTTCTTCCATCCCATCGATTCCACCCGCTTTTAACCATAGTATAGGCAAAGCAATAAATAGAGAAATTAGCATAACTATTCCATTGGCAAAATCTGTGTAAGCAACACTTAGCAATCCTGCTAATAGGGTATATATTATGATGAAAGTCGCAGCAATTATTGTCGCAATCTCTAAACTAAAGATTGGAGTTCCATCGCTATTTGTAATAACCGTCATCAGTACAGCTCCACCTGCATTGTATTGATAACTAACAATTACCATATAAGAAATAACAAGAGCTATAAGACTGAGTATCCTAGCGGAAGAACCATAACATTCACCAAATATTTCAGGTACTGTAATCTTTTCAAATTTTCTAACTTTTCCAGCAATTCTTGTTAACATTAGAATTCCAAAAGTCCCTCCAATAGGTAAAATAAAAGAGGCTATGCCAGTTTCATAAGTCTTTCCAGCATTACCAAGTATTGATCCAGTACCCATCCATGTTGCAAGCATTGTTCCAGCTAATACCCAGGGGGTTAGAGATCGCCCAGCAACCGCAAAATCCATTTGGGTTTTAACTTTACTAGATTTATAGATTCCTACACCTAAAAGAAAAAGGAGATACGAGATAATAACAATTATATGTAACACAAATTATTCCTTAATAGAATTATCTTTTTCTAAAGAAGTAAGTTGGTTTAACTCTAAAGCAACCTGTTAAATTAGTGTCATGTCCAAGTAATTACAATAGCTAGGTCTTGCCTATAGTTAGATATGCAGTTAATTTTCATTAATAATAATGAATAAGATAACCTTGAAAAATAGAGTCTTAGTATTGATAATGCTCTCTATCGGTTGTCAGTCGACTAAGGATAAGAAAATGAACAGACTTGGAGGAGAGAAAAGCCCCTACCTACTGCAACATAAAGATAATCCTGTAAACTGGTACCCTTGGGGAGAAGAAGCCTTTAAGGCCGCAAAAAACGAAGATAACCCTATCTTTCTTTCAATAGGGTATTCCACCTGCCATTGGTGCCATGTAATGGAACATGAATCCTTTGAGGATAGTACTGTTGCAGAATTGATGAATAATAATTTCATTAACGTAAAAGTTGATCGCGAAGAAAGACCGGATATTGACAATATATATATGACCGTATGTCAGATGATGACTGGTAGTGGAGGGTGGCCACTTACTATTGTAATGACACCTGACAAACGTCCTTTTTTTGCGGGAACTTATTTTCCAAAAGAAAGTCGATTTCAACGTATAGGTATGCTAGATCTAGTACCAAGACTTGGAAAAATGTGGAGCGAAGAACGCGACAAAATATTGGAATCAGCTAATGAAGTTGTATCTCATCTTCAAAGTTCTTTTTCTCCTTCTGGAACGGAACAATTAACCGAGGAGATTTTTAATAGCGCCTTTTCTCAGTTCTTACAAAGATTTGATAATGAAAATGGTGGTTTTGAAACTTCGACAAAGTTTCCTAGTGCGCATAATCTTTCATTCTTATTACGATACTATAAACGTAGTAGTGATCCAACAGCTTTAATGATGGTAGAAAAAACATTACTATCTATGAGGAATGGAGGTATTTATGACCAAATAGGTTTTGGTTTTCACCGTTATTCAACTGATAAAGAATGGCTATTACCCCATTTTGAAAAAATGCTTTATGATCAAGCTATGAATGCAATAGCATATCTTGAAGCATTTCAAGTTACAAAAAAAGAAATCTATGCAAATACAGCTCGTGAAGTTTTTAGTTATGTTTTACGAGACATGACTTCATTTGAAGGCGGTTTTTACTCAGCAGAAGATGCTGACAGCGATGGTGAAGAAGGTAAGTTTTATGTTTGGAGGATTGAAGAAGTCAATGAGATTTTAGGCGATGAGGATGGCAAGCTATTTGCTGATATATATAATTTTAATGAAAAAGGGAATTTTATTGAAGAAGGGACAGGTCAGTTTACTGGAAATAATATTCCACATCTCCTTAATTCAATTGAAGAAATAGCTCAATCAAGAGATCTAGAACTTAATCAATTAACTAAAAAATTAAATAGACTAAGGAAACAATTATTTAAGGAAAGGAAAAAGCGTATACACCCGCTTAAGGATGACAAAATTCTTACAGATTGGAATGGACTTATGATAGCTGCTTTGGCTAAAGGAGCACAGATATTAGATGATACTACTTATGCGAACTCCGCAAAAAGGGCCGCTGATTTTGTAATTGAGGAGCTTAAGGCCAAGGATGGACGCCTCCTAAAGCGTTATCGAAATGGTGAAGCATCCTTACCAGCTCATCTTGAGGACTATGCATTTTTTTCATGGGGTTTACTTGAATTATACGAGGCAACTTTTGATGTAGCATACCTTTCTGAAGCTATAAACCTAACAGATTTGATGATAGATCTATTCTGGGATAGCGTTAATGGTGGATTCTATTTCACAGCTTATGATGGAGAAAAACAGATTGTTAGGACTAAAGATCTATATGATGGTGCTATACCATCTGGAAATTCTGTAGCAGCAATGGTCTTGCTTCGATTGGGAAGGATTGCTGGAAATAGTAAATATGAAGAAATGGCATTTACTATAGGTAAAATATTCTCAGAAAAAATTTCCCAAGCTCCAACTGGCTATACCCAATTGCTATCAGCAATTGATTTTGGGATTGGTCCTTCTTATGAAATTGTAGTGGTTGGTGATCGAAAAAGTAAAGATACTCAAGCAATGTTAAACTATATTCAAGAGTCATTCCTCCCAAATAAAGTTCTTATATTAAAACCATCTGATTCTCAGCTAAATGAAGTAGTTAGAATTGCACCATTTACTGATACACAAGTTGCAATTTCTGGAATGGCTACTGTCTATGTTTGCGAAAATTATAGTTGCAAAACTCCAACTACTGATATCAATGAAATGATTAAATCTCTACAATGAAAAACTCTTTTTCAAAACGACTCGGAGAATTACTTGCCCATATACAAGATCTATTTGATACAGTACTTCATTTAGGATTTAAACGTGTGTCAGAATCAGAAAAACATATTAAATCAAAAAATAGTAAATCCAATAAATTTCTCAAATTCTTAGCAGAAATGGGCGAATCATATTTTAATAAATATGACGATATAAAATCTCAAAAAAAATGAGTCATCAAATAATAATCAATGACTTCCTTTTTTTTATATTAATAGCATAGTAAAATGGTTCAATGAATTATACTATTTCCCGGGCTGGTACCGGCATTTTTGGAACCTACAATCAGACTAATTGGGAACTGAACTTCAGGTGAGAAAAGTAGGCCTTCTTTGATAACTCAGAGTAAAGGAAACTTGACTTGTCTGAGAGGTGCCCACCGTGAAAAACACGAGTTCCAACAATGCCCATGTCCGGGAAGATTAATTCCAAATAGAATTATATTTCAATACTGGTTTTGACCATTATTTGCTAATCTCAAAATTTTTCTTATTGAAGAACTTTGACCTCGAATTTTTAATTTTACAAAATCTGGTTGGTAATTCTGTTCTATTACTTCTACTTGATCAAAAACTGAAGCTATTTCTTTTCCGGATGATGAAGAAAAAGTCACTTCAGCAATTTGGTAAGACCCTTCCATTTTTTCCTTAATATTATCGATAACACTATCAATCATAAGTTTATTTTGGGCTGAAATGAAAATAGCTTCTTTAAATCTTTTTTTTAGTCCTATTAATTCAGCCCTCTTTAGTAAATCAATTTTGTTAACAACTATCAAGGTTTCATTCGTTTTCGCGCCAATAGAGTTTAAAACCTCATTTACAGTATGAAGCTGAGCATCTAAAAAGGTTGAGCTCGCATCTACAACAAGTAAAAGCAAATCTGAATCAACTGCCTCTTTAAGTGTACTCTTAAATGAAGCAACAAGACTATGTGGAAGTTTACGTATAAACCCTACAGAATCACTTATAAGGATTTCTTTTTTTCCTCCAATTTCAAGAGATCTAACTGTAGTATCAAGAGTAGCAAATAACTGATTTTTTATAAAAACATTAGCACCTGTAAGAGCTTTAAGTAAAGTTGACTTCCCAGCATTAGTATAACCAACTAATGAAACTCTAAATTTTTTTCTCCTAAACCTGCTCTGAGTTTCACGCTCCTTTTCAATTCCATTAATCTCAATTTTCAATTTTGAGATTCTATCTCTAATTAGCCTTCTATCAACTTCAATCTGAGTTTCACCAGCACCGGCTCTTGTTCCTATTCCACCCATTTGTCTCTCAAGATGAGTCCACATTCGAGTTAAGCGAGGAAGTAGATATTGGAGTCTAGCAAGTTCAACCTGAGTTTTTGCTTCTCTGGTACTTGCATGTTTTGTGAAAATATCTAGTATTAAAGTAGTCCTATCAATTATCTTAATATCTTTTGATATTTTATGGTAATTCCTAATCTGAGTAGGAGATAATTCATCATCAAAAATGATTAGGTTCACTTCTAAAATAATAGCTTTTTGAATGATTTCTTCAGCCTTACCCTTTCCAATAAAATATTTGGGGCTTATTCTATTGATTCTTTGGGTAAATCTCCCTACCGTTTCTGCACCAGCAGTTTCAGCTAAGAGTTGAAGCTCATCAAGTTCTTCATCGATAGTTTCTTTAGGCATAGTACCTTTTAGAACTCCAATGATAAAAGCTTTTTCGTTACAAATTATATTATTTTCTTTTATTCCCATCCTTATTTAATTCTTCCAATCCAAGTTTCTAAACATAATAGAAGAAATGCACATAAAATAAAAAAGTGCCAAAGTTCAGTTCCTTTTCGTGTTTCATTAACTGCTAATATTGGATCTTCTTTTGCTGAAATTATTCTTACAGGATTCTTATTGAAAACTTTAGCAAGTTCATTCTTAGTCATCCTATTGAAAGGATCTTCATAAGAAGAAATATTTGCAATAAAAGATGTGTAGAGTTCTCCTCCTAATAACACTGAATATATTCCTACCGATTCAATTTCTTGTATTTGCATATTTTCTCGGCCATAATCAGGGATAATTTTGGTCTCAGTTCCATCAGGGGATTTTACAAGGATCTCTTTAGACAGATCTTGTCTAGGGATAGGTAAAATAAGAGTATCGCCCACTATAACCTCTAAATCAACGTTAACTTGAGAACTTAAATAAACTAATATTCTATGAAGAAGTGGAACAAACATAGGTTTTAAAGGAAGATCTGTCCATTCTAAATTTGGTGGTGCAGAAAAAATAAGTAACCGACCAGCTCCAATTTCTTTTTCTAGTAATAATGGTTCACCATTAGAAAGGGATAGTAATTCTTTTGACTCCCCAAATGTATTAAAGTTGGTATGAGCAAAAACTTGGGGCAATTGATTATTTATGTCTGAGGATGGGAACTCGAAAAAAAGAGGGTGCTTTAAATCCATTTTATCTATATAATAAAAGTTTTCTTTTGCTAATCTATTTATATCAGAAAATGACCCGATATTTATTTCCTCGAGCCAATTATACGAGCTTCCTTCAATAGTGTCTCCAAGAAATATAACTGCTGAACCACCATCAATTATAAACTCTTCAAAGGCATCATATTCTCTAATATTTAGTTCTGACGGTTCTAAAAGAAATACGACATCATGGTTTTTAAATTTAGAAGAACCTATAGTACCATATCCCTTTTCTTCAATTTCAACAATTTCTATTGATTCATTTAAAGCTGTAATACCCATTTCTATAATGGAAATGTCTGAAGTGACCTTTTGAAGAATCAAACATTTAATTTTATCTATCATCTCAAATTGGAAAAATCTAAGATCATCAAAAATGAATTCATCCTCAGGAATTTCTACTGAACCATGGATAATTCCTGATAACCCCGCAAATGCTTGAAAAGTGAAATTTTTTTCATCGGATGTCTCAAAATCTGACACAACTTGTCCGACTCTTAATTCATCTAAGAATAGCTGTACAGCTATATCTTCTTGTATGCTATCACCTTTCTTAGAAATAAATGTCTCAATCGTAAGAAGCTGATTCGGAATCTTCAAAAGTGAACTAACGCCAGCATCTTCTATTTTTAAATTGTTAGCTATAGCTGATTGAATGAATAAATACATCCTCCATTCATTCTGTGAAGAAAATTCCCATTCGGCTAAATTTGTAGTAGGAAAATCACTAAAAATATAAACTTCGTGATTTGCTACTGGTCCTGAGTCTCTTTCACCTTGATCTGAAATTTCAATTGCTGACTGAACAGCCGTCCATAATTTATCTGGACGATAAGACAAAGTAATTGATTCCAATATTTTCCTAATTCTTTGTAATGAATTAGTTTTTTCCGAGGATAATCTTTTAAAAGGTGAAGTTTGGTAAATATCATAAATTATTTCCCCTTCTAGATTATCAAAAAGGTCTAAAACAGATGCTTTGGATCTATCTAGAAGTGTTAAACCATCAATTGTTGCACCCATACTAACTGAGTTGTCAAATATAATTGCAATTCTTGTAGATTGGCCTAAACCACTTCCTAATGATAAATAACCTGGCTTAACAGGTCTAGCAAAAGAAAGTACCAACATTATAATTACAAGAGTGCGAATTATTAAAAGCAGAATTTGACGAAGTCTTAATTTTCTAATCGTATCATGTTCAAGTTCTTTGATGAACCTAACTGTACTAAAAGCAATTTGTTGTTTATGTCGAGTACTTATTAGATGAATAAGAATAGGAATTGTTGCTGCAAAAAGCCCCCAAAGAATTGATGGAACCAGAAAACTCAAGGAATTAAATGGAATAATGAAAGTGTGGTTGCGATAGAAATAGGAATCATTAGATTGTCATCAATTGGAGAAGGAAATAGCTCAATTAAAGTTGCAACTATTGCCGCTACAATAGCACCTAATCTAAATAGGTCAGGTAAAATTATAGCTAAGCCAATTGAAACAATTAGAAATGTTAAACTTCCTTCAAGAGTCTTATCAAAAAGTTTTCTTTTACCCCATTTTTTTCCAATAAGTGCCGCTGTAGCATCGGCTAGTGAAAGAGTAAGCATTGCAAAAATTGCTATGTTTTTTTCGAAAATTAAGACGGTTAAAAAACCTGATATGAAAACAGAAGTAGCTCCAGTGAATTTATTGCTTTCCGAAACTCTTACAATTGGACCAAAAAACCTCTTAAACAAATGTTTGAAAATTGAAATATTCATTCTAAGCATTTCAGCAAGTAAAAATATTGCACTTAATCCACCTAACAACCATAACATTTCAGCCCTTGAAAAAAAATTATAATAGATAAAAGGAAATATTGAAGACCCATAATGAATTAATTTTCTTAAAAGTTCTCTTTGATAATTCACGGTTTCTTATTTGGTTCAGACAGCTGGTTGTAGATATCGTTAAGATCTAAAATACTTACCGTTAGATCCATAGAAGATTTTTTATCAAGAATGGTACCTGCAATAATAGATTGATCTAGAATTGTATATGGAACAAGGTCTTCATTTTGACGGTAAGTTACATGACCTAACAATAAACCAGATTTAATTAATAATTCCTTGGCTTTTTCCAGACTTAACCCAAAAAGATTCGGAACTTGAAAAAAGTTAGGGGGAGTCCCTTTGCTAATAATTATAGTTAATCCACTCCCACGTCGAAGATAATCCCCTGATCTTGGGTACTGCCATCTTATAACATCAATTGGAACCTCTGTATCAAATTCCGCAATGAGTGAATCAATTGTTAATCCTATTTCACTAAGCTCAAGACGTCCACTTCTAATTGATTTTCCTAATAAATCTGGGACAAGTACCATTCTTTCTTTTGCAGCAATTGTCAAGTGGACTGTACGCCCAGGTTTAACCCTTCTCATAGGATCTGGATATTGATCGATAACTGTTCCAGCTGAATAAGAACTTGTATATTTCACATCACCTCGTTTAGCAAAAAAACCCTCTAGTTCAAGATTAGACTTAGCTTTTTCATAAGACATTCCAATAACATCAGGAAGGTAACGGTCACTGCCTTGACCAACATAAAGAGGAAGGATTACTTTGTCTAATAATATTAACCCTAGAGCACCAATAGTGAATATTACAGTAAAATATCGGATAATGACTATCATGATTTTTTCTTTAAAATTACGCCAAAAACACCGTCTGTCCCATGATCAGGAGGAAATGTTGACAAAGCACCTCTTTTATCAACAAAACTGTCAGATATTCGAGTATTAGCATTAATAATAGAAAAATTAGATTGTTTTGCAAGAAATTGATCAATTATATACCAATTTTCTTCTGGCTCAAGGGAACAAGTAGCATAAACTAGTTCTCCACTATTTTCGAGGAAATTAACGCAATGGGATAAAATTTTTTTCTGAAGTACGACCATTTCATCAATATCTCTTTTTTTTCTACGCCATCTCAAATCAGCACGCTTACCCATAACACCTGTACCAGTACAAGGAGCATCCACTAATATAGAAGAAGCTTTAGGAAAATTATCAAAAGTAGCATCTTTCTTTCCAAAAGAAATTGAATTTAGACCTAGTCTATTTATATTGTCTTGCAAAAGCTCCACTCTGTCTGGATTAATATCATAAGCATGAATAATTCCTTTATTTTTCATTTTTTCAGCAATAGCGCAAGCTTTTCCTCCTGGGGCTGCACAAACATCTAGAATTATATTATCTGTTTTGGGTTTAATAAGAGAAGCAATTAAACCAGATGAAATATCCTGAAATGAAAAATGACCTTCTTTAAACTGATGACTATTCCTCAGTTTATAAATTTGATTTACAAAATAAAATTCATGCAAAAACTTATTTTGTTCCCAAAAAATATTTTCTTTAATCATAAAATTTTCTAGGTCATTATTATTTGTTTTATAAGAGTTCATCCTTAGTGATATCTCTGGGTTTTTATTATTCCATCTACATAGTTTCTCTGTCTTGTCCCAACCAAAGAAATTAATCCAACGTTTCAAAAGCCATTCCGGATGAGAAAGTAAAGCAGAAGACTTAGCTAATGACATTGATGATGATGGTTTTTCTGTTATTGAATTAATGTTTTTTCGAACTTTTCGCAAAAGAGCGTTAGTGAGCCCAGCAGGACCCCTTCCTCTTTTTCTCTTAATAAGATTTACAGCCTCATTTACAGCAGCAAAATCTGGAACATGATCTCTGAAAAGGATTTCATAAACTCCTAACCTTAATGTATTCTTCAATGTACTTTCAGCACTTTCATAATTACCCATAAATAGGTGACTAATTATATAATCTAAAAAAGCACGTTGTCGCATTACTTCTTGAACAAGGTGCGTAATTTCAGGCTTCCATTTCTTATTCAACTTATTAGAATCAAAATATTTCTCATATATTGATGAGAGCTTAAGTCTATCCTTTTCAAAACAATCAAGTATAGCAACAGTATGAGCTCTAGCAGATAAGATTTTAGTCAAAATAATCGCCTTCAGACAACTTAGCTCCAGCTAGAAATTGTCTAGCTGTCATAGGTTTTTTACCTTCAGGATGTAATTCTTCTATATATACACTTCCTGAACCACATCGAACAATTAAAGATGACTTTTTTACTACCGCCAAATTGGCTGGAGTACCAAATTCATGAAATGAAAGTGAAACTTTTCCGACTCTTAGTCTCCGTCCACCTAATTTGGTGTAAGCACCTGGATAAGGTGATAAAGCACGAATTTTATTTTTTACTTCCACATTAGTTCTAGTCCAATCAATTCTTTGGTCAGAAGAATTAATTTTTGGTGCGTATGAAACTCTATTATTATCTTGAGGTTTACCTGAATCAAATCCAGAAGCCATTAAATTAACTGTCCTAAATATCAAATCAGCACCAATAAAAGATGCCCTTTTAGACAAATTACCTGAATTATCATTAGGAAAAATGACTAATGGCGCATCTAATAAAATATTACCAGTATCAACTCCTTTTGATAATTGGAAAGTTGTAATCCCAGTTGAATTTTCACCATTTATTAGTGCATGTTGAATTGGTGCTGGACCTCGGTATTTAGGTAAGTAAGATGGATGTAAATTTATTGAACCAAATTTCGGGATTTGAATAATTGATTGAGGTAATATTTTGAAAGCAACAACCACGTATATATCAGCATTAATATCTAAAAGCTCATTGAAAAATATTGGATCATTCATTGAAAACGGTTGTATTAGTTTTAGACCTAAAGCAGAGGCTCTCTTTGTAACGGGTAAACCTGATAATATCCTACCTCGACCTTGAGGCTTATCAGGAGAAGTAACTACTGCAACTACATGATGTCTAGAGTTAATGAGGGCGTCAAGAGAGGGAACCGCAAAATCAGGGTTGCCCATAAAGACGATACGTAATGAATTCAAGTCGTTATAAATAGATTAATTAAGATTCAATTTGATCTTAATTCCTTTAATTGTTTCTTTAAACGATTTCTTTCAACTATAGTAGCATGGTCTATGATTAACCTTCCATTCAAGTGATCCAT
Organism: Fidelibacterota bacterium; assembly: GCA_002715465.1. The sequence continues at coordinate 7,229 of PAYY01000013.1, read as the reverse complement.
TTCATGTTGGATTACTCTTGCCATAAGGCCGGAAAATTCTCCCTCATGGCTATTACCTTCAGTATCCTGATACGAAAATATTACTGTCTCTGAACGGGAAACATTTACTTGAATTCCAGGAATACTAAGACACCCTTCATCCATTGATTCCTTACCAGATCCATCTAAAATAGTCCCATTTGCAAATGCACTTGGCGGATAAGTGTCATCCGTATGGGATATATCTATTATCATTAAATTAAGGTTGAGGCCAATTTGATTGGCAGCTAACCCAATACCTTCTAATTCATACATAGTATCAAACATATCAGTTAAAATGTTACTTATGGATTGAAAGTTTTTAACAGGGTCAAGCACTTTCCTTAGGATTGGATCACCATATTTCACAATAGGAAGAACAGGCATTAACCTAACCACTCAATTCTTTAGACATAAGTCCTGAAATTGCGGACTTATTTATATCAAATTTTACATTTTTGTCAACAATAAGAACAATAACCGTGTTTTTCGCTTTGAATCCAGCTATAGTTCCGTGGATTCCCCCTGAAGTAATTACTTTATCCCCTTTTTTCAAATTTTCTAATAATGTTTTATGTTCTTTTTGTTGCTTCATTTGTGGACGAAGCATTAAGAAATAAATAACAATAAAAATTAATACAAATGGAAGGAAACTAAGAAAACCACCTCCCGAACTTGATTGTGCATATAAAAAATCCACTTTATAATCCTCTCAATTAATCAGCAAAATTAAAATTTTCAATATCTAATTTAAAATAGGACATCATTGATGAAAAAAGAAAATCCTAGCCTAATTCTGAACGGAATTAAAGCCCAGAATTTGACTAGGATAGACTTTTCACCCATTAAAGGAACGGATTAGTCCGCCCCTACTAGGTCTCTATCGATTGTATATCAGAACGAAGAGAAGCAAGGCAACTACCCCCGCTACTCCATGTGATGAAAAATCGCCCACTAAGGAAGCGATATTGTCTACGACACCTGTTGTCCCTGGAAACAGGATATCAACTACGATGCCAACCATTATGATAGCTACGCCAAAATCAACTATTTCTTTGCCCCAGCCACTAATGGTTTGTAATGCATTCCTAATCATAGGTAATTCTCCCTGATGCTAACGAGGTTACTGATTTGCATTATGCGATATCTGTATGATTCAGCATAGTACATCGCCCTCCATTTGGAGGGGATGAAACTATGACAGGCCATAAGTTAACCTATTTGCTGCCCCATATAGACATGAAGACCACGAAGGCAATTAAGCCAGTCAATCCATTATCGGTAAATGCCCCGACGAGGTCTGCCACATTATCAACGATTCCCGTTGTGCCAACACCAAAGAGTGCATCCACTACGAGAAAGACCATCGCTAAAGACAGCCCAAGACTGACAAAATCACCAAACCATCCGCCGATAGTGGAGAATGTATCTTTCAAACTAGCCATTGTGATCCCTCCTATTTGGTTCTATGGTAATCATAGTGTGAAATTAATTAGCTTAACGACTCATTTGAAAAGCACAATTCAAATTCCACTACCCTAATGAAAGTTTTATGAAAATCTTTTTTTGTGGCTCCGAGGTCATTATACCCACAAATCATACTAAGAGTACCCATCTTTTGGCAAAATGTCAAGAGAAAAGTTATTATTTATGTAAAATCAATAAGAATTGAATTCAAATTAAGTCATTAGCAGTCAATATTTTGGTTTTTTTCTATAATGATAAAATAGGAACCTTTACTATTTGAATTTTCCAATCGCCTGGGACAGTCCAAGCAAAAATAAGTTCTTTTCTAAATTTAATCATCTGTGGATAACCACTTCCCCTACTAGAGTCTATTTCTTTTATGAGCCGAGAAACTTCCATCTCACCACCTAATGGAATAGTACGGATTTTTAATTGAGCCGATTCATCTTTCAATTCAATCCAACTCACAACTATGCGATTATTATCAACCCATTCTAGATCAACTCTACCCAATGGCATACCTTCATCGATACGTATTGGTTTTGTAAAGGTTGAACCATTATCATATGAAAATGCCACATTAACTCTTGCCTTTCCTTCTGGAGCAGTATACCAAGCAATTCCAAGATTTTGTTCATTAACCGCCAATTTAGGGCCGTTTACAGGGCAACCAGGAATCATCCAGCCATCATCATGAACGGAAATTGGGTCTGACCAATATTCACCATTAGAACGTATTATCTGGATGTTCCGAATTTCATCATCACTTCTATCCCTATATGCAATTAAATCAACTCCACCAATTGTTGTAGCATCCGTAGGACAACATTCACAAATTCGAGGATCTAATAAAGTTTCTGGGCCAAGATTCATATCCATTCCCAAAGTTGTAGAAAATAGAGACATATCCCCAAATCCATGTCCGCTCTCAGATTTTTTTATTTTTCTTCCATCTATCCAAACGATCCCGAGATTCTTGTTTTTACGAAAGAACGAAACGAAACCGTGTTCAGTTGATATGCTATCTCGATGAGGAATAGTAGGATCACTCCAAGTAACACCTCTATCTTTTGAAATAGAAACATAAACATCATAATCAAAAGTGCCTGGGCCTCGTTTATAGAGCCAATGAGTGGCGAGCGTATCTGCATTTAACTGAAAAATAGATGGATAATCAGCCCAATTTACAAAAAAGTCTGATCCAGAAAATATAGACACAGGTTCACTCCAACTCCCTTTACTGAATTCAGAAAAATAAAGAGAAAATGGCTGTTTATTTTCTGGAGAAGCAAGCCAGGACATAAGTAAAGTACCTTCATTTGTAGAAACCAGGTTAGGAAACCTACTTCCAATTCCGGAAGGGTTCTCAAAAGAAATTATTTCATACTCTATATCAGAACAAGACAATAGAATAGAACTCAACATAAAAAGAAAATTATGCTTCCTAAATACTTTTATTAGTTCACATTTGGTGATGAGCATCCTCTTCATGATCATGCTTTCCCTCTACTTCTTCATTTTTAATAAAGGAATTAAAGATCCTACGAATACTGATTGAAAACATCCAAACGTTAGTTCTGCTCTCAACTAGCCTAGCTTCATCTATCATACTTGTTTGAAAGTAAATCGGTGTTTGGGCAGAAAAAGTAATGAGTGATTCTCCTATATTCCAAACTAGACCAGCTCCTGTCTGAAAAATTCTTGATCCTGAATTTGGTCTGACTACTCCATTCCAATAATCCTCTGATCTCAATTGACTAGATATGATCAAGAAAGGCATTGCATCGAGAAAATTATAACCCTGCAAATAACTCATTCCTGACAAATTTATTTCAGTCCCTGGAAGATAGCCATATTGACTTGGACCAAGTGGCAACCCAAGCCTCCCTACAAGACCAAAAATGAATGGAGATTCAGTTCGTCTAAAAAATTGGACTTCGCTTAAACCTCTTAAAACACCTTCACTCATTGAGAAATGCGTGTGCTCAATTCCTTGTTTTCCTAAAGCAAAAGGATCTTCTTTTAAGGTGTTTTTAGAGGGCAAGGATAGGCCAAAACCAAGAAAAAACCTGTCTCCTGGTCCAAAATCACGATTAGTGGCAATATACCTAAACATCACCTTGGTATTTGAAAGACCAGATCTCGCTTCATTTCTATGATGGATATTAGGAGAGCCAAAAAAATGCATGGTTCTGCTTCCGCCTGTAATATTAACTTGAATATTCCAATCATCAGTCAGACCATAATTAAAACTTAGCTCTCCTATACGAGAAAAAAGATCTCCATCATGATCGCCAGTAGAATCCAAAGCATCATGCCACCAATCAATATTTTGGTTGGCAATATTTGCACCTAAAAGCACCGTCCCTTTATCTAACCCTATTCCGGTATTTGCCGTCCCGACCGGGAGGCTTGGATTAGTTCAAAGAGGTCACTGCCCCCACAAAACAGTTAAGGTAAAGAAAGATACCAATATTCCATTTCTAACATTTATTAAGAAATTGTAATTCATTTTTCCCAAAGGTTTTCCTTTATACCATCACGATAATTATTATATCGTGCCGATACGAATAAAAAATCTGATAATCGATTAATATATTGTAGATGAAGTGGATTAAGTGGTTCCTTTTGGTTAAGATTAACTAGATCACGTTCAGATCGCCTACAGACAGCCCTAGCTTGATGGAGAAAAACACTACCCCTTGAACCGCGTGGAAGAACAAAATCTTCTAATGGTGGAAGATCCGAATTTAATGTGTCAATTGCTTTCTCAAGTAAACCGACATCTTCAGGTTTTACCAAATTTAATGATTCCTCAGGAAGAGCAAGTTCTCCACCTATATGGAACAACACTTGTTGAATGAGATTCAAAGTATGAACAATTTTTTCATCAACCTTTTCCGCAAGAACTACACCTAGAACTGCATTGAGTTCATCAAGAGAGCCAAATGCAATAATACGATAAGAGTTTTTCATAACACGTTCACCTTTACCTAGGCCTGTGGTACCATCATCTCCTGTTCGGGTGTATACTTTAGTTATCCTCATAAAATATGATAGTTAATTTGTATAAAGTCAAATCAAAGAAAGAAAATCCAACTGACAAGAAAAAATATTGGAATGAGGATTGGGATAGAATATTTTATCATATAACCAAAAAAACTCGGCATTTCAATTCCCTGCTCCTCAGCAATAGCTTTTACCATAAAATTGGGTGCATTGCCAATATAGGTATTCGCCCCCATAAATACCGCACCCGCTGAGATTGCAAGTAGAGTTTGATGTAAATCACCCATCAACTCTATAGGATCACCGCCGGCTGTGTTAAAAAATACAAGGTATGTTGGTGCATTATCCAAAAAACTTGACAGAATACCAGTAGCCCAAAAGTAGGCTACATTAATTGGGTCCCCCGCTGAAGTTGAAACAGTTCCTACAACACTAGAAAGCGCACCTTCCTTACCAGCCTTAAGTATCGCAATAGCTGGAATAATGGTAACAAAAATCCCAGCGAAAAGTTTAGCAACCTCTTGAATTGGGAACCATGTAAATTGATTTCTTTTTCGAATCTCTGTTGAGGTTAAACTCCAGCTAGTGAACGTAAGAGCCACAAGAAGCAAGTCACGTGATAAATTTTGAAGCTCAACTTCCACATGATACACAGAAAAAGAAATATGAGGATTCCATATTCCACTCATAAGAACAGCCCCGACCGCAAATCCAAGAATTATAAGATTATTAGAACCTTCAAGCCCTAACTTCTCGTACTCAGCTTCTTCTAGAGGAGCAGTTCTATTGGGCTCCTGTTTCATATAAAATGAGTCAATGAAATAAAAAAGAATCCATAGAATTATTGATACTACCATCATAGGAAGAAACATCGCACTAGTTGTCCAGAAAAAATCAATGCCTTTAAGAAAACCTAAAAATAATGGCGGGTCACCCAACGGGGTTAATGATCCCCCCACGTTTGCAACAAGGAAAATGAAGAAGATAACCACATGAGTCTTTTTTTCCCTCCAAGAATTTGCCCGAATTAGAGGTCTTATAAGCAACATAGCAGCCCCTGTTGTGCCCATCCAGCTAGCAAGTAATGTGCCAATGATTAAGATTGTAAGATTAAGTACGGGAGTTCCTCTAAGAGATCCTTTAATCCTGACCCCTCCAGCAATTGTAAATAGTGCTAAAAGCAATATAATAAAGGGTATATATTCAAGTAAAAACACATGTAGCAATTCATAAACTGTTACTGAAAAACCAACCTTTACAATCATTGGTAGCAGTAATAGAATAGCCCAAAATGCTGAAACTTTTCCGAAATTATGGTGCCAAAAATTTGATGCTACAAGTGGGAGAATCGCGATAGATAATAAAATGCCCGCGAATGGAATTGCCCAAATAACTGATAAATCCCCCCCCTCAAGATGAGGAGCTAAATGTCCCTTAGATGCCGCAAAAACAAACCCTGGCAAGAAAGATAGAAATGTAAAAATAATTTTTTTCATGATTATAATGGCCTCAAACTATTGATAAATTACATTATTGAAAATGGAAAAAACACTGAATCAATGTTTTTATTCATAAATGGGAAACTGTAAAGCTTTTAAGTAATTTTTATTATGGAAATAATTTTCGTTCTAATCATTTTATCTCTTGCTTTTTTTGGCATGTCAATTGGTGTTATTCTAAAGAATAAGCCTCTTCAGGGTTCATGCGGTGGTCTAAACCAAGAAGGAGAATGTTCTATATGCGGAGGAGACCCTGACAAATGTGATGAAAAAGGGAATCCTTAATTAACCAAAGATATCATAGGCAATCATATCTTCTTCAACACCCATTTCAAAAATCATATTTTCACAGGCCGTAATCATCATCGGAGGACCGCACATATAGTACTCTACTTCTGAAGGATCATCATGCTCTTTTAAATAATGGTCATGGACTACTTGATGTATGAAACCTACAGGACCTTCCCATTGATCTTCTGGCAGTGGTTCAGATAAAGCTACATTGTAAGTGAAGTTAGGGAATTCTTCAGCAATTTTTTTGAAATCATCATCATAAAACATCTCCCTCACTGATCTAGCTCCATACCAAAATGAAACTTTCCTCCCAGTTTTAAGAGTATGGAATAAATGGAATAGATGTGATCTCATTGGAGCCATTCCAGCACCGCCACCAATATATATCATTTCTCTATCCGTATCCTTTACGAAAAACTCGCCATATGGCCCCGAAATAGTCACTTTGTCCCCTGTTTTTAAATTAAAAATATAACTTGATGCAATACCTGGTGGCGTGACATCCCAAAGTTTTGGGGGAGGAGTTGCAATCCTAACATTTAAAATAATTCGATTACCTTCAGCCGGATGATTGGCCATGGAATAAGCCCGGAATACAGACTCTTCATTATTTGCAGTTAAATCCCAAATATTATATTGATCCCAATCTGGATGATATTGATCCTCAACATCAAAATTACTGTACAGTAAATTAGAATATTCAGGAATATCTATTTGGATATATCCACCAGCTTGAAAATCAAGGTTTTCACCTTTAGGTAAATCAAGAACGAGTTCTTTTATAAAAGTAGCTACATTCTTGTTCGACACAACAGTACATTCCCATTTTTTGATTTTAAAAATTTCTTCCGCTACATGAATTTTCATGTCTTCCTTAATTTTAACTTGACAAGCTAATCGCCATTTATCCTTGGCTTCGTTTCGGCTTAAATGCCCCATTTC
>PAYY01000012.1 GCA_002715465.1 Fidelibacterota bacterium | reverse complement strand
TTGAAGAAATTGATAATAACCCCACAGATCGAAATCTCTTGTTGTTAGGGATGCGCGATGGTTTAGAGGGGTATCCAGAAGTCACTACACCTGATAATTGGTCCGCAACATACAAGAAATTAAGAGCGTTAAAAGGTAAGGGAGCTCAACTTGCATTGGATATATCAATTCTGTTCGGAGATAAATTAGCAGCGGAAACATTGATTAGTTTTTTGAAAGATAAGAAAAGTCCAGTGAATGATAAGAGAAAAGCAATCCAAGGTTTAGCAACGCAAAAAAGATCTGAACTAAAAAATGAAATAAGTAATCTAATTAATGATGACGAACTTAGAATTGAGACAATTAGATCAGTAGCATATTTTAATGATGAAGATTTAGCTTATTTACTGTTAAATAATTACCCATCTTACAGTCAGGATGAAAAGTTAGAGATATTACATGTTTTAGCTTCTAGACCTAACTATGGGACTATATTATTAAGTGCAATTGAAAATGAAGAAATTCTAAAAAAAGATATTCCAACATATCTAGCACGTTTATTGCTTAGAACCGTAGGTAATAGATTTCTAGCAGTTTGGGGACCGGTTGAAGGAATATCACCAGATATTGAAAAATCCTTCGTTAAATACAGAGAATTGTTATCTACTGAAAATCTAGCAAAGGCTAATAAGATTAAAGGAAGAGATCTTTACAACTCTACATGCGGTTCTTGTCATATGATGTATGGTGAAGGGGGAAATGTTGGCCCAGATTTAACAGGAGCAAACAGGGGGGATTTAGATTATTTACTTGGTAACATTCTTACACCAAGTGCTGTGGTTAAGGAAAATTATAAAATGACAATGATTTCAACTGAAGATGGTCAGTTTTATTCTGGGGTAATTGAGGGCGAGAATGATCGTCAGGTACTTTTAAGAATTCCAAATGTTCAGGAACCAGTTTCAATACCTAAGTCAATTATTTGGGATAAGGAAACTTCCAATATGTCTATGATGCCAGAAGGATTGTTAGAGTTTTTATCTGATGATGAAGTCATCAATATAATTGCATATCTTCAAAGTTTTGAGGATCTTTCGGCCAGGGACTAATTTTTTCAAAGGAGTTATAATGAAAATCATTTTTTCTTCGATACCTATTCTTCTACTATTTATATCTTGTAATTCAGCACCCTCGATTGAATCAAAGACTAATAATATTGCTAGCTATGGTGATTTAGACAATCCAAGACTTATAGCAAAGTTGGAAAATAATAATTCAATTTCCATTTATAGAAATGATGGTGAGGATCCTATTCTTATCCAAAATGCTAGCATGAACCATCGACCTTATATTCACCCAATTGTTTCTCCTGATGGAAAAGGAATATTAACCGAGTACAGTCCAGGTCATCATAAACACCAGACTGGACTCTATTGGGGTTTTACAAGAGTTAATGGTACAGGTGCAGATGAAGCAACATTAAAAGAGTGGTTTTATAACAAAGATAAAACAGAGGAAATAAAAACTCAGATAGGAAGAGACTTTTTTCATCACCCAACAAAAGATATGTATGGTGATTCTACTGAATATTGGCTTAGAGAGGATCTCAGGATAGTTAAATCGGATGGGGAAGAAGTAATTTGGGAAACTGTTTACAATATGCTTGATGAAAAAGGTTCAACTATAATGGTTGAGACTCAAAAATGGACCATGCGTTCATCGGGAGGTAAATATATTTTAGATCTAGAATGGATTGGAGATGCTGAAACGGATGTTACCATTGGAAAATTTGAATATAGTGGTCTTTTCTTGAGAATGCCTTGGTTTAAAGGAATTAATGGAGAAGTAGTAAATGCAGCTCGGAATAAGAATACTGCTGGTGAAGGAAAACGTGCTCCATGGGTTGATGTTGGTATGGAAATCAAGGGTATGGACAAATGGGGACATATAGCGATATTTGACCATCCTACAAATGGAGAATTTCCTCAACCTTGGAGAATAGATGGAAACATGGGCGTAGGGCCTTCCCGAGCAATCCTTGGTGATTGGAATATACCTAATGGTTCTATGGAGATCATTCGACATCGGTTCATTGTTTATACTGGAGAATTGAATGATAAAAAACTCATGGAAGAATATGCTGAATATGGTGGAGAAAGAGCCACTTGGGCTCTTTGGGACATTGCCCAAGAAGAAGGAAAGAAGGAAAAATTTCTTAATCCACAAGAAGCTGTTGATAATATGACTATAAAAGATGGTTATAATGTAAATGCTTGGGCTTCAGAACCAATGATTACACAACCTATGGCATTTTGTTGGGATGATAAGGGACGACTCTGGATTGCAGAAAACCGAGATTATGAAACAAGGGGAAGAGGATTTTCAAATGATGGGAACAGCAGAATTCTAATTCTTGAAGACACGGATGGAGATGGTAAAGCAGATGATGTAAAAGTGTATTTAGAAGGTGTTCCATTTCCTTCAGCAATTGCAGTAGGTTTTGATGGACTATTTCTTGGTGCGCCCCCTCATCTCTTATTTGTTCCTGACAAGGATCAGGATGATATTGGTGAAATGGATGATGTTGAAATACTTTTAACTGGATGGGGAATACGTGATAGGCATGAAACAATTAATAGTCTTCATTGGGGTCCTGATGGTTGGATATATGGTTTAGAAGGTTTCGCTACTCCTTCTGTAATCAGGAAGCCTAATTCTGAAACCAAACTTTATGGGCATAAAGATGAATTTCCAGCTGATTTACTTGATGCTGATGGTGTTGATATAAATGGAGGTGTGTGGAGATATCATCCAACAAAAAAAGAATTTGAAGTCGTGGCTCATGGTTTCAGCAACCCATGGGGTATTGACTATGATGCAAAGGGTCAACTTTTTATAAGCGCTTGTGTTATCCCTCACCTTTTTCACGTAGTTCCAGGCGGAATTTTTCATCGTCAAGGAGGTAAACATTTCAATCCATATGTTTACAGTGATATTAGAACTATTGTTAATCATAGACATCGATCTGCTCATGGTGGAGCTAGAGTTTATTTATCTGATGCTTTTCCAGAAGAACAACAAGGTCGATTATTCATGGCCAATATTCATGAACATGCTGTGCTTTCAGATGTGCTTGAGCCTAAAGGGTCTGGTTTTGTAGCGCATCATGGTGATGATTTCATGATGGCTAATAATGCACAATGGATAGGTTTTAGTATGGAGTTAGGTCCAGATGGTTCATTATACGTTTTGGATTGGCATGATGCGGATATTTGTGGAAATGACGTAGTCCATAAAGATACAGGCCGAATTTTTCGTATTTCTCCTAAGACAAGTCTAGCGAATGAATGGGATGGACGATATGAAGATGTACGATTATTATCTGACCTAGAACTAGTTAAGCTTCAGGAAAATAAAAGTTCATGGCATGCCCGTCGTGCTAGAATTATACTTCAACATAGAGCTTCTAAAGGTAAGATTAATGGTAATGCTATTAATCTGATAAAAAATATGGTGAATACACATACCAACTCAGATTATCGCCTTAGAGCATTATGGACTGGTCATGTATCAGGTATTTTTACTAATGAAGATTTACTTAGTTTATTGGATGATAAAGATGAGTATATAAGAGCCTGGAGTATTCAATTGATTAGTGAAGACAAAAATCTAAGCAAATCAGCATTAGAGAAATTTGCCTCTATGGCTGAAAAGGATGATTCTCCGGTAGTTAGGCTTTATCTTGCTGGGTCTCTTCAAAGAATGACTTTAGATGATAGATGGGAGATTTCTGAAGGATTAATTAAACATGAAGAAGATCAAGCTGATCATAATATTCCTCATATGATTTGGTTTGGGATCGAACCTATGGTTCCACATAATCCCGAAAGAGCTCTTGATCTTGCCAAAGTCAGTAAAATTCCTATGTTAACGGAATATATTGCATGGCGACTGTCAGACGCGAGTCAACTTGAATTATTAGTGTCTTCTTTAAATGTGTCAAATCCTGCTTCAGAAAATTTGATGAAAGGTATGCTTTCGGGATTAGAAGGACTTTTTGATGTTAAAGCTCCTGATAATTGGGAGACTACACTTCTTGATCTAAAGTCAGATCCCGTACTAACTAAATCAGCTCAAGCCATTGACAGAAAATTTGGTAGTATTAAAGCAATTAATGAAGCTCTTGCAAACTTGAAAGATAAAAATGAATCGGTAGAAAAGAGGCGTGAAGCTTTAAACATTCTTTCCAATCAAAGAAGACAAGAACTTGAAGACGTTCTTCCGAAGCTTATCGATGAACCTGAATTAAGAATTGATGCAATTCGAGCTCTTTCTGCAATCCAGATTGATGCCTCATGGAGGAGTGAAAGAGATTTGGCTTGGAAGTTAATCGAACGTTATAATGAATTTTCTTCACTGGAAAAATTGGAAATTGTTCAAACATTAGCTTCTCGTTCATCCTATGGCTGGCGTCTCACACGTGCTATAAGAGACGGAATGGTTCCAAAGCGTGATGTACCAGCTTATGTCGCCCGTCAATTGCACAGAGTTGTCGGTAGTGGATTCCTTGAAACCTGGGGTCAAATTTCAAAAGTTTCTAATGAAAAAATAGCTTCGTATAAAAAATATAGTGACTTGTTATCTGCAGAGGTAATCAGTAGTGCAAATATTCAGGCAGGAAAAACTACTTATGATGGACTCTGTGGCGCCTGCCATGTAATGTATGGTGAAGGTGGTAAAATTGGTCCAGATTTAACAGGCTCCAATAGAACAAACATTGAATATCTTCTAAACAATATTGTTGATCCTAATTCAGATCTTCAGGATGACTATAGAATGGTTCTGGTTACAACAAGAGATGGTAGGACTTATGCTGGAAACATAATTTCAGAAAGTGATAGAACTCTTACCCTTCGAATTGTTGGTCAGGATCAAGTAATAATAAGCAAATCAGATATTCAATCAAAAGAAGTGCAAACAGTTTCCATGATGCCTGAAGGAATGCTTGATTTTTTAACTGACAGAGAAGTTATTGATCTAATCGGTTTTCTTCAAACTAAAAGTGATGCTGAATTTGATTAAAGGGAGGCAATAGGAATGATAAGTAAGAGGTTATTTTTTTCAACATTGTTTTATTCTACCATAGTTTTTGCACAAAGCTCAATTGGTATGGATCTATCTTTTGACCATCAGGCATATCCAGTAAAAAACTTGGAAGAAATGGGTGATTTTTACCGTGATATTTTTGGATTTCAAGAAATACCAGCTGGTGCAGGGATGAATCCACCTAAAAGATGGTTAAAGAATGAAGAGGGTGCGGAGATGCATCTTATCCTAAATAAAAGTCAAGCCAAGGCTTCACCCAAAGTTTATCATATTGCTTTTACTGTGAAAGACATGGATGCTTTTATGCGCCATTTACAAAAGATGAAAGTTCCCTTTGGTGATTGGTCAGGAAAAAATGAAAAATATCAGATTAGAGCTGATGGTGGTGCAAAGCAGATTTATCTTCAGGATCCTGAAGGAAACTGGATAGAGATTAATCAAAAAATCGATTAACCTCTATCTTAGTCTCACATTAATTGTCTAATATCAGGTTTATAAAAATAAACTCTTTTATTTATTCCAGATTGACTTTAATTCATGAATTTCAAGATTCTTTACCAGAGTTTTTGGATCTTCATTTAAGCCACTTTTATTATTGAATAAAGAAAGTTGGAAAGTATCTGGATCTCCTTCAAGATTATTATAAAACCAATATAAGATTCCTCCATTTGCATAGACTTCTACAGTCGTATTATCAACAATGATTTCAAGATCAAGTTGNTTATTCTGNAAAGGTAGGAAAGGACGGATAGTATCGTAGCTATTTTGAGAATTTCCCCCATTATTTCTCCGNATAANTANNTGANTTNGGNNAACATNATANNCAATTTTNTATCCATTGATATCTATACCAAANTNANGAGCATTTTCAATTTCAAATTTTGCTTTAATATGTANAAATGGAGACTTTATNTTGGAAAGTTCGTCATTTATTTCATATCCAATATGTTGATTTTTAAAAGAGTGTGATTTGCCAGNTTTATGCAATTTCTCAATTTCTTTTATTGGATTAATAAATAGNCGAACCCCATTCCTTGTAGTTTTCAATTTGTATTCTTGTACAAATGTAAAAGTGTGGCGGAATGGTGAATCAGGAAATACTGCATGACCCCAGCCTATTTGAAGACGTCTACCATTAGGTTCGTCATTAAAAGTCTGAGCGGCTGTCATGCCATCGAAATTGTATCGTAGCATTTCTGTTTCAGGAACAAATTTCTTTCCATCGAAAGAGCCGATTAAATAAGTACCCATAACACCATACATAACCCATTTTTTGTTTTTGTCATTGCCATCTACAGGTAATTCAAATAATTCAGGGCATTCCCAGAATCCTGCGTCAACTGAACTCTGGTATTCCCAATCTTTTAAATTCTTTGAAGTAAAAATACTGTAAGCTAGTGCATCATGCAAAATCATGACCCAGTGCTTTCCTGGAGCATACCAGAANANTTTAGGATCACGTTCATGGCCTGANCCNAATCTTCTTTCCGCGGGAATTACNGGATTTTTATCGTAAACAGTAAAAGTTCTACCNCGGTCATTACTGTAAGCAATACTTTGTTGCTGTTTTNACTNCTTCCCNCCTTTTCTCATNTCATGGGTAAAGAAGGCAACCATTGGTGGNTCTTTCCCTTTTTTGAAGCCTGAAGTATTTTTATGNTCAATAACGGCTGAGCCCGANAAAATTGTNCCAAGACCTGTNTCNGGTAGAATAGCGGAAGGTAATTCTTNCCAGTGTAAAAGGTCTTTGCTAACCGCATGACCCCAAGTCATGTTTCCCCAGATTATTTCATAGGGATTATGTTGGTAGAATAGATGATACTCGCCTTTGTAATAAACCATTCCGTTGGGGTCATTGGTCCAACCTCTTTTTGTTGAAAAATGGACTTGAGGTCGGAGATTTTCTTCATATATTTTGTCTTCTCCGACAAATTTATTGGATTGATAAATTTTATCAATTCCGGATACCTTTTCGGAAAAATTAAAAGTTAGTTTTTTACCTTTGAAATTAGAGACATCTAGAAAAACCCAGTAATCTATATTCTGATTTGCTATTCGAATATCATTTAGAGTAATAACGTCACCATCTAGTGTAAAATGAACTCTTTGCCGTTGTTCTGCATGGTCAATGGGTATGTTTATATATTTATTTTTTATTTGGAAAGATCTCTCTAACGACTGAGAGAACAGTGGCATTGCAAGAACTGCGATTACCATAAAGCTAAAAAGTTTCTTCATAATGATCTCCTGTTTTATACTGCTTGGGTATTAGTTACCCCAAATTGAATTTAATTTAACAACTTTAATATTTGAAATTTTTGTTTTTCCGCCATCGGCAAAACATTCGAATAAGGGTTTATCCATGTCATATTTTGCATTCATCATATGTACAGCTTGCCCATTGTTGTAAAAAACATCCATAATAGTGCGATCAACCAGAATGCGAAGGTTTATTTTATCATCGATTGGAGTCGCTAATATTTTTTCATATCTTTGATTTGGACTGACTTTATTAGTTTCTAAGTCATAGGGGATTTCTTTTCCTCTAACTTTCATTGTCAATTTTTTTGCACCATTTAATTTTATTGTGCAGTTTATCTCAGCTAGTTCCCAATCAACGTCATTTATTTTAAAATTTTTCTTTGAAATATTTTTTGATCTATAAGTTCTTTTTTCTCCTTGTAGAGCGGTTATTTCTTTAACAGGATTGGTAAGAACTCTTACTCCATCTTTAGTTGTAGCTAATGTTAATTCAAGGGGAAAGGAAAAGGCTTGTCGAAAAGGTAATCCTTCATTTTTCCAATCAGGAATTTCATTAGCTTTTCTATAGCCCCAATCGGTGCGAAACCATGCAATATTAATACGACGTTGTTCACTATCAGGTGAATTAGTAAAGGATTGTGTAGCATATACAGGACCAGCTACGTTTTTAAATGTACCATTATGATCAGGTGAAAACTGGTGACCATCGAAGTCTCCAATCGCATAATCTCCTGACCCTCCTAGTAATACCCATTTCTTTTTATTTGGATTCCCATCAACGTTAAGACGGAAAAAATCAGGACATTCATGATAGCCTGACACATGACTTTCATATTCCCAATTTTTTAAATTCGAAGAAGAATAAAAATGGAAGCCATCTCTTATATAAAATACCATTATCCATTTTTTTGTTTCATCATGCCAAAATACTTTTGGATCTCGATTCTTACCTGTAATGCCTTTTACAGCGGGTTCCTTTACATGAGTCCAGGTTCGTCCTCGATCGTTGCTGTAAGCAATTGTCTGGTGACTACTATCTACATCAAAATCATGTATTTCCCAGAGATATTTCATCCTACGGGTATAGAAAGCAATCATGGTTTTTTCATCGCCTACTTGTAGACCCGCATCATTATTATGATCGACAATGGCAGATCCTGAATAGTTTTGACCTCTTAGCGGGGTAACTCCTAAAGCTATAGGCAAGTGTTCCCAATGAATTAGATCTCTGCTAACAGCATGTCCCCAGTGCATATTGCTGCCAATCTTTCCTCCACGGCTGGGGTCATATTGATAGAAAAGATGGTATTCTCCATCATAATACACTGTTCCATTAACATCATTATTCCATCCTTGAATTGGAGTTAAATGAAATTGTGGACGCAAATCTTCATTAAAGGAATTATCAATTCCTTTAATCTCTTCATTCAGTGATATATCGGCTAATGGATTTGGCGAAGTGCCCCAACCCTCTAAAGAAAGTTCAACCTTTTCTCCATCCCAAATGGACAGATCAATAAATTGCCAGAAATCTGCATTTTGTTCATCTGTTGCGGACATACAAATTTCCTGAACTACTTTTCCTTTAACTTTTAGTGTTACTACATCAACAGCTGAAGCGCCATTAGCGGGAATATTCAAGTATTTTTTTTCTGCAATAAATGATTTTTTCCCTGATACTTTTTGCACAATAGGTTTTGTACCATCAATTTTTTTTCCGGAAAAATTTTGGTTTGTTCCGGCAAAACTTCCAGCAACAATCCAGCCGTCGAATAAATCCATTTCATCATAAATTTGTATTTGTGCTTTTTGATTCTTGAGATCTTTTACATCAAAAATATATATTTCTAGAGGAAGTGTATAGTTGTCTGCATCGTATCTATCAAAAATAGGATTATTTCTTGTACCCCTATTCCAAAGGTTTATTTTTTCATATTCAGGAAAAGCTTGTCGAACAATTTTATCATTTACGATCAAATTAACGGCCATAAGTCCTGGATAGGTTGGAATTCCACTAGCCATTTTAAATACGATATAATCATGTTTAATTTGAAAAGGAATAGAAGTAAGACTTCCTTTTGCTCTGACAGTCAAATCAGGATGGAAAGAATTGGCAAAAGGAGAATCTTGAATCCCAGAAAAATTGGGTTGTCTATAAAGTTCAGGTCTATCAATTAGATTTAATGATAGTCCTTTTTTTACAGAACCTGTACCATCAGTTTTTTGAATTACTCTATCTTTTGTTGGGCCCTGTTCAAATGCTTTCCCATTGACTTCCCAATTATTTAATGTGTTCTTTTCAAACATGCTATTTTCAAAAAGTTTTTCCCAATTTTTTGTTTCATAATCTAAAGGATTATTTTTTTTGCTTAACAGACAGGGCGGATATAAACCTATATAAATAATAAATAATCCTCTAAAAATTGTAATAATATCAAACTTTTTTATTTCATTCAGTACAATCATTTTATCTCCATTAATAAACTCATAATTAATCTCGCTCTCCAATTTTTTCTAGCTGATTTTCTACTTCGTCAATATCTGAAATATGTTGACTTGCCATTTCCTGAATTTTAGTTACAATTTCAGGGTTTTCTCTAGAAACATCAAATTTTTCGCCAGGATCATGTCCTAGATGATAAAGTAAAGGGGTGTTAAGCCTTGTCTCGCCTCTATCTCTATAGCCTGTCATTGTATAAAAATGAGCTTTATAATTTCCTGAACGTGCGGCAAATAACTTTGTGCCCCTCCAGAAAAACATTTCATTTCGTGGGCTGTCTGCCTTCATGCTCATAGCCAAACTAAGATCATAACTATCCATCTTTCGATCTTTGGGAATTTTAGTATTGGTAATTGATGCAACTGTAGCCATTAAGTCTAAAGTTGATCCCATGCCTGCTTGAGTTGTACCAGCTGGGATAGTGCCAGGCCACCACATAATTGTTGGCTCCCGCATTCCACCTTCCCAAGTTGATCCCTTACCTTCTTTCAAAGGACCGGCTGATCCACCATGTGTATCAAAAGTAAGCCAGGGTCCATTATCAGATGTAAAAATCACGAGAGTTCTCTCTGAAAGATTATTATTCCGGACTGTTTCTAATACTTGGCCTATGGACCAATCAACTTCTTCCATGACATCACCATAAATTCCAGCAAGACTTATATCAACAAACTTTTCTGAACGAAATAATGGTACGTGTGTCATTGTATGTGCAAAGTACAGAAAGAAAGGCCGATCTTTATTTTTTTTGATGAATTTGACAGCTTCTCCAGTATAACGTTTTGTTATTGTATATTGATTTGCTGGTCGTTCAATAATTTTTTCATTGCGCATCAAAGGAACATCCCAATAATCTATTCTATCAGGATTGTACAAAGCCCATTTCCGTTTTTCCTTGGGTTGAGTTGCATCCATGTCGTTGGAATAAGGAATTCCATAATATGAATCAAATCCTTGTTTAGTTGGGAGATAATCAGGTAGATGTCCTAGATGCCATTTCCCAACATGCATGGTAGCATATTTTTTTTGTTTGACTAATTCAGCGATTGTGATCTCACTTTGCTGTAGACCACTCCAGGATTCAGGAAACAAAACTCGTATTTTTGAACTCGTCATTCCACTTCGAATTGGTAAGCGACCAGTTAATAAACCCGCCCGACTTGGTGTACAAACACTTGCAGCTGAATAGAAGTTCGTCCATTTTTGCCCTTCATAAGCCATTCTATCTAGATTTGGTGTTTTAATTGTAGGATTCCCAAATATCCCTACATCTCCATAGCCTATATCATCTCCAAAAATCACAATAATATTTGGCAAGGAATTTTTTCCATAAATGCAGAATATAGATAATTGAAGGAGAAAAAGTGAACGAACGAAAATATTCATATGGTTTTATTAGTAAATTTATTTTTTGGTGAACCTAAGTACAAAAGTATATGAACTTTAATCCGATTACAAAAGAAGAATCCTTATTTTTTCCAAGCCTTTGCGTACTTATCTTCAGACTTAAGATTTAGGGGAAAGGGTTAATTAAACCATGACAAGTAGGTTTTTTAATTTATTTTTTATTTTAATAATGAGTTGTCTTGTTGCTGAAGAAAACAAAAGTGACGACTATGATTTTATTATTTCTGGTTCCTTGAGTATTTCAAATAATGGGGTTGCACCTGTACCCTCATTTACATTAGGTGAGCCTGCATTAATTAATAGCGTATCCATAACAAAAGGTAGATTAACATTTACACCTGAAACAGGTCTTGATTTTTCTGGAAATCCCTGGTTTATAGAAAATTGGTTCAGGTGGCAAATTTTTGATGATCGCTTTAAGACAAACCTGGGTGTAGACTGGTCATTCTTTTTTCAAAATTATGATGTACCTAATGCCAATGTCCATGAAGTTGTGCGTTATCTTGCTTTAGAGATTGCAACTGGTTATGATATATGAAACAATGTTTCTGCTTTTGGAAAATACTGGTATAATGAAGGTATAGGAGAGAGGACTGATGATGGACATTTTGTTGACTTTACTTTAAATATTAATAATATCCAGTTTTCTGATTCATTCCTACTTCATATTTATCCAGAAATATTTTACTTTAACTTTACAGGCAATATTGATGGATTATCTTTCGCGAACAAAATTGAAATTTCTAAACCTAATTTCCCGGTATCATTAACAGCTCAAATTATTTTTCCAATATGGACAAATATGCCTGATCTTGGCACTGAATTGAGTTTTGGTATAGTTACTCCTTTGAATTAATGATTTATATCTATTGACGCATAAATATTCTAGGCTTCAGCTCTAATAAAAACAGGATTGTTAGGATTTGACTCCTTTGGATCATAAGTGTATCCTGATTCATTAAATTTTATTATATCATCTACTTTATCAATTCTATTTTGAATAATAAATCTAGCCATCATTCCCCGTGCCTTTTTTGCAAAAAAGGAGATTATTTTTGCCTGCCCATTTTTTACATCTTTAAATACTGGTGATACTATAGTGGCTTCTAAAGTATTAATGTCAACAGATTTAAAATATTCAACTGAAGCACAGTTTAGGATGACTTTGGCCGAATGATGCTTTAAAGTATTGTTAAGTTTTTTAGCAATCTGATCTGACCAGAAATCATATAAATCAGAGCCATTTGGATTTTCTAGTTTTGTACCCATTTCTAAACGATAGGGTTGAATAAGATCTAATGGTCTTAAAATNCCATAAAGGCCTGAAAGAATTCTAAAATGATCTTGAGCNTATTNAAAATCTTNNTTAGAAAAGNTCTCNGCATTCANTCCAANNTAGGTATCACCTTTAAATGANAGGATTGCCTGTTTTGCATTCTCNTTTGTAAANGGGATAGACCATTNTTTAAAACGNTCNCTATTANTTTCCGCTAACTTATCACTTATTTTCATGAGAGTTTTAAGTTCAGATATTGACATATTTTTTGTTTTATCAATGAGTATTTGGGAATTTTTTAAAAAATCACATTGAGAAAATTGTGAAAGAATATCNNTNTTNGAGAAATCAAGTTTTTTTGCAGGCGACACAAGTGTAATCATAATTTACCTTATTTTTTTTTATTGTATTTTTCTTTGTATGGGGCTACTAATTCTACCATATTTCCACTAGGATCTCTAAATACAGCAAAATATTCATCCCATAATCTAGTTGGTGTTTTACCTAAGAATTCTATATTTGCTTTTCTTAATCGACGGAGTTGTTCGTCTATGTCCTCTACTTTTATAGTAATAAACCCTAGGCCAATTGAGGAATGAAGAAAGTCTTTTGAAGGGCTCTTATTTTCAATTTCTTTAAAAGAAATAAATTTTAATATTGAGGAAGTTTTGCTCGACTTACCTGTAATAAACGTAACCATTTGAAAAGGAAGATTATCTGTAAAGCCTAATGTTGTCAATGGTTCTTTAGGTGCATCCCATCTATTTAGTTCTGTTAATCCAAGAATTTCTCTGTAAAACTTTGCGGTCTCTTCTAAATCCTCTACAACAATAGCTATATCGATAATATCTCTGGAAAATTTTATTTTTTCATTTTCTTTCCCAATGAGAAAGGTTTGAAATAAAATTACATATATAATAAAATAATGAATGGGATTTAATAGATTTGCCATAACAACCTCACTTTAATTAATCCTCTATTTATAATTTACCTAAAAGTTTTATGATTAAAATATACTGAAGATTTGTGTTGAACATTTATTATTTAAAATAATTTGTGAATTCTTATAAGAGACTTTTAAAAATGTTATCAAAAATAGAAATTCTCCAATCTAAAGCTATGTTTTAAAGGCAGGTAGATTCATCAATATGTTTACAGTAAATTATAATACATATGTGGGGTTAAAATGAAGATTGAGATACTAGATACAACAATTAGAGAAGGGGAGCAATCTCCTAACGTCTCCTTCAGCATAGATCAAAAAATTGATATAGTTAAAGAATTAGATGAGTTTGGAGTCGATTTTATTGAACTAGGTCATCCCATAGTATCGCCAGATATTAGAGATGCTATAAAAGAATTATCAGCCTTAGATACTAAGGCAAAAAAATTGATCCATGGTAGAGCAACTAAGGATGATATAGATGATGCTATATCATTTAATGTTCCATGGATTGGAATTTTTTTTGGCGTTTCCAAGCTAAGTTTGGAACATAAATTTGGTATAGATCAATCAACAGCATTACTCCGAATTGTTGAAGCAGTATCATATGCAAAAGAGAAAGATATTTCACTCCGATTTACAGCGGAAGATGCAAGCAGATCTGAAGAGTCTTTTTTAATTGAGGTAGCTCAAGCAGTGGAAGAAGCTGGGGCAGATCGATTTAGTGTTGCTGACACAGTTGGAGTTCTTACTCCTGAGAAGACAAGATCTATTATCTCATCATTAAAATCATCAATTAATATTCCTATACATATTCATTGTCATAATGATTTTGGCTTAGCAACAGCTAATTCAATTATTGCTTTAGAATCTGGTGCTACATTGGTTGATGTAAGTGTGAATGGAATAGGTGAAAGGTGTGGAATAACACCTTTAGCCGAAATGGTTTTATTGTTAAAAAGTGAGTATAATAGTGAAAACAAATGGAATCTATCAAAATTAACAAATATTACAAGAAAAGTAGAGCAATACTCAGGTGTTTTTAATAGTGAAAACAAGCCGATAGTAGGGCAATATGCTTTTACGCATAAGGCTGGTCTTCACTCAAGAGCTGTTTTGAAGGATCCTAGAACTTATGAAGCCTTTGATCCAAATTTGATAAATAGAGATAGAAATATTACTCTAGACAAATTTTCTGGGAAAGATGCACTTGCTCACCGTCTTGATAGTATGCAGATTAAATATTCCCCAGATCAATTAAATCAGATTTTAGGAGTTATTAAATCGGATGCAACTAAAAGCAGTTTTAATGATATTGAATTAATTGAGATAGCGGATGAAATTCTTGAAGTTGATTTGAAACCCTATATTCCAGGTAATGTTGAAGCAATCATTAATATGGAACTAAGTAGTGCAGTATATACAACAAGAATTACAAGATGGCTGATGAGTCAATCACAAGTAGAGGATGTATATGAGGTAGCTGGTGATTATGATATTATTGCTCATGTTCAATCTAACTCTATAGGTGAATTGAATAGTTTAATTGAAGAGTTACGTATTAAAGAGGGAATATCAAAAACTCACACACGTCCCATTCTAAAAGAATATTCAAAGAATAAGCTGAAAAAAGATCCATAATCAAAGATGTCCCAAAATAGAACTGAAAAAATACTTCAGAATTACGCTGTAGGACTAAAAGAAGGGCAAAAAGTTCATTCAGGTGATACCTTATGGCTAGNACCACATCATGTCCTTTCGCATGATAATACATCTGCAATACTACCTAAGTTTGAACAATTAAAAAAAAAGNNAAGTTTTTGATTCTAGACAGCCCGTAATTGCACTAGATCACAATATCCAAGACAAAAGCCCAGAAAATGTCAGTAAATATTCAAAAATTAAAAATTTTGCTAATTATCAAGGACTGAATTTTTTTGAAGCTGGCAAAGGTATTGGGCACCAACTTATGATCGAACAGGGTTTTGCGTTTCCAGGAACTTTTTGTGTGGGTGCTGATAGTCATTCAAATATGTATGGCGGAATAGGATGTTTAGGAACTCCAGTAGTACGATCAGACGTAGCAATTTTATGGTCAATTGGAAAAATTTGGTGGAGTGTACCGCCTGTGTTGAGAATTGTCTTTAATAATAAGGTAAAGACTGGAATTACAGGAAAAGATATAATTTTAAACCTTATTGCATGTGTTGGAAGGAAGGCTGTTTTAAATAAAGCATTAGAATTTGATGGTGATGGAATTAGTTGTCTTGATATTGATGATAGGTTGACTATTGCTAATATGACTACTGAATGGGGTGCCTTAACGGGTTTATTCCCGGTTGATAATAAAACGTTAGATTGGTTACTTAATAAGCAAAAATACAATCCAAATAATTTGAGATTTAACAAAGAGCAAATTCACAAAATTGAATCAGATAAGTTTGAACCCGATAAAAATGCTATTTATGAAAAAACTATTTCAGTTGATTTAAGTACTATTCCAAAAGCAATAACGATGCCTAATGATCTAGAAGAATTATTGAGTAACTCAAATGAGACTATAAAAATTAATAAAGCATATATTGTTTCTTGTGTAAATAGTAGGAAAACGGACTTATTAAAGGCTGCTGAGATTCTAAAGAATAAAAAAGTAAGTCCAGATGTAGAGCTTTATGTTTCTGCAGCTTCAGCTGAAATTGAATCTCAATTACAAAAAACTGGTCATTGGGAACTTTTCATTAGATCTGGGGCTATCATTTTGCCATCAGGTTGTGGGCCATGTATTGGGTTAGGTAAAGGAATATTAGAGGAAGGGGATGTGGCTATATCTTCAACAAACCGAAATTTTCCTGGACGTATGGGGGATAAAAATTCAAAAGTCTATTTAAGTTCCCCTGAACTAGTTGCTTCTTCAGCAATTAAAGGATTCATTGATTATTCTAATTATACAGAGCCAAAAATTAAAATAATTAGTCATTCAAAGAATAGGAATGAATCTCATTTGAGAGCCATTAAAATGGATATGAAATTAATTGAAGGTCCCGTTCTTCTTTGTCCAAATGATAATATTTCTACAGATGGTATTTTCCCTTCCTCACATACATATAATGAATCTTTGACGGATGAGGAAATAGCTAATCTTGCGATGTTGCACTATGATCCTGATTTCCAGCAAAAAGTAGAGCCTGGTGATATACTTGTAAGTGGGTTTAATTTTGGTTGTGGAAGTTCCCGAGAACAGGCAGCAGTTTCATTAAGTTTAAAAGGAATAAAAATAATTGTAGCAGGATCATTTAGTCAGACATTTAGAAGGAATGCAATAAATAATGGTTTTGGTCTAGTTGAAGCACCTGAGTTTTATGAATTTATAATTAATAATATTTCAACAGATGGACAGCCAACAATAAGGACTTTAGTTGATTTAAGGTTGGATTTCTCTAATCAAGAAATTTCTTCAAATTTTTCGAATAGGAAATTTTCATTTCGGAATTGGAGCGAAGTAGAAACTGATTTAATTCGACATGGCGGTATAAATAAATTTATTCTTGCTAATTAATAACCGTGAGTAAATACAAAATTGCATGGCTTCCAGGAGATGGGGTAGGACCTGAATTAGCTGGTTTAGCTAAAAGAGTTCTTAATCAACTAGGACTAGATGCAACCTATATTAATGGTGATATTGGTTGGGATTTTTGGAAGAGCGAAGGCAATCCACTTCCTAGTAAAACCAGGCAGATAATCCAAGATACTGATTGTGCTTTTATGGTAGCAATAACCTCTAAACCCCAATCTCAAGCAATTAACGAACTAGAACCTTCAATTAAAAAGGAAGGAATAAAATATATTTCTCCAATATTAACAATTAGACAGGATATGAACCTGCATACAAATATTCGCCCATGTAAGTCTTTTACTGGTAATAGGTTAAATTATCGAGATGGCATAGATATCACAATAATTAGAGAGAATACAGAAGGACTTTATTCTGGAGTAGAATTCTTTCCTGTCCCAGGGAAAGTTTTTTCGGCATTAAATAATCATAATGTGAATATGAACAGATTTTCTGAACACTCTTTGAATGATCTTGCTATTTCCACCCGAATCTGTACTAGGAAGGGATGTAGATCTATTGTTTATCAAGCATTTGAATATGCAAAAAAGAATAATAACAAGTCTGTAACTTTAGTTGATAAACCTAATGTTCTTAGGGAGACAGGCCAATTAATGAGCGAAGAAGCAAGAAAAATAGCTAAAGAATATCCAGAAATTAATTTTTCAGAGGCAAATATGGATGCTATGTGTATGTGGATCGTAAAGAATCCTGAAGAATATGATGTGCTAGTGGCTGAAAATATGTTTGGTGATATTCTCTCAGATCTTGCCGCACAACTTGTTGGGGGATTAGGGTTCGTTGGTTCAGCAAATATTGGTGATGATTATGCTCTTTTTGAGCCATGTCATGGTTCAGTTCCAAAGTATAAAGGTCAAAATAAAGTTAATCCAATTGCGACTTTTCTATCGCTAAAAATGATGCTCGATTGGCTTGGAGAAAAAAAAATGGCAAATAATCTTGAAAATGCTATTTCTAAATTAATTAAAATGAATAAATATGGAACTTATGATATGGGGCTTAATAATAATAACATTGAAATAACAGAACATATCTGCAATAATTTAAAAGATGAAATGAATTAGATTCATCATTAATAAAAAGGATATAAAATTGAAAAATAAACATCAAAATATTGCAATTATTGGAGCTGGTCGATTAGGTCAATCTATTGCCAAAGGTCTGGTAGCTTCGAAGTTATATAAGTCTTCAGAAATCATTTTAACAAAAAGGGATATTTCATCTTTAAATGAATTCGAAAAAAATGGTTACCAGGTTACTTCAGATAATAAAATAGCAATAAAAAATTCTGAGATTTTAATTTTTTCAGTAGGTCCAAGAGATTTAGAAAGTCTATTAAATTCAGAAAAAAATAATTTTTCTTCATCTAAACATATTATTGTTTCAACTGTTGCTGGAATTAATATTGATTCTATTGAGAAATCAGTTGGAAAAAATATACCTATTGTCAGGATTATGCCGAATGTAGCTATTGAAAAATGTCAATCCATGACCTGTATGGCTTCTAATGATAATCACGAAGATTCATTGTTAATAATTAAAGATATTTTTGAATCAGTTGGGTATACTTATACTGTTAATGAAGATTTAATTGGTCCAGCTACAGCATTATGTGGTTCTGGTTTGGCGTTTTTTCTTAGATCAATCAGAGCGGCTGCTCATGGAGGAACTGAAATTGGATTTCATGCTGAAGAAGCTTTGCTTTTAGCTGCTCAAACAGCAAAAGGAGCAGCTTCTTTAGTTTTAGAATCTAGTGATCATCCGGAGACCCAAATCGATAAAGTAACAACACCTCGAGGAATAACCATAGCTGGTTTAAATGAAATGGATCATAGTGGTTTCACATCAGCAATGATTAATGCTATTGTTAAATCAGCAAATAAAATTAAAGAAGTCAAATAGATAATTTCCTTCGCAAATATAAATATATAAACTATCTCTTGAATTTATGTATCCCAATAACCTGATAAACCGGGGCCACCTGAAGCAATGCTTCCGCGACTAGCACCATTATTATTTTGACTAATCCAAAATGAATATAGTTTAAGGTTCTTAGCAAAAAACTTTATTCTTATAGGTTTTTTTGCTAATTGACTAATATTCTTTTTTTTATTTGTCATTGCATTATTAACATGGTTTTGAAGAGGTTCTTTTTTCAAAAATTGAATTGAATACCGTTGTTGATTTCGAAATATGATTTTCCAAGATATCCATGCGGATCATTGTCATAACGATAATTTAATTCAACTGTGAAGGCGAAATCTTTACCTAGTTTGAACTCAAGCGTACCATCATATAATAGGCGAAAATCATTTAACTCAGATGTTGCAAACTGATAATAAGCTGTGCTATTTAATATGGCGGTTTCAGTTATTTTTATTTCCCAATTAATATAATTAGTTGATCTTAATAAGTTTTTATTAGGTTCATCTTTAAGGTCATAAATTTCTTTTTCTTGCATAACACCAATACCAACAAATGAATTTATATTGTCACCTTGCGACATTTTGTATCGAAATCCTGTTCCGGCAAGTTTTCGATCCTTCATTGCTAGAAAATCATTAAACCCAATCTGAGAGAAAACTTCAATAAAAATATCTGATAAAATGCTTTTTGTTATTCTTAAATGACCAAAACCTTTTTTTACAATTTGGTTGCGAATATTATCTGGTTTTTTTTCATAACCATTTTCAAAATCTAATATTAAGAAACTATGTAATCCGCTAGAGTGGAAGTAATCTGCCCGATATTTAGCGGCTGCATCAAGTACTTCTTTCTTTGATTTTTCAAAGCCAAACTCAACAACCAATTTACTTGCAATCCCATCATTAACTTTTTCACCTCTCATTGCTTCAGTATTAACCTGAGCAATTGTTAGGTTAATAGAAAAAATAAATAATAATGAGTTAATTATAATTGATTTCATTTGCCTAGTTGCTTTTCAGCCGAGTAAAATTTAGAAACGGAATATTTATTCATTATCCTAAATCTACTTTTTATGAAATGGGGTTACAAGTTTATATATATACTAATTTTTTCCTAAAAATCTGGCTATAGATAGACTGATTAGTTATCTTAACAACGTAATCTTTTCTCATTTGGAAGTATATAATCCAATTATTAAGGAGGAATGTAATGTTGAAGAGAACCACTATTTTTATCATTGCGTTGATTATTGTTGTAGGACTTTCTGGTCAATCTAGTCCAGAGCGTATCCATAGTATTTTTTATTTAAAAGCTAATAATGGGGATAAGAATCAATTGGAAAAAGGAATAGCTGAACACATAAAAAAATTTCATAGTGATGGAGAATGGCCAGAATATGTTCATGAAGTAATTGCTGGTGAAAGAACTGGGCAGTATTTTTATTTTTCTGCAGCTCATCAATGGGTTGATTTTGATAATAGGGTTAGATCTCAATCAGATGTTCAACATTGGGAAGCTAATATAGTTCCTTATGTAGATGAAAATTCTTCTTCATTACAGATCAGTTTTGTTCGTTATATCCCAGCATTAAGTCTTCCTTATGATCCAAATAATTATAAGATGTTTAGGGTAGTTTACAATTATGTTGAGCCTGGTAAAGAATTAGATTTTGAGTTTTTTGTTAAAAAAAATGTTGAGGCTCATAAAAAGCTTAAAGATGGTCACAAACATCATTTTTTCAAGCCTGTTGTAGGCGGTAAACTACCTGTTTATGTGGGTATTCATCCGATGAAAAATTTTGAAGATATGAATGAACCTCGTGGAGTTTTTAGAAAAGTTTACGATGAAGAAGAAGTAAAAGGGCTTTATAAAAAGTTTCATAATTCAGTTGAAAAAAGAATAAGTGAATTATGGAAATCGAGACCTGATTTAAGTTCTCCAAATTAATTAGAACAGAGCTATTTATATGCGACCGTCTTATAAATTTAGTAGACTATTTTCCATAGGACTTACTTGTTTTTTTTTATTGCAGAGCTGTACAAGTGAGAGAAAATCTATTGTCCAAAAAGGCCCTCGCTGGATAGCAGGAGATCACCATATTCACAGCCGATTTAGTGTTACTTTCAATACCGAAACCGACTCTTTAAGAACTTCACCTATTAAAGGCATTGATGCTTTTTATCCCATACCTATGAACGCACTGATGGCTAGAAGATTTGGACTTTCTTGGATGGTAGCAACTGATCATGGTGGACCTAATCATAGCAAGGTAAATCTAGAGCAAGCTTATCCTGAATTAACCTTATCTCGTGAATTAGTTCCTGAAGTAATCCAATTTTTTGGTATGGAATTAAATCCTCCTGGAGGTGATCATAGTAGTCTTATTATTCCCCATTCTGATGATGAAGCTCAAAAACTATTCTTGCTAGAGTCAGAATTTGATAGAAATGAAGTTTTTCCCATAGATCCAGAAAGGAATAATGAGTCTAGAATGATTCAAGCTCTTGAATTAATGGATAAGCTTGAACCAAAGCCTATTGTAATTGTGAATCATCCTTCACGATCAGGTGAAAAAGGTTCACAATATGGTTTGTATGATCCAGCTGAATTAAGGAAGTGGAATGATACTGCTCCTGAGGTTTCAGTTGGCATGGCCGGTGCTCCAGGGCATCAAGCTTCTACACTTAATCCAGATAATAGTCCTAGACCAGATAAATTTCGTGGGGGTTATAGCCAAGTATTGACTATGGGTGGTTTTGATCCTATGACTGCACGTCTTGGCGGGTTCTGGGATTCAATGTTGGGTGAAGGTCGTCGCTGGTGGATTACAGCTAATTCAGATTCTCATATACACTATACTGAAGGTGGAGATGATTTCTGGCCAGGAGAATTTTCTAAAACTTATGTTTATTCTGAAAAATCCTATGATGCCATTCTAAACGGTATTAGGTCAGGCCAAGTATTTGTTACAACTGGAGATCTTATCTCTTTACTTTATTTATCAGTCGAATCTGGAACTAATTCCGTTCAAATTGGTGGTACTATCGAAGTCCCAACTGGTACTGACATAGAGATTAATATCAATTTTATGGATCCAGAACAAAATAACCATTATGGTGAGAATCCCTTTGTATCCAGAGTAGATCTTATTACAGGAAAAATAACTGGAAAATCAATTGATCAAGATAATGACCGTAATTCTAGTACGCATGTTCTTCATCGTTTTTATGATAATGATTGGTCAAATAAGGATGATTATAAATCAATGACTTACAATCTAAAAAATATAACGGAAAGTTTCTATTTGCGTGTTAGAGGAACAAATACATCACAATTAGAACCTTTAACTGATGAAAAAGGTGAGAATCCTTGGGATGATTTATGGTTCTATTCGAACCCAATTTTCGTTCAAGTTCAATAAGTCATCTCATTTTTCATATAGGAATCTTGAATTTTAAAAGTAATGAAAAAAATGAATATTAATATTGGCTAGATGGAAAATACATATCATATAGATGGTATGACCTGTTCTGGTTGTGTTGAAACAGTCGAAAAGTCTTTAAGGGACTTTGAAGGTATTGATGATGTAAAGGTATCATTAGAAAAAAATAAAGTTTCTATTAAGTCAAATAGAAATATTACTATTAATGAATTACAAAACTTACTACCTCAAAAATACACAGTTAATGAGTATTTTGAAAAAAAGAAACATATAAAGAACAAAGAAAAAACTAAAATAAAAGAACTTTGGCCTTTAATCCTGTCTTTTATTTATGTGCTCATTAGTACTATTTTAATTAATTATGGGAGTCTAGCGCCAAAAAAAATGATGTCAGACTTTATGGGTTTATTTTTCATATTTTTCAGTTTTTTTAAACTATTGGATATACGAGGATTTTCTCATTCATTTTCTATGTATGATATGTTGGCAAAAAGAATCTCATTTTATGGACTAATTTATCCATTCATTGAGATAATTTTAGGTATCATGTTCCTTTTCCAGCTTTATATTTTTTATGCTCTATTAATTACTATTGTAATCTTATTATCGACAATTATTGGTGTTATTCAAACGCTTTTATCAAAGGAGTCAATTAGATGTGCATGTTTAGGAACAGTTTTAAACCTTCCAATGACGGAAGCAACTTTAATTGAAAATTCAATAATGTTAATTATGGCAACTACAACTTTTTTTATGTTATAAATAAAAAATCGATTCTTCTGATTTTACTTATTATTCCTCAACCCAATTTCTTTTTTATCTTAAGATTTGATTTTGGCCATATTGTTTTTTTACTTCTATAGTAACCTATTCAAGATGTTTTGATCCCAACATAAACCCAACTTTTTTTCCCTGATTTTAGAGTTATTTCGATTCTATGATAATCACTTACTTCGTAATTATCCGTTTTTATAAGCTCATCAGGAGTGATTTTGAAAACCTTGCCTTTTATTTCATCTTTTTCATTACCTGTATAGTAAATAATAGGATGAATATTATTATTACTCTTTCTGATAACAGTTTCATTTTTAATCTCTATATGTTCTAAGCAATAATTGTTTAAAATGTCATCAGAACCTTTAAGTATACGATTATAATTTTCTAATTGAACGTTTTCATTTTGTAAGGTACCATAGCTAAATAAATTTTCCATAACTTTCTTTCTTAAGTTAACAATCTAAAAAATATGATAAGTATACATCTAATCATATCCAGAAAACAAAAACTCTAGCTTTGGGGTATTTTCTTTTTTATAGAAAACTAGTATTCATTATAAAGAAGATGTTTAGCCATGAATTTTCTAGAAAATCTAAAGGCTTCATCTCTGGACTTCTTGTTTCCACCAAAAGTAGGGCCTCGATCAGCACAAATTGCTAAAGATATTTTCTGTTGTAGAGGTGTGACAATTGGAATATTTAGAAAATTCATTAGAATTGCACCATCATTTCGCATTTGAAATCTACAGTCAGTTAATATATAGCCATCATTCATCACTTCAGGGGGAGATTGTCGATCAAAGGAGTGATGAGCTCCGGGATACACTGTAATTTCTGCATTCCCACCTTCAGTTTGGATTTCACCTATTAAGTCTTCACAAGAATTAGCTGGAACCCAGTTGTCTAGTTCACCCATGAGAATATGTATGGGAGAGTCAGTAAACTCATAAGATTCCATTTGAACAATGCATGGTGGATATATGGGCAAATGTGCTTTAAACTTTAGGTGAGATGTGATTGCATACCTTATAGGATTCCAAGCACTGAAGAGAGCTACAGAACCACCTAGACTCCAACCTGTGATAGCAATATTATCAGAATCTATTCTAGGGTCATTGGAGAGCACCATCAATGCTTTATATGCATCTAATATCATCATGGCGGAAGTCACTTCAACTTGACTCCCAACAGTAGATGTAATTTGTCTGCTCGCAAAACTCTTTAATTCAAAAGTAGCCAATCCCATATCACGATACATTTGAAGATATTCAAGATGATGATCGGCCCAAGCTAGACTTCCCGCTACACCCAATACAAGAGGAAGATTCTTGTGTTTAACATTTTCAGGAAACTTTAAAACACCAAAGACTTTTTGGTGGGTTTGATTTTCAAGATCTGTAATTATATGATAAAAAGAAAAAGGATTTGCACTTTTAAATTCGATCCTTTCACCATCATCCTGAGCAAAAGAAAAACATAAAGCATAAAAACTAAAAATCAATGCGGAAACCAGCTTATTTATTGTTGATTTCATTCGTTCTTACTTTACCTAGCCCAATATAAAAAGTCCGCATATTCTATTTTCAGAATCTACTTAATTATTTAATTGCAAGGGACATATAAATAGCTATTATAATTATTATGAAAAATAATTTGACTTTTAGGAAAATAAGTAAAAATTCTCAAAGGAAAGAAAAAAGTAAATCATTAGGATAATTCAATTCTTTATGTTAATTATATATTCAATGGTGAATTTCTTTAATGAAAAAATATAATATTAAAGATTTGATGGTAAAGGAATTAATTACATTTACACCTGAGACTTTAATTGGTTATGCGATAAATTCACTTATCAGAAATAAAATATCTGGTGCTCCAGTAATTGATAGAAATGCTAATTTAGTTGGGTTACTTTCAGAAAAAGATTGCTTACATACCTTACTAGAATCTTCTTACTATAATAATTTAAGTGGACATGTTCAGGATTATATGTCAAAAAAATTAACTACTATCGATATTAATGATAATATTAATGAAGTAGCACAAAAATTTATTGATTTAAGATTTCGCAGGTTTCCAGTATTGGAGAATGGAAAACTTGTTGGTCAGATAAGTCGAAGAGATATTCTTAAAGTAATTAACAGTATATAAACATTTCAATCTCCAGCAAATGGTGTTCCGAATAATCCAACTCCAAGTTCACCCCAAATAAGAAAAAACATCATTACGATAATTAAAATAAATATCTTTCTGTATTTATAATATTTAATCTTTTTAACTACTATTCCAATCAATAGACCAGTAATAGTCAAAAGTGTACCCATAATTATAAAATTAAAAAAGGACCAGTTTACTTCATCGGTTAATTGCATTGCTATCAATGGAATCAAAAGTAAGAGCCCAACTATTGATAAGATTCTGGCTATCATATAATTAAAAAATTAGCATTCATATTCTGACATTATTATTTCTATAAATCAGTTCCGAATAATATATTTTTTTAGATACAAAGAAAGGGAAGTTCGATTCCCCTTCTTTGTATAGAAATGCAAGGCTATGAGATTATTTACATAACATATCGTGCACACTTTTAGTTAAATTTTTTTTATTTTAGAATTCTATACCAAATCCTCCAACAGGTATAGTACTGAAATAGACTCTCTTTTCAATAGACGGTCGTCTGCCTCTGCTATAGAAAAATGTTTCAATATTTTCCCTGTTATACGCATTCCATATCTCAAAAAATAATATCAAATTTGACTTTTTAAGGCTATACCTTTTTTCATATCGAATGAAAAGAGAATGATAGTCTGGCGTCTTTTGCTCATTAAAATCATTGANATAAAGNATCTGTTCATTNTAAATANTGGATGATTCCAAATTAATNGGNGTGTATGGTTTTCCACCAAAATATGACCATCGTATNGATATCTCCCAATNTGACTTTGGTCTATAACCTCCAACAATATTAAATATGTATTTATAATTATGATTCCTATTTCTTTCAATACCTTCATAATCTATGAATAAAGAATTAAAAAGAGAGGCTCCGATTAATCCATAAAAATTTTCAACTCTCTTTTTTTGTATCAAAAATTCTAATCCTTCTGAGGATGCTTTACCATTTGATATAATACCATTATACATTCTTAATTCATCAAACAAGAAGGTAGGATCATTGTGAATATCTGAGTTTGGTAGCATGGGACTATCACTATAATCTTTTTTATAGGCAGATAGTGAAGCTTTTGTACTAGGTGTGATCATGTATTCCAAACTAAGAGAGTACTGCTTTCCTTTTACACTTTTTAGTTTTTCAGATGTGTCATTTGCTATGTAAATACCAGGCGGGTTTTGATAATATTCACCAAAGTTAAATATTATGTTTGTTCTTCCTTCAATTAGTTCATAGTCAACATTAACCCTAGGAGATAATAGGTTTCTTCTCTCATAATCGTTTCGGTCAAATCTAAAACCGATGGAAGAAATAATATTATTTCTGATATTTTGTTTTATTGTAAAAAATGCTGAGTAGTTAGCAATGGAGACTGTTTGATCAAATTTGATTTCATCAAGAAATGGATTACTTAACTGCCTTAGATAATCATAATGATGATCTGTCAATTGTGCATCAAGACCAAACTCAAAATTTGATTTAGAGTTTAATTTTAAATGGTTGATTTGACGGAAATTAAAAACGTGTGTTTTTTCAATATTTTTAAAATTAGAGCTATCTGTATTTATGTTAAAAAATTCTGCCAATGAATTTTTATTTGATAGAGAAATACTAGAATTTGAATAAGCTTTTTCATTCCATATTCTTTTATAATTAATACCAATAGTACGCTGATCATTTTCTAATTTTCCATACTCATTTTCTCCAACATCTAATGCTCCTGTTTTATCTCTATCATATAAACTTCCTCCAGTAATTGCTAGGATAGAAATAGTATTATAAATGTCAGGACTAAAATCTAATTTTGCTTGAAAATCATCAAATGATGGCATTCCACCACTTGCATTGATTGCATCTGCTATGATGTCTAAGTAACTCATTCTAAAAGAGGTAATATAACTTGAACGCTTACCCAAAGGTCCTTCAACTAGAAATCCAAGTCCGCCCATTCCAAGTAGTCCATTTCCTTCCACCATTTCCCTATTTCCTGACCGGTAAGTAATATCACCAAAACTTGATAGTTTATTGCCATATTTTGATGAAAAACCATTGCTATAAAAATCTAAATTTTCAACCATATCTGTGTTAATTATTCCAATTGGGCCATTTGACCTACCATCTGCTTGTTGAAAATGAGAAATGCTCGGAATATAAATGTTATCTATGATGAAACCATTCTCTGTTGGGCCACCTCCTCGAACCATTATGTCCTGCCTGTTTTCGCCAACACTTGCTACACTTGGGAGTGTGTTTATTATTCTAGTTATTTCTTGCCCTGATCCTGGAGAGCGTCTCATATCATCTCTATTAAATGATACTGATTGAAATTCATTTACCATTGATTTTTTAAAGAGATTTTCTTCAACAGTCACATCATCAATTTTGATTACTGATCTCTCGAGTTCAACATTTAAAAAATCATATGCATGAGGACGAACCCAAACATCAATCAAATACTCTGTTTTATAACCGATATAGCTGAAATTAATTGTATAATTACCAGCCGGTATTTTTTCAATGGAGAAATAGCCTTTATCATCAGATATTCCTCCCATGGAGGTTGATTTAATTACAATATTTGCTCCCATTAAAGGTAATTGATTATCAATATCGATAATCTTTCCTTTTACGACACCTGTTGAATCAGAATAGGATATGGAAGTAAAAATGAATAATAAACTTAAAATATATTTAATGCGCATAATTACACTTCTATTTTTAGAGTTTAATAACTTAAAATGATCAAGAAATAAAACATACTATGAATAAAAAAAGTCAAACAATAGAATCTTTTTTGAATTTTTCCTTAAAGGGTGAATTAATCAAAGCTATAAAAGAATTAGGCTTTAATAAGCCAACACCTATACAAGTGAGAGTAATTCCCCAATTAATCTCTTCTAATCAAGATTTAATTGCTTCAGCCCAAACTGGAACAGGCAAAACTGCTGCCTTTGGCTTACCACTATTAGACTCGATAAATATTAGGCACAAAAATATTCAGGCACTCATTTTATGCCCTACACGAGAACTTTGTGTTCAAATTGCAAATGATCTTAAGACTTATTCTAAATATATAAAGATGATAAATATTTTAGCAGTCTATGGAGGAGCTAAAATTGAAAAACAAATAAAATCATTGAAAAAAGGACCACAAATTGTTGTTGGAACACCCGGGAGGACAAAGGATCTAATTCGAAGAAAAAAATTAATTATTGCAAACATTGATAGGTTAATCTTGGATGAGGCCGATGAAATGCTATCAATGGGATTTAAAGATGATATCGAAACAATCATTAACGCAACATCAAATAAGAGACAAACTTTGCTTTTTTCAGCAACAATGACTCCTAAGGTCGTTGAGGTGACAAAGAAATATATGAGAAATTCTTTAGAGATATCTGTTGCTTATGGAAATAAAACAGCTGATAAAGTCCAACATGTATTTTATATGGTACAAGCAAAACACAGATATGAAGTAGTAAAAAGAATCGCTGATATGAGCCCAAATATATATGGAATTGTATTTTGTCGTACACGTAAAGAGACTAAAGAAGTTGCTAATAAACTAATGCATGATAATTATAACTCTGATACTATTCATGGTGAGTTATCTCAAGGTCAAAGAGATGATGTCATGAATCGTTTCAGAAAACGTAAAATTCAAATTTTAGTTGCCACCGATGTAGCTGCTCGTGGATTAGATGTAGAAGATCTAACTCATGTCATTAATTATAATTTTCCTGATGATGATGAAATATATATTCACAGGAGTGGAAGGACTGGTAGAGCTGGGAAAAAAGGAATATCTATCGTTATTATTCATGAACGTGAAATAAAAAAATTAAAAAATATAGAAAGAATCTCAGGAATAACATTTACCAAAAAACTTGTTCCCAATGGAATGGAAATATGTAAAAATCGTTTATATACACTTATTGATAAAATAGAAAAAGTTGAGGTTAATGAAAACCAAATAGAACCATTTTTGCCATATATTTATGAAAAGCTCAACTTACTTGATAGAGAAAAACTAATTAAGCATTTTGTTTCTGCTGAGTTCAATAGATATTTATCATATTATAAAAATTCTAGAGATATAAATGTTAAACTTCAAAAAAAAGAAAACAATAAAAAGAAAAATAGTAATAGAAGAAAATTTTTTAATACAAATAAAAATAAAAAACGAAATAGGAAAAAAAAGAGATAGTTAGTTAAGTGCTTATTTTATGAAAAGGGCTTACAAGGGTAATATGAAATAGAGGTGTTTCATTTATTTACACTTTAGAGTTGAAGCTTAGAATATTTATGCTTGAATTTGAAGCTTTTCCTTTAGGTAAGTATTAATAAACTTACCATTTGGATCATAATCCCTTAAAAGCGTCTTGAAATTATTTATTTTAGGATAAAGTGAATCTAGCCTTTCTGGTGAGATGAAAGAAATTTTACCCCAATGTGGTCTAGCTTCAAATGGGTAAAGGGCTTTTTCAATTACTGGCAATAATTTTTTTAGTGCCTCATAATCTTGCTTCCAAGTAAAGTGAAAAACTATAGAGTCACGCTTATAACTAGGGCTCATCCAAAGATTATCAGCTTTTACAACTCTAATCTCAGAAATAATTAATAAGGGATCAATTTGTTTCCTTAATCTTTGTAATGCATCTATACCATCAAGAGCAAATTTATAAGGGATAAAAAATTCAGATTGTAACTCTACACCACTACTTGGTGTAAAATCCATCTTAAAGTGTGGTAACCTCTCATGCCAAGGACCAGAGATTCCCATTTGCTCTGTGCAGTTAATGTGTGCATCATCAATGGAAGAATCATTCTTGTGAAATGAAGAATCAGTTACTGGGTGTAAATTCTTTTTTGCAGGAATAGCACCAAAAAATTCAGAACCAGATTTAAAAATTTCATCTTTTCTAGATCTGGATTTAATCCAAAGTTGGTTGAACTTATTCGTTTGCCAATCAGTAAAAATGCTTACACTATAACCACTAGAAAAAATTTCATCGAGATTCTTTTCTAAAGATTTTCTTGGCAAAGACTGGAAAACTTTTTGTCTTACATTATATGTTTTTTCAATATTTAGAGTCAATTTTGTGACAATACCAAAACCACCTAATCCTACAATTATTCCNTTAAAGTTTTTGTGATTGGANGANAAAGAAATTAACTCNCCATCAGAATTAATAAATTCAATTCCNGAAACCGCCGTTGGCAAATTACCGNTATTTATACCAGAACCGTGAGTCCCNGTNGCGCAGGCTCCAGNAACTGATATATGTGGTAATGATGCCAAATTATGTAAAGCATACCCACTAGCATGAAGAATAGGAGACAACTCACCATAGTTCACTCCTGCTTGAATATCTACAGTTTTAGATTCTGCATTGATTTCTATAATTCTATTTAGTTTGTTTAATGAGATGTGATTATAACGAGAATCGGCAATAGTACTAAATGAATGACGAGATCCTAGTACTTTTAATCGATCGTANTTGCTTACTAGGTATTGAATTTTTTCNATGCTATCTGGTTCTAAATATTGTTTNGAACTATAAGTTAGATTTCCAGCCCAATTCTTTATTTTTTTTATTCTATTTTTAGAACGAGANAGAANAACTCTAGGAAATAAAGTTGCTGTTGAGAGTAAAAAGGATCTCTTTATAAAGTTTCTTCTTTTCATGAATTTTCACCCAAACCTAGCTCCATTTTCAGAACCTACAAAATAATTAAATAATGGTAAGGGGCTAGTAAAGGGTAATATGAAACAGAGGTATTTCATTCACCTTAGTTACAAATATTTATTGATTAGAATTTTTTCAAACTCTTTAAATAAACTATATGACTCCTTATCATTGAATGGTGTAAACTGAGTAAAATATACTATTATCATTTGTTCATCATAATTTATTGTAAAATATGAATTAAAATATCCAGCCCAATATCCTGTACCTATAGGTCTAAATTTTTCTTTCGGATTATTTTCAATTGCCCAAGCAAGTGACCATTTATCTTTTTCATCAAAGAAGGTTCCATTTTTCCCAGCATTAAAGTTCACACTTGGAAATTTGATGTTTTCATAAATCAGATTACCATCCAAATGATTAGCTATCATTGTCTCAACTGTTTCTCTTTTTAGGATTTTCACACCATCTAATTCACCATAATTAAGGAGACATTTTAGAAATATCATATAGTCTGATGGAGAAGATTTTAAGCCTCCACCACCATAATATCTTGTCGTTTTGGGACTTACCCTGTCATTATTAGAAATAATTTCGCCATTATCTTGTCTGTTTCCATAATCTACAATAAGATGACTTAGTTCTTCTGGAACGTTAAACCAAGTTTTNTCCATTTCTAAGGGACCAGTAATATTTTTTCTTAGATAATCTTCAAGTGACAATTCAGAAACTTGCTCAATTATGAGTCCTACCCAATCAGTATTTGCTCCATAGCGAAATTCTTTTCCTGAATCAAAAATTCTTATAGATTCATGAAAATCTAAGCCGGGATATTCGTTGTAATTCCAAATTGATGAATCAGCATACATTTGGGATGTCAAGGCATCTGCGTATGCTTAAATTATGGATGCAGATTGTTTATACAATCTTTATACAATGGTAATCGAAAAATTATTTCGATCCGTTTTTCATTCGACGTTTGTCGTTGAGAAAATAGCATTTGCCCCGGTAGCTCAGCTGGATAGAGCAACGGACTTCTAATCCGTAGGTCACAGGTTCAAATCCTGTCCGGGGTACTTCTAAAACCCCCTTTTTACTGAGGGGGTTTCTTTTTATTGAAAATTATTGAAATCCATTGAAATGGATAATGTGTCCCCAATTATTCAATCTTATAATTACAAAAGAGATGTGCGTTTCGTTCTAGACTAATTATATTATCTTTACGCGGGGGCTCTTGAAAACAATAGTTAATGGGGGATGATCGTATGTACGACTCCGCAAAAACAGGTTTTTTCATTAACCTGATTTAATCAAAATTGAAAAGACCTATTAGATTTAAAAAAAATAAACATATTCCATTATGTTTTCTGACTCTCTCAACTTTTTGTTGTGACAGTAGTCCTGATGTAAGCATAGAAACTCCCGTACCCGCTGATACTGTTTCTGAAGCCGTGAATATTGTCGTAGAGGCTACAGATAATGATTCCGTAGTCTTTGTTCAATTATGGTTGGATGGTGATTCTACAGATTTGAAGGATGATTCAGAACCTTATAAATTGTTCTGGAATACTGTAGATCATGGTGGTGTGTCTAATCATAACCTTGTGGCTGTTGCATTTGATGTTGATGGGAATAAAGGTGAGAGTGATACATTAAAAATAACGATTAACAATAGTCAGTCCTACCCTATCCCTATAGAAGTTAAAAAAACTGAATTCATGGATGGTCGTTATGCTCTCAATTGGGCCATGTCTTCAGATCAGGATTTTGGTTCCTATGAGATAGAGCGTTCTACCTCACCCACTATGGAAGAGTCTGATATTCTTTTTACATCTACGCGTAGCTTGGATACGACATTTATTGACACTGATTTAGATTTTCTTGTACATAATTATTATAGGATTGTTGTAACAGATACGCTTGGTTTTAAAAGTGTTGGTCCAGTTCATCGATCTGATTTATACCCTCTTCCCTTTCCGGCAGATATTAGTGCTGTATCTTATAACCTAGATTCCATGGCCGTTGAATGGACTGCGAGTAAAGGTGAAAATTTTGTAGAGTATCGCTTATTGAGAGCTTATTCTGAAGATGGTCCAAAAAAAGTTGAAGCGATATATGATGATATAGATGCAAATAGACATATTCTTACAGAATTTGATCCTACTCGAGAGAATTGGTTTTGGATCTCAACAAGGAATCTTTTTGACCAAAGTACAATAGGTAAAGGTTTGGCTAATAAAGTTGATGATTCTCCGATAGCAGTTAATGTTTCATCTGTAAAGTATAACCTGAAGAAACTGATTGTTGATTGGAAAATATCTAACGATGATGATTTTAGAAGGTACGAACTTCTTCATAGTCAATCTAAAGATGGAATTAGAACAATGGTTGCATCTTTTGATGATCAACAGTTAAATAAATATCAGATTACAGAATTTGATCCTACATATGAAAATTGGTTTTGGGTTAGAACTATAGATCATTGGGGACAAAGTTCTATAGGCGAACCTCTTACCCATGAAAGAGACAAACCACCTAGGCCTATCGAAATAAAATCAGTTAAATATGATTTAGAAAGTATGACAGTTAGTTGGCAGAGATCAAAAGATAGGGACTTTTTATCATATGAAGTTCTTTGGTCTGATAGTGAAATGGGTGAAAAAGAATTGCTAGAAATTATTACAAACCAAAAGCAAAATATTTTTAGTTTGAATTCATTTAATCCAAGTAGAGAAAACTGGTTTTGGGTGAGAGTTACAGATTATTGGGGTCTTACATATAAAGGAGAAGGAAAAACACATACTATTGATTCACCTCCAAAAGCTGCTGATGTAGATTCCGTTATTTATGATGAACAAAAGATGTCAATTTTTTGGGAAGCATCAATTGAAAATGATTTTTCGTATTATGAGTTATTTATATCTGACACTGAATTTGGCACTCGTCGCCCAATAGTTAAAATTGGAGCATCAAATCGAAATAACTATGTTCTTCGTCATTTTGATCCTACAAAAGAGAATTGGTTTTCTATTGATGTGGTTGATAAATGGGGAATTAGATCGATAGGTAAAGCTAAGAGTAATGATGCAAATAGCCCACCAGAAGCTATTAGAATTACGGATGTGAATTACTCTTACGAAAATTTTAATATAAAATGGGAAAAAACCGCTCAAAACGATTTTAGTTTCTATGAACTAATGGTTTCAAATCAGAGAGATGGAATTCCAAATCGTCTAGCTACTTTATCTTCATCTGAGGATACGACATATTCAATTTCAGGACGAGGTATATTTGATCCTACAAAAGAGCAA
Source organism: Fidelibacterota bacterium (assembly GCA_002715465.1). The sequence goes on along the minus strand of PAYY01000012.1, from coordinate 2,045 downwards.
TGGTTTTTTATTAAAACGGGTGATATTTGGGGTCAAGAGGTAATAGGTCCTGGGTATCGAGTTTTTGATGAGCCACCTATCCCTTCTAACATTCATTCTATAGAATACCGCAAAGGCCAATTTTCTTTTGAATGGAGCCCTAATAATGAAGATGATTTTAGACGTTACAATCTTTATGAATCCATGACTTCTGACATGCTAAACGAGGAAAAGGTTTATTCTTCTGTTATTAATAAGGATACTTCCACCGTGATTAAAGGAATTGATCCTTGGGAAACTCGTTATTATCGATTAGAAGTAGAAGATGTTTGGGGTTTAAGATCTTCTGGAATGTTAAAAAAAGCTGATTCTCAGAGCTGGTTTTTAACACAATTTGGAGATGAGAACCAACAAGAGGGAAGATCTGTAACTGAAACGAAAGATGGTGGTTTTATTATTTCTGGCCATACATATTCTAATGCAAATAATGGTGATGTTTGGCTTGTTAAAACAGACCCAAAGGGTAATATAGACTGGTCAAAAACCTTCGGTGGAGAAGGAGATGATCATGCTTATTCTATTCAGTTAACCTCTGATGGTGGATATGTTATAGCTGGTTTCTCTGAAGCTCTAGCAGAAAAATGGAGTGATGCTTGGGTAATAAAAACAAATTCTAAAGGTTTAATCGAATGGAATAGAACATATGGTGGTTTTCGTTGGGATAAGGCACATGATATCCAAGAGACAAAAGATAGTGGATATATTATTACTGGGTATACATTCTCTCATGGAAATGGTAATGCTGATATCTGGCTTATAAAGACTGATAAAGATGGATATCCTATTTGGTCGAAAACATTTGGTGGGCCAGATTGGGATTATGGGTATTCTGTTAAAGAGACTCGAGATGGAGGTTATATTATAACAGGATTTACTGAGGGTGAAGATAAAGAGTCTAGCCGTATTTGGCTTGTGAAGACCAATGTTTTTGGAGAAGAAATGTGGTCACATACCTTTGGTGGTCGTCAGAGAAATGAAGGACGTTCCATTATTGAAACTGAAGACGGAGGATATATTCTTGCAGGAACAACGCAAAACTTTTTTCCAAATTATGAGGATGTAATTATAATTAGAACCAATGAGGAAGGGAAATCATTATGGGAAAAGACATTCGGTGGCCAAAGTTGGGATCGTTCAAGTTCGGTTATTCAAACTAAAGAGGGAAATTTTGTTGTTGCTGGATCAAGCAGATTAAATGATGAAAGTACAGCAGATTCTTGGCTTATGAAGTTTGATTCTAATGGGAATCAAATTTGGGAAAAAAAATATTCAAATTCATTCGATGATGATATTTATTCAATTGAAAATACAACGGATGGTGGTTTTGTTATGGTCGGTACCTCAACATCTATAGATGGAAGCCCTTCTAATTTGTTAATTATTAAGACTGATTTTAAAGGGGATATTCCAAAAGATTATCTTCACAATAATAAAAATTGGGATATAATTATTGGAGAACAGTAATAAAATGTTTTAACCTAAAATTAAAGGTTCTTTAATGGAGAAGCTATCTAACTGTTACAATATTGAAGATATAAGACGTATGGCAAAAAGTCGTTTACCAGAATCTATTTTTCATTATATAGATGGTGGTTCTGATGATGAGGTTACCTTAATTCGAAATACTGCAGCTTTTCATGATTATGAATTTCAACCACGATTCCTTCGACAAATTGATCAGATTGATACATCGATAAATCTCTTTGGGAAAAATCTTAAAGTACCATTTTTCTTGGCACCTACTGGCATGTCTCGGATGTTTCATCATGGTAAAGAGAACGCCGTGGCCCGCTCGGCAGCAAAGTTAGGAACAATATATAGTCTTTCGACACTTGGAACAACTAGCCTTGAAGAGATTTCGGAAGAAACTAAAGGACCCAAAATGTTTCAACTTTATATTTTGAAAGATTCTCAACTTACAAGTGAATTTGTTAATAGATGTAAAGCCGCTAACTATGATGCTCTTTGTCTTACAGTAGATGTACCAGTTGCAGGAAATAGAGAGA
>PAYY01000011.1 GCA_002715465.1 Fidelibacterota bacterium | reverse complement strand
TACATGGAGTGGTATGGTGCCTTTGGTCTACTTGTTACACTGATCTGGCTTTATCTTGAAATTCTTAGATTGTTAGCAAAACTTCAATCTCGTCGATAAAGACCATTTTTAAAGGCAAAATAATTTCAGATATTTCCTTTGCTAAAAATGACCTATCAATCAATTGAAAAAATTCTTTTGAACAGAAAATTGCCATTGTTAGAGCCATTATTTCTTTATAAAGATAGTTTAAAGACTGATATTGACAATTTAAACTCATCTGATTTAATTAAATCTGCCCTTCATCTATTAAATGATGATCTTTATAGTAGTCATAATTTATCTCAAAAGATTTTATCCAAGGAAGGTAGTTATTTACATGCAATTATGCATCGACGTGAAGGAGATTATTCCAACTCTAAATATTGGTGCAATCAAATAGGTAACCATCAAATATGGGAAACTATGTCACGAAATTTTGATGAATGGGATCCTTTTTCATTCATTGATTGGTGTCAAAAAGCTTCAAAAGGACATAATAAAAAACCCATGAATTGGTTACAAAGAGCTCAATTCAAGGAATTGTCTCTTTTATTAGATGGTTTTAATAATTAATTACATTAATTAAAGATTATTAATAAGAATTAACTATAAATGAAAGTAACTATTCTTGGCTCTGGTGTATTAATACCTTACCCACAACGTGGAAATAGTGGGTACTTTCTTCAATCTGAAAAGAAAAAAATACTTATTGATGGAGGGTCAGGAACTCTTTGTAGAATTGCAGACAATGGGCTTAATTACCGTGAGATAGATACCATTTGTTATTCTCATCTACATCCAGATCACACTATAGATTTAATCCCATTATTATTTGCCTTAAAACATGATCCACTAGTTACTAGACCTAAATCTGTTGATATAATTTGTCCAAATTTATTTAAAGAACATTTCAATAAATTAATTGAGATCTATGGTAAATGGATTCTTGATGATAGTATTCAAATAAATATAATAGAAACTTATCAAACTGAATTAATTATCAATAATCTATCAATTAGATGCAATCCAACTGAACATAGTGAAAATAGCATAAGTTTTAGATTTGAAGAAAATGGACGCGTCCTTTTCTATTCAGGAGATACTGATATTTGCGATGAATTAATTGATGCTGGGAAAGGGTCAAATGCAGCCATTATAGAATGCTCGTTTCCAGACGATCAGAAAACTAAAGGCCATTTAACACCTTCAGAATGTGGCCAAATAGCATCCACAATCAATTGCGAACAATTGATATTAAGTCATTTTTATCCCGAAGTTCTACAAACCAATATTGTTAAAACTGTATCTAAAGAATATGATGGAAATATTATTTTAGCTGATGATGGAATGACATTAGAAATATGATTGAATTATCTTAACATTTATAATAATCACACATTAGAGAATTATTATAAAGGAACCATGATCATTCACATAATACCATTCTTAATAGGTATTGAGTTCAATTATTATAGCAAATCAAATAGAAAGCTTACAAAGGTTTCTTAGCCAAAATATAATTAACCATAGAAATTTACGCATAAGTGATATTATGTCTACTCATTACAACAGACTAAAAGTAGACCTTTAGTTGACTATTAATCTTTATTTCATTAGAAGCATTTTGCGTGTCTGTCTAAAAGAACCGGCCTTTATTTGGTACAAATACATTCCTGTCCCTACCTGTTGACCGTAATTGTTAGTTCCGTCCCACATGATTGCCTTAAAACCAGCATTCTGAACTTCGTTTACCAAATGTTTTATCTCTCTACCCATAATATCATATATCATGAGTGAAACTGATGCATTTTCAGGAAGATCGTAATTTATAGAAGTAGTCGGGTTAAACGGATTGGGAAAATTCGCATGTAGTTCAAACTGATCTGGAAGGAAGTCACCGTTTTCAACGGATAGGCCAATTGCATCAATAGTCAACTCAAAAGGACCATTTGCTGAATATTGCACTCCTCCTTTCCATGAAGCTCCATGGATGGTTCCGTCATTGCATGAACAAATTTGACTACTAACTGTAGAGCCTGAAGCTTCATCAAGTTGCCAATATCCAAGAATAGAGTCAGCTTGAGCCGTTATGGCGGATTTTCCTAAACCAGAATTGTAAAGCTCAGAAACTTCAGTTTCTGTAATTCTTCCATTATAAATGGCAATTTCTTTTAATGAACCAAGAAAATAATTTTTGCTCTCGCTATTATTAGGTTTTCCAATATAAATAATATTTTCTTTAATATCATTACCGTTGGCATTATAGCTTGAAGATGCGGTGGTTTCAACACCATCAATGTACATTTTTCCAGTGCCCGTGCTGCCTGAACCAGAATAATCCCATACAACAACTACGTGATGCCATTTGCCATCATTTATACTTTTATTTCCCTGGATATAATCTCTACCATAACCAACCCAATTAGGAAAGCCAGCACTATCCAAATACAGATGAAACTCACTTTCACTCCAAGTGTTGTCACCATTACTTTTTAGCAGGATTCCTTGTGAGGCCTCACTTGTTGTTCTAACCCAGGCTTGAACTGCAAAATTGTCTGTCGTGAAATTGGTACTTAGTCCATTCCCCAAATCTAAATAGTCATCGGCACCATCGAAGAATAGACCACTTGATTTACCTTCTGATCTAATATCCCATGTTCCAGTGGCTTTAGCAATATTAGCGTCATCCATATATTTTTTGATGTGATGATAAGGAATTTTCCAAACATTATCAGTTAATTTTACGGGCATTAAAAAGAAGTTCCCCAGATCACCAGTAAATTCAGAATAATATGTAATATCACCNCCACCATAAATATGATCGGCACTTTCCCATGCAAACAGGAGAGAATCCGTCCATGCATTNTCAGAAGTAATTTCAATTACAGATTCGTCACCAGGGAAAATTTGNTCAAATACCAACTCTGTCCTACTTCCNGATTCTCCATCAAAATCGTGTGTGGCAGTGAATGAAATAATNAAGGATTCAACGTCATTNAGACCATAAANCCCTANANANCTAAGGGAATCTCCGCAGGCATAAGGAGAAAGAGGATCCTCAAATTCATCCTTACAGAAATCTAATTCAGCTGAGATCGAAAGAACGGAATTTTCAATTTCATATACAAGATCAATGGTCTCAGTGATGATGATTTCTTCTTCATCTTCATCCCACTCCATATGCTTTTCAGTGATGGCGAGAGTGTCATCCCAAGTTGACCAGACAAAGGCGGAACTATCAATGTAAGATTCACCATACTCAAGATCTTCCCAGTAGTCTATGAATAAACCCGTATTATCTGATAAGAACTCAACATAAAATTTTTCTATGTAGTAATCATCATCCTCATCTTCTTCCCACAACCATTCGAAGGGATTTTCAATAGGATATTCAACTCCAGCCATAAGGGAAATAGTCCCATGTTCGATAGCACCGGTTACCGTGACAGTCGTACTGTTTTCCATAAGATCAATAACTTGTAAAGAGATGGTGTCTGTAATAGTAATACCATGAACAATCCTTATACTTGGCAAATCCCATTCAGGTTCTTCTTCGTATAAAATATCCCCAGCAAAAACCGTAATATTCTCCATGTCATCGCCGCCGGCCGCACCATAACTGTAACTAACTGAATCATTGAAGACTGCTACAAAAATGGAATCCGGATGTGATACATAGTCATCCATATTATCCATGTATAACCAAGAAATTTGCACAAGGGGGAAATCCCACTCACCTTCAAACAAATCTACTATAGGCAAATTTACCACTATAGGTACTAATGAGGTTGGAAGATAGGACGTCTCAATGGTACCGGAACTTGTCTCGATGGTAATTGATCCATCCGATTCCTCAAGACCGAAAACATGAAGAGGATTGGGAATTTCTTGATCAGAACCCACCGTCAGAGTGAATTGCTCCGAAGACAATGTCTCCTCCCATCGTCCGACAAGTTCACTATCGCTAATGGCATTATTAAGTTGGCGGTTCGATTCTTCCGCTTTTTTCGTTCTCATCTTCTCTTGATTTAACTTTCTCGATTCCTTAAGAAATGTGGGCAATTCACCAGTACGCGCTGCTTTTCTCATCTGTATCCAATGGTCATGATTTGAGGGTGTAAATTGCTGAACTCTGCCCAGTCTACGATTATCCTCCCCCAACATTATAGATACGGAAACAGTCAATAATAGACCTATAATTTTTTTCATAGCATCTTACCCTTCATTAGATTAGTAATATCAAAATAAACTCTAAGTTTCTTTTTTTTATTTCATAAAAAGCATCTTTTTACTTTGAACAAAGCTTCCTGAGCGTATTTGATATATATAAACTCCAGTGCTAAGACTTTTCCCATAGTCATTTGTTCCATCCCAAACAGCTAAATGAAAACCAGCATTCTGGTTTTTATTGACCAACTCTCTTACCTTTCTTCCAGCAAGATCATAAATAGTCAACGATACGATCCCATTTTCGGGAATATCATAACGAATTTTAGTGGAAGGATTGAATGGATTCGGATAGTTGTTATGTAATGCAAAATTGCCTGGAATTAAACTACCATTTGCTATAGACAGACCTTTCGCATTAATGGTCAATTCAAAAGGACCATTTGCTGACCAGATATTTGAGGCTCCATCTGTTGCCCAAATATTCCAAGTTCCTGTGGCTTCAGCTATATTGGCATCATCCATATATTTTTTTAAGTGATTTAAAGGAATAGACCAATGATTCTCAGACATATTACTTGATATGAGAAAAAATTTCTCTAGATCACCAGTAACCTCATGATGGTATCTGATATCACTTCCTTCCAAATCAACAGCCTCATCCCAAACAAAAACTATAGTATCTTCCCAAACATTTTCTGGGGTAATGTCAATCTTCATACCATCAGGTGGAAATACTAAGCTAAATGATTGAGGTCCAAAATTACTAGAATATACAGACAAACCACCACCACGATAGTAATCTGTAGAATCTGAAGGTAAATTGTCAAATCCAAACTCAGGCATAAAAATATGTCCTGTAGAAGACACTTCAACATTTGATACGGGCCATTCTGTAGACGCTGGCTCTATCCAATTACCATCTTTATCCCAACCATACTTTCCTCTTCCCTCTGGTATAGATGCTACGTGGACTGCATTAGCATGGTGAGTAACATCATATATATCCAAACCTGTGTTACCCCACCATTTATTTCCACCAAGAGCTACATATAGAAAATTGTTAACCTTTTCTATTTCTCCAAAGTCCATAGATGTATAAGTATCTACAGGCAAATTTACCTTTGAATGTTCAGTTATGTTTTTAACATCTGAAATATCATAAATAATCAAATTCTCACAACCCATCGCATACAGGAAATTTCCATGAACTTCAATCGTATTTGCCTGTTCAGGCAAATAATGTTCAATTTGAGTTCCGGATGGATTAGATGTCTCTACGATTCTTAATGCATGATAATCTTTACAAGCATCTGTTATTGGACCTGACCAATAATCCAATAAAAACAAATGTGAGTCTGTTACTTTCATATCAGAAAAATATACTGATCCAGTAGTAATACCATTTTCTTTATTAGCATCAGTTAAACCAAGATCTACAGTTTCTATTAAATATGGTTGCAAGGGATCTGCCACATTAATAATACGGAAACCTGTTTCAGATGGAACATAAAGTTTGTCTCCGTTTAAAGCCATCCTCATACCATATGTATTACCAGATATATTAGCTACTTTTGAATCACTCCATTTAGCTCCACCCATGATAGTTCCATTATTTCCATTACTCGACGCATCTGTGATCGTAGNCCCTGAACCCTCATTAAAGGNCCAGCTACCTNAAAGATTNGATGTAAGTCCCGCTGAAGCTAANGTNTTNCCAANACCATNATTGTAAAGNCTTGTAACATTNGCTGNTGTGAGTGCTTGACTCCATATAGCAACNTCCTTTAATTGNCCAGTAAAATAATTAGGTGCTTCAGCCGATTCATAATTAGGTGCCCCTACATAAATATTATGACCAGCAATATCTGCTGTAGCAGCGGCATATGTATGCGTTAATCCAGATGCAGTGCCATCAACATACATATTTGCTGTGCCAGCTGCACCTGAGGTATAATCCCAAGTAACAACAATATGATGCCACTTTCCATCATTTACTTTCATTGACCCAAATATATATTCATTGCTATAACCGACAAACCAAGGAAAGCCATCATCATCAATATAAAGAGCTTTTTCTCCAGATTCCCAACTTTCATCTCCATCGCTCTTTACAACCAAACCTTCTCCACGTAATGTTTTGGTATTAACCCATACTTGAATGGAAAAATCAGCCTCATTAAAGTTTGTTGCAACAGTTCCCATATTCACATAATCGTCATTCCCGTCAAAAGTCAAGGCTTCACCTTTTGTAGCCGGTGATATTTTATCTTTAGAAACACTATAGAAATTAGGCCCATCCATTTCATTCGTTATAAGTACATTATCCTTTACTATAATGTCTGGACGATTATATAATGGAATTCCTGTATTATAGGAATCTAATTCCTTAGGCTGTTCAGGATTAGTTATATCAAAAATCTTTAAAATAGCATTGCCTGGATCATCTGTACTATTAACCCAATCATAATCCATTCCATATAAGCGATTTCCACTAATCACTACCTCATCCATTATTTCAGGCAATTTAATTTCTAGTGGTAAAGTTGACGCTTTCGTCTTTTTAGGCGGTATAACACCTGAATAAGTAAAGTATTCTTCATTTACACCATAAAAATCTTCAACACCTTCGCCAATAAGACCTAGAGCAACTGATAAAATTGGGTATTCATTTTGGATACATTGCTCCCAATTTTCATACCATTCATTTTCTCCCCAATTATCACAAGGAAGAAAATCTCCACCTAAGGTCATGGAAGTTCCATCAATTTCATATGGAATGGTCATTTTTTCATATGAATCAAATCCATCACCTGTTTCATCATCCCATTCATAACTAGGCATAAGGACTGTTAAAGTTTTATCATCAGCTTGCCAAGCAAATTTTGTAGTATCTACCCATTCCTCATCAATAGTATTGCCTTCATCATCTACCCATGAATAATAGTAAGAAATAATTTCTTTACCCAAATTACTTCCATGAAACTCTAGAGATCGTTCTTCTATATCATCCTCATCCTCTTCCCAGTCACTATATATGGATGGTAATTCTATCTCTTCACCTGATGGTAAAGTTTCTTTCTCATAAACAATATTTCCATCAAAAACCCAATTGAACTCCTCCTCATAATCTTCTTCATCATCATAATAATAAGCATTTACTTCAAGCTCAGAAATGTCAACACCCATAATTGGAGGTAAACGTAAATCAACTCCGACTGTATCGCCATATTCAGGATCTATATATACCCTACCTATGGAAGCATTAACGATAGAATCGTTGTTTCCCAAGAAATCAAGGGTTACATGATCTTCTACATAGATCTCCTCAAAATCAGATTCAGAAAAAAAGCCAGCAAATGCGGCTCCATAATTACCGGCTAAAGAAGCATTTGACAATCCAGAAGATTGTTTAATTGCTATACCCATAACCCCTTCTAGATCCAAACCATCTTGAAAAACATTTCCAAAAATTATTAAATCGTTTTTTCCACCAACGAATCCAACTTCTTCTTCATCAATTATTAAGACTCCAGTAGAAGTAACATCATATTGACCTGAATTCGTTTCATCATCAATGACCTCATAATTCCCGGCTCCATCAAAAGTAATTATTCCATTGTAGAAACCAGAATTAATTTCAATTTCTAATCCTACTCTCGCTTCCACACCAAATTGAGTCCATGCAAAAGTACCATCTAAGCTTGAAGCACTCTTGTCGGAGCTTTCTTTTACGTGTAAGCCTACAATAGGTGCATCATCATCTTCTAAATATTGGGCGAAAACTCCATATAGGGAATCTGATGAAATAAGGCCAATTGGGCCCTCACCATCATCAGCTACAATCAATCCATTTTCATCAACAGAATAAGTTCCAGTAGTTGTTTCATCGGACTCGAAACCAGCAATTGGAGTAATTGAATAATTACCAGAACCATCATAGTTAGCAGAATATGTTTGAATTCTAGGAAATTCATAATCATTACCAAGAATCTCTATTTCATCCATAAACAAGGCCACGCCAAAATAATTTCCCTCGATAGATCCTTCATCAACAGAAAAAGGCAACTGAAAACCAATCCCTATAGTACCAGACTGGTCATCTCCTTGGAGAAAGCCCATTACAGAAGCATCTGGAGTAAGCATAGCTATAGGATCTTCATCACCACCAAATGTTATTGAACCATCATCAGCAACTGTATAGGTGTCTGTATCAGGTTCGTCTGGGTCTAAGGTGTTAATAGATGTAAAGCCACCATTTCCATCAAAAGCTATTGATAGTATTCCAGAGTAAAATTCCAAAGAACCTTCAGGAACATAACCACCTCCTATGGGAGCCCAAATATTTATTCCCTCACCACCCCATTCATAATAAGAAATACTTCCTGATGTAGGATATTTAAGATTTGCATTTTTCATATAATCTATATAAGACTCCCATGAATCAATTGATTCGTCTCCATAATAGAATGCGAGATCATATACAATATCTCCTTCTTCAATTGCATCGAACCATGGTTCGTTGGAAAGAACGAACTGTCCACCAAATGTATAGCTAGGTGAATATAGATATATTAGTTCTTCTCCTTCACTAGCATCACCAAAGACATCTACTCCTCCAGATGCAGCGTCTTTACCAACAACTTGATCAAGATTTGGAATTGTAATGGAGGAAGATAATTCTATGAAAATTCCTTCACTTATATCATTTTGTTCCCATACCCCAAAAAAGTCTTGATCGCTGACTGATAAAGAATTGATTTCTTGTTTTTTGTCATTTCCAGATGGAATACTTTTTAAAATTGAACTATAGGAATCGTTCTTTATTCTATCCCCAAATCTGAATTCGTTTCGTAACTGATTGTATTTTTTTGGTGAAAGCTTACTCAGGTTTTCTCTTTTAGCTGTATTCCTCAAACCTTTTAGCTTTTTATGCTTTTCTATTCGCAAGGCTACATTTTTCTTTTGAGAGATAGTTAGGTCTGAAAATTTTGTAATTTTTGGAGATCTATCAGATGCTACTAAGAACACGGCACTGATTATTAAAAAAGACAAACGTTTCATAAAATTCCCCTTCTTAAGTATCCATTAAAATCTTTAGTGAACATAAAACCTTCAGCATATTAAACAAAGATAATTGATTTTCAATTTTATAGGTTGTGATAAGAATCACATTAAAATGTTTTTTCTAAGTAATTACAGAAAATTATATAACAATACTGAGCAACCTATCTTTAACTAAGACTGTCTTTTTAATTACTTTATTCTTCAAATATCTAGATACGTTATTGTTTTTTTTAGCTAAATCCAATGCTGCATCTTTATCTATTCCAGTATTTACCTCAATTTCTGCTCTTTTTTTTCCATTAATTTGTACTGCAATCTGAATAAGATCATCCTTGGCTAATTCTTCACTATAGTTAGGCCAATTTTTATAAGAAATCCCTCCAGAATAGCCAAGTTTTTCCCATAATTCTTCACAAAGGTGTGGCGTAAATGGACTCAGAAGCAATACAAATATTTCAATGACTGAACGTGGAATAGAATCTCTTTCTTTCAAATCATTAAATAAAATCATCAGCTGGGAAATGGCAGTATTAAACCTTAGAGTCTCAATATCTTCTGTGACCTTACGGATAGTTTGATGCAAAAGCCTTGCAAGTTTTCCATTACTTTCCTTTTCAATTATTTTATTTGATAATTGACCCTCTTCATCTACAATTAAATTCCATGTTCGTTTTAAAAAACGATGACTTCCTTGAATACCAGATGTACTCCAGGGCTTAGCTTTTTCAAGAGGGCCCAAAAACATATAAAAAAGCCTTAGAGAATCGGCTCCATATTGTTCAATAATTTCATCGGGATTGATAACATTACCTTTAGATTTACTCATTTTAGTACCATCTTCCCCAAGGATCATTCCCTGATTAACTAATTTTTTAAAGGGCTCTCTTGTAGAGACATAGCCAAGATCATGTAGAACATGATGCCAAAACCTAGCATATAATAAATGCAAAACTGCATGCTCTTGTCCACCTATATATAAATCTACTGGCATCCAATACTTTTCCTTTTCTAGACTCCATGGCTCAGTATTATTGTTTGCATCAATAAATCTTAAAAAATACCAACATGAACCAGCCCATTGTGGCATTGTATTTTTTTCTCTTAATCCTTTTTTACCATTAAAATAAACAGTTAACCAATCTTTTGCATTTCCCAAAGGAGGTTCGCCAGATTTGGAGGGTCTATAATCCTCTAATTGTGGCAATTGTAAAGGAAGGTCTTCATAAGGAACAGCCTCTACACCATCCTCTGTATGTATTATTGGAATAGGTTCTCCCCAATATCTTTGTCTAGAAAAAAGCCAATCTCTAAGTTTATACTGAATAGTTTCTTTTCCCTTACCTGAATCAACTAACCATTCGATCATTTTTTTCTTTGCATCTTTTACATTAAGATCATTCAAAAAATCACTATTTATTACTTCTCCATCACCTGTATATGCTTCCCCATTAAATCTTTCTGGAGTTTTCACAGTTCTTACAATTGGCAAATCAAATTTCTTTGCAAAATCCCAGTCCCTCTGATCTTGGGCTGGAACAGCCATAATTGCACCAGTTCCATATGACATTAAAACGTACTCAGAAATCCAAATAGGAATTTTTTCATCATTAACTGGATTTATAGCATATGAACCAAGAAAAACCCCCGTTTTTTCTTTTTCTAACTCTGTTCTAGCTAAATCTGATTTACGTGAACATTTTTCAATGTATTCTTTTACCTCTTTCTTTTTGTCTGAAATAGAAAGTAATTCTACAAAAGGATGTTCAGGTGCAATAACCATATAAGTTGCCCCAAAAAGGGTATCTGGCCTAGTGGTAAAAACTTTTAGCTTTTCACTTAAACTAGGTATTTCAAAATCAACTTCAGCTCCTTTTGACCGGCCAATCCAATTACGCTGAAGCTCCTTAATACCTTCAGGCCAATCCAAATCATCCAAGCCAGCAAGAAGACTATCAGAGTAATGAGAAATTTTTAGCATCCATTGCTTCATTGGCACTCTAAATACTGGATGATCACCTCTTTCAGATTTCCCTTCAATAACTTCTTCATTAGCTAAAACAGTTCCAAGAGCTGGACACCAGTTAACTGGGACTTCAGCCTCATATGCTAAACCTTTGTTAAATAGTTTTAAAAAAATCCATTGAGTCCATTTATAGTAATTAGGATCTGTAGTATTGACTTCTCTATCCCAGTCATAAGAGAGACCAATATTTTTGATTTGTCGACGAAAATTTTCGATATTTTTTTCTGTTGTGTCAACAGGATGAGTTCCTGTCTCAATAGCATATTGCTCGGCTGGCAGGCCAAATGCATCCCAACCCATTGGATGAAGAACATTATAACCTCTCATTCTTTTAAACCGAGCTACAACATCTGTTGCTGTATACCCAAGTGGATGTCCAACATGTAAACCCTGCCCAGAAGGATAAGGAAACATATCTAAAACATAATACTTTTCTTTTTTTTCATCCTCCTTAACATGAAAAATATTTTTTTCATGCCAATAGTTTTGCCATTTTTTGTCAATAACTTTATGATCGTAATTATTCAACATGACAGAACAATATTAATAACTATAATTATAAAATAAAGTTTTTAATTTGCACAAATTTTGACTTCTTATCTTAAAAAATTCAAAAAAGGTATTTTATTAGTATAAAACCCATAATTAGAATAACTGTAAAAAGCACTGATAATAGATTAAAGTATTTATCGATAAAAGATTTTATTGATTCTCCAAAATAATATATTAAACCTGCTACAGCAAAAAATCTAATAGATCTTCCTATTGCAGATGCTACAAAAAACTCAAGAAAATCAGCTTTTACAACACCTGCTGTTATTGTAAACACTTTATATGGCAATGGGGTTAGTGCAGATGTTAAAACAGCAATAAAGTTATAGTTTCGAAAATTTACACTTAATGAATTAAACTGATCTTCATACCCATAAATACTTATTATAGGCCATCCAATAGATTCCATAAATAAACTGCCAATTAAATATCCACCTATACCTCCAAGCACAGAAAATAAACTTGCAATAGAAGCATATTCAAGTGATCGCTTAGGATTAGATGTTGCCATAGCTATTAACAATAAATCAACAGGAATTGGAAAAAATGATGACTCAGCAAATGCAATAATAATTAATGCATATGTTGCATAAGGCGTCTCAGCTAGAAGCAAAACCCAATTATAAAATTTCTTAAGCCAAATAAACATTACTACCAGATAAAACTATGAAAATACATTTTTGCAAATTTAATTGTGTCTTTAATATTCTTCATTGAAGATATTTCATTATTGTAAATAGTAGGAATTTCAACATGGATTATTCTATAACCAGCCATGATAGCCTTAATTAAAATTTCACTCTCAAATTGAAAACCTTTACATAAAAAATTAAAACTCATAAAAAGTTTAGCTGGAATAAGACGAAAACCACATTGAGAATCTTCAATGAGATTATTGGACCTTATTGATAATAGTAAAGATGAAAATTTATTTGAAAATCTTCGGATCAATGGCATAGGAGTTAAATCCTTCCTTGAACCTAACACCATAGTTTTTTCATCTTTAAATTCAAGGAATTTGGAAATCATAGCTGGAGAATGTTGAAGATCTGCATCAATCGTTAATATCCAATTATATTTGTTCATAATGGCCCATTTCGCACCCGTTAAGATAGCCGCTCCTTTTCCTAAATTCCTTTTGTGTAAAGAGAAAGAAAATTCTGAGTCGCGTAAAAATTTTCCTGTTCCATCTTTACTACCATCATCTACAACATGAATATTAGTATAATTCAAATTCTTCAAGTCTTCCAAAAGATAAGGAAGTGTCTTAACCCCATTAAAAGTTGGTATCAAAATTAAAATTGATGAATCAACCATTTTTACCATTAATACACATACAAGTAAACAATCTAACGGGCGTAATCTTTAATTGAAGTAGCTAAGGAGGATGATAACTTTTTAGCAGCTCTATTTACCATTTCCCCGGATACTGGAACTTGCTGTTTACCTTTTCTAACTAATTGTAAAGTAAAAAAGGATAGAGCTCTTTCATCGCCTTTGAATTTTGCCCATTCAACATAGGCTGTAGAAAATTCTTCAAAAGTATCAGTTCTCAGAATTTTTGAAGTTTCAACATCAACAATTGTATATGAGCATGTTATTCTAGCTGATGTTGATCTCTTATAAAATTTCACCTCAGCTTCAACAGTTTCATATATCTTTCGTTCCTTTTGATTACCGTCTTCATCTGTGTATTTCTCTTTTCCTACTTGTATTTTTTTTGATTCTTTTCTTTTTTTCCATGAATTCTCAGGAGGACTATATATAATCTGAGTTATTTTTCCATTAACTATTTGATGTACTGACAATAATTTTCCCGCTTCTATTGATGAATTTTCATCTACAATTCCAGATTGAGATATTGCTTGTTCACTTAAAATTTTACCAAGCTGATCTCTAGAGATCAGTTCTAAAAACTCTGTAGCTTCCTTATCATTAATAATAGAATTAATAACATTGTCCATAACAACTTCATTAATAGCACCAAACTTTTGCTGATTACTTTTGTCCTCAATAATTAAAGCTATTCTTAAAATAGCAGCTTTTCTCATTTCTTCATATCTTGCTTCACTATCACGAAAACCCGCTACATATGTTCCAGCCAACTTGAATTCATTAGCCGACCTTTTTTTCCCAATTAGATCTTCACTATTGGATAGCATTACACCCTCTTCATAATGCACTTCAGCTGCTTTTTGATTTGACGAATCAAGTTCTGATGAAAAATCCTTTATATTAAATTGAACCAATTCTCCAGACTTTAAACGAATAATTGGCAGTCTTTCGATGATATTATTTAATTTTACTAGGGATTTATATCTTAAGGCTACTTCGTCCCATCTAAATTTTTCTTTACTTTTTCTTAATCTTTTTAATTCGTATTCATGAAAAAGAACTGCCGCATTAAATGCATCTTGAATTAAAACTTGAGCTGGCTTATAATTAGATTTTATGGCTAATGATTGGGCTGCTTTATATACTGCTAAATCAAAATCATTATTCCCATATGCAGTTCTCCCTTCCTTTTCTAATCTTCCATGTGCTGTAAATATAGAACAACCAGTTATTGTTAAAATTAAAATTGGTATTGCGTAATATCTTTTAAAGAAAATTTTGGACAATCGTTTTCTCAACTTTACAGTTATTATTAAATTGTTTATTTAGTTAAAAAGCTCATATTCAATGCCAGAAAATTTTGGGAGTTTTTTTAAAACTGAGGTTCCTAGTAACAATGCAGGTGTGAAATAACCTGAATATTTGGAGTTTTTTAATAGATAATGAACAGCTTCAATTGCTCCAACTGCTGTAACATCATAACCATTTCCAATGGAAAATTTTCCTACAACCCTTTTGTTTTTTTTATCTTTAACCTCTCCCCATATTATCATTTTTGAACTTTTTCGATCGAATTCGGAAGGTCCTTTGCAAAATAAACTGATAAGGGACTTTATAAACACTTGAATAAAGTTAATACTAAAAAGAACCATTAATTTTCGACTTATCCTCAATTTTTTAATAGACCGCGAAGATAATGGATAAAAAACAGAAACATTCTCTATACGTGAAGAATAGAATGCTGTAAAAACATCAGCCCATGAAATAGAAATAGTAGTTTTTGGACCATCTCCAAAATCTATTTTATTCATCTTATGACCAATAGGAACAGAAATAATTTTTCCATTTGATCTAATTTTCCCTTTTTTAGCCAAGCTTTCAATAGATGTTTTCAATGTTCCTGGACTTAAGCTTCCCCCTTTTGAACAAAACGCTAAATTTAATTCAGTTGCTGTTGGCAATTTTTCTTTTAATAAAAGAGAAAGACAATCTGTCGGTATCACATCAAACCCTACGCCAGGACAAAGTACAATTTTCGATTCCCTTGCTCTTTCATTCAATGAGTGAGCTTTCTCATAAATATCTATCTCTCCAGTGATATCTAGATAATTCGTTTTTGATCTTATGCAAGCTTCCATTGCAACATATGCAGTTTTTGAAAATGGGCCAGCACAATTCAAAAAAATATCTATATTGTTTAATTTTTCTGCTGAAACCTCAATAGAATCCAAAGAAAATACCTCTGAATTAAGAGAATATTTCTCAGCTATTTTTATAATTTTATTGCTATTTCTTCCAGCAATTATTGGTTTCATTCCTTTACTTACAGCTAATTCTGTAATTAGCATTCCGGTATATCCATTAGCACCATAAATCATCCATGATCTAATCATAAGAAACCTCTTACAAAGTGTATTTTAGAATATAGAAAGCATTAATAATGAATAGAAATGAAAGGGTAAGCTAGTTTTAATATTTTTTTATTAATTCAAATGATTTATGACAATGATAACGACAAGAGAAAAAGATAAATTGAAAATAACTTAAATAGTATGAGTCTCATGCTTGAAAGCCCAATCATCTTGAGTATGCTTCCAATACTTTTCTTCACCTCCTCTAATTTCCCAGTCAGAATCTATGCAAAGACGAGATGCTATACCGCCTCTTGGATAAAATTCCATAACTACTCGCATTCGTTCAGGTTTATAAACTTCATTAAGGTGATCATAAACAATATTTATTAATCTTTCATAAGAAACAACTATATTTCTAAATGTATGAAAGTATTGCTTTAAAGATTTCAGCTCAATTATTCTATTTTTAGGATAGATAGTCATATAAATTCGTGCAAAGTCTGGTTGCTGATATTTTCCCAAAAAGGTAAATTCTGGAGCTGATATTTTTATTTCATAAGCATCATCACCAGGGTTTGGTAAACCTTTTAAAATAGATTTGTCTATATCTTTATATGTAAGTTTTTCTTTTGACATGGCAAATTTATTTCCCTTGTTTTTCCGTATTTAGAATATTTTTTGATTCGAAGTCAAGAGATACTGAATTAACACAGTAGCGTAGACCCGACGGTTGAGGTCCGTCATCAAATACATGACCAAGATGACCACCACAGGTTTTGCATAAGATTTCTGTTCTAGACATAAAAAAACTCTTATCTGTCTCAGTTGAAATTTTTTCTTTAGATATTGGTTGCCAAAAACTTGGCCAACCAGAACCAGAATCATATTTAGTCTCTGAAGAAAATAGTTCTTCACCACATCCCGCACATTTGTAAACGCCTTCTTCTTTATGCTTGTTATATTTTCCAGAGAATGCCATCTCAGTACCCTTCTCCCTAAGAATTCTATACTCTTCAGGAGTTAAACACCCTTTCCATTCTTTTTCAGTTTTCATTGCGGAATTCCCCAATTTTTCTTCCCCAGATTTAGGTGATTGAATTGCAATAGCAGTAGTATTAACAAATAATAAAAGTATAGTACCTAAAATAATCTGATATTTGTGTCTAAGATTTAGTGTTTTTATTTGATATAATTTCATGTGCTAATTATTTGTTCATAAAACTAATTTAATTTAGCTATAAAGCAATTCAACTAGAAGATACTATTTTAATGCATAAAAAATTTATAATACTAACAAATTTTATTTTCAGTGATTTACTTATTGCAATATCATTTTTATTTATAGTTATTTGATTATTTGCAAGTAAAACAATAAGAGAACATTCATAAAATTAAAAGGATGAATGCATTAATTAGAAAAAGGAGTTGTATATTTTTTTAATGCTATAAAAGTTTTCAATTATTTAAATTTTTTATTTTAGGAATCAGTAGGAAAATCTCTATCCCATAGATACCAATTGTTTGGATCTATAATTGGTTTAGTCTTAGATCTCATGAAAATTGGTTTTTTACCAATTATTTTTCGAAAAATTCTTTTGTCAGTTTGAATTTCAATTGGAAATTTTATACTTAATCTGTGAATTTCAATTTTATACTTACCTGAATCGACCTCTGTAACAATAGCTTTTGGTAGATTTGTTGTATAAAGAATCATATAAATAAAAGAGGATAAGTCCTGTCTTCCTACAAAACTAAAATGTTTAGTAAAGACAGATTCAGAAACAAAATTATCATAGATAAAAGAATCTAAGGTAGCAAATTCTTTTAAAGCCTTAAAAAATTTACGGTCTCCCATTATGAATCTAAGAGAATGCATTAAATATGACCCCTTATTATAAATGTCGCCTTGATATACTTCATCTGTTGAAGCGTTACGTTTAGGAATAATTGGATTCAGATTCCTTATTCCGTTCTTAAGATTAGACATCTTTTTGTGATAGCCTTTTTCTCCAGTTACTTCTCTATGATAAAGAGCATCAGCATAAGTACAAATACCCTCATGAATCCAATAATCTGACCAATCTTTAGATTTTACTTTATTCCCCCACCATTCATGCCCAAGTTCATGAAGTAAAAGCCAATCAAAAAGATTTTCACCTAATTTTGTATATTTAAATTCATTTCCATAAGCATTAATGGTTTGGTGTTCCATTCCTAAATACGGAGTTTCAACAAGACCAAACTTTTCACTTATAAAAGGATACTCACCAAAATATTTTTCATGCGAAGAAATCATATTCATTGCCATGTCAACATGAAATTCAGCCTTGTCCTTATTCTCTTCAAGGGTATAAAAAATTATTGGCATTTGATTATTTTTAATGGAAATAAATGGCCTCTCGTATTTATAAAAGTTTCCTATAGAAAAATTTATATTGTAATTAGCTATCGGATAATTAGTTTTCCAGTAAAATGTGGAACTACTATCCGTATGTTGAATATCCACTAATTTACCATTAGAAGCTGCGCTTAAACCTTTTGGGATAGTAATTGAAATTGACGCACTATCAGCACGATCAGAAGGATGATCTTTACATGGGAAAAATATTTTTCCTCCCTCATTGGCTGAAGTCATACCAATCCAAGGCTTACCTTTAGAATCATAAGCCCAAGTAAAACCACCATCCCAAGGAGGATTTGGAGCAACAGGAGGTTGTCCTTCATAGACAATTGAGGTTTCGATCATGCCAGTAATATTATCAGGAAGTTTTATTTGTAAAATGTCTCCAAAATGCTGGAAGCTTGAAATCTGATTATTTATTTTTATTTCATCAACAATATAATTATTGACAAGATTTAGTTTTAAACTGTCAATAGAACTTAAAATCCGAATCTTGGCATTTGATTTAGCTTTTAAATACTTTTTTTCAGGAATTACAGTAAATGCTAAATCATAATAAATTACATCGTAGCTAGCTTGTTTTGGATCTAATTTACCACCAGAAGTATAATTGCTAGGAGTAATTATAGAACTCAATGCAATAGTAAATACGGCTGGATAATAATATATCAGAGAAAACCTAGTAAAGTATTCGTTCTCCCAATTCATTTTTCTGTTTTTTTACCATATTTTTTACCTGTGATCGAAGTTCTTCCGCATTAAAAATAATTCCATCTTTTATTGTATATTTCACCCCACCAACTCTTTCAGGCTTGCCAGATAAGTCATTTAATTTAATAGCCCCGGTTCCATAAAGCACCTTCAAGTTTGCAATAGGGTTTTCTTCAACTATCAAAAGATCCGCTAACATTCCTTCTTTGACAACACCAAATTCAATACTTTTTCCAATGGGTTTAAAAAGGGTTTCAGCTCCATGAAGACTAGCAGCTCTGATAGCTTCTAAAGGATGAAATCCAGCTTCCTGTAAAAGCTCTAGTTCTTCTATAGTACCAAAGCCATATAGTTTATAGATAAAGCCTGAATCTGAACCAGTTGTAACCCGACCTCCCATATTTTTATAATCATTAAGAAACATCATCCATATTTTGTAAAAGTTTCTCCAAGCAACTTCATCCCATGTAGTCCAATCAAAAAAATATGAACCATGACTTAATCTACTTGGAGTATAGAAATTCCACATAGATGGTAAAGTATATTCATCATGAAAATCAGCATTTCTTGCTCTCATCACATCTCGTCCTGCCGAATAAATTGTCATGGTCGGATCCAAGGTTAAATCTAGGGATAGGAATTCTTTCAACAATTCATTCCATTTTTTTCCTCTTGGTTTCACAAGGTTCCATTGACGAGCAACTTGTCCAAATCTAAATTGTTCATCATTATAATTCATGTCTACAGGCCAAGGTTGAATATCATGGTTTTCATACATTGATTCAAATAAACCATAGAAATGGGTTACCGTTCCAAGTCCAAGCCTTGCCGCATCAATAGCATTCATTTGAGCCACACCGGTTTGGGCTAGGTGTGCTGTTGATCCTAAATTATTTTTTTTTGCCTCATCTAAAAGTGCTGCCATTATATCAGGAGGATATGCTCCTAATTTCATCCCATCTGCACCTTTTCTTGCAATATATTTAACCCAGCGTCGTGCTATCTCAGGGCTATCAATAGAACCAGTCTTCCAATCAGATGAACCAGATCCTGGTCTATGATATGAAAACATCCTAGGAGCCGTTATTTCATTTTTCTGACTTCTTTTCTTTTCTGATAATGACATATTAAAATCTGTAAATGGAACACCCCGGACAGTAGTTATTCCATGGCCTAGCCAAAGTTTATATGCATACTCAGCATTTATTGATTTAGGTGCTCCTCCAGTATGTACATGCAAATCAACTAAACCAGGTAGAACATACATACCTTCAGCATAAATTTCTTTAGTAGCATTAGCTGGTCTCCGATCTTCATTTATTTCTATTAAGGGACTACCAATACTTTTTATTGTTTTTATTAAGTTTTTTTCTATTACGATATCAACAGGGCCTCTAGGCGGAGCTCCAGTACCATCAATTAAAATTGCCCCTCTAATAATAAGTCTATCGAACGGTCCTTCTCCTTCAGTTCTATTAGGAGCGGGATTAAGGGAAGGTTGACTTTGGCCATAAATCATCAATGTAAAGAATAAATTAATAATCAGATATTTAAAGATATTCATTTTACCCCCCTATTATAAAGATAGTAATAAAGGATAAATATATGGACTTATATTTAATCCATTATTTTTTATCATTGAATCAATTGCTTCCAATGGTTCGATAAGAGTTTCAATAAAATATCTATCCAAAAATTTTGCACATACTGGAGCACTAAAGTCTATTAAAAAAACATTTTATAATCTACTTATCGAATACTACGTCTTGGACGAGGAAAATCATTCTTTTGATAATATTCATCATAATAAAGATCTAATGGTTTTGGATAAACGCGACCACCCCATACGTAGCGGAGTGAATCATTAGTATGAACATCAATAATTTCATCAATTGAATGACCTACATGAAAGAAAACTAATTTGCCAATACGAAGCATTTCAGTATCAGAAGGAATATCACCAATCACTTCAGTCATTAAATCAGTATGATTGCTTTTCATATGACCCATTAACATAGATTCAAGCCTTCCTTGTAACCCAGGAATATAGCTAGCTTTATTTGCCATGCTTATAAGGTTTGATACTCGAGGATTATTTTTACTTTCCATTGCAATACGCGCGGAAATTAAATTTTCGAAATCAACATCAGCTGACAAAATATCAGGTTCACCAGAAGTCACACCTATATCTGAAGAATATTGAAAAGAATTTTTTAATTCTATCCAAAACTGACTAGCCGTTAATGAACCTTCAATAAATTGCGTCACCAATGCTGCATTAGTTGATACAGACAATATAGTACCATTACGACCAACCGGGATATCACAATTAATTATAACAATAGAAGGTAAAATTGGAGGCATGTCACTATTAGAATCTTTAGAAAGTTCTCGACTCATAACTTTTCCCACACAAGAGAAACCAAGCATTAAGATTTCTTCAAAATTATTCCTACGACTTTTTATATTGAGTTCAAATATTTTATTGTTGTTGAGTCCTTCATTAAAAACTGTTTTGTGAGTTACATGGGATACTCGAAAGTATACAAGAGCTGTATGTACATCTCGAATAAATTTTTTTTCCTTAGAATAGTAATTTTGGCCCGATATTGTAACAATAGTTAAAACAAAAATTAAACTATAGTATCGTATCATTTTCATGCCAATTCTAAATCATAATAATCTATAGATTAGAGTCACTAACCACAAGATCATTTAGATCTATATTATTTCTTTCATTAATAACCATTGAATAAATTTTTAAATAAGAAAAACAATGAAGAACAGCAATGGAAATAAACGTTCCAAAAATACACCCAGCTATAACATCAAGAGGATAATGAACTCCTACATAAACTCTACTGATAGATACTAAACATACTATTGCAATTAACATCTTTTTTGTGTTTGAATAAAAAAATGAAGTTAATAATGCAAATGTCATAGTATTTGCGGCATGATTTGATGGAAAAGTATACTTTCCACCTTTACCCACAAGCAATCGAACAGAATCAATAAACTCATGTGATGGCCTTATCCTTCCAACCAATGGTTTTATTATTTGCGCGGCAATTAGATCAGTAATGACAACTGAAATAAAGGTTATAACGAAAACCAAAATTGCTTTTTTCCAATTTTGTTTAAAAATAATCAAATAAAATAAAATTAATGGTATAATCCAGTTGACTTCATTAGTGACAAAAGGGAAAAATAAATCAAACACAGGATTCGCTATAGTCTGATTAATGAAATTGAAAACAATTATATCAATATGCTTTAAATATGTCAGCACGGGTTTCTCCCTTAGATTACTTTTTAGATTTTGTTATAATCATATAGTATTATACCATTTATAATTGTATACAAAACTTTTGTACTAAGAATTTTATCCTCAGAGATAGTCATTATATCATCTGAAAGAATTACAAAATCAGCAACTTTTCCTATTTCAATAGATCCTTTCAAATCCTCTTCAAATGCCGCAAATGCAGGAGAAAGTGTATAGCTTTTTAATGCCTGAAAACGCGTTATTTTCTCCCACGGTTCATAACCCTTACTAGGTAAACCATTTAATGTTTTTCTAGTTACAGAAGAATAAAATGATGCAATAGGATTAATTGACTCTACAGGTGTATCTGTCCCATTAATTATGACTGCGCCTGATTTTAATAAACTATTCCACGCATAAGATCCTTCATTAATACGTTTTTCTCCTAGGCGGTCTATGGCCCAAGGTCTATCTGAACTCAAATGTATTCCTTGAATAGAGGCTATGATACCAAGATTGTAAAATCTTGAAATATCATTCGGGTGAAGGTGTTGAGCATGTTCAATCCTGAATCGGTAGTCATTTATATCATAAGGAAAACCATTTAATACTTTTTCATACTGATTTAGGACCTCTCTGTTTGCACGATCTCCAATTGCATGAGTGCAAATCTGAAAACCATTTATAATACCTTTTTGGGAAACTTCATAAATATACTCCATTGATTGTGTTGACATTCCATAATGTCCAAGCCTATCATTATATTCCTCTAATAACCAAGCACCCCTTGAACCAAGAGCACCATCAGCATTTAATTTTATTGAACGGATTGTAAGATAGTTATTCCCCAAACCTATAGCTGGTCCTTTTTCAAACCATTCATTTAATAATTTTTTTTCACGGCCTGATAGCATAACATATAGTCTAATTTTCATTTTACCAGAATTAATAAATCTAAAATATGTATCAATATCTAATTTGCCCGCTCCAGCATCATGAAAAGTTGTAACCCCATTTTTTAAACACTCTTGAATCGCTTTTTCAAGATTTTGATCCCTAGAATTATTATTTTCTTGCGGGAAATATTTAGTTATCAAACTTTGGGCTGATTCAGAAAAAATACCAGTAGGGTAACCATTGTTACTTAAAATTATCTCACCATCATTTTTTTCAAGAAAATTATCAAATACCTCAAAATCAAATTTTGAAAATGAAGATATACCAGCCATTTTCATTGCATAAGAATTAGCTATGCCAGCATGACCACTAGCATGAGTAAGATAAACAGGGTTTTCAGGTGACACCTTACTTATTTTATGATGAGTTGGGAATCCTCTTACAAATACTTCTGATTCTTCATCCAAATTACTTTGGTGCCATCCATAACCAATAATCCATTCTCCTGGTTTTTTATTTTCAGTAGCTTTATAAACTTTTTGAACTAAATCTTCAAATTTTTCAATTTTTCTAAGATCCAACCAGGTCAAACTTGCTCCCAATCCCATTATATGACCATGGGACTCAATAAAACCTGGAAGCATTGTTAGGCCATTTAGATCAAAGACTTTTGTATTTTCACTAATATACGGTTCTACTCCTCCATAATTTCCCACAAAAACTATCTTCCCCGCTTTAACAGCAACAGCGGTAGCTTGAGGTTTCAATTCATTTAGAGTATAAATATTCCCGTTATAAATAACCAGGTCAGCCGAATTAGCTTCTAAACTAGATAAAGAATAAAAAAACAGAAGGCAATATAATAGCATATTTTTTTTGAAGAATACAGCTATAACTGAGATTATAATAAATAAAATATACAAAATCATTAATAGAAGAAATTACCCTATCAAAGACATTATTTCCCATCTAATACTACTCAAAGCAAATCCACCCCAAATTCTCGAAAAACCGGTAAATGGGGTTTCCCCAGTGGATATTGTCCATCTCCCAATTTCTAGATTAATCCATAGCTGTAAAAATATTCCAACTACTGCCGCCCATGCCACAGTGGCACCATATTCTGCTATTATTCGTGGCCAAACAACAATTTCTCCAACTCCAATAGCCAATCCAACCAAAATTGCTCCTGCCCCAGCAAGCTACCAAAAGGATTGTGTTCTCTTAGGCATTAACGCTATTTTAAAGTTATTCATTTTTCTGTCCAAATTGAGGCCTCACATATTATTGAGAATGGTTAGGAAGTAAAAAATACTGATAGTAACAACTAATATCAAGATTGAAAACAGTTCTTTTCTATTTTCAGTTTCTATTTGTTATATAAATGGAAATCCATTATAAATAGATGCTTTCATCAAAATATCAATTTATATTGCAATACAAATAAAAGGAGAAACTATGAACCTACCAATTATCTTTAAAGCAGCCGCTATATTTATGGCAATATGGATTGTTCAATTTTGGTTTGCCCCATCTATGGTAATGGAGACATATGGCTGGAATTCGTCTCCCGGTTTACTTGCTATGATGAAATATATGGGAATGGCAATGGCAGCTCTAGCCACATTGCATTGGACTTTACCTCTTTGGGCTGGTAATAATCTTCCAAAGTTTGGTGTTGTTTCAGGTATTTTTTGGGGTCTTTTCGGAATTTTGGGTTTATATGATCTTTATGTAGGGAATTCCCCTTCAACTGCTCAAAATATTTTTGGAGTTGTAGCGAATTTTGTTTTTGCAATATTGTTTTATCTTAAAAGTAAAAAATGAATAATCCTATTCCCTTTATAAATTATTTATCACTAGAAATTTCTTACAATAAACTTTGATGCATAGCTTTAAATAATCCAGCTGATTAATATTTATGATCATAATTCTAGTTATTTCCCTTGCCTCTATTACTCTTTATTCATCTAGATTATTTTTTAAAGATCTAATAAACAGTGACAAGGATCTTGAAAAGGATGTACATGTCTTGCCAACTAGTATCATCGGATTTATCGCTTATTTCTTTGATACTTTAGGTATTGGTAGCTTTGCTCCTTTAACCACACTTCTAAGAGCTTTTAAGCAAACAAAAGATAAACTTATCCCTGGAACCTTAAACGTATCTGCAATGATTCCTGTAATGATTGAAGCATTCGTCTTTATCACTATAATTGAAGTCCAAAGCCTCACTCTTATTGCTATGGTTTTTGCAGCTACTATAGGTAGTATTGCCGGAGCTTCTATTATATCAAAATTTTCAGAAAAAACTATTCAACTAGTTATTGGACTTGCCTTAATTAGTACCGCTACTCTCATGTTTTTGGGCCAAATTGAATGGATTAAAGATCTAGGTGTTGGGAAGGACATCGGACTTACCGGAATAAAGCTATTAATAGCCTCAACTATCAACTTCGTCTTGGGTGCTTGTCAGGCTGCCGGTATTGGAATGTATGCACCAAGCATGGCACTAGTTTATTTTCTAGGATTAAGCCCACAAGTAGCGTATCCTATAATGATGGCCTCTTCAGCTTTTGCCTTGCCATCAGCTTCAATTGAATATATTAAAAAAGGTGCGTACAATAAAAAAGCATCTATTTATATAACTATAACTGGAATATTAGGAGTATTAATAGCAGCTTTTATTGTAAGGTCATTAAATCTCTATCATTTAACTTGGATTGTCATTTTCATAATTGTTTATACTGGAGTTACCTTACTTTATAAAGTATTTAGATCTTAATTATTTTCTCTTTATTAATTCCTTTATTGGATATCAACAACAGGCTCTCCTAGTACATCCATTATAGGTTTAATACCTAATCCTGGTTTTTGTGAAGCTTCCATTCTTCCGTTTTGTCTTTGGGGCGCTCCATTAGCTGTCTTTACAGTAACATAACTATTAAAATCAGTAGAAGAAAAAAGATGTTCTGATGGAGTACTATGGGCTAAGTGAGAAATAGCGGCTGTTGTTATATCACCTCCCCAACTATCTTCAATTGTCATGGAAATGCCAAGCTGTACACATAAATCTCGAGCTAGCTTGGCATTAGTTAAACCACCAAACTTACTGATTTTTATGTTTACTATATCCATTGCACTATCAGCATATGCTCTAAAAAGAATGTTTACTCCATCAATTACTTCATCTAGTATAAAAGGATGTCTGGTTTTCCTTCTTATCACCAAAGATTCCTCATAGGAATTACATGGTTGTTCAATATATACATCAACATCATTCAAAGCATTCACTACTCTTACTGCTTCATGTTGAAGCCAGCCAGTATTCGCATCCGCAATCAATTTATCTCCTTCTTTTAACATCATGGAAACTTCACGTATACGATCAATATCTATATCAGGATCACCTCCAACCTTTAATTGGAATCGTCTATACCCTTCACTCCTATATTTTGAAACCTTTTGTGCCATTTCATCAGGAGATTCTTGAGAAATTGCCCTATAAAGATGATAATCATCACCAAAACGACCACCTAACAACTCACAGATAGGCTGACCCGTATATTTGCCAATAATATCCCAACATGCAATATCAATTCCTGTTTTTATATATGGATGCCCTTTCATAGCCCGATCCATAAATCTATTGAGAGGAACTATATTAATAGGATTATAACCAATAATATGCGGTCCAAGCTCATTAATCCCACTTCTGACTCCAGCTGAATATGCTGGCAAATAAAAAGGTCCTAAAGGGCATACTTCCCCAAATCCGGTAATACCTTCATCTGTCTCAATACGAATAACATTACTATCAAAAATTTCAACAGATTTTCCACCTGACCATTTATAGCTACCTTCTTTAAGTGGTAAATCAACTTGAAATACTGTTATACGAGTTATTTTCATAATAATATCTCTCTTTTTTAATTAATCTTTTTAATCCTATGAGCTTTTGGATAAATACCTCTTTTATAATTATTAAACCCAAAATCTGTTGGATTATAAGTTCCAATAATATCAACATTCGATCGTTGTAAAATCTTATCCTCCAATCCTAGGCACCAATAAGATGCATTAACCAATAATCTTCGCAAACCTTCACTTTCTAAATCTGTTGCAGCTCCCATGGTTGTAAAAAAGATTCGAGAAACGTTTCCTGTTTCTCCCAAATAGGTTTTCGTCCAGGCCAATGGCATTAATGATTTTTCCTCGTTGGGTGGGTCATTAGGATTCATTCCACTTAGAACCTGTCCCATAATTATTGGTTTGCTATTACCAATAAGATTACCAACTTCATAAACATCAGTAGGGCCCCAAATATCTTCGCATCCCTGAACTATAGGGTGATTTTCTTGCCCTTTAGCAATTAATCCACGGGTACTCTCCTTCCCATGATGACCATAATGATCAACCCATGTATCTCCAAAAACTTGCCTGCCATAACCACCTGAAAAACTTTCATCTGTATATCCAAAAGGTCCACTATACTTGGCATATGGACTACTGGTATTTTTATCATATTGAAAAGGATGATTGGCCGTTCGCAAACCTATTATAGGTTTTCCTGAATTTGTATAATCAATTATATACTTCATTTGGTTATCAGGTAATTCAATTCTTCTAGTAACAAGAAACATTAGATCAGCTGAATCCAATGATTCAAGGCCTGGAATATTATTTAATTCCTCAGGATCAATGAATCCAGTTTTTTTATCTATTGGAAATAAAACGGTACACTTAAAACCATGACGTTTAGATAAAATCTTAGCCAATTGTGGCATACCTTCTTCTGCTCTATACTCTTGATCAGCAGTCACAAAAACAATATGCTTACCATTTCCCGGACCATTTCCACCCTCATATTCCACCCATTGATCATATTCAGAAAACTGTTTTGTACCATTTATATTAATTAGGCAATTTGTAAAAAACAGTAGAGAGGAAAATGAAAATATTATTTTTGAAGATTTTATCTTTAACATCTTTTAATCAGGAATGACCCGATTAAAATACAAAAAAGTGGTATTTATTCTGTTTTCTTTTTAATTATAGATAACCAATAATTAAAAAAATTTATAGAATCTGTTTTCCAACAATTTACAGGATCATTGTCAGGATTGTTTTTTGGATAATAATTTTCTGGTAAAGATATTTTTTCACCATTTTTTTTATCTCTATGATATTCCCTATCCAATGTCAAACGGTCATATTCAAAGTGATTAAGGTTATAAAAATCTTTTGAGTCTTTATCTGAAATCAAAGAAACACCTGTGTCTGGAGAAGAAAGTATAACCTCCAAATTTGAGCATAGATCTATATCTTGTTTTGAAACACCAGTATACCTAGATACAGGAATTTGCACAGGATTTTTCCAATAATTTGAAAGATTGTTATTTGAACCATTGTAAAAATGATTAAAAACACCAAATTGCTTTTTTGGATAATCTATTTTTCTTATTCCATAACGGTGATTAAGAGCGGCTTGTGCAGCCCAACAAATAAAATAAGATGGTATTTTTTTTACTTTTACCCAATCAAATATAGATAATAATTCATTCCAATATTTGACTTCTTCAAATTCCAGCTTCTCAACAGCAGAACCTGTACTTATGAATCCATCAAAATGTTTATTTTTAATTTCTGAAAATATCTTATAGTTTTTCTCTAAATAATTTTTGGGTGTATTTTTTGGTTCATATGTTGCAGTTCTCAAAAAAGTTATTTCTACATTGTGTTGGGTTCGTTTAAAAAGACGTTTAAATTGATTCTCAGTATTAATCTTTTCAGACATAAGATTTAAAATTAAAATCTGAATACTATCGCTATGCTGATCAGGGCGATCATTGTATGATCGCCCATTTTTCAACACATCACTAGACGTGAATGATTTCACCATAGTATCTTTTTTATAAAGATCCATTCTGGGAAATTTTACCAAGTGCCTGAGAAAAATCAGTAATTATATCATCCACGTTTTCTATCCCTACTGACACCCTAATTAATTCATCCGAAACTCCAGATGCAGCTTGCTCTTCAACTGTTAACTGTTGATGGGTGGTAGTAGCCGGATGGATAACAAGAGTTTTTGCATCTCCTACATTAGCTAAATGACTTGAAAGCTGAACAGCTTCAATAAATTCCTGTCCCGCTTTTCTTCCTCCTTTTATACCAAAAGAAAGAACACCACCAAAGAGATCATTATTTAGATATTTTTTAGCTTGCTCATGGTACGGATGGCTCTCTAAACCAGGATAGCTTACCCATTCAACATGATCATTATCTTCTAACCATTTAGCTAAAGTCAGTGCATTTTGAGAATGCCTTTCACCTCGAAGAGATAATGTCTCTAGACCTTGGATTAATAAGAATGATCCAAAAGGGTTTTGACAAGGGCCGAAGTCTCTAATACCTTCTACTCTTGCTTTAATTATAAAAGCAAGGTTTGCACCTAATGGACCTTCTGGACCAAATGTATCCCAGAATTTTAATCCATGATATCCCTCGGAAGGTTCAGTAAATTGAGGGAATTTTCCATTATTCCATGGAAAAGTTCCAGCATCAACGATTACACCTCCAATTGTATTACCATGTCCTCCAATCCATTTGGTTGCAGATTCCACTACAATATCGACACCATAGTCAATTGGCCTGCATACTAAACCAGCCATGCCAAATGTATTGTCAACAACTAATGGAATTCCATTCTCTTTCGCTATTTTTGAAATTGCCTCAAAATCAGGAACGTTATAGCGAGGATTACCTATGGTCTCAAGATATATGGCTTTTGTATTTTCATCAATCAATGAAGCTATAGATTCAGGATTATCACCATCTGCAAATTTCACATTAATTCCAAATCTAGGAAATGACACTTTAAACTGATTATATGTGCCACCATACAAGTAACTTGAAGAGACTATATTGTCACCTGATTTAGCTAGAGTTTGTAGTGCAAGGAATTGCGCGGCTTGACCACTTGATGTTGCAAGAGCAGCAAGCCCGCCTTCAAGAGCAGCTACTCGTTGTTCAAAAACATCATTTGTAGGGTTCTGAAGTCTGGTATATATATTACCAAACTCTTGCAAGGCAAATAGACTCGCCGCATGGTCCGTGTCATTAAAAACATAGGATGAAGTTGAAAATATAGGAACTGCTCTGGCATTTGTACCAGCTGCTGGCTCCTGACCTGCATGTATTTGCAAGGTTTCAAATTTGTAATCTTGACTCATTATTTACTCCTTAAAGTTTATGAACTATAAAAGTTCATTTTTTTTATTTATTAACTCATTCAATACTAGTTAACAGGTATCAAACATAATTTTCTTTAGCTTAGATTTTAGATAAACATTCAATCATTAGATCATGAAAAAGAAAAATACCTAACCATCAGATTATTTTGATTACGTTTTCTTTATTTAGATGAAAAAGACATGAGTATTTATTATTCCAAATATGGATATCCCACAACCTAAACAATTGCAGATTAATGTTACTTGGATATTATTCAGGGGAAAGTTCGACAATTCAGTTTTAGAACTCTCATCTATCCTCTTCTTTAAGAGGCAGGAATTAGCACCTTTTTTTGCATTGCGCAAATCAGGTTGCCAAGGTTTCACTGGGCCTGATCCCTCCACCTTTCTGGATAAAATCCGATACCGAACTGTCAAATAGCTACTTATCTTACACTTTATTTTGCTATTATCAAACTATTTTTTTTGATTTAAATAAGCACAACTTCTTTAGGAAAAAATATTACGAGAAAATGTAACACCTTTAAAATACATAGCTTCGCTTTGGTAATTCATAATTGACTATTTATTTCTCTTTTTCCAAGATTTTAAATAAGACTGAATTGAATTAAGATCTGAATTATTTTTTACTATAATCATTTTTTTATTAATAATAAAAAATGATGGAGTTTGTACTACTCCATAAATCTCAGCAGCTTTTGAGTCCCAGCCTTTTAGATCAGAGACATTTAGCCAGTTAGAATTGTGCTCATTTAATGCTGAGATCCAATCATCTTTTCCCTCATCTAGTGAAACTCCGATAATCTCTAATCCTATTTCACGGAATTCTTTATAGATAGATTTTATATCTGACATAGCTTCTATGCAATGAGGACAACTCGAACGCCAAAAGAATAAGAGACAAAGTTCCTTCTTTTTAACTATTTCAGAAAAAATAAGTAAAGTTCCAGAGGTATCCGAAAGAGAAAATTCAGGTGCTTTTGCTCCCAATGCTAACAATCGACGTAATTTGATGCGTTCTTTTGTATAGTTGCTTAAATACTGGTCAGCTTTATTATTCTGATAATACTGATCTAAAACATAATAAAACAATTCATCAGGACCTTTTCGATCAAAATAAATGATAAGGAAATCTAGGCAAACCCCATATATCTGTTCATCCATTAACGCCTGAAACATAATCTCATCAATAGCTTCGCGAATACCATTAACAGAATTATCTGTATAAATAGTTAAATATTCCATTATTTTTGTAGGAATGAGATTTGTACTAATAAACTTATCTGTTTCAAAAATTCCAGATGAGAAAAACTGGCTTTTATTAGCTTCCAGATTAGCTCCAATAAAGGGTCTATCAATTTCAGAAAATTCTGCGAAAAAGGTGTTTTTATAATCCTTTTGAATGGACCTAGTTAGATCATTCCGTTTCCTTCGGAGCTCCCTAATTGCAGTAGTTAATTTTAATATATCCTTTTTATTTTCTTTTGCTAAAGAGGATAATTGTTTCATTACACTAGACTCTTCTCTAAACCGTTCCTCAATTAAAAGTCTATATTTCATTGCTGCCTTGTTTTCATCCGATACCATTACTTCCATTTCTTCCATTGCTATTGAATTTTTAAAATGAAGTGAAACTTCTTTTTCTTTAGGATTTAAAATAACATCAACCCAATTTTGTGATGACGAAGCAAGACGATAATATCCCAATGAGTATTCATTTGTCTTAAAATGAAAACTTCCATCAGAATTAACTTTTGTAGTATCAACTGGCCTTAGTTGAGCACCATATATTTCATACAATAATATAGAATTTTTAGGATATGGATCTTCTGTAAATTTACCCTCAAGTTTTTGTCCATATAGATTTGAAATTGGTAAAATAGTGGCAAAAATAATAAATTTATAAAAAATACTAATTTTAGAATCTGAGGAATTATAAGGTTTAGTATTCTTCAACTTCAACTATCGAGCCGTCTTCATTATAGTGTGACCATTTACCTATTTTTTCACCATCCTTATAAGTTCCTTCCCATTTTTTATTTCCATTTTCATACCAACCAATAGATTCATCATGTAAAACCCCCGCTTTGAAATTTTCTTCTTGCAACTTATTTCCATTTTCATACCAAACAGTCTCTAATCCATCTCGTTTTCCTTCTACAAAAGTTCCTTGTTCATTTTTTTGCCCATCCTTATACCATAGAATCCAAGTCCCATCCCATTCTTTCCCATCTTTATAAATTAACTTGGAAATCTCTTCTCCATCTGGAGACCACCCAGTCCATAATCCATCTTCATTTCCATCCTTATAACTTCCTTCAAACTCCTTAAGTCCATTCCCATTCCAGTAAGTCCAATTCCCATTCTCTTTACCATTTTTATAATTTCCCCGGTTTTTTTTAACCCCATTCTCGTACCAGTAAGTCCAATTCCCATCTTCCTTTCCATACTTGTAAGTACCCTCTTCTATCTTTTGTCCATTCTCATACCAAAGAGTCAATTTCCCATTTATTTTTCCATCTTTGTAAGTTCCTTCGCTTTTTTTCTGTCCATTCTCATACCAAAGGGTTGCTAATCCATTTCGTTCTCCAGCTTTGAAAACTATTTCTTCATTTTTCTGTCCATATTCATACCATAAAATCCATTTCCCACTCCATTTCTCCCCATCTTTGTATATGAACTCAGAAATCTCTTTTCCATCTGGTGACCACCTAGTCCAAGATCCATCTTCATTCCCATCCTTGTAAGTTCCTTCACTTTTCTTCTGTCCATTCTCATACCAGTAAGTCCAATTCCCATCTTCTTCGTCATCCTTATAAAACCCTTCATATTCTTTCACTTTATTATCATGCCAGTAAGTCCATTTCCCATTTATTTTTCCATCTTTGTAAGTTCCTTCACTTTTCTTCTCCCCATTCTCATGCCAAAGAGTCAATTTTCTATCTGGTTCTCCTGCTCTGTAAGTTCCTTCACTTTTCTTCTGTCCATTCTCATACCAGTAAGTCCAATTCCCATCTTGTTTCCCATC
The DNA here is from genome assembly GCA_002715465.1 of Fidelibacterota bacterium. The sequence goes on along the minus strand of PAYY01000011.1, from coordinate 64,482 downwards.
TTTGAAAGTTCCTTCCTCCATCTTTTGTCCATTCTCATACCAAAGAGTCAAATTTCCTTCCGATTCTCCATCCTTGAAATTTCCTTCACTCTTTTTTTGTCCATTCTCATACCAAAGAGTCAAATTTCCTTCCGATTCTCCATCCTTGAAATTTCCTTCACTCTTTTTTTGTCCATTCTCATGCCAATAAGTCCATAATCCATTAATTTTCCCATCCTTGAAAGTTCCTTCGTATTGTTTTAGTTCATTGTCATACCAGTAAGTCCAATGCCCATCCTGTTTCCCATTTTTGTAAGTTCCTTCCTCCATTTTCTTCCCATTCTCATACCATGCAATCCATATTCCGACCATTTTACCATCTTTATAAATCCCTTCCTTAAATTTTTCTCCATTCTCATCCCAATATGTCCATTTTCCTACTCTTAATCCTTTTCTATATCTACCTTCAAATACTTTATTACCAGTGGATAGGTATAAGTCAAACACCTGTCCTGTATATGGTTTATCATCATTCTCTTTGAACATTTTGTCACCATATTGAAGGAGGTTATTTATATTCATTTTAGGCTGTGAAAAAGAAACAGAAGTCAATAGAATGAATGAGCAGACAAATAATACTGCATGACAACTTATTTTTCTATCTTTTAGTATCAATCTCAAGGCCTATAATCATTCAAAATATCGGTTTGTTTTTCGTCGTAAAAGTTTTTATTCATATTTCAATTCTATTTATTTCACAATTTATTTTATATTCATAAAAATCAATATTATTAATGGTAGATAATTCATTTTTTAAACGTTGATCGGTACCAGTTGGAACAATACAACCCCTAGCATTCTATTCATTAGTCACAATGGTTGTTGAATATAACCCATATAAATCAAGGTTTAACTAACAACGACATCACTTGCCATATATTCTATTTCAAAAACAACATCTTCTGTGTCTGAACAAACTCTCCAGCCGTTATTCGGTACAGGTAGACTCCAGCACTCACTGTCCTTCCAAAGTCATCAGTGCCGTCCCAGACAGCTATATTATTTCCAGTATCCTGTGACTGATTTACAAGAGTCTTTATTTTATTGCCAAGCAAATCGTAAACGATCAGAGTAACCTCTACCTGCTCCTTTAGATCGTAGCTTATTCTAGTTGAAGGGTTAAAAGGATTGGGGCTGTTGGGATAGAGTCTGAATTTAGTTGGATAAAGTTCCATTCCAGAGCCAATGTTCACTGAAGTTCCATCGATAGTCAATTTAAAAGGACCGTTATTGGAATAAATTGTTTTCGATTCATCTTGAGCAATAATGTCCCAGGTACCGCTAACACGTTCCAACCCTTCACTATGCATATAAGCTTCTATGTAATGATAAGGAATTGAGCAACTATTACCCTTATTATTGAAAGTACATTGATCATAAAATAAAGAGTAAATTAAATCTAAACTATCTGTGAGAAGGAAATAATATGTACCAGTAAAGTTGATGGGATTTTCCCAACCTAAAACCAACTCATCGGCCAAATTGTCATTAGAGATAATTATTTTGGTGTCTGTAGAAGGAACCAGCAAATCGAAAGAACTGGAAGTATCAGAATCTGCATCAACTCTACTTACCCGAAGGTCATAAGACACAGATCCACTATCAGGTCCAAAGGCAGATACAAAAAAGATAACTGATTTAGTTGAACTTACTTCTAGAGTACGCTCACTGGCAGAAATCACCTCATATGAAATGATATTATCTAAATCCAAAATGGCATGCAAGTCTAAAGAAACATCCTCAGCACCACTCTTCCATGCCCCAATTTTTATATATTTTAAAGTAGTGTCACTTGTATCAACCTTGTAGTAGCGTGCTCCAGTCATTTCTACAGACTGAGCTTTGATATCGGTGCCGGAATTAGTGACCTCACTTATTTCTTTTGAGAAAGTAGGCGTTTTCAAAGGAAAACTGTCAGCTTCTGCATATTGATAAATACCAGCGGCCTTATTGCTTGTAAGTAGAGCATTGGCCGTAAAAAAATGGTTAGTTACTCTTTGGAAATCTTGTCTATAATCTTTTAGTGCCTGTTTAATGACAGAGATACTATAATCTTGATCATAACCAGACATCCCATCATAACTATCAAATTCCATACTGCGCTCAAAAATGCGCTTGATTAATCCTTCATCCACAATATTATCAGTAAGGTAAGACCAATAAATATAGGACGCATATCCACGGGCGACGTCGTGATTTAATCCTTTTTCAGGTTCTTCAAAAAATTCCTTAAAATATTGATAACAGTCATTTACATCATCATAGTGTTTTTCTTCCATCCAGACAGCGGTTGATTCAAGCAACCATCCTGATTCCCAACCGTTATAACCGTATTGCACCGCATGAAAAAATTCATGTGCTGATGTAACCATTATATTCTCATTTTCAATACCATCAAAATCATTGTAATTATTTCTCATAGCCATAAAAGATGACATAGCTCTGGTTTCTTTTACAGGTGAAAATTCGTTATTGCCAGCATCTAAAGGAGAATTTCCCTGAGCATATTCTTCGGCCTGGACATAACCATAATAACCTGCTTCTAATTTGAAGATGTAAACATCATAATGATCAGAACCACCGTCTTCAAGATTTGTGTACCATGAATCACTAGGAGGCCTAAAAAATTCTAGAGAATCAAAATCTATAATACCAATTGAGTAAAAAGTGTTTATCATTAAATCCACATAATCTGGTACACCATTAGGTATACCACTATAATTTTCATCATCTTCATCTTTACTTGACACAGCATCTTCTCCAGTAAGTGTGTAATGGAACCGGAAAATCCCACCATCCACATATTTGTCGAGATTTTGAGGCCTTTGAGTTCTAACAAGTTGAGAAGAAAAATCAAACCCCAACTCTTTCAACTCAGTTTTCCTATTATTATCAAGTTCATGGCCATACTTAGCTATTTGCCTCAAAATTTCTGATGGGTGAAAGTCCAATGGGTCCGATGACTGGACATTATTCAGTTTACTACGGTCAATCAAAAGATCAGCCACTTGATGAATCGTAAGATTATTAGAAAAAGAGATATGAGGCCATAACAGTGAAACGGTAATTACTGCAAAATTAGTTAAACGATTGATACTCTATTAACCCTCCCTTACTACCTCTATTGTTCCCAAATATCAAGGAGTGTATTAATCCTTTTTATTTCAGACAAAAATCTTTTATCAAAAACATTATTGAAGTCATTAATTTCATAGAAGGTTCTAGCCGTATTTAAATCAATCACAAAATATTCACCTTCAAGGGTCTCAGGAGCGGGTAGTATAATTTCGATACCAGGTTTAAAGTTTAATAAATCCTCAAGTATATCACCATTCATTTCAATAAGTCTGTTAAGAATAAGAACTTCACGTAGTCTTCTTTCATGACTGTTTTGATAAAGAAGAATATGCGGTTCTTCAGAATTAACATTTAATTCTCTTAACAGGCCTTTGTAATTAGCATCTATCCCTAAATTAATAATGGATTGTTCCACTATAGGACGAGTTAAATGCTCCTCTGATTCAAGTTCAGGTAAGTGAAACCTTAATGAAAATCCTTTGTTATTTTTTGCATCTTCCTTATAAAATGGAATATAGTTCTCTGCAAAATTGTTCATGTTAGTGCTACCTGGATCATCCTCATCAGCGGTCCAGTAAAGAATATTCTGTGGTTTGACATGCTTGTAGTAATTATTTCGCTCAATGATATCATAGAGCATTCGCTTAATCATTACTTCTTCGCCAGGCATATATCCTTCATATAGTCTCTTTATTTGAGACAAATCTATTTCTTCATTTAATTCAAACAATAGAGCATTTCCCTTTTCAGGCATGCTGTCCATAATTGACTTAATTCTATTGTGGGTATCAATATATGATTTGTCATTAAATACAAACCCTAAATCATAGACATCACTATTCTTAACCCTATATGAGTTTTGAAAGAGCATATTGCCAAGTAATTGGAATAGTTCATGGTCTTTTGGTATAACTCTGGAAAAATTATTTTGCTGTACTTCAACAATATTTGGCGTAATAACCACAATAACTTCCCTATTATTTTCTACTTCTTTTGAATAAGTAAAGAACCTTCCAAGAAGTGGGATTTTACCTATTAAAGGCACCTTACCTTCTTGAATAGATTTTTTCTTAGAAATAAGACCACCAATAATAAACGGCGTACGATTTGAGACTTGAACATAGGTTTGAACCTTACGACTGTTAAAAACAGGCGCAGATAGAACACTAGTACCAATAGACCCTATCCCAATTCGTTCAGTAGCTTCACTTATAATTGTTTCCACCTGTAAAGTTACCGTTCTTCGGTCACCACTAACCCTTGGTCTTAAATTAAGGACAATCCCAACAGGAAGATAATCGGTGGAAGAAACAACATTTTGACCAGTAGCTGTACTAGTCGAAACTGGAATCTGTTGACCTACAACAATCCTAGCTTGACGACCATCAAGAACAAGCACAGATGGTCTTGAAAGAATATCTGCTTCTTTGCTACTCAAAAGAGCTTGCAACTGTGCTTCTACATCGAGAGCCGCACCAAGTAAAGATTTATCCATTATTAGCGTATAAGGGGAAAATGTTCCTGTCTCTGAGCTTAGTCCTGGAAAACCTGTGGAAACCATATTGCCCTCGGCAAGAAAATTAAAACCAAGTTGATCAACTTTTTCTTTATCAATCTCCAAAACAAGAGCCTCTATAATGACCTGAATAGCAGGAACATCTAATTCGTTAGTGATAATATTAAGTAGTTTGCTTAACGCAGCTGGGTCTTTCGGGTCATATATTATCATTATCCTTTGTAAAGGCTCTCCCGTAGTATTATAAATGAGTGAAGCACCACCGAGTTCTACTCCCATTTCAACATTTCCACCAGCGGCTTCAGCTTGCATTTCAAGCAGTGTAATATTTGTAGTCTCTGGCAAAGGAATAACTATGGGTAGATCCTCACTGTTTTGAGCTGATCCTTTAGATAACAAACCAGCTGACATTTCGCTCGGTATAATCATGGGATCATTTTCGTTTGTGCCTTCCATGGTTTCAAAATCAATAACTACATAGCCCATAGACCTAAGAATTCCAGCAACCTTTTCAGCCTCAATATAACTCAATTGTATTGTTTTATAAGCAACATCCGTATCTGAAAATTCACTAGAATAATACTGCGTGTCTTCTGTATAATTGCCATCTTCTCCCTGATCGAATTCACCATTTTCTTGCCAGACACTATCTGCAAAAAAATCTTCATTTTGTCCAGATAGTTTAGAAAAGCAGAAAATCATTATCAAAATTGGAAAAAGCACCTTTTTTGATCCAAATAAATTCATTATTACTCTTCTATCTGGTTGATTTTAATCGGTATACTAAGATTTAATGTGGGATAGCGATTATCTTTTAGCGAGATACCTACACTACCTTTGACAAAATCCATCCCCGGCATAAATGACCCAGATGCTGTGTAACTTTTTCCAACTAAGTTTGGTAGATCAATAAATATAGGATCAAGCGGTTCTTGAACACCCGAAATTACAAGTTCACCACCTACCGTTGAAAATGACATATAAGTAAAAGCTAATGTATCATAGAGTGACTCGTAAAGTTCAATATTTGCGCTAACATTTAAAGCATAACTGGAATCTGTGAGAAGGGTAGCAATAACTATACCTTTGGAGAAATTTTCATCTGGCTGAAAAAAACCATTTAAGTCGTAACGAGCACCTACTTCATTATCAAGGTAAAGAGGAGTCTCATTCGTAGCATATTCGGGGATTGTACCCCCACCAGCACTGGCAGTAAGAAAAGATTGTGGTTCAATTAAACCTGTACCGGAAAGATCAGTTGCTTCTACTTTAACTAGAGCTTTATAATATTCAGCATCTCCATCAGAATAACTCCAAATCATAAAACCATCCAATGGAATAATTGGTGATTTATGATCAAAACTAACTGTCATATCAATAGTATTACCCATCTGTTTATATTTCATATTACCGCTAGTAGTTGTGACTGGATTGTATTCCCATGCACCTCCTACATAGCTTGTATCACCCGTTAGAGTATTTACGGTTAGCATACTATAAGAACTATCAGGAAAAAATTCATATATTTCAGGAAACTGAGCTACATTTACATTTTCACCATCAATTTCTAATTGATAAAGAGACCAATATCCCACAACTTTTAAATCAGGCCTAATCGTAAACTTTTTTGTTCGGGTAACTGAAAGATTGAACTCAACTGGTGTCCCATAATCAGTTGCACCAGAAGTTAGATTGAGATCCAATCTATAAAGATTATTTTCAGCTGAATCACTTACTGGATCAGTGTTGACCTGAAGAGTGTCGCTGTCTATTTCTATTCGCGTCAGTTTTGATTCAAAAGTAATAGGAATATTACTATCCGTAATATTATTGGATACGGAAAGTTCAAGTTCATAAAGACTATTTTTAGTTGAGACAGTCAATTCCTTTTCGAGAAGATTCTTAGCATCATCGCAACTCAGGATAAAGATACAGGCAAGAAAACAAAATGATTTAAAAGACCTAGACATAGGTTGAATATAAAGGTACTTCATCAGAATTTCGATTATTTCTTAGATGATTAATTTAAATATACAAAAAAAGCCCCTCATTTTTAAGTGAAAGGCTTTTTTTCAATATACTTAGGCTACTTATTAGTTTTCTAATACATTAATTGCTCTTTGAATTTTACGTTCAAGAGCTTTTACTCTACCATTGACCATCTGGATTGTCTGAGCGCGACGTTCTAATTCTTGTCTCATTTCATTGACAGTTAGATCACCAGCTTGCTTAAGACTAATACTTGTGACATTGGCATCTCCCATGAATACATAAGGCTCAGCATAGAAATCCCATCTATCTTGAAGTCTTTTATAGTATTTTTTCGGAAACTTGTAAAGAGAGAATTTATCCTGTTCTACAAGTACAGCACCTGCATATCGTTTACCATTTCTTTCATAGGACCATACGTCAAATCCATCGCAATCCTCATTAGCCATACATGCCCTTGCTCCCCTTTGTCTGGTTTCGGGTATTTTCCTTGGGTCAAACTTAACCCAACCAAGAACTTTTATACCCTTACCCCATAGACGGTACCAGTTACCTTCACCTAGAGAAACATAGTTTTTCATTGGCCTTGAAGTATCAACTTTTTGACCAGCTAAACGAGCACTTTTTGTCTTACCAGAGGCAGCTTTTACTTTAGATTTGTCATTAACTTTTATTTCTTTAATCTTACCAGATTCAATGTCATTAATAACTGATGGAAGATTATCCGACTCAGGATCAGGTTCACCATCACCACCTGACGAAGTTTTGGCTGAAGATCTAGCAGCTCTTCCTCTTTGAGCATCTAAACCATCAACAAAAACAAATACAAGGACGAGAAGTGCAAGGGTTTTTATGATCGTATTATTCATGTTTAACTCCTTTTTTTTTATTGTTTAGGAGATGATCATAACTATACTAAAAGCTATAAGACTTTCCCCTTAACTAATAGATTTTAATCCACATTTAATTATAATCAAAATATTATTCATTTGCTGTGAGTTAAATCACAACTTGAAAATGAAAAAATGATATATTGAAGAGAAGGTTTTATATCTTTAAAAGTCAAATAAAATTTTAGTTATCAAATTTCTAATTAATATTGATAGGTTTTTTTCCATCCTCCTCATATCTCTCCATTCTAGATTTTTTCTCTTTCTCCTTGTATCTCCCCATTCTAGGGCCCCCAATCACTTCACCATGGCTATAATCTGTGAAAATTGTATCTAATGTTCCTGGCGGAATTATGAAGTTCAAACCATGATGTTTTCCTTCAGCATCAAACGAAAAACGACTTCTCGATTCACTGCTTTCACTGAATTCAATTTGGAGTTTTTCTTGTCCGTTCGGCCAATATGTAGTCTCCAAAAATTTTTCTCCGTTATCATAAAAGAGAGTTTCCTTTTGAATTTTTCCAAGATTATAATAGGCTACTTTAAACGTATCTTCAGCTAATCCTGTGGTTATCCATTCACCAGTTTTATATCCTAATTTAATTCGACCTTTTGAGATTAAAGAATCTTGTTGGTTTTCGATGTGAATATTACCAGAATAGAGTAGAAGTTTTACAGAATCATCCAGAGTCATATCATAAGGTTTATTTAACGTTTTCTTATATATTTTCCCATCAATCTGAACTAAATCATCAAATTTGACAATTTCGCTTGAATTTGTACAGCTCCAAAATAAAACTATCAAAAGGAAAAGAAATTTATTCTTAACAATAATATGATTGCTGATTTTCACAATAAAATATCACCTTCCACAAATAGTCTTAATAAGGTATAACTCTGTTAATTTCCCTATTATTAAATAATATTTCAAGACATTGATTGAATTTACTATTGAATCTTTTTGCCTGAATCAAATTTTTTAGACTTCTTATTTTATTATTTCCCACTAGATAAGTTCAAGTAACATGAATAATAAAGTCTTTTTTATTGATAAATAAAGGTTCACCAAGATAACTTTTATAAGTTATAAAATCATGAGGAGTATGAAATGAAATCCATTGATCCAAAAAGCTTAATTATAGGCGTTCTTTCAACAATTTTGATGTTTGTTCTAATTGGTGCTAAACCCCAAAATAATAACTTGGGTGATATTACGGTCAATTCAGTAAAAGTTGTGGATGATAGAGGGAAAATGGCAGGCATATTAACTACAGTGAATGGAGGTGGTTCTCTGACAATGTATAATTTTGACGGACAAGGAACATCATTTCTTGGCAATACCCCTGGAGGACGAGGGGTTTTAGGAGTCACTAATAATGGAGCAGTTGAAACATACAATACAAAAGATGAAGTAGTTGTAAGGCTTGGTGCATCACAAGGTGATGGCGCAGGAGTAATAGGAACTTTCGATCCAAATGGGATGGTAACATCTATATTAGGTAATTCTGAAGGAAGAAGCTATTTGACTTTGTATAATGGTGGATATGTTGCAACTTATAATGATGCAGATAAACAAACTGGCTTTTTGGGCACAGACCCTGAAAACAATGGAAGAGTAACAATTTTTGATCGTCATGGAAAGGAAAGTTGGTCTGAATCAATTAATAAATAAATTCTCTATAATTTCAGTCACAAACTTCCGACCTAGATGAAAAAATCTATATAAATTCAATAATTACATTTTCCGCAATAATTATTCGAATATTTCAAACATAAAACATGTAGTTTCTATAAAATTTCTTAGGTTCAAGGTCGTTTAGCTGTTTATACTCAGTGCTAAAGGTTCTATTGAGAAATAATTTGTTTATTTTTTCAAACTAGGGATGTGTTTATACCAAGTGGTTTGATAATTAGAATTAACGTAAGGTGGTCTTCCAGTTGAAACCACGTCCATAACTCCATCCCCATCCAAATCTGCGACATTGAACCTAAAACTATATTCGGTTGCAATATATTTCCCGGCTCCAAAACTCCCCTGACCATCAATATTCTCGTACCAATACAAGCCGTCATATCCTTCAGCTGAAAGCACATCCAAATCTCCATCATCGTCAAGGTCCACGGCATGGGCTTTCCACAACATATGCCTACGATCTCTATATTCGTTACTAATCACCTGTTTGGTGCCAAAGCTCCCTTGGCCATCAGTATTTTCGAACCAGACGGTTATTCCCTTCCAAATTCCCGCGAGTACATCTAAGTCTCCATCACCATCAAGATCGGCAGCGTAAATAGACTGAGGAAAGAGTCTTTCTCTTTCATTACCTTCTGAAAAAATCACCTGCTTAACTTTGAAACTCCCTTTGCCATCTGTATTTTCGTACCATATGATATTATCACCATCCTTAATTGCGGCCAAGATTGCATCCGGATCTCCGTCACCATCGAGATCTGCAGAGTGAACCTTATATGCCTTTCTAACACCAGTCGCAATCACATGTTTCTCTTTAAATTTTCCTTTACCATCAGTGTTCTCACTCCAAACCATCTGTCCATCCCCAACTGATGCCCAGAGTACATCTAGATCTCCGTCACCATCAAAGTCAGAAGTGTGAACGCTATAGGGAAGAGAAATATTACTGGTTATCACTTTTGAGTTGCCAAAGCTCCCTTGGCCATCAGTATTTTCGTACCAAATGATTCTAGATTTAGAAGATATGGAATTTCTAATTGTTAATAGCGCATCTAGATCTCCATCATTATCTAGATCAGCAGCGTGAACATCTGTAAGCCAAAATGTGCTAGGCGGAAAATTATCAAATACATGTTCAGCCACAGTGTAATCGTCTTGGATTTCATACCAACCAATCGTACTGCCCTTAATACTATACCCACCAGCCGTAAGAACATCCATGTTGCCATCGCCATTGAAATCGGCAAGATAGGAGACGTGGGGATAACTCTTTTGTTTAGAGAATAATAGTGTGTTTGCTTTATCAAACCTTCTCAGCGATGACAATTCGGTAATTTCAAGTTCCAGTTCTTGAATATTTCTCTCCAATTGATTATTTTTCCCATGCAAAGTGTTAACCTCTAATTCCAATGAAGTTAATTCAGACTCTAACTCTTCGGCCTTCATCTCTGTTGCTTTATCAAAATAAGTGTATGAGTTCACTGTAAAACTATAATTTCTATGTGGATACTCAATAGGGCCAAAATTACGGATAGGATCAACATCGTCAGCTAGAACACATAAATTATTTTTTTTGTCTTTATAAATCCAATCATATACAACGATCGCATCACACCATTCATTTAATGGATCCAAACACCGTTCAGCGCAGGCATCTTTCTTAAGGCCCCAAGCCCAGCGTACGGTAGAACCTATATCCTCCCATCTTGCTATGTATGAGTTTGGGTGGGTTTTAAAGTTTTCTATGGCTGAAGTTTCTGCCGCTTTCCCCATTCCAGTAATCCGACTACTTTTTTTCTTTCTAGATTTTTTTGGGGATTCTAACTCCTTCACATTATCAAAGACAATCTGAACGGAAGCAGGCGTTTCTAACGTATCAGTTGCTGTTTGGGTACGACTAGATGCGGGAACCTTTCGCTGACTTTTTTTGGAACTTCTCCTCTGTGCATCAATTGACTGAGCAAAAAATGAAAATGCAATAATTAATTGGAATAAACGGAAAAATGTTGAGGTGAAAATTTTCACGAAATTTCTTCTTAAAAGTATAGCAGTTTTAAAACTCTAATTATTCTTAAGTCCATTACGTTTAATAACCAACTCTTCTTTTTTGTTTCTCAACCCATCATTCACAATTTGTAGATCAGAAAGTTCCTCTCTTAATTTAAAAATCCGTGCTTCCGCTGACATAACTCTATCCTCAGTAGCCTTGTCGTAAAAGTAATATGCTTTTATATTCGTATAAACATGTTTCCCCCGATGAGATGAAGAACCATTACGCCAAGTAAAGGGGGGGTCTATATCATCGCATAAAACCCCTTTAGTACGATACGAAGAGCCATAATCGTAACTGACATCATAAACATAAAACGCATCACATCCTATATCATTCAAACATGCTTGAGCAATCTGTTCCACAGTCCCATTTATCCATTTTCGGGGCGTTTTCGCAATGAATATTTCTTCACCATATAGCTTAAAATTATTGAGTGCAACATCACCAACACCAGACTGACCAGCAACCCTTCCACTATTTTTTTTATTCATCTTTCTACCAGAAGATTTTAGCACCTTTATCTCATTTATGTCACCTTCTTCCACTTGCATAATTTCCTTTGGCATTTCGATATCTTCAGTCTGACCTTCAATCCGAGCAGAAATTCTATTTAGTTTTTTTCTTTGGTTTTTTTGGGTCTCCTTTATTATAAAATTCTGTTCTATTTGAGGAAAAAAGAGATGTTCATCAATTTGATCTATGGAATTTTTCTTTTTCCTCTGTGTTTTTTGCCTTTGTGCTTGGGCTATGTTAACCAAGAATGTTAAAAGAGAGATTAGTGAAATAATTCGGATGACCTTAAATGTTATTGTGATCATTCTATACACTCAATGACAAACTAGAACGAAATTTTTTGACAAGTTTTCTCGCATAGCTAAACCTCAATTCTATTAAAAAACTCTTCGAAACCAAAGAATCTGTAAATTCTCTTTGATAAAATCAATATGAATAAACAAAATTTAGCGATCTGTAACTGTGCTCACAAAATAAGAGTCTAAGAATTAACCATATAATAAATTAAAGAAAAAGTAAATCTTAATTTTTCAATCAGTCAAAATTTTGATAATATTAAAAAACCTATGCTTTTAAAAAAAACCGTGGTTTACCGCTCAATGAATCTCTAGTCTTTGATACTACCCTTTCAGGGTCTTTCCGAAGAATTTTCTGTTTTTCAATAGGTAATTTGTTAAAGTCCATACAGTCATTAGAACAACATTTATCATATTTTACTCCACATTCATGGCATTGAATAAATAGTAAATGGCAAGCATCATTGTTACAATCAATATGATTGTCGGAAAGTTCTCCACATTGGTGACATTTACTAATTATATCATCAGTTATCCTTTCACCAAGACGAGAATCAAACACAAAATTTTTTCCCACGAATTTAGATTCAATCTTCTTTTTCTTAACAGCATGTGCATAATTAATAATTCCACCATTTAGCTGATTAACATCATTAAATCCATTTTGGATTAAAAAGGAACTAGCTTTTTCACAACGTATACCACCAGTGCAATACATTAATATTTTATTTTTTTTCTTACCTTTTAAAATTTTTTTTATCTCTGGTAGTAATTCTCTTGACGTTTCTACATTTGGAATAATTGCACCTTCAAATCGTCCTACTTCACTCTCATAATAATTCCTCATATCAAGAATAATTGAATCAGAATCATCGATAGCTTTGTTAAATTCTTTTGGATTTAAATGATTTCCCACTTTTTTCATATTGTATTCATCTTTATCTATTTTATAAGCAACAATCTCATCTTTAACCTTTATAACTAACTTAAAAAATGAATTCCCATCTTGAACAGCATATTTTAGTGGAATATTTTCAAAACCTTTGTGCAGGTGGAGTTTTTTCTGAAACAACATCAAATTTTTGGATGGACAAGATAACTGTGCGTTAATCCCTTCTTTTGCAATATATATACGGCCTAATATTTTTAGACTAACCCATTCTTTGTAAAGTATATCACGTAATGAAGAAGGATCATCTATATTTACATAACGATAAAATGAAAAGGTAGAACGATCAAAATTCTCAAGTTTTAAATCTTGAAGTAGATCTTTTTTACTTTTATTATTAAATAAGAGTTTATTTGTCACTTTTATAAAGAAAGAACTATTAAGAATTAGATTTTTTTACAAAAATAGCCGTGGCTATCGCAGTTTTATAATGGCTCTGGCTGGTAGTCATTCCATCTTTAGTATTTCTTACATAGGTCTTTGTTGGATTTTCTGTCCCAACAATAACAATACCATTTGCACCTAATTGTGATGCTCCAATTTTTAACCTTTCCATAATTTTATCCATTTTTTGTTGCCAAGTAAAGTCAAAAGTTGGATCCCTAAAAGCAAATTCACTTGAAGCATCTATCCTTGCAATTATTTCGTATTCTTCAGGGTATTCTAAATAAATTACTACTTCAGAAGGTAAAATCGGTGCTTTTACCTCACCTACAATGACATGAGATACAGGATAGCATCCAATAAATATAAATGCAGCCAAAACTCCTATGGTTTGAATCAATAATTTGTTTTTTTTTCATATAAAATCCATGGTTATATTTTTAAGTATGACAAAATATACTTATTCCCAATAAAATGTCTGTTTCTTTTTTTCTCGAGTCTAGCTTTTACTCTTTCAGCATCTAATATCATGGCATCAGCAAGTTTATCTACTCCAAGTCCCAAACCTTTCGATTCAAAAAAGAAGTCTAATTTTGATTGTTTTTTCTTCAATCTTATCAACATTCCAGGTTTAAAAATAGAAGTATACTCAAAATAAAATTTTGACTGTATAGTCTCTTCTTTTTCACCCATAGTTCTGATGTAAAGCAAAGGATGGATCCAATTAGTAGCCCAAGCTTTATGATTTGCACCTTTTGCCGAAATTAATGAAGCATGGGGAATTTTTGCTTTTGAAGCCATTTTTGCTGCCTCATATGATATTCCGGCTTCTATATCAATAAATTCCTTAGCTCCCCCCGCACGTTTTCTTGTAGTTCCAATACAATTAAAAAAAACATCTTTACCTTGCCAATATTTTTCAGTTGACGACAAATTGGAAAGTGATTTAAGAATTATATCCAATAGCTTATCATTTTTTTTCCCATTCAAAGCTGGTCTTCTTCCAATTGTAGTGACAGATTCACATCTTTTATCGTTAATAAGCTTCTTTAATAATTGACATCCAGTAGCTCCGGTGGATCCAATCATTATTACTTTAAACATATGTCTTCACTATAATCATAGAATTACTATCACAGAAAACAACTCACCATTAATAATAGTATAAATCATTATAAGTGTTTAATATGGTTATTACAATTTCTATATAAGATTTAATGATTTTTTAGGATTCATTAGGATAATAAAGACCAACTTGCTTTCTAATTTCATCCATTGATTTCATAACGGCTATACTTTCACTATGAGGCATTATCGGAGATTGGATCAAACCAGATCTTACACATCGNGCAAATTCAATTGCTTGCTCTCGCAAACCATGGCCTTTATAGTTATTACTGTACTCATTTCTACTGCCATCATTTAGTACCACTCGCATAGATGTAGGTTTATAAAAAAACCCGTCGATTTCTAGATATCCTTTTTTACCAGAAACAATAGCTTTACAGGGTGTGGCATTGTTTAAAGTAGTAGTTAAAATAGCCTGAGAATCGTTATTATATTCAAAAATTGCGGAAGTCTGTATATCTACACCTTTATCAGTAAAATTCGATTTTGCAGTAATTTTTCTTGGTGACCCTAGAATTAAATGTGAGAACGAAACAACATAAATCCCAAGGTCAAGCAACGCACCACCACCAAGAGTAGGTTCCCAAATTCGAGGGTTTTTTAAATTAGATAAATTCTGTCCATGATCAGCTTGTAAAGTCTGAATATTTCCAAGGACTCCACTATCAATGATTTGACGAACTTTATAAATATGCGGTAAGAATCGGGTCCACATCGCTTCAACTAGGGTTAATTGATTCTGGTTTGCTACATCAACCATTAATTGAACTTCAGTTGTATTGATTGCAATGGGTTTTTCGCATAGAACAGGTTTCCCAGCTTCTAACGCTAGAAGCGTATGCTCTAAATGAAAATTGTTGGGAGTTGCTATATATATGCCATGCAAACTTGCATTTGATAATAAATCAGTATAACTCCCATAGCCAATACAGCCTGGGAATTTAGATGCAAAATTTTGTGCTGTAGCAATAGTTCTTGAACCGACTGCAGCAACAAAATGATCATCAAGATTGTTTAAATCTTTTGCAAATGAATTTGCAATTTTACCAGTGCCTATAATTCCCCATTTAAACTTTTTTTTCACTTTTATTCATGTGTTGAAGATAATCTGAAAGCAAAAAACAGGCGAAAAAAAGAGCTAGCCAAAAATTTCTAATAGCAATCATACCACCTAAACCAATTACATAAATACACAAAGCAATCTTNCGAGCTGTTGGATTTTCAGGATTTGTAAGCCAACTCATTTTTTATATTCAAAAAAGAATTAAAAAAACAATAAGTATAATAATAACCCAAAACCCATTTTGTGATCTCAAAAAAGGGACCACATAGTTATCAATTATTTTTAAATAATTTTTGAAAAGATCCTTAATTATTTCATCCATTTTATTTATCCTTTAAGAAGAATTAAAAAACTATCATTTGGAATGGAATCAAATAGTTCATTCTTACTTTATTAAGTTAATTATGTTATTATAATATTCATTATCAACTAGTTTAAAAACATTAATTAGCATACTTCAAAAAATTTTCTTTCAAAAGCAAAAAATGTGTGGAAACATTAAATAATAATTATGTTTTCTTTGATTACCAACTTATCTCTTTTATTGGGCGTAAGGGAATAGAAACAAAAAAACGAGGATGAGATTTTTCTAGTAGTTCAAATCTTCCACCAATACTCGGTGCTTCTCCTTGTCCACCTAAAAATTTTAGAGACTTTGATCTAACATAACCAGAACAGGCCTTGCTACCAGTTAAACTCCAAAACCCCGAACGAAGTGTTGGTGTGGGATTATAAAAAACTTCAAGGTACAATTGAATTTTTTCTCCATTTTCAACTATAAAATTATAGTTTGCTTTTGAAACATCTCCATCTCTTGTTCCGGCTACTTGATAATCAACAATAGTAAGAAATCTATTCTTCTCATTATTTTCATTATCTAATTCTTGTATAAACGGTTCATCCTTATTGTTACATCCCAACATTGTCAATGTAATGCAAACGAAGAATAACTTATGTAAAAGTATAAAATTAATTCTGTTCATAAGTAAACCTTGNGATTAAATTTAAAATAAGGAACAAAGCTTAATTTATATAACTATACTTATGAAAAGAACCACAGCCTCAGTCATCTTACTCATTTCATTAACATCTTTATTTTTTAGTTGCGGAAAAAATAAACTTCCTAATATTGTATTTTTTTTAGTTGATGATATGGGTTGGCGGGATGTAGGTATTTATGGAAGTGATTTTTATGATACTCCTAATATTGATCAATTAGCTANAAATGGGATTCNCTTTACCCANGCCTATGCGGCTTCTCATGTCTGCTCNCCTACCAGAGCAAGTATTTTAACTGGAAAATATCCCGCAAGACTTGCACTAACAGACTGGTTAAATGGACGTGCTGAACATGATTTCGAAAAATTGACAAGTGCAAAATACAAAAGGCATCTTCCATTTGAAGATATAACATTACCTGAAGAACTAAAAAAAGGAGGTTATAAAACGGCTATATTCGGAAAATGGCATTTAGGAGAAGATCCTTCAGGTCCTATAGAACACGGTTTTGATTTTCGATTACCCAAATGGAACAAATGCTGCCCAAATAAAACTTATTATTCACCATTTGGTTTAGAGGGCTTGGAAGATTCANAAGGTGGNTATTTAACTGANAGGCTAACCGATGAGGCATTAAAATATATNGAAGAAAATAAAAATCAGCCTTTTTTCCTGTANCTTTCACATTTTGCTGTCCATGACCCAATTCATGGANGACTAGATTTAGTNGAGAANTATAAAAATAAATTAANNAAAAGAAATCGCTCNNTNGATGAACCATTTGTTNTAGAAGGAAANCCTGATGATTTAGATCCTTTATCCNCTAANGATCTGAAAAGATTAATAAAANAAAGTACTCATGAAGNATACAAGGTATTACCCCAACGAACAGTAAAAATCAAACAATATCAAGATAATGTCCATTTTGCCGCTATGGTAGAATCGGTAGATGAGAGTTTGGGACGNGTTATTNGAAAACTAAAAGATTTAAATCTAGAAGAAAACACTATTGTAATATTTTATTCAGATAATGGAGGCATGTCAGGAGCNAATTTTGGNCNCCCGGACAGAATAATATCATCCCTAGAATTAGATAAGTACTTTGCCACTTCAAATCTCCCTTTAAGAGGTGCAAAAGGTTGGTTGTATGAAGGTGGCATAAGAGTACCGTTGATAGTTAAATGGCCTGGAGAATTAAAAGCTGGGAAGATAAGTGATGAACTTGTTATGAGCACTGATTTCTACCCAACCATTTTAGAAATGGCTGGCTTGTCCCTTAATCCAGATCAGCATGTAGATGGGGAAAGCTTTCTTAAAGCATTAAATGGGGAATCATATGATAGAAAAGCGATTTTCTGGCATTTCCCTCACTATAGCAATCATGGGATGCAAAGTCCAGGTGGAGCTATCCGATTAGGAGCATATAAATTATTAGAATATTTTGAAAATGGCTCTACACAATTATTCAACCTTGAAAATGACCCTGGGGAACAACAAGATCTTGCTTTAAATATGCCAGAAAAGGTTGCAGAATTACAAGCAATGTTGAAGAATTGGAGGAATAAGGTTTCCGCTGAAATGCCAAGGGTAAAAAATTAAATATTCTATATGATAGAAAAATTAAGTTAAATCCAAACATCATTAGGTGCTGTTAGACTTCCACCTGATTCACCTGTATTTANAACTCCTTTTGCCTCTATAATCATTATTCTACACTCATTTTCTGATACAGTCTTGTGAGGAACTCCCTTTTTAACTATAAACATTTCTCCTTGAGAGAGTTTAACAATTTTATCATTAAACTTTATTTCCATNTNCCCTTCAACAACTATAAAAGTTTCATCTGAGTTTTTATGTTCATGCCAAATAAACTCGCCTTTAATTTTCACCAATTTAAACTGGTGGTCATTCATCTCAGCAATAATATGGGGAGCCCAATATTTTGAAAATAATGAAAATTTTTCTTTTAGATTTATTTTGTTGTTTTGCAATTGATATAAGATTATAAATTTATCAATTGAATTTAGTCTTTTTATTTGGAACTATTATCATAATTCAGGATTTACCCCTTGAGATATTATCAGACTGTAAAATTAAAAAAGGTCACTTTTGAGGAGGCAAAAGAAGCTTTTTATGATTTCAAATTTGTTAAGTTTTTAACTCAATTTCAGCCCGTAAAAATCAATAACTGGGAAGGAATTGGACCAGGAATGGTAGCAGAATTTGAACTTTGGTTTTTTGGCTGGAGAACAATGAAAGTTGAACATTCGGATTTAAGAGAAACTGATTCGGAATTGGAATTTNTTGATGATGGATTAATTTTACCTTTAGGACTTATTTATTGGAGACACTGCCATCGACTGGAAATTCACAAGGAAGGTGTTCGAATAATTGATGATCTTCATTTTAAACATAGAAATAAGATTTTTGGAATCTTTCTCTACCCTATTCTAATCTCTCCTATCACTATTCGAAAGATTCTCTACCCTATGTTTTTTCAATTACAAAAAATTTAGAGTGTAATAATAATTTAAAATCTTATGGAAAATTTTAATAAAATCCTGAATTTTATTATTCATTAACTTTAATATTGAGGCAAGAAACAAGGAGGTCTTTTCAGTTGAAAAAATACAATGAATTATTCGCTTTAATTTTTCTTTTACTACTCAATATAAATTGTTCTGGCACCAAACCTAATAATACGACTGAGAAAAAAGCTAATCCCAGCCAAAATAAAGAAGCAAATTCCAACGATTTTAAATCAATTTTTAATGAAATCGATTTTTCTGGTTGGGAAGGAAACTTAGACTATTTTAGAATAGAAGATGGAATAATTAAAGCTGGAACCCTGAAAGAACCAATCCCTAGAAACGAATTTCTATGTACTACCAAAGATTATTCAGATTTTGAATTGCATCTACAAGTAAAGACTACAACTGGTGAAATAAGACCATATGGCTATGAAAATGGTGGAATTCAATTTAGAAGTCGAAGAGTTCCCAATCATAATGAAGTCTCAGGATACCAAGCAGATATTGGTTTTGAATTAAATTACCACAAGGGGGTCTCTGAATTGGGTTACANCAAAGAACAATTTCCAATAAGTATTTGGGGNGGNCTTTANGATGAATCTAGAAGAAATGTTATGTTCGGAGTTGGGAACCAAGATAGTCTTAATACGATTATGAAAGGCGGAGAATGGGTCGACTACACTATTAAATGTCAAGATAATAGAATTCAAATTTGGGTTAATGGATTTAATACAATTGATTATTATGAAGAAGATAATGAAATTGAAAATACTGGAATTATATGTCTGCAAATTCATGGAAGCAAAGACCCTAGTGAAATATGGTACAGAAATATTTCTATTAATGAGTGATTAGAATTGTATCATTGTTCTCAAATGAAAATTTATTAATTCTGTCTATTGATCGGGCTATTATTTTGCTCATTTAATAGAACTTTATCAGGGGGATTTGAACTACCCCATTCCTCATTAATTAAGGTGCCATATTTAATCACCCAATCAGCTGGCAAAGATTTCGGAACTCCTTCTATATTTCCAGAAATAACCCCTCGTAAATCAGCTTTAAAAAATTCGGAATTTGTAAGATGAACCCAATAAAGATTTGAACTTCTGAGATCTGCAAATTTTAGATTTGCATCAGTAAGTATAGTTCCAGCAAAAATAGCTTTTGTTAGATTGGAACCTTCCAGATTTATCTTTTTAAGAGTAGCTTGAGTAAAATCAGTATTCATTAAAGTTGAACCAGTTAAATCTGCCATGGAAAGATCAGCCCATTTTAAATTAGACCCTGAAAGGTTCGACCATCTAAGGTTAGAACCTTTTAAATTTATCCCAACCATTTCTACTCCTGATAGATTGACTCCTGAAAGGTTTATNGNAGGAAGTTCACATCCATTCATATTCCCCCGATCAAAGTAGTCTTTCCAGTTTTTTTCATTACAATCTTGTGTGTATGCGGAGACTGTTATTAGAAAGAAAATTATACTATATCTCATTAAATAAATCCTTAATTATGCTAGCATAATATAGAATACAGCAACTAAGTCATAATAAATTCTATAGGTTTAAAAAGTATATGAAGAATGAAATAAATACTTTTTACATGATAAGAAATTGTAGTTTGAACCAAGTTTCATATGAATTCTCTAATTATTCCCTTAGTCCATTCAGGTCAAATCTAGATAAAAATTCCCAAATTAAAGAATTTATGTTGGAACCTTCATTCTTAATCTCAAACCAATCATGGCTCCCCTTAATTATTTTGTAATGCTCTAGAGAAACCCCTTGATCACCCCCTGAGTAAATATAATGTTCTACCATAGTGTTCACCGTCTTTTTTAAAGGTGAATCATTTATTTTATTATAGCCTGCCCAATAATTAAGCATATCATCAACAGATAACAAATAATCTTCAATCCCATCATAAGGACGCACATTATCAGATGTACCATTAAAACTTATAACTGCTGTTGGATGGGTTGGATTACATGTAGTTTTTACTCCTTCCCACATTAATCCGGACACAGATCCTATAGCGGCTATTTTATCACTTAAGTAACAAGCTAATGAATAAGAAAAGCCAGCCCCGTTTGAATAACCGCAAGCATATACTCTGCTTTGGTCAAGATTGTAATTAGAACTAATTTCATTAATTAGTTGTTCTATAAAGCCAAAATCATCCGCATTACTTTTATTACTGTCTGACGGAAGCATAGTATTCCAAAGATATCCATCTTTTTCAGTATTGCTACCATCACCATTTTCAGGTGAACCTTGAGGATAAACTAAAATAAAATTTTCTGAATCAGCCAACATTCTCATGTCAGCAATGTATAATTGGCTTAGTGGATCTCCACCATAACCATGAAAATTAAGGATAAGAGGAAATTCCGAAGATCCATCATAAGAATCAGGAATATAGATATAATATTCTCTAGTTAAACCGTCATGGGAAAGAGTCTGAATGTTTACACCTTCTAATAATAATTCAGAATCAGAAGAGTTGTCATCATCATTTGAGCAAGAAATAAAAGAGAATATCGCTATTAATAAAATAACAGTACGATTTTTCATTTTATTATTTATTCTGTCAAATTTGATGCACCTGTTTCAAGAGTATGTATTTTTCCATCTTTATATGTAACAAAGGCTAAAACAGCTTGTCTATTTCCATCATTAAAGGATACCACTGCATGTTCTACTCCAACCTCATCATTTTCGAAGAGAATTCTTACTTTTTCTCTATTAACATCCCCACTCATTACCCAACTAATTACATCTGACTTGGATAAAACTTTCCCAGCGGCATGATGGGTGAATTTGAAATCATCGTGAAAACAATCATTCATGACTTCTTCATCAAGAGCATCCACTGCCTTTGCATATTTTTCTAGTATAGACATTAATTTTCTCCTTTTGTTACAATTTTTTAGATAAGTATAGAGAATATAATTTAAAGAAATTTTTTATTTTTTTATTATTTGTAGCGTTTTAGATATTTTATTTTTGGGACATAGCCTAAAATATATTTTATTATCTTTAGATTTCGGTCTAAATCATCACATTAGAGGAAGTAAAATGAAATGCCTGATTAAAATTTTTGCTTTATTTGTCTTTATAAGTTGCACCAAATCAACTGATTCTGATAAAAATCTTGTAGAAGTATTTGCTAATAACAAACAGGCTGTATCTGTTGAGCATCAATATATCCGAAAGAATCCCAATTTAATGATATTCACAAATGATAATGATTTAACTATAAATAAAGCCCAAGCATGAAAATGGGAAATATGTATAAATAGAGATATTATGGCTATAATATAAAGTTATTATTTAATTAGAGTTTATACCAAATATTACCTTACAATGCAGGATTTTTCTTTATCTTAATTTTCGTTACTTTATAAACAGTAACCATTTCTCCTCCATCATTATTAGGACGATGACGCCTTATTTTTTTAATATCTTCAAACTCAGAATTCCTTATACATTTTTTTGATATAGAAGTCTTATTTTCAAGATAAAAAATTTGTTTATAATCCTCATCATTATAATGATGTAATCCGAATTTAGTGTCGACAATATGACCTCCAGTTATAAAAAGGGCTAAACCAAATATTAAATTTAAAATCATTGTTTTTACTCCTGAATTATTAATTCTATAACATTTTTATGTAGAATGTCAAGCTAAAACCATCATCCGCACCTTTAGCGAGTTAATAATTCAATTTTATTTCTTCCCTGTTATAATTAGAGTCCCTGACCAAGAATCTTTTTTCCCATACTGCCAGAACTTGATGTTTTTAAATCCCGATCTTTTAAAGACTCTAATCCATTCCTTGCTAGAAAGCAATGTCATTGTTGAAATTCCACAATCTTTCTGCCAACTTAAGCTAGGTTTGTTCTCTTTATAATAATCCACACCAGCAATTAAAGACCCGTTAGCTTTTAACCAATGGTCAAAAATGTGTTTTACAAGGTTTTTTGGGTTAGAAAAATAGTAAAAAACTTCCATTGAAAGAACAATGTCAACTGGTCTATCAGGTTTCCAGTTAATTAAATCAGCGCATATATAATTTCCTTTAGGATCTATTTTTAAAGCTTTATCAATCATTCCAGTTGCACCATCAATTCCCACAGCTGATTGACATGAGGAATTAGAAATTACTTTTCGAACAACCCATCCATTACCGCAACCTGCATCAATAAATGAAAATGGTTTATTATTATTTTTTAGAATGAAATTTAGCATTTCATCTACTGAATTTCTATGCCCCTTCTCCATACCTTCGTCTCTTCCATTAAGGGACCATTGATGAAATGTTTCAATAGGACTTTTCATTTTTATTACCTCTTTAAATCAAGTAAAAAGTTTTCTAATTTTTATAACTTAAATACCTTTTTTAGATAAAAAACAACTTTTTCAACAAGTAAGCTTTAATAATTAGTTACATTCTCCATTTGACCATTCTGTTACTCCTGAAATCCTCGCTATACAATCATTACTGTAAGTAATTCCATCACACCCACAAACTGGCATATAAATTTTATAACAGGGTGAATTTGGTTCAATAAGTTTTTCATCTATACATTTATCCCTCCCCAAATCCACGCAACCAAAGAAAAGCAATGAAACAAAAAGGGTTCTTGGAATATTGTTGAATAATATTTGATATTTTTTTATTTTACTCACTAGCATTTAATTTTTATTTAGTTCATGAGTTAGGAAAAGCATCATATAAATTTTAGGCACCATCTACAATTAATTTTGATGACTGTGAAGATATATCTGTATAATTTAATTTCTAATGATTTGGAAATTTAATTGACTTTACAACAATTCAAGTATTAAAGATTTTATGTTGAAAGACTATTAATTATTGTTCAGATATCAATTTTCACTAGTTTCATAGCATTTTTTGATAAAACACTTTCTTTTACTGAACCAGCAAGTTCTAATTCATTAATTGTTTTAATTAATTCTGAACCAAAATAATCACGTCCAAAAAGTAGACGATCAGAAAAATCTTCAATAAAAGTTTTAGCATAAATTTTATCTCGTCTAATTGCATTAAGACCTGAACCAGCTGACAAATCAGCATAAAGGTTACTATGTTTATTAAATAGCTTCTGTATGGAACCTTCTTTTTTTATAGGAGTATTGGGATAAAGGTCGGGACTTTCTGATGCATCACCACTAATTTCCCTCCAAAATCCAGGCCCATGACCCACAAAATTGACGTCCGGACACGCCAGTAAAAGTGAATTAAGGTTTTTTATAGTTCCACCAAACCAATTTTTTTGAAATTCTTTACCTTTAGATGTATAAAGCCAAGGAACATCCAGATGTAAAACAACTGGACAATTTAATTCACCAGCTTTTTCAAATAATCTAATACAAGAAATGTCATCAATATTGATCCTAAATTTCCATTCACCACAGATTTTCACACCAAACATTTTTACAGCTGCTTCAAATAGGTCAGATGCTGATTCTAATCTAGGATCTGGACAATATCCTAAAGAGAATTTCTTCTTATTCATGTCGGATGCTTTTACTAAGTCACTCAAAGGTATACCAGAATGAGTACCATCAGATTTCATATGTATTGGGTTTAATACTGAGTGATATGTTTTATCATCATGATCTGTCGGGATTTCCCAAGTTAATAGCCAAGAATGATGTATAGAATTTTCTTTCATATCATTAACCAGGTCTTTATCATTTCGACCATGCCAAAAAATATGTTGGTGAGAATCAATAATCATTTTTTGTACGATTATTAACTAAGGATGACAATGAAAGCATTGTGATTAATCTCATAAATGATGATATAAATATTGCATAATGAATTGAAGTTCCTATAGGTATTGCTGTTGTAATCTTTGGCACTTCTAACAGTGTTAAACCACCACCTGTAATACCACCAAGAAAAATTGCTACCCCTCTATATTTAACCATTTTTGTAGAAAATGCAATGATATTTTTATCTTCATGAATATCTAAAACCCAATTATTAAGTCCTAGATTAGCGCCAGATGCAGCAAATGATGCAATGGAAAACAATATTATACTATAGGGAAGTTTAAATTCTGGATCTAGATAAAACAAAAAATACCAAAGTAGCGGAAGAAAAGCCATAATCCATCCACCAAGAAATGTTGTGAACAGAGAATCAAACCTGTCAATAAATTTACCCCAAAAGTAATGTGATAGAATACCAATCAGATTCCCACTAACAAGGATATATGAATACTCTGCATAACTAAAATCAATATCTCTGAGAAAATATACGGGCCAAAGCGGAACAATAATGTTTACAGAAAACTGATACAATGTTAAAAACTTTAAATAAACAGTTTGATCCTGATCAAAATTTGATGAATCAAGTAACTGATTATCATCACTAGTTTTAGGTTCAAACATTCTATTCCAATATCGTATTGATACTATTCTACCTATAAATGCCAGAGAAAAAATTATTACAAAACCTAAATATGCATCTGAAGAAGAAAAGTTTTCTAAGATAGCACCAGCAATTGCTATCGAAAAAAGTAAAACAATCCCCGAAATTGAAAGCCGAATTCCAAAATATTTTCCACGTATAGGCTTAGGTACAATACTTCCCATCCATGCCCTCCATGGAGGATCTTGTGCAGATACAACTGAATAATAAACCACCATAATTAAAGTCACCAAGAGAAAAGTATTATTTATATAAGCAGAAATAATTAGTGCTGGCCAACATAAACCTTGTATGGCACATAAAATAATCAACGTTTTCTTTTTTGATCTTTTAAAAAAAAATTTCTTTAAAATAAATGTTTGGATAAGAGACCCAAATAAAACTGGGAAAGTAGAAATAAAAGATATAGTAGATGCCTTTAAACCTAAAAGTTCAAAAAATGCCGTTAGGTAATTATCACCACATCCATTTTGGACTGACCACCATCCTCCTTCTTTTATAGAATTTTTTCTAGATTGTCTGTATTTCATTTATTGATTAAAATCTTATTGAATTATGGTAAAATACTAACTATAAAAATATTGTCTAAATAGCATATTGCGTAATATTCTAAAATTTTTAAATGTTTTACTTTTTTCTTCTCACAATCTATTTGCGAATAATCTATCAGTTATCCCTCCTGGACCAGTAACTAATAATACTAAATTAGAAATACGTATAAACCTTACTAACTCTACAGATTCTACACAGCATTTAACATTAAGAGCATATCTTAATAATATCTCCGATACAAATTTAATTTATCTTACTTCTGAAATAGAATTAGTTCCTAGCAAATCTGAACTCACTATTTTTTGGCTTAATACATCTGAATTTCCTACTGGTAACCATACAATAATTGTTGAAATATCAGATAAATATGGAAAGATAACTATTGAACAGTGGCCTATTGAAGTTTTTCCAGCCAATACAAAAGCAGTCCTAGGCCTTTCTGGAGGATGGATAGACCCTGGTGTACTCATTGAGGGCTGGGGTTATCCTCGAGACAGAAAAGTAGATGAAATTGATATAAAGGATGAAATTGATGCAATGAAACGCATTGGTATGTCTACTATAATCATTACTTATGTAGAATATAAAATTTCATTTTATCCATCTGAATTCTTGGATTTTCCTTATTATGGAATGGATGTGATACGTCTTATCTTGGAACAAGCTGATAAAAATGGGATGCATGTTTTTTTAGGATTAGGTCGAGGTGTAGATGATTTACTCCTTTGGGAAGGATTAGGAGATTACGATCGTATCCAGAAAGGAATTGATTTTAGCAAAAAGGTAGCACAAGAAATTTGGGATATGTACGGTAACCATTCATCCTTTTATGGGTGGTACTTGACTCATGAAGCAAATGATATTGGAAGAGCAGCAAACTATTATAATCCAGTTGCAGAATTTTGCAAAAATTTAGCCCCAGAAAAACCTGTAATGATTGCTCCAGCAGGAACACCTATAATTTCTGAATGGGTTTTAAATACAAGTAAAATAGATATCTTTGCATACCAGGATGCTGTAGGAGCTGGATTAAAAAATTATGAATATACTCATGATCCTGAAATACGAATCGCAGATTTAGACAGTATTTATGGATATTATTCAAAAATTCATAAAAATACCAATAAGCATATCTGGAGCGACCTTGAAATTTGGAGAAGTAATCCAGAAACTGGATACACACCTTTTTTACCTGCACCAATAGATCAGATAATACAACAAATAAATATAGAAGCCAGACATGTTGATTTCATAACTGGTTATGAATTTCTTAGCATGATGGAACCAGAAGAAAGTACTTTGAAACTAGGAGGTAATAAAGCTATAGTACTTTACAATCAATACTTAGATTATTATCATTCAACTTTTCTATCAACAAAGAAAATATCGAATAAAATAAATAATTCTTTAGATTTTATTGTTTACCCTAACCCTTTTAATAGTTCAACAATTTTTGAAATAAAAAATCTAATACAGGAAAATATATTAGGTTTAGATATTTTTGATATACAGGGAAGATTAATTAAAAGTTTCAATTTTAATGTTCATCAGAATCAATATACAACAATAAAATGGAATGGATTAAATAACCAAGATTTAAAAGTTTCACAGGGAGTTTATATAGCTAGATTAAAAACAAAAAATGGATTGTTTTCCGTTAAACTCTTGTATTTAAAATAAAAAATTAGGAAAACCAATTATCGATATTCATTTTAACAAATTCATCATCATTTAGTTCAGGATAAGCTAAATAAACCCTGTCAATATTTTCTGATTGCCCTTTTGATAGTTTTTCCTTTTCGTTTAAAGTTCTATTAGTCTGCATTAATCCTTGTCTTCTAAGAATTTCATTTATACCAGGGATGCATCCTTCAAAATTATTTGCTGGATCAAAAACCGCTGAATTGACATCAGTAATATGGGTTGCAAGGGAAATAAAGGATGAGTCAATTAAAGAATTCTTAGTGTCTATTTCTTTTATTTTATCTAATTGCTGTACAGCTTTTTTTGTCCAAAAAGCCCAATGACCAAGTAAACCTCCTCTAAATCGTATTTTAATATTGTCCCTATTTTGATCAAAATTAAAATTACCTAATAAATCAAAAATAATGTTATCATCATTGCCAGTATAAAGAGCAATATCTTCTGAACGACCTGATTCAATGACAGCACGTATAACATCTAGAGTTTGATATCTATTGAAAGCAGCAATTTTGATGGCAATGAGATTGTTTATTTCTACAGCTCTTCGCCAAAAACTGTAATCCAAAACTATTCCGCCAACAGCTGGTTGAAGGTAAAAACCCATTATAGGAAGAATATGCGAAAGCTCAGATAAATGATTAATTAAATAATCATTCGATTTTTCCCTTAAACCACCTAAACTAACAAGGATTAAGTCATATCCTATATCAAATGCTAATTGAGCCTCTTTTAAAGCCTGTTTTGTTTCACCAATAACGCCAGCAATCTTTAAAATAGAATTGTTTTTACTTTCCCATTCATTGACTGTTTCTTGAGCTAACTCAAGTACAGGTTTATGTAAACCAAACTTTGAATCTCTAATTTCAAATTGAGTAGAATGAACAGCAACAGCGATACCTCCAGCACCAGCATCGCAATAATATCTTGTGATAGCTTTTTGTGATCTTTCATCAAATTTACCATTTTCATTCAGTGCAAGTGGATGAGCTGGAATTACTAAACCCTTTTTTAGCAATTTTAATTTTGAACCTATATTTATAGTGTTTGACATAATTAAAACTTTCCAGCTCTTTCTTCAAAATGAGTTGGTTTGTTCAAAGATGGATTACCTGACTTTATCCAATATGCGGTCCACTCAAGCATTTGTTCAAAACTCACTCTCTCAAATATGAATTTCTTATAAGAAAGATCGGCATTGCTTATTAAAGCAGACTTCTCTTCTTTTCCCGAGAAACTAACTTTTTTATTAAAAAATTCTCCAAACCATTCTGCTGTTTCTCTAACAGAATGAATGTCTTTACCTGTAACATTAATAATACTAGGAGGTGAAGAAACCTCACTTAATGATAGTGCTGCAATTAAATTTGCATCCCCTTGCCAGATACAATTGAAATAGCCCATATTTAATGGTATATCTATTTGATTATAAACTTTTTCAGCTAAATCATATAAAACCCCATATCGAAGGTCTATAGCATAGTTAAGTCTAAAAATAGTTCCACTTGTTCTATTCTTTTGGCACATATATTCAAATACTCTTTCTCGACCAAGTGCTGATTGAGCATACTCACCTATTGGACCAGTGCTACTTTTTTCATCAGGTCCTTTACTATCTATATCAGAAAAAGGATATACATTACCAGTAGAAAATAGTACTATATTTGAATTTTTAAATATTTCGGAAACACGACCAATTAAGTATGTATTTATTCCCCAAGTAAAGGGTTGATTACTACTAGAACCAAATTTTTGACCAACCATATATATGATATTTTCATATTTTGGCAAAGAATGTAACTGCGCTTCATCAGTTAAATCACATTTAACAATCTCAATTCCATTAGATAAAAATGACTCTGCTACATTATTATCAGAAAATCGTGATGCAGCTTTAATTGATATTTTTTTTTTCGCCATATTCGCAGCTCTCTTAATCAACAATGCAAGAGAAAGACCCATTTTCCCACCAGCACCCAATAATAAGATCTCTCCAGACAGTTTTTTAAGTGAATCAATTAATAATGAATTAGGTTCAGTCATTATGTCTAACAATTCTTTTTCAGATGTTATAATATTTGAACTAAACTTATTCATCTATTTTCCCATTGTTTTAATCTTAATTCTCTATATTCTTTCATGAATTCAAGTCCATCAAAATTAACAGAATCTGGCAAGTTATCAATTTCTACAGTCTTTTGTTCTTCCATGGCAACTTTTGCACCTAGAAGTATTGATGCAGCTTCTAAAGGAAGAGAGATATATGACTTATCATATTTTTCTTCATCTTTAAGTATGTTTACAAATTTTCTTAAAAAGGCCTCATAAACATTAGAAGTATCAACAGTCAAGCTATATTGCTCTTTTTGACTTTGAGCTAATAATGACCAATAATTTGTTTTCATTCCTAAATGAAGATATAATCTCCTTTCATCAAAGAATTCTATTCGAAATGATGGATGATCTTCATCTTTTAAGTATGTTATAGTTTTGGCTCCTGAGCCTAATATGGTTTGAGCAATAGCAACAGTATGGATTCCGTAATTGAAAACATCTCCCATTCCAAATGCATGAATAATAGAAAATTCTTCAGTAATCAAATTTGAAAATTCAACAGCATGGTCTGAATATAATAAAGATGAACCCCCAAATATTACTGATGAACTTTCATCTATAATCTTTTTCATTTTCTTTACATCTTCTATTGATCCAACAATCGGTTTATCAATTAAAACTGGAATATCATGTTCAATAAATGGAATAGCTCTCTCTAGGTGACAATCCCAATTAGCACCTTGAATAAGAACAGCATCTATTTTTTCAAGCATCTCATCAATGGACTTTACTACATTTGGTATCTTGTTCTCACTAGCAAAATGTTTCACATACTTGTCATCCCATATATCACCATAATCATAAACAGTTGTTACTTCTATATCCTTAAATGAACGAAGGATAGGTATAAATGAACCAGGATGACTTGTATCAATATCAATTATTCCTAAATTAATCATTATTACTCCGAAAAATAATTTCATTATTTAATTTTTTAGACATAAACCATTCTCCTTAACTTTTTGAAACGCCTTAACAATTGACTTTAATAATTCTTCAGAACCTAGTAAAAGATTTTGCGGCAACCAAAGAGCTTCTTCATATGCTGCCTTTTCCGAATTCTGCAGTGTTATATTAAAATATTTTTTTCTATCTATCCATGGATAATTTTCAAATTGTATAGTTTTATTTAACTGATGATGAAGAGGAAGATATCCTGAAAATATAGGAAGACCTTCCTTAACTAAAGCTGAGATTAATATTTTTCTTGATAAATTAAAGAACTCATTTTTTTTATATCGCAATATGTATAAATGACGAGAATGAATCGTAACACTTTTATTAACTTCTAATGGCTCTATCCCATCTATTTCTTTTAAACTATTGTCAAGAATCTCCGCATTTTTGCTTCTAAGACTAATATCATTCTCAATAGTATCAAATTGAGGCAACAAAACACCTGCTAATATTGCAGACATCCTAAAATTTAATGAACTAATTTCAGGCTCATACTTTTTCGAATTTGGATTTCTACCACAATCGTGAATAGTAACTGCTTTTTCATATATTGAATTAGAATTCGTAACGACTATACCTCCCTCACCAGCAGTCATATTTTTTGAGCTTTGAAAAGAAAATATTCCTACATCGCCTATAGCGCCTACTTTTTGATCCATCCATTTAGCTCCGTGAGCTTGAGCAGCATCCTCAATAAGAAGTATATTATATTTTTTACAAATTTCTTTTAATTTCCCCATGTTTGCTGGTTGACCTCCAATATGCACCGCTATAACTGCTTTAGTTTTTTTACTTATCAAGGAAATCACAGAGTCAGGGTCTATATTGTAAGTGTCAGGGTCAATATCAGAAAATACAGGTATTGCATTTGCTAAAAGAACACTTATTGCCGTAGCTTGAAAAGTATAAGAGGGAATAATTACTTCATCCCCTAAATTAATTTCACAGGCTTTAAGTGCTACATATAATGCTATACTTCCATTTGCCACAGCAACCCCATGCTTAGCATCTTGAAATTTGGCAAATTTATGTTCGAATTCTCTTATATTGTTGCTTCCTATACCCCATATACCGGTCTTAAGAACAGCATCTATAGAAAATATAGTATTATTCAAATTATACTTAGGCCACTGAGGAATAAGTTTTTTATCTATTATTGGAGATCCTCCTTGCAAAGCCAATTTATTTTTCCTAGGATTATTCATTTAATTATTTTCAAAATTCTTCTCTCAACAAAAGTGCAACTTCAGATAAACATTTTAATTTTCTATAACATTCAGTTAGAGGAATTGGATTAGTTGAACCAGGGGAAAAACCACAATCTGGATTTAACCAAATTTTATTTGGTTCAATATATTTTAAAACTTTCTCACACTTTCTTTTTATTATTTCTGGCTTACTCACCTTTTTATCCCTAACATCAATTATACCCAGTCCAATAGTTTTATCTTCGAGATCAACATCCTTTAATACATTATAGCTACCAGCTTCAGAAACTGAGAATTCCATTAAATATTGATCAACATCAACCTGAAGAACTTGATCTAAAATTGGAAAATAATCACCGGACCCTCCAATGCCTCTTTTTCGATGCGCTCGGCACAAATGAAGTCCTAGTTTATAATCATTTTTAGGACATGCTTTTCTAATTATTGCAATTACATCATTTAGACTTGATATAGCTCTATTCAACTCATCTTCAAACCTACCAAATTGACTACAATACTTTTGATCCACAAGAAGACAAAGCCCGGGATCATCAAACTGTATATAAGGAACACCTAATTTAATTAAATCAATAGCTTCATTAGCAATAATTGGAATAAGATCATTAATGAAATCTTGTCGGTGCGGATAAACGTTAACGGAATAATTAGAAGACCAATGCCTGTGGCTCATTAATAGAGGTGTAGGAAGAGCAATTTTAAAAAAACCTTTTGTATTACTTAAAAGGAAAAGAGCTTCTTCTTTTAAAATATGCTTTTCCCTCTTTATAAAATTTGTCACAATAGAAACAAAACCATTTAACAAATCTGGCTGAAATCCAGATAGGCCAGAACAAATAACTTCAGTAAAACTAGTTCTTCGCCATTCTCCATCAGATATTACATTTATTCCAGCAATCGTTTGCATTGAAAGCATGGATTTAATACCCTGGTCAAGAATAAACTTTAATTCAGATCTATTTATAGGGTCAGAAATATACCGATCAAGAATTTCATTTTCCCAATTTGTCTGAGCCTCTCTTCTATTTTTTACATAAATTTTTGAAAAACGCTGAATTGAATCAAGTATCCATAATGGTCTTGGTAGACTTCCCACTACAGCTGTTGGGAATAAAGGTAAAGTATCAAAACTTCGCAATTCTATCCTTTTAATCAAAATTAAGGTATATCATGAAAAGACTTACCTATTTTTGATAGCTTGAAATCATCAATTCTTTTCATACCAAATTCTTCTAATTCATCAGCATAATTAATATCTGAAACAACTATTTCAATTTCACATGGATAATCAATTTTAATTGGTTTAATAAGATCAATAATTTTTAAGGCTTTTAAAGCTCCTTGCTTAATTAAAAATTGTGCTTTACCAGGTGTAACAGTTTTAGCACAATACCTACTATCTCCCTCTTTAACTTCTACTCCTATTATTTTAGGTATTGTTGCTTCAGCTTCAATAATAGCCGCTTTATCTCCCGATACCAATACAATTGGAAGATCAAAAGCTCCAGCAATTAAGGCCATTTGGCCTATTTCACCTATTAATTTTCCATTAACTTTATATGATTTAATTAATTCCCATGATTGGGTATGAGACCACACAGCATTCTTAGTGCCAGCCATTGCATGATAGCCTATTAAAAAAACTGCGTCAAAAGAATTATCTAGGAAAGGTAAGGTTGATGATCTATCTGATCCTATTACATATTCAGCACGGTCATCAGCTAATGTTAAATCTATATTATAACCTCTTGGATGGCCATGTCCATCAAGAACAGTAATATCCATAATATTAGATTCAACACAAGCTTCAATAGCTGCATTTATTTCTTTAGTAAGATATGAACGGGCAATTTCATATTCTTGACCTTCTGGACCAAGTTGATCTTTTGAAACTACTCCGGCTACACCCTCAAGATCAGAAATTATATATATTTTATCTTTAGACATACATACTTGACAGAGCTAGAACAATCTTGAAAAACAATAAAATATAAAATTGTACTTATTTTCGATATTTATCGGCAACAGTCCTAACTATTTCAGTAGCCAGCTCACAATCCTCAACTGTATAACGCTCACAAAAGGATGACCATCTAATATAAGTATTTAGGAATTTTTGCGCATTTGGGCATGAATTCCCGTCATAAACATATGATTTTGATGCTGGTGGCATTGAATATGGATAAATCTTCTTTTCAGCCTTTTCTGTTAGAAACGGTAAAGCTGCAGGAATTAGATAATATCTTCCTAAACCAGCACCAGGGATCCCTTCATCAGCTACTTCTTGAGCAAAAGTATCTGAGTCGCAAGTGAACTCCTCAAGATTAATAGAAAAACCCGCCATCCAGCAAGAATATATATTCATGTATTCAGGAATCGGTGGTGTCGAAATTCCAGGAATTGCAGATAATTTATCAGATAAAATCCTAATCATCTTATCCCGTTGAACTACATTCGGTTTAATTATTTCTAATTGAGCTAGGGATATTGCAGCTGTACTCATTGGCATCCGATGAGCAAAGCCATTAACAATATGCAATCTACCAAAACCATCTAACATTTGACCACCACGACTATGACCAACAAAACGCATTCTTTCGTTTAATTCATCATCATTAGTAACAACACAACCACCTATGTCTGAGCCCATTGTTTTTTCTGAATCAAATGAAAATCCTCCAGCTAAAGCAAGTGATCCAGCATATCGCCCCTTATATTCACCAAAAGTTGCCTGGCAAACATCTTCATAAACTATTAGATCATGTTTTACAGCCAACTTATTGATTGAATCCATATCACAAATAGTACCAGTCTTATGTACAGTTAAAATAGCACGGGTTCGATCTGATATACATTGTTCGATGGTATCAGCATTAATAATTAATGTGCCTGGTTCTGTATCAGCAAAAACAGGAATATAGTTTTGATTAATTAATCCCTGAATTGTCCCAAAATCAGTTACTGAACTGACGATTATTTCATCACCAGGTTCAAAATCAAATGCCGCTGCAAGAACAGCAAGGGCTGGTGTACACCCGGGTGTAGCAACGCAATGTTTAACACCCATTTCTTTTGCAAATGCATTCTCAAACCTTGTAATCATATCACTTGTTAAACCTGAATCAACTACTTCTTTTAAATATGACATTGCATTAGGGCCCATTTCTCTAGGAAATGGAAGAGGTAAAGAACCAGAAATTCCAGCTGAAGCATCAGCACCATATTTTGCACGTTTTCTCCATCCATCGACATTAGGTTTATTCAATTGATTACACTCCTTTTCTTTTTAATAATTCAACTTTTGATTATATTAATAAAACAGGGAATTAGCCGAATAAAAAATTATGTTTTTTTCCCAAAGCGAAGTTTTGTGTTATCTGAAATAGAGACTGTACATCTAAGTGTATTCGGACGAACGACTTCAGCTAGGCACTGAACATCATCAATCCAAAATAGTGGATTTTGACACCAAGAAGTTGGAACATTTACATCAAAAGTAAGAGATTTATTTTCTACTCTATCATTAAGATCATTAAATTTGAGATTATAAGATTGTTCTTCTTTATTTTCATTAATTACTTCTATAATCAGATGTTGACGACATAAATGATAAAACATTACTTCTTCAGGTACAGCATACCATACATCATCACCTCCTACTTCGATTATTGTTTCTAATCTATTACGAAGTTGAGCTTCTGAACAGTCTTTGTTTATATGAACAGCTTCTTCAAGAGGACAATGAAGATAGTCAATTAACCAGCCACTGTCTTTTTGAGCGTAACTAATATTTCTATAAGGATCAAATTCACTAAAAAAAGGTTCATATAACTGATCATGTAGTGGTGTTCGATTGATCCAAAACAGTTCTTCATGAGGTCTGTTCAATGCATCAGTTAAACTCATCGCACCTAAATAACCAAGCTTACGAGCCTCTTCAAGTATATGCTCAGCCATATTTATATTATTTCCAGGGGCACAATATAAATGAACTTTTGAATCAATTGCCTCTTCGATAACATCTCTTGCCTGTCTTAATTCTTTATCTAACATATTTTTTTCAATTATTTCATGACTCCAAGAATGATTACCAACTCCCCATCCCATATTCATTATTTCTTTTAATTCTTCTCCATTCATATGTCGCATACCATTGTAACTTGATTGACCTATATTCCTAATCTCACCTAATTGTCCCGCAACAACTTCAACATGCCCAGGTATACCAAGTTCTTCATGAATGGGAATAGTAAATTTATGCAAGTCAACTAATCCTTCATCATAAGTTATAGAATAGACCCAGTTTTTTCCATATTTCCAATCACAAACTTTTAAATTCATGAGTATTTATCCCTTCAATATTATTGAATCAATCATTCTAATTTATTTTTACTAATTCTCCATAGGTTTCAGGTTTTCTTCTTTTATAAAAACATTCCTTTAATCTAGGATATTTTTTCTTATAGTCTCCTGAGGCCCAATATTCATAACCTTCATCTAAATCCACCTCGATTGTTGCTATACCTGGCCGATAGCCAGTATCTGTAATAATATTACCGTCAGGTGCAACAACGCAAGCCCTACCCATTTCTTTACCAGGCAAGTAAGGAATCTCAGAATAATTCGATGCAACACAATAATATTGATTATCCATAGCTTTAGATCTTAATAGTGTGAGAAGAAAATCATCTGAGGGTCCATATGACATTGTAGGCCAAAATAAAATGTCTACATTTTTCAACCCATAGATTCTTGAAACTTCTGGAAAATGAATGTCCATACAAATCATTATTCCAATACTTCCAAAATCTGTTTTAAATACCGGATACGTATCGCCTTCCCGAATTTTTTCTTCTTCACCAGGAGCTAAATGTGTTTTTCTATATTTCCCAACTAACTCTCCATTTCTATCAAGAAAAAAGGCCGTATTATAAATAAAATCCCCTTCTTTTTCAGGAATATTTATTATTAGATATATTTTACCTTCAGCTGCAACCTTTGAAAATCCATCAAGAATAGAATTAGTTCTAGAAACACTTTCACTTAAAGCCTTAGTATAATCTTCAACTCCAAAAACTGTAAAAATTTCTGGCAAACAGCATATGTCAGACTTTCTCTTAATAGCTTCTTTTACATATTCGTGTGCTCTTTCAAGATTAGATTCTAAGGTTTCTTTTCTTGAAGGTAAATGGAAAGAAACTGTTGAAATAATTATCTCTCTGCTCATATTTTTTCCCTCTAATTAGGCTTTAATGAATATAGATTCCCATCTGCACAACCTACTAGAATTTGGATATTACCTTCACCATCTAGATCAGCAATTATCGGAGTCCCCAAACTTGCAGGAAATTGTCTCTCAAATACAACCCTATTATCAATTTGAGAATTTCCATTCAAAGCAATCAAACGACCATCAGATGTGCCAAATAGGAATTCTGGCAATCCATCATTATCTATATCCGCAGTTATAACACCAGAAATAGGTGAACCTATAAAATGCTTCCATAGAAGATCCCCGCTTTTTAGATCATAACAAACAAATTCATTATTAGGTCCATTTACAGCATAGAAATCTGGCCAATTATATACCTGACCAACAGTATAAGCACCTACTTCTAGTTTTTGATCGCCATTAACATCAGCAATTCCAGCTGGTGATCTATTTGCCATAAAAGGTTTCCACCACTTTTGATTTCCTTCTATATCTTCCAATACCAATGAATAGTTTCCACCAGACCAAAGAATCTTAGAGTTACCAGTAGATTTATCTTTTATTACAGTAGGAATATGATATCCCGCCCAAGAAGTAATTGGATAGATATCTTTTCCAGACTGGCCATCTACGGATCTTCTTTCAAAAAGATCACGACTAACGATATCTTCATAACCATCTGAATCTATATCTAGAATTGCCGGAGAGCCGTTACCTATGGAAAGGGTCCAATTATTAGAACCATCTGAGTTTATTGTTGTACTCTTTGAGGAAACTGTTCCATCACCATAACTGACAAAAAGCTGCGAACTATTTTTTTCTATGAAAGAACCATAAGAAAGAAATATTGGATTACCAGGTACCTTGAATTGCTTAACTATTTTCCCATTGAAATTTAAAATTACTATTTCATTCGATTGAGAAAGAGTGGCAATTGAATTATGTCCATCATTGAAAAAATCTCCTATAAGAGGCATATTTCTTCCTTGATAAGCACCAAAGCCAGAAGGTTTAGCTGCAGTTTGGAACTCCCACTGTAATTTTATTCCTTCGTTAGACTCTTTTAAAACATTTAATTTGCTTCCAGAATCATGCACAATAATATTTTTATCTTTTTCATTATTCTTAGAAGCTACAAGTGGAAGACCAAGATATCCACCAGCTTGAATAGAACACAGATAATCATTTTTACTAGAAATAAAATACATTTTTGTATCCTGTCCACCATATGAGATAACAGGTTTTTTGTGACCTTTAACCGTATTGATATTTAAAACACTTCCTTGGGGAAGTTTTTTTAACGGAATATCTAGTAATTTTTTTATTTTTAGCTCATCTTCATTTACCCTAACAGATGAAATCTCCTGACCATTTTCTCCATGTGAAATAATAAAACTATCTTTGAAATTATCAAGTTGTCTAAATGTCTTTGGTAAACTGCTTGTTGAAAAAGCATTCAAATCAAAATCTCTTGATGAATCATTATATAAAATCCGAGCACTATTAATGTTTCCAATAGATTTGATTAAACCAAGTTCAAATTTTCCAACCTGCAAATCTATATGACTATTGATTTTTCTAGGTTGATTTTCCGCGAACAGAAGAAATCTTTGTTGAGTGTCTTCTTTAATTAACAGTCCTAAAGGTATGGTATCATCTATCTTATACTTTTCTTTACCACTTATAGCATCTACAATATAAGTACGCCAAATATTTCCATCTAATTCATCAAAAAGCCCATACAGAATTTCCGTTTCCCCATCTCCATCGTAGTCAAATATTGAATTTTCATACACTTTTAATTCTTTAAAATCATTAGGATAATTTTGTTCAAATAGTTGATCCCAAAGTAACTCTAAATATTTACCATTATGATTTTCAACAACAGTAATATGTTCTCTCAAATTACTTGCAAGCATGACTATATCTGGATAACCACTTCCATTAATATCCTGAATAACCATCAAACCATAATTTCTTCCAGTCTCAGCAAGTAAATGGCTCTTTGTAGCTCCATTAATTCCATCAAAAACAAAAAAGTTTGAATAGGTACCTATTACAATTTCATTAACACCATCAAGATCCATATCAGCCACCGCTACAGCCGGGACAAAGTTTGTTATCATCCAGTCAAAGGTGAATTTAACTTTTCCATCTTTTATATTTTCTGAATCAAAAGATAAACAATAACCAATTTCGTGTCTTGTAGTAACAATTATATTTTTACCAGGAGTACTTGGATCCAAATTAGCAATCCTTACAAATACTACATCATAGGTAGGATCATATTCACAATTATATAATATCTCTCCATTAATAGGGTCTAACACTTTTATTGATTTTGGAGTTCCACCGGCAATAACCAGTTCTTTTCTTCCATCCCCATTCAAGTCATGCAATCCATATATTTCACAGTTTACTATTGGTTCTTTCCAAATTAATTTTCCTTTAAAATCATATGCCGATAATGAACCTGGATAGGTAAGAAGAATTTCATCTAAACCATCATTATTTAAATCAGCTGTATGATAATTTCCGGAAAAGCCACCTAATGAATAAGACCACGCTATTTTATTGTTTCTAAAATCAGCTCCCTGGAGATCTGAGTGACCAGAATTAACCCTGTCTTTTCTAAACATAGGCCAATCTCCTAATTCAGATTTAGTATTTAAATCATTAACAGAAGATAAGGATCTTAGAGTATCATCATATTTTTCATTAATTTTTCTTAAAGAGATATCTTTAAATTGAATTTTTGTTGGATGTGATTCATTCCCGGAAACTATTACTGATATACTATTGGCATTTTTTGATTTTCCAATTCTATGCTTTGCATAATAGACTCCATCTCTTTCCATTGAAACAGTTTTATCCTCTACATTGACAGTAAATGACCAATTATGCCAAGAAGAATCTGTACGAAAAATCTTTAATTGATTGTGCAATTCATCTGGTATATAATTATCTACTTTATATCTATCACCAATAATTATTACTCTAAAACCTATATCATAATTTTTATCATCATATTGCAGAGAAAAAAATGAATGCTGTCCCGTTCCATTATCATCCAAACCTATATTTAGACACCTTAAATCTAAGTCTATTTCTATTTTATCATATTTATTCAACTCAATGTTTTTTTCAAGTTTTACTTCCATAGAACTATCCATAGATGAATCAATAAAAACTTCAATAATATTATTTTCAATTAAATCTATATTCGATTTTTTTTCTATAGATGATTGTTTTTTTTCCCAATCATTATATTTAATAACTATATTATTTTTATCTTGCCACACTAATGTTCCTCCCTGTTTCAATGAACTTTTACAACCTATTCCAAAATATAAAACAATTAGCATAAGAATATTTATGTATATTTTAGAAATCATCCTTTTAAAGCCCCAACAGTTACACCTCTTACAAAATATTTTTGGAAAAGCAGGAAAATAATAACTGGCAAAATACTAGCAATTACTGCACCTGACATGATAACACCATAATCAGCTGTCTGGCCACCAGATGCTGATTCTACACCAATTAATGATACCAAACCTACTTGAAAGGTAAACAATTCACGACTATTTGTAACTAAATAAGGCCAAAAGTAATTGTTCCAACTAGATACAAATGACATAATTCCCATTACTGCAAATGCAGGCTTAGATAAGGGCATTACAATCTTCCAAAAAATTTTAAATTCTGAACATCCATCTGCTCTAGCTGCATCAATCAAAGAACTAGGCAAAGTAGAAAGGAACTGTTTAAATAGAAATACTCCTGAGACACTGGCTAAACCAGGAAATAACAAAGCCCAATAACTATCTATCCAACCAAATTCAAACATCATTCTATACAATGGAATTAAGGTGACAAATTGTGGTACCATTAATGAGGTAAGTATCCCCCAAAAAATAATACTCCTTCCAGGAAATGACATCTTTGCTAATGCGTAACCAGCAAGAGCATCAAAAAATAACTTTGAAATGGTGGGTATCGCAGCAACTAGAAAAGAATTAAATAACCAAATCCAAGCTAGAGATCCTGTCCTAGCAATTAAATTTCTGTAATTATCAAGATTAGCATTATCAGGGATTAAAGAAATATCATCTACGTCAAATTCGACACCAACTTGAGTAAAACTGGATGTATACATTATGTATAAAGGCATTAATGAGAGAATTGCCCAAACGATTAGTATAGCACTTAGGATTCCTTTAGAAGTATCTAGATTGGAAAAATTTTTCACCTACTAATTCTTTCCTTCAATACTCCACTTTACTTGAAAGCAAAGTATAGTTTAAAATAGATACTGTAAGAATTATAATCATTAAAATTACTGACATTGCGGAAGCTAAGCCAAAAAGTCCTTGATTATAGAAAGTGTTATATATGTTATAATTCACAAAATAAGTTGTATTTAAGGGACCTCCTCGAGTTATTAAAAAGGCCGCATCAAAAACTTGAAAAGTACCTATCAAACCTAAAATTGAAACATAAATAGTAGTTGGACGAACAAGTGGCCAAGTTATTTTTGTAAATCTCCTAAAGGAAGTAACACCATCAAGTTCAGATGCTTCATAAATTGAGTCAGGAATTCCAGATAATGCCGCACAATAAAGAAGAATACCTAACCCGTGGCCACTAATCCAAGTCATTCCAGCAAGGACCCAAAAAGCTTGATCTGGAGATGCAAACCATAATTGTGGTTCAAAACCTAAACTTTGCATTATAGTATTAGCAAAACCTGAACCAGGTTCAAAGATCCATTTAATTATTGCTGTAAAAACAACTAGACTTAATACCGTAGGAAGA
The DNA here is from genome assembly GCA_002715465.1 of Fidelibacterota bacterium. Next base: position 22,314 of record PAYY01000011.1, on the reverse strand, counting down.
TAAAATGCAGCTTTAAAAAATGATTGAACTTTATTTTTAAACTTAATTATTAAAGATGCTAAAAATAATGATATAAGAATATGAGCTGGAACAACTGCTAGACTATATTTGAAACTAATCCATATAGTATGCCACCAAAAAGGACTCCTTAAAACATCAATATAATTTTTCAAACCTACCCATTCACTTGTCATCTTTGATAGAGCAAAATCCGTAAAGCTATAATTGATTGATTTTAAAATTGGTAAAAGAAAAAAAATAGTTGACCACCCTAAAGGTATAGAAATAAAGACATATGCCCAAAATAGCTCATTATATGAACGTTTTTTAAACACATCTCTCAAATGAAAAAGTGAATTGTTAGTAATTAACTTCATTTTTCGGAATAATATCGGTCTATAACCTTTTTTACATTATCATACCATTCTTTACCAGCTTCCTCAGGAGAAATTTGATCAAGCGCTATAGCTTCTAACAAAGGGAAACCACGTTGATTCTTCCAATCTTGCCACAAAAGAGTTATTCCACGACGGTCATCATGATTTGGATAGATCATCTCTTCTGAGGGAGACCAAGAATAAGGAGAATCGAAAAACAACTTATATGGTTTCCATTCTGGGTCATTATAATTAACAATATTTTGGAAGATTTCAGTTGTCTTGGATGAAGGAGGTGGAAATGCTCCCCTAGGTCGATATTGAAAATATGAAACCATGATAGGACTCGAAATATATTTAGCAAAAAGAAGTGCGTTTTTTGTGTGCTGATCTCCCTTATAAGGATTTTGTTTAAAAACTGAGAAACCTGTTGAACCAACTTGAAAAACTGGATGACCTTCCTCAGTATACCTAGGAGTTTGCATTACAACCATATTTAATGGGTTTCCATTAACAACACCATTGTTAATATCTAGATTAAATTGTTTAGCATATTGCACATAAACTTGAGGTGCTCCTGACCAGGTCATAGCCAAAGTTTGTTTGTGAATCAATTCTTTTGTGATTTGATTATGTACCATTCCTAAATATTTTTTTCCAAAACTTTTATCTTCATATATCATTTGATGAATAGTTCTCATTGGTTCTGAAAAATCCGATATTTTCAATTCAGGATCACGTTCCCATGTTTTTGTTTCGGCATTAAAAACAATAAATAAACTTCTCCATCTTTTTACCTTCTCAACACCCCAATAAGAGGGACCTAATTCATTTTGAAAGAACTCTCTCAAATTTTTTAATGGTGTTCCAAATCCATAAATGTCAATATCACCATCACCATCAGCATCTATAGTTAATTGTTTGGCCACTTTCCTAAACTCATCTATAGTCCAACCTTCCCGCAATAATATATCTTCATCATATCCTGCATCATTTAGTAATTTTTTATTTGCTGACATAAATCCACCACTCATGTACTTAAATAAAGGGAAAACCCATTTCCTCCCCTTTCGCGTGATTGAACCAAGAACCATTGGACCATATTTTTCTAATTCTTCATTGGTAAACATTTCATCAGGAATCGGAATACTCAGTTCCGGCATTTCTTTATCTCTTTCCAAAGTTCCGAGATCACCAATTCCCGCAACCGCTACATCGGGAGGTGTTCCCGCAGCAATTGCAAGTTTTAATTTATCACGATATCCAGCATATGATTGATTTTGATGAATTACTTTTATATTAGGATGATTTTCGTTCCAAAGTCGAACGGCTTCTACTAAGAATTCCTCTGAAGACGTGCCAAACTCCTCCCATGTCCAAAAAATTATTTCATCAACTTCAGTATAATTAGGAGTTGAAGATGTTTGATCTGTCTGGCCAGGAGAAGTCTTTAATGAATTACCGAAAAACCTTATTATTAGAAATAACACTAATATCACCAAAAGATTAGTAAAAATAACTTTTTTATTCTTGAAGATCAGATTCAAACCATCAGATTTAATCTTATTTTTCAGATAAATAATGATTGGAGGAGCAAGTGCCCAGGTTATAACAGCTAGAAAAATATAAAGTAATGGTTCCAAAAGAATTAATCCTTTAAAATTGAATTTCCATTATCTGATGAATCAAAAAGATGAATATTATTTTGATCAGCATATAGAACAATCTTTTCGCCTTGTGTAACTGGAATATGAGAAGACTGCTCCACGCATATTGAATTATTATTTGTGTTAATATAAACCAAGTTTGAATTACCTAAATATTCAACCACATTTACTATTCCAGAAACAAATTCAAAACTATTCTCGTTTTTATTTGTACTAATCGAAAGATCATTAGGTCGAATTCCAATAACAATTTTTTTATTTTCATATTTTTCAAAATTTCTGTTTTCAAGTAAAGGAAAATGACTTCCTTCCAAATCAACAATATAATTATCTTTATCTTTCTTCAAAGTAGAATCAAGGAAATTCATAGGTGGTGCACCAATAAAACCTGCTACAAACAAATTCGCTGGTTTGTCATATATCTGTTTTGGAGTGCCAACTTGTTGTAAAACACCATTGTTCATTATTACAATTCTTTCACCTAAAGTCATCGCTTCAACTTGGTCATGCGTGACATAAATAGAAGTAACCCCTAAATCCTTCTGTAAAGAACCAAGCTCAACTCTCATTTTCAACCTAAGTTTTGCGTCTAGATTCGATAAAGGTTCGTCAAAGAGATATACTTCAGGTTTTCTTACAATTGCACGACCTAAAGCTACTCTTTGTCTTTGCCCTCCAGACAACTCTTTTGGCCTTCGATCAAGCAAAGGTTCTAGATCTAATAGTTTAGAGGTGTCATTAACTCTTTTATCAATTTCATTCTTTAGATACTTCAAATTTTCTAATCCAAAACTCATATTTTCTCTGACAGTCATATGAGGATATAGGGCATAATCTTGAAAAACCATTGCTATACCCCTATCTTTTGAATGCAAATCTGTAACCACCTTTTCTCCTATCAATATATCTCCTGTTGTAGGCACTTCTAAACCTGCTACCATTCGCAAAACAGTTGTTTTCCCGCATCCTGATGGACCAAGAAGCACTAATAATTCTCCATCTTTAATATCTAGATTAAAATTATCTACAGCCTTAACACTCTCTCTCTTCTTAGATTGAGATTGGAATATCTTCGAAACACCTGATAGTTTGATACTAGACATAGTTTTATAAATTAATAAATATTAAAGTTTTTACGCAATTCATCTGTTAACTCATCTGCTGACTCAATTGGTATTAATATATCTTTTTTTATATAAGTTTTTCGATCATTAGTGGGAACCTTTTTTGATCCATCTGCTCTGCAACATATCCAAGCAATCTTAATAAAATATGGGAGATAATGAAACTCTTTACTTTCTAATTGAATGATAGAATTATATGCAGAAATAAATTCTAAACTTTTTTTAATTGATAGAGTGCATGATGCTGTTAATGAATAAATATCTGAAGGATCAATATTCTTCCTTCTATCGGAAGCAAAAAATAGAATTCCATAAGCTAAATCTTGTAGCCTTGGCTGTATAGAGACCCAATCAAGATCAAAAAAGGCTAAACTACCATCTATATATTTAACATTTCCAGGATGAAAATCACCATGAATAAGAACCTGTGGCAGAGATCTGTAGATTTCATCCGTTAAATCGTTTTCAATAAGGTCAAGCTCATATAAAATATATTCTAATTCCGGAAATTCACTTTTTGAATTATCATTACTAAACAAATCATTGAAAACATCTCTTGCCGGACCTGGTGGATCTATTCTTCCAAAAGGTTTAGAATAATCTCTTTGAAAACCAGCACCTATTAAATGAAATCTTCCTAAATCTCTTCCAGCAATCATCAAATGTTCTTCACTATCCCTAATGAAAGGTTTTCCATCTATATATTTTGTTAGTTCATAATAATTCCCCGAAAATTCAGTTATTGTTTGCCCGTTAAGATTAGAAACTGGTGACGGGGTTACAATTTCATTGCTAGAAAAATATTCCATCAGTGAATGATCATATTCAAGATCTTTAAGAACAGTTGTAGAGGAATCTTTTTCTCGAAGGAAATACTTTTTTCTACCTTCTATCCAAATTTCACAACTTTTATTTTTTGTCCCACTCTCTTGAGATGTGATAGAAGAAATCTTCCCTATATTATAATTGTTTAAAATAGAATAGAAATAATCAATCTGATCCATTTTATTTAAATTAATTCTTTAAAACTAAAAAGTCACTATTGCTTGAAGGATAAAACTTTATCTTCATCTACCATTGCTCCTAGACCTGGCAAACCTTCAAGACATATTTCACCTTTTTCTACAGTCACGCCACCTGAAGTAATATCATCAGCAAGAAACTGCCAACCATTAAGATCCATTGGAACTTCTAAACCGAATGAAGAAAATAGTGATGCTCCGGCAGCCATGGCTAATCTAGATTCTGTAAGACTACTTGCTAATACTTCCATACCAGCATCTAAAGCAATTTCAATTGCTTTAGATGAACGATGTAAACCTGTCATCTTACAGACTTTTACTACAAATACATCTGCAGCTTTTCGTGTAATAAATTCATTTAATGTATCAATAGAAAAAATACTTTCATCTACAGCAATAGGTATGCTACAATGATCTTTTATCTTTTCATGACCAGTTATATCTCCAGCTGCTATCGGCTGCTCAAGATAATTAACCCCTAGATTAGAAAATTCTGAAGAATACTTGATTGTATTTTTAACATTATATGCTTGATTGGGATCTGCCCAAATTATCCCACCTGAAGCATATTTTACAATTGATTCTAATATTCTAAGATCTTCAATAATACTATCATGACCAAGTTTCACCTTAAAACATTTATATCCTTCTTCAACAGCATCCTTTACAATATTTTCTGCCTCAGAGGGTTTATTTGCAAAAACAGTATAACAAAGAGGAATTTTTACTTTTTTATTACTACCAAAAAATTCATATAGAGGTTGATTCACGTTTTTGGCCAATACATCATGAATTGCCAAATCTATAGATGATTTAGCAATTGGTTGACCTGGATGAGTAGATGGAGCTATTTCAGTATCCATTACCTTATGAATGGATTGAATATCACTAATATCCATATCAATTATTGCTGGAACAATATAATTGGTTAGTGTTGAAAGTACAGTTTCTTCCGTTTCATAAGACCAACGATGACTCGGTCTGCATTCGCCCCATCCTACTAACCCAGAGTCTACTTTAAGTTTAACATAAATATGAGGTGCACCTACTGATTTATCGGCAACAGATCCTCTTGAAATACTGAACTCAGATTTCAACGGAAGTTTAGTATTTATAACTTCTATAGATTCTATTCTCATCAATAAAAATAACAGTTACTAGCGAATTAGAGCAATTCTTTTAGTTTGGACATTTAACCCATCATTTAATACTACAAGATAGATTCCTGATGATACTTCTGAACCAAATGAGTCACGTCCATCCCAATTTACCCTATGGGTACCACTTGAGATTCTTCCTTCATAAAGAGTATTTACTTTTCTACCATTAATTGCATATAAGTCCATTGTAATATCTCTATCTGTTTTGCTATCAAAACGTATAACAGTTGAAGAATTAAAGGGGTTTGGAAATATATCTCCGAGTTTAACTCCAATTCTATCGGGTAGAATTTTTTTGCTGTTGCTATCATCTATATTTATAGTGGTAATATCATCCTCTAGAGCATACAAATAACCATCAGATGCGGAGAAAAGAACCTCCATTCTTCCATCTTGATCAAGATCAGCAATAATTGGGTCTCCGACCTCACTACCAACATTGTATTTAACAACAATTTTTCGAGATGTTTTCTCTCCATTCATAGCATATAAATATCCATCTGTACCACCAAATATATATTCATATCTATGATCTTTATCTATATCAGCAGATACAATATCTGAAGCCGTAGTTCCTAAATTATAACTCCATTTGCTACCACCATTGGAACCATCATAAAGTGTAAGTACTCCAGTTGTACTGCTAACAAGAATATCAGGTATTCCATCTCCATCAGAATCTGCGGTTCCTGGCATTCTCGCATAGGCATCATTGTATCCAGTGTTATTTTGCCAAATTACTGGACATGCAAGTGGACCTTCATATGAACCTTCTCCACCTCTAAGAATAACGCATTCTAAATTAAAAAAGTGTGTATTATCAGGTACATTAAAATCAAGGGTAAGTTCAGTCCAATCATTTAGGCCATTAAGTTGATTGCTAACACTATGACTAATGAAACCCCAGTTACTATCAGCCGCTCTTGCGTATATAAATGCTGAACTATTTGGATTAGAAGAAATATCTGTTTTCATCATTGCTTTAAATGAATAAGATTTTCCTACTTCAAAACCTGAGACATGTGATTGATAATTATAAATATAATCTTGCGTCCCTTTTGTTGTGATTTTTAAAGAACTACTACCAGAATATGATTGAGTTCGATCGATACTAGTATAAGCACCTTCTGGATCCGACACCCAGGCATCCTCCCAATGATCCGCTTTACCGTTATAATCATTGTCATTTTCAAATCCACCATTCCAAACTGGGAAATCTCCAGAAGTCACTTCAAAATCATCGACCCATACATTTCCGTCTTTAGCTCCTCCTCCCTCTTGTCCCCTAAGAATATCATTGACTAATACAGTAAGATAACCACCACCATTGATGATCTCATAATCTCCATCATTGTTAACATCCATAAGAATAGGGGTGTGATATCCTCCAACACTTTTTATTGGTATTAAATCTTTTCCATCAACACCACTCATTACTCTGAGATCAAAATGCTCACGAATTATTATGTCATCTATACCATCTAAGTCAATATCATAGATAACAGCATAACCTGAATAGGGTGCTATGTCACTTTCCCATAGCATTCCTAATTCTTCTTTTCCAGAATAAACCCTAGTATGGCCTACATGAATTCCCCCAGCGTAATAACTGACAAAAATATCAAGTACTTCATCCCCATCAAAATTTCCTACATTCCATTCAAAAGGTTGATCGGGAAGAACTATTTGCCTCTTTACAGATCCTGTGTGATCTAAGATAACAAGTGTATTACCTATACTAGAAAGTTTTTTAAAATTACCTCGATCTAATTCATGTAATTCTTCCGAAAGGCGAGGGTTGTAAAGACCTGGATTAATAAAATCCTTTTTATTGGAAAAAGAAGTTTGGCTTGATGTACTGGCCACAATAATTTCTTTCTTCCCATCCCCTTCTAGATCTGAAACAAGTGGTGTGAAGGATCTAAAATATTTAGCCATTTTCCCAAACCCTTGGAAAGTCCAAATTAAATCTGGTGCTCCTTGAGAACTAGAGGCGTCATAGGAAAGAACATTAATTTTTCCTGAAGCATCTTGAATAAGCACCTCTTTATTGCCGTCAGAATCTAAATCTGCAACTATGGGTTTACCTTGTCTATAGGTACCAACTTCTTTAGAAATAATTTCATTTCCAGATTCTGTTAACACTCGCAGGATTCCATCAGAACCAGTCAAAATGAATTCCATTGATTCATCTACGCCCCCCAAATCACCTATTGAAATAAGATTAAATGATTGAGAAGAAGTTTTTAAACTTACTTCATCTTTAAGATTTGAAGAACTACCATCAGCTACAATAATACTTCCTGCTCTATAAAATAACATTTCTGACACTTCATCATTATCGTAATCCATTATATAAACTTCTGGAGTCCCATTGGTAGAATTAATATTAGAGCCTTTATTTGGGAATGGATTCATCATTACTGAATAATCTGACCCTGACCACTTAGTAGCATATTCGTTGTCACCTTCAAGAGCTACTAAATTTCCATTACTTGGTCTTCTTGAAGTCTCTTCACCAGCTATTATCTCCATCACTCCATCCGAATCAATATCTTCAGCACCCCAATAATAGTACCCAGGAAGATCAAGTTTAACATCTCCACTTAATGCATCAAACACCATAAGGTGCCAACTGTTATCTCCAGTATCATTATAAATAGACCCAACAATTTCTATATTTCCATCTTGGTCAAAATCAGATATAGAATTCAGAGAAAACTTTAGTTCTTTATTATCTTCAGGATAACTATACTCATAATATTTATTCCAGCGAAGATAAAATCCCGATTCAACCTGATCTATAACAGATATATGTTCATCTAGATTATCCGCAAGCATGACAACTTCAAGATATTCATCATCATCTATATTCAGTATATTTAATTTGCCATAATTTCTCCCTGATTTTCCACCTTTAAAGGCAAACCTAGTCTCTGTTTTTCCGGTAGAACCATTATATATATATATGCTTCCAAGAGTAGCAATAACAACCTCCGTTTCTCCATCAGCATCAATATCAGCTGAAGCTACTGGTGCAATATATCCGTCACCAGGTTCATTCGCATATGCTCTCCAAATTTCTTTTCCTGAAGAAACACCTGAAGAAAAGGAAAAAGCTATACCATGAGGACTTATTGATGGCCAACAAAAAATTTCCAATATTCCATCAGATGAATTATCAAGGTCATCCACAACAATACCATAAGACCCAACACCTTGGGCCGGCTCATCAAATACATATTTCCATGAAATATTACCTGTATCGCCAGAATAAATGAGTAATGTTGGAGGAGAAGAACTAGATGCCAATATCTCAAATTTCCCGTCATTATCAAAATCATAGACACCTTCAATTCTTGTAATTGCTGAAGGTGAAGTCTCCCATAAAAGAGTTCCATCATTTTTTAATACTAATATTTTACCACCTGCTAGAAGAATATTTTCATTTTTTCCATCAGAATTGACATCAAATATAACTGACTGATTAACTGAACCACCTAAAAAGAATTTCCATCTAATAGAAGGGTCAATAAATGGACCAATAATTGGAGATATTCCCGTATTATGCTTGTCTTTACGCCACATAGGCCAATCGTCATTTGATTCTGAGACTAATGGGACAGCCAAAAGAGAAAAAAATATAATTAAAATGTTTTTTTTCATTTCTATCTCCAAAATTTGAAAAAAAATAAGGTGCCAGAGGACTTCTCTAGCACCTTATATATAATACTATAATATAACTTAATTAGATTATTTAATAAATCTAAAAAAGAAAATATTAACTGTAATTAGCGAACAAGTAGCATTTTACGAGACAATCTTGCTCCATCAACGTCAAGGACGTAGGTGTAAACACCAGATGCTACCATTTCTCCATTATTGTTAAGACCACTCCATGAAACATTATGCACACCAGCAGTCTGAACTTTATTAACAACAGTGCTTACTTCTTGACCTAGCATATTGTATACCTTAAGAGTAACTAATGCATCAGCAGGAATCTCATAAGCAATTTCTGTGTTTGGGTTAAATGGATTTGGAAAGTTTTGTGACAGAGTAAAACCAGTTGGTACTAAATCAGCATCTGCAATACCAGCAACTAATCCTGCACCACTGTAGATATAGATTTTACCAGCTGTAACAGCTGAAACTGCAAAATCATCTAATCCATCATCATCGACATCACCTACTGACCACATTCCAGCACCAAGACCTTCAGCATCTGAGCCATACATAACTACATCAGCTGTACCCAGTGGTCCTTTTCCGCCAAGAAAAATATGGACTGATCCATCACCATTCTTACCAGTAGAAGATTCTGTTGAATCTGCAGTATTACCAACAGCAAAATCATCATAACCATCACCATTAATATCACCAAGAGCTCCTACCATATTAAATGTTGATGAATTATATCCATATGTTGCACCTGGCTCAATAATAGTGACCAAAGGCTCTCTGTCAAGAGCAGCTGAAGTATTTACGCCTGATGTATCAGCCTGGCCAAGTCCTCTTTCACCAGACCAAAGCATTGCAACACCCCATGAATGAGATGCACCAAGGTAATCATCTGTACCATCATTATTAACATCGCCAGCATTGATTGCTCTGTATCCAAAATATAGATATTTTTCAAGTGCAACTATATTTGCTGGGGCAATCATATAATGGTCTGCAAGCTCATCAGCATCATCACCACCAAGATAAACAGACAACATTCCAGGCTGGTTATTGTCAGCAAATTCTCCACCAAAACCATATCCATAATTACTGGTAAAAATATCGTCTGCACCATCGCCATTAAAGTCGCCAACATCCAGTGCACCACCGGCAAAATAACCAGGACCAGTACCCCAAACAGGAGCTGATTTCGTTGAATCAGCAAATCCATTAAGAATATGATCATAGCCACCAGCAACAGTATCACCTGTTGCGTAAGAGGTATCAGCTACATCTGGGCCTAAACGAATTTCAATTCTTCCACGAAGACCATCGGTGTATAAACCACCAATTGCAAGGTCTCCATCGCCATCATCATTGAAGTCACCAATTGCGAGATTCCAACCATACCATTCATTAGCGATGGCTGTTTTTCTTGTTATGACTTCATCAGCATCATCTGCATGAAGAGTGTCATTATCAGTAATAGTGCTACTACCATAATAGATATAGACAGCTCCAACACCTGGAATATCAGCTACAGTATCTTTAGAAGCACTAACTGCGATATCAGCGATATCATCGCCATTAATGTCACCAACAGCTACAGCTGTTCCAAACATTGCACCTGTACTTCCAGTGATCACTAAATCAACATCAGCATCAAGACCAAATTCATCTATAGTCCAAACTGAAATGATATTAGAGCCAAAAGGGTTTTGACTTCCTGAGACTATGTCATCATAGCCATCACCATTAATGTCACCCATATGGCCGCCGTAAGTTGCAGTACCCTCTAATGTATAGAGATTGGTCTGAGCAACTAAGCCAGAAGCCATCATGAGGGATAAAGCACTGATTATAACAGTATTCTTCATCACATTTCCTCCATTCATTAATAATTATACGTAGTGGAAATAGCTATATATGTAGCAACCACCCGCCAAACATTGTTGATTTTAGTGCTATTATTCTATAAGACCAAGAAAAAACTTAAAAAAGCAAATATAATGATATTTTAAAAATCAATTAAAATTGAAAACATATTAACAGAATTAAAAACTCCCATATCTGCATATGAGTAATCAACATTAATTCCTGAAATATTCACACCGAACCCAAAAGTAGGATAGCTTCTATATTCCTCTAATCTATATCCAGCACGCAAGAAAAATAGTTCGCGATATTCAAATTCTGATCCTAAACGAAAACTGAAATCTCCGTCATTAGGATAATTTCCAACTAGACTTAACCAAAGGCTTGAATTATTTTGATTCTCCAGTTGTTCATTCGCATCTCTTAAGGATAATACATCTGTTGCAACACCAAAGCTGAAATTTGTAGGTATTCTCCAATGAATTGTATTCAAACTAGCTTGAACTTCATAAGCAGGACTCTCCTGTTCAGCTAAACCAATAGTTCTACGGTATGGAACATCTAAGTCTCTTCCTGTAAATCGCATATCGGTACCAAAGTTTGATAGATTCATTCCTATAATAAAACCATAAAAATTTGTTCTTAAGATAGTCCCTATATCAACGGCTACAGCATGAGCAGATTCATGATATATCCTTTCTTGAATAAGCTTAATGGTGGTCCCAAGAGAAAATCTATCTGTTAAATTCCGACCATAACTTAGGCCTACAGCTAAATCAGAATAATTATAATAATACCCAGTGCCAGAAGGTTCTTCAATAGTAGTTATTTCTATCGGATCACTTGACAAAGAAATAACACTAAGGCCAATGCCACCGCCAGCAAAAGGAAGTGACAGGCCGGCAAATAAGTGCGATAATTCAACAATCCATTTATTCTGCATTAAAGATAATTGAAATTCTTCAGATAATGCTAAACCTGCAGGGTTCCAAAATGCAGAAGTAGGACCAGAAGCCAAGGTTACAAATGCACCTCCCATTGCAGATTCTCTAGCACCAACAGGAATTTTCAAGAATGTTGCAGCTGCTGTACCAACTTTAGAAGTCTTTGGCTCAACTTCAGGAGGAGGAAGAACATTCTGGTCATCTTGAGAAAATAGAATATTAAAGAAAATAGTGAAAAATAAAAATGTTGCAAATTTTCTCATAATTTTACCTAATCACGGCAAATTTGCCTGTAGTTTGATAACCTGAAGGTGTAGTAACGACATAAATATACATACCAGAAGCAACTTCTAATTGGTTCTTATTTATCATTTCCCACTCATGCACACCTTTTGTTTCTCTTGTATAGGTAAATCCTCTACCAGCCCCTGGGGTTATACGGGTACCCAGTGAACGGACACCTTTGTGATCAATTTGATATACATGCTCACCAGCAACATTGAAAATGTCGATTGTACATTCTGGAGGGAGATTAACAAACGCAAGTTTACGAGTTGCCCTACCTATATCCCAAGCCGCTGAAGCCAAATATGGGTTAGGTACAACCCTCACTTGGTCAAGTTCAGATTTAACCAAGTCTGGATCTACAATTGATTTTATTGTAGAGAAACGAAAACTTTGACCTCTTGGGAACGGATTTGTTGGACCTACATAGAATTTATCTCCAATGCTGGGAGGAGTTCCATCAGGAGGATGAACGGTATATATAAGTAGAAGATTTTTTCCTTCAGCATTTTTAACAAGAATTTTATCAGCATCTTTCTCATATGTTGTGGTACCTGTCGATAGAATTGGATTCCAATTCGCTCCACCTGGTAATAGATCCCATGATCCAGAGGAACCACCATATTTGTCATCGTCATCAGTAAATTTTCCAATCATATCTACAACAAACATATTTGAAGAAAGATCTTCTCCAGTAGTAGCATTCATTATTCTAAGAGGAATCTGATATGTAGAAGAACCATAACCACTGGAAGCCTCAACAGAACGAGTATCTTCCGTTATTGTTATTTCATAAAAATCATCACCAGCAGGCCCAAAAGCTCTTGCATGCCAATAAGGAAAGTCAGCACCATCCTTTACTGTTGATCCATATACCCACATGGCATCTGTACCTTGTGCATCCCTACCATAAAAATCTAATCTGACACCACCCGCTATTGGCGTATTATCACCTGATTCATCCGTGATCATCATGTTTTCTACTAAAAACTCGCCAGAATCCACATCAAAAAGACTAAAACCCTGCTCATAAAGGGTATCTTCAAAAAAGAAAACTGTATCCGTAAAGGTAACTTCATACTCATGACCTGTAAATAGGTTTGGCAATATGGAATTAACCTTTATATAATAACTATCATCGGGATATTGCTGTAGGTCGACGACTGGAAATAGGGTATCCTCAGATGATGAACCATCGATAACACCAATCGCTTCCTGAAAGGGAACTACATATGCTGTATTGCCAAAACCACCTCTAGATCCTATTGGGCTTTCTAATGATGATAGTTCTTTTTCTAATAATGGCCCACTATAAGATGTAACAGCATAAACGTAGGGAAGTCCATTCGTTACATTTGTATCAACAAAAGAATGCTTTAATCCAGTATCTGAGCCAAGGTTGATATATGGATCAAACGGATCCGAACCTTTTATATTATTTATTTTATCATATTGGGCTAGAGGTATATGACCTACAACATCACCTTTTAAATTTAGGATCTCTTTACCCCATTTATTAAGATGAAAAATTGAAGATCCATATTTTCTAAAAACCCGATATCCTTCAAAATTTGGATCTGTTTCTGCCCCATTGTCCCAGTAAAGAGTTACCTTTCCATCAGAAGCAACACCCGTTACCGCTGGCGCTGGTGGAGGTGAAGGACCCAAAAAGTCATTGTCAGCCATCTCCTGCATTAAATTTACATCATTTTTTAACGTTTCATTATCAGGTGAAAGGACAAAACCAACCGAGATCCTAGTGGAATCACCAGCAGCTAAATCAAAAGGACCACTCATCATGAAAAAGCCAAACATTGCCCCATCTTCATAGGTTTCAGGAATCCAATCCGTATCATCTATCCTAACATTATCACCATGAAAATAAAAAGAAGGATCACCTTCTATATCTGGATCATCAGGATTACTACTAATTATAGGCCACATACCTTCATCAGTTTTAGGACCAATATCTTGATCGTCAACCTTAAAAACATGGAAATCCGTCATTCCGAGCTCTTCACCATCAGGAGAAAGGGGGCTTTTCACCATCTTCATACCAAAGTTACGAGTATTGGTATTCCATCCTTTTGGATCATAGAACTTGGGATCATAAGAATAGATTACATCAACTTCCCCATCTTGATCAGAATCTAGTGAACCTAAATAGTAATCAAGGTTGTCACTAAAACCCATTCCAAGTTTTGCATACCAGCCCGCATAACCATCTTTAATATCTTTATCACTGGTATTTATAATGAGATAATCATAGAAAATAATACCGGCAGCAAACGCTGCGCCATAATCATAACTCATCACTTCTACTCGTAAACCGAGAGGATCTTTGCCAACATTGTTCCTATCATCAAAAGCATAAAATATGTCTCTATCTGAGGCAGAAAATGGTGCCAATTCATTATATTTATCCGCATCACTTGATCCAGGCTTCATTCTGCCAGGCCAGTAAGGTTCTCCATCCTTCAAAGGCCAGGTAGATGGAATATCGCTCGAAGCAACATAAGGAGTGCCTAAAAAGGATGAATAGCCCGATTTAGGGTTAAAATGTTCTTGAGCAGATTCTTTTACGGGCATCCAATCCATAGGAGGTCCACCTGGCCAGAAAGAACTCTGACCATTACTTAATGAGTGTGCCTCTATAACATTATCTTCCACAGCAAAGACAAAACCTATAACCCAAGCATTTTGTGGGTTATTAAATGTGTTACGGTAGTACATATAACTACAGCATGTTTTACTGGTAGAGCTGCCTGTAATAAGGCCATAATTACTTCCCCAGTTTCTCAAATCCCCATAAGCATGGTAAACCCATACAATATCTTCAAAATCTTCTCCTATTTCATCTTGAGCATTAACATTTATAGATAAAAGAATTGTAGTAACAATTAAAAATCTAGAAGATTTAAAATATAGGTTTTTAATGATATATAAATAGAAATTAGAAGTTTTCAGGTAAACGGATAATTTTAACATTTTGTTTCCAAGGGTTTGGATCAGAACGATCCTGCTCGGGTACAGCAAGGATAGAGGTGCCATTATTAAGAGTTAAAAGTCGATGGTCAGCAGGCGCAACAAAAGGTTCCATTATTAAAGGACGGGGTTCACCATTAAAGGGTATAGCAAGTAAATCGCCTGAAAACCGAGAAGTAATAATGGTTCCTTTAGGTGTAACTGCTATCCCATCAGCTGTACCGACATTGTCGAAAAGTGGAATGGGAATTTCTTTCATGGGAAAAGTCGAGGCAGGAACTTTGTAAATTGCTGTCCCTCCTAGCTTATCACTTCCACCCATGGTGACAATAACGATAGCATCTTCTTTTTCCCAATATCCAATTCCATTGGGAACACCCGAAATTGGTGTAAAGGTTACGCCACCTTTTGAAGGATCATCGATTGAGCTATGTTCGATTCGGATCAACCCAGGATGCTGGGACACCTTAGGGTCAAGACGATCCCCGCCATAAGCTGTGTCCGTAATGTATAGGTTTCCATCTTTATCAAAGGCAAGACTGTTAAGAATTAATGGTACATGACCGATAGCTTTTGCAACAGCACTGCCAGGGCCCATTAATATTCGCCCCAGTAATTGACCATTGCTTGGATCATAAAAATTCACTCCTACACCCAATTCGTTGATATTCGTAATACTATTACCATTCTTGTCAACTTGTAATGACATTCCTTGATTGACCAGAAGCGTTCCAGCCGGGTAATTTTCGGTCGCTTTCGTTAATATACCAAGACCCGTTGGGCCATTAAGATCCTTTATAAATTTAAGTTTTTCGATTGTAACATTTCCCTTTTGATCAACCACGCAACGGCTAATAGCACCAGCACCTGAAACGAAACCGACCTTTTTTTTGTCATTGCCAAATAAATCAGAAGCACAGTTCCCAACAAAAAGATATTTTCCATCAAGACTGAAAACTACGCTCTCAGGACGATGAAATTCCCCAATACTTTCCACAAGAATTGCTCCTGTTGCCGCGCCCTTTTCTGGAGCCTTGTAACAAGTGATTAGAAGCAAACAAATGAATATTTTTAAAATTTTCATACAAATAACCTCATTTTTTTCTAATCGCATTTAATATAATAATGAAATAATCATTCTATCCGAATCAATTAGTTTCGTACTTGACCATAGCTTGACAATGATCTTCATTGAAATCAAGAAAAACAAAACCGTATGGTTGCCATCCAAATGTTATTTGTTTACTTACTTCAAGACCAAGACTTCTTACATCTTCTTTAACACAAATCATATACTCAGCTATATTCTTATCCATAACCATTCACCTTTCTAAAAATATATAGTAATATAGTAATATCAAAGGTATTCGGAATATGACCCTCCAAATCTAATTGTGTCCAGAATCATTATATCCCGAATATGAAGATATTAACATTAGATTTATTAACAAATACAATGAATTCTACATTAAACAACGATCAGAAAATGGCAAAAATAACGTTTGCCTCAATTTATCCACTTTATGTTAGAAAAATTGAGAAGAAACACCGAACCAAGGATGAACTACATAAAGTAATTCAGTGGTTAACTGGTTATAATTTTGAAGAGCTTAAAGAAAACATCAATCAAAATATAACTTTTGAAACATTTTTTGAAAAAGCGACCTTGAATAAAAATGCTCATTTAATTACAGGTATGATTTATGGTTATAGAATTGAAGAAATTAAAAACCCAATAACTAAGCAAGTACGATATTTAGATAAATTGGTAGACGAATTAGCAAAGAGGGGAAAAATGAAAAAAATATTGAGATAATATTTTTTCCATTGATCTCGTTTACATTATTCCTACTTAAATTATCAAATTAATCTTTCCAATTTATTTTTTTCAACCCTCCTCTTTCTTTTTTTTGATTTTTTACCATTAATTCCACATCTTTTAATAACTTTTTTGCATCATAAACAATTCCATCCTTTATGGTATAAAGGACACCACCAACTAATTCTGCTTCAGCTGTTTCATTGTTCAACCGAACCGCACCTGTCCCATAAAGAACTTTAAGATTTTCTACAGGATTTTCACCTACAATAACCAAATCAGCTAATAAGCCTGGCCGAATAACACCAAACTGTATATCTTCTCCTTTTGGTTCAAAAATTGCTTCTGCACCATGTTTAGTAGCACCACGAAAAACTTCAAGCGGGTGAAAACCTGCTTCTTGTAACAACTCCATTTCTTCCACAGTAGAAAAGCCAAAAAGATTATACGTGTATCCAGCATCTGAACTCACTGTAACTCTTCCACCTGCATTTTTATAATCATTTAAAAAGGACATCCATACCCTGTAAAAATTTTTCCAGGCTACTTCATCTGCCGTTGTCCAATCAAAATAATAGGCACCATGATTATACCTGCTTGGCACATAATAATTCCAAAGAGAAGGAAGAGTGTATTTCTCATGCCATACAGCTGTTTGAGCACGCATTACGTCTCGTGTAGCAACATATGCTGTCATCGTAGGATCAATAATAAAATTATATTCGAGCAATTCATTAATAAGATCATTCCATTCATCAGACCCTCTTTCATGTATCAAATTCCACTGTCTTGCTACTTGTCCGAAACGGTGTTGCTCGTTGTTATAATTCATATCGTAAGGCCAGGGCTGGACATCATTGTTTTTATACAAAGCTTCAAAAAGACCGTAAAAATGGGTTTGATTTTTCAAACCTAATCGAGCAGCATCAATTAAATTCATATCAGCAACTCCTACCTGTTCAAGGTGCGCTACAGAACCCATTCCATTTGAATTAGCCTCATCTAAAAGTGCTTTCATAATTTGAGGTCTTGGAGATGTAAGTTTTAATCCATCAATTCCTTTTTTCTTTGCATACCTCACCCAATTTTTAGCGGTTTTAACATCATTAATAGGTCCACCTTTCCAGTCCGCTCCATTTCCTGGGCGATCATAAACGTAAATCCGAGGTGCAACAATTTCATTTTTTGCACTTCTTTCTTTTTCATTAAGGGCCCATTCTGTTGGTCCAAGGGCAACCCCTCTTACAGTTGTAATTCCATGAGCCATCCATAATTTATATGTATACTCAGCATCAGGAGCTTTATACTGATTCCCGGTATGAATATGGAGGTCAACAAACCCTGGTAATATATACATACCTGATGCATTGATTTCATAATCACCCTTTTTTGGTCTTATTGAGTCATTAATTGGTATACCTGGATAACCTATATTTTGCACTTTGACAATCATGTTGTCTTCAATAACTATATCCATTGGGCCTCTTGGAGGGCCACCTGTACCATCTATTACAGTGCCTCCTCGTATAACTAATCTTTTATATGGGCCCTTACCTTCATCCTTTTTTCTATCTGGTGCCGAATTTGGACCCATTGAGCTTAGTCTTTGTACTTCAAAAATCTCCTTTTTCTTCTGGTTGCTAAGTTCTTGTCCTGAAACAGATATAATTATCGACAAGAAAATCACAATATATTTGCTCATTTTATAAAAAGCTTTTTCAATTGTACAATTATTTATTTTATCCATTCCCTTGATACCCCAATTTTTATTATTTTTGATGAAAATGATTTAATACCGTAAAATCTTTCTTTATTATTTTTTTACTAGTTTTTAACTGTAACTCATAAATACCTGCCTTTATATACTGCTTATATTCTCTAAAATAAGGTAGTTCACTATGATTTGTTTCTATAATCATATCCCATCGAAGTTGGTTTAAACCCTTGTTGGCTATAAAGTCTGTTTTCCAGATAATTATATCATCTCTTTTATCAACAATTGAAATTTTAGTCACTTCTTTTTGTGGTATCCAAAAGCTAATTGGTAATTTGCTAACAGTTGATTGATCCATATCTCTACTTGTATCTATCTGTTTTGGTAGTTGACCATCAGGTATATCAAATAAATAATATTCATTTTTTTTATTAATTTTTAATTCAAAGGCCTGATGTATTGGGTCAAGACTTAAATAATAAATCCCCCTCCCATGCGTTCCTACAACCATTTCATTTTCTCTTTTTTGAATGGCTAAATCTGCAATACTAACTGCCGGCATATTAGTACCTAAAAGATTCCAGGACTTTCCGCGATTTAGTGATATATATACTCCTCTATAACATCCAGCGTACAAAATATTTTTATGTACAGGATCTTCTATAATTACATTAGCTGGATCATTTGGCAAATTAGCTGAAAGAGATTTCCATGTTTTTCCATAATTTTCTGATACAAACATATAATTATTTAAATCATCATAATTAATACCTGTCATTGCAAGATAAACCCGGGACTTTTTAAAATTGGACGGTTCTATACTGCGAATATATGCGTTTGGCAATTTGTCTGAGAACTCTTTCCAAGATTTCCCATCATTTTTGCTAGTCCAAAAGGCGCCATGATCTGTACCGACATATAATAAACCTTTTTGTAGTTTTGATTCTGCTATAGCGCCAGCAGCCCATGATTTTTTCCCCTCTATTGATGATTCTGCAATATTACCGCTGATTAATTCCCATGTATCTCCACGGTCACTGGATTTTATAACGTGATTTGCACCATGATATAATGTTTTAGAATCATGGGAAGAGAGGAAATAAGGAGAAACAAAATTATACCTTAGATTATTTTCTTTGAATGTGTCTTGGTAATTAGGGCCAATTGCTATTGACGTATCAGCTAACATATCTTTTCTCAATCCATCACCATGCTGTCGACTGAAATAAACGGTATTCGGATCCTCTGGGTCGATTTGAGTCACGCAACCATCCCCACCACTCCATGGATCAATCCATAGATATTTCCATGGGTCATGTATATGAAAATTCCATTCTTTCGCTGGTCCATATACTGACGCATTATCCTGTACACCGCCATAAATGTTATAAGGCTTCTTGTTATCTAAAGCAATATCATAGAATTCACCAGTAGGTATATTATTAAGATGCAGCCAATTTAAGCCTTTGTCATAAGTGACATATAAACCCCCATCATTACCTAATAGTAAATGATTTGGATTGAATGGATTAATCCACAACTCACAATGATCCAAATGCAGAGTTTGAGCTGGACTAGGCTGTAAATGCTGAATATTTCCACCAACTGTCCTAAAAGTTTGACCACCATCCATGCTATGAGCCATCCGTACACCAAGAGAGAAAATCTCATCATCATTTTTAGGGTTCACATAAACATCTGCAAAATACCACCCAATGTTATTCCCAGGGAAAATACGTAATGTATCTTTATGAGATTTTTTCCATGTGACGCCTCCGTTCATCGATTGATAAACCTCAGCTGAATTTCCCTTAGTTTCATTCCTATTATCCATTAACGCATAAACTTTTTGTGCATTTTGGTACGATACAGCTAAACCAATTCTGCCAATTTTTGGTTTCTTCGGAAGTCCAATTTCAGATCTCTTCCAACTTGACCCACCATCATAACTGTAATAAATACCACTATTAGGTCCATATACACTTTCTACAATATTTGTGTTGTCATTATTCTCCCACATAGAGGCATAAATAATTTCGGGATTAGATTGAGCTATTACTATATCATTAGCCCGTGTATTTTCGTTAACATATAAAACCCGCTCCCAATCTTTACCACCATTTATTGTACGATAAATTCCTTTGGAAGTACTTTTAGACCAAAATTTCCCCATTGCAGCCACAAAAACTATATCAGGATTTAGGGGATGAACTGCTATTTCCCCAATATGCCATGTTTCCTCTAAACCTAGATGTACCCAACTTTCTCCACTGTCATCTGAACGGTATACTCCAGTTCCTGGCATTGTAAAATTTCTGTTTTTACGTAGGCTTTCACCAGTACCCAAATAGATAATTTCAGAATTTGAAGGAGCTATTGCAATATCACCAATACCTAAAGACGGTTGGTTTTCAAAAATGGGTTTCCAATCCAACCCATTATTAGTGGTCTTCCATAAATTTCCAGATCCAAAAGCTACATACATAGTCCCAGGTTTATTTGGATCGGCTTGTACAGCCTCTACTCGTGCTGAATTTGTTACTGGACCAGCTGAAATCCATTTTACATGAAAAGGTGTAGTCTTTTTAGCTTTTTCATATTCTTCAAAAGACAGAAAAAGAGGATTTTCTGACTCCTGCGCGGGAATCAGATTAAGAATGAATAAAAACGCAAATGGCCAAATATATTTCATACGTTAATAAATAAAATCAATCTACTTTTATAAGTTCCTTAAAAGAGACGATAATCTATTTAACTATTCATTTTGGATTAACTGTCCGTCAACTAAATTCCAGCCAACAGGTAGCGAAGAAGGTTCTCCTGTTATTTCACCTGATTTAACCCCTGTAATATCAGATCCTTTAAGCTTTGCTTCTGCAAGGTTAGTTTTTCTAAGGTTTGCGCCTGTAAGGTCTGCATCTCTTAGGTCTACATACATAAGGTTTGCTCCAATAAGGTTTGAACCTGAAAGATCCGCATATATTAGGCTAGACTCTTCAAGATCAGCCTTTGCAAGATTTGCACCCTGAAGATTTACCCCAATAAGATTTGTATATAAAAGCTCAGTTTTTTCAAGATTGGCATCTTGAAGGTTTGCTTTAAAAAGGTCTGAATCTACAAGGATTGCACCTTTAAGGTCTACTCCTGCAAGGTTTTCCTCTCTAAGATTGCAACCTGTCATATCTTTAGATTCTTTATTATAATAGTCTTTCCAATTGTTTTTATTACACTGCTGAGAATAGATGGTACTACTTAGCAGCAATAAGATTATCATGTTTTTGATCATGTGTAAAATTAATGAATTAAAATTCAAATTTCAGGAAAAGCTGGGGTATAATACCCCAGCCTAACCTTCTTATGATTTCTACCTTTTATCTCCTTTTATAGACCAAACCATGCAGTTTATTAAAACTGAAAAGATTGGTTTTACTATAGTATATAGAGAGGGTCTTGGGCGTTATGACCCCGCCCCTCGCACTGTGTCCCTAATAAGTGTGTCCTTAATGTGTCTATTCTAGTCACCTATATACAATAAGAGTCAAAATGGGTTAGAGTCAAGATATAAAATTACTCTATAGAGAAAACCCCTCAGAAAGAGGGGCTTCAGACCGCGGAGAGGAAAGGATTCGAACCTTCGTAAGAGTTACCCCTTAACACGCTTTCCAAGCGTGCGCCTTTG